>JAFDWZ010000026.1 GCA_018268195.1 Bacteroidota bacterium | reverse complement strand
GGCATAAAGGCTGATGTTACGCTGCAATTCATTCCAATAATAGGCCGTATCGCGAATGCCTGTATTGATGAAAAAGTGTAGCAGTTTTAATTCTACATTCGGATTTTTCTTGACGGTATTTTTGTAAAAATCCAGTATGTCGCGTTGCCGGATTCCAAGTCGTGAAGTATAAAATTCAGCATTAGGCTCTTCTTCTGAAGCTATACGTATTCCAATTTTGAATTTTCTGTCGGGGAGTGCTTTTTCATATTCCTGCAGTTCTTCAATATTATCAAGAATAGGTATCACATTGGTAAAACCATCTTTGATAAGGTCAACAATTGCCTTCACATAAGTATCACGCTTAAAACCATTGCAAAGAATGTAAATGTCTTTGTTGATTTTCTGTGACTGATAAAGTGAGCGGATAATGGGAATATCGAATGCAGAACTGGTTTCAATATGAATATCATTTTTCAAAGCTTCTTCCATTACAAATGAAAAATGTGAACTTTTGGTGCAATAGCAGTAATAATAGCTGCCTTTATAGTCCACTTTAGCCATTGCTACGTTAAAAATACGTTTGGCTTTCTGTATTTGTGAACTTATTTTAGGAAGATAGGTTATCTTAAGCGGTGTGCCATATTGTTTAATCACATCCATAAGATTTATCCCGTTAAAATGCAGGCAATCATCAATTACTTCAAAACCTTCTTGTGGAAAGTCGTAACTTTGTTGAATCAGGTCAATGTACCGGTTCTTCATTTGCTATGGCTATTCATTTATTTTTGTGCCATGCGAATGTAGATATATCTTGAAAATTAAAAATGATTGTTAAAAAATATTATGAGTAAAATAAAATTTATTGAAGTAAAGTCGGAAATAGGCGCAGGCACACGAGGAGCCAGTATGGGTGTAGATGCCATTAAGGTAGCAGCTCTCGATTTCGGAAGTAATTTGTTTAATAAGGTGGAATGCATAGATATACCTAATGAAAACAAACTGTTGTTTGAGGCTCAGGGTAGTCCTTATGCTAAACGGATTAAAGGTATTATTACTTTATATGAAAGAATAGGAAAGACCGTATGCGATACACTAAAAAGTAAAGCGTTCCCAATTGTACTTGCAGGAGACCACAGCACTGCTGGTGGTACTATTGCCGGAATAAAAATGGCTTATCCTAAATCTAAACTCGGTGTTATTTGGATTGATGCTCATGCTGATATTCATTCTCCATATACCACTCCTACAGGTAATGTACATGGTATGCCGTTGGCCGCGACCCTTGGCGAAGATAACCTCACCAACAGAATGAACAAGCCGGACAAGGAAACCGTTGACCTTTGGAATAAACTGAAAAAAGTAGGAGGGATTTCGCCTAAAATAACTTACAAGGATTTGGTATATATCTGCGTGCGCGATGTGGAGCCCGAAGAATCCTATCTTTTAAAAAAGCATAAGGTGAAAATGTTTTCTACTTCTGACGTGAAACGAAAAGGTGTTGAAAAAATTTCGCGTGATGCCTTGTCGCATCTTTCACATTGCTCACACATCTATGTGTCATTTGATGTGGACAGTATGGACAGTTCCATTTCTAAAGGTACAGGCACTCCCGTGCGTAATGGAATTACCGAGAAGGAAGCTGGCGGACTATGTGTGCGTTTAATTCAAAATGAAAAAGTGTGTTGTTTCGAAATGTCGGAAGTAAATCCTACTTTGGATAAAGAAAATCAGATGGCAGAGAATGCTTTTGAAATTCTGCAGCGTGTAGTGAGTCAGAAAATTAGTTAATCACCCGATGCAGCAGTCCAAAGCTATAAGTAAGGAAATAGTTCCCTCCGGTTTACCTCCCGGAAATTACCCGGTCATGGAGCATTTTTATACCATACAGGGCGAAGGAATGCATACGGGTAAAGCAGCATATTTTATTCGTCTGGCAGGTTGCGATGTAGGTTGCGTGTGGTGTGATGTAAAGGAGTCATGGGAGGCAGATAAACATCCTATAATGTCTGTAGATGAGTTGGTGAAAAGTTGCAAAAAGCATGGAGCTTCCAATGTTGTAATTACAGGCGGAGAACCAACCATGCATCCACTTGCTGATCTCACAGCAGCATTAAGGGAGCATGGTATGCAGGTGTGGCTCGAAACTTCTGGTGCACATCCCATCTCAGGCAACTTCGATTGGATTTGTCTATCGCCCAAAAAGTACAAAGCTCCATTGCCGGAGAATCTTAAACTGGCCAATGAGCTTAAAGTAGTGATTTTTCACCCATCCGATTTTGAATGGGCTGAAAAGTATGCACAAATGGTTGTGTCGGGAACAAAACTCTTCCTGCAACCTGAATACAGTCGTTTTAATAAAATAGTACCACTTATGGTGGATTATATAAAATCACATCCCGAATGGCAGTTTTCACTTCAAATGCATAAAGTGATTAACGTGCCATAGCATGCTATGAAACCACAAATTATTATCATCAACGGGCCTAACCTCAACCTGCTGGGCATCAGGCAACCTGAAACTTATGGCAATCGTACTTTTGATGATTATCTTGCCGAACTCAGACTAAAATTCAGTAATCTGCAGATTGAATATTTTCAGAGTAATGTTGAAGGAGAAATCATCAATAAACTGCACCAAACTGGGTTCAGCTATAAAGGTATTGTGTTGAATGCAGGAGGATATACCCATACAAGTGTTGCAATTGGTGATGCTATTGCGGCAATACCTACACCGGTGGTCGAAGTACATATTTCCAACATTTATGCACGTGAGGAATTCCGACAAAAAAGCCTATTGTCGGCACATTGCAAAGGTATTGTTGCCGGTTTCGGTTTACAATCCTATGAATTTGCCATCCGTAGTTTTTCAGAACAATGAGCGAAGAGTCGTTAAGGCATTTTGGCGAGAATGAAAAATACATCCGCCAGACGGTGCAACAACTCAACAAGGACCTTATCGGAACCGGTTGCACTATTATGTGGAATGGTGATGTTAATACGGCACAACAAGAATTAATTTCACACCTTATGGAAATAATAACCTCGTTGCGTAAAACTCCGGGCACGTTTAATGCATGGATATATCGTGTAGATATTCCCGAAAAATCAATGCGAAGAATTCTTCATCAGAACGATGAATTACTAGCTATGGCTCATGCAATTCTTGAACGCACTTTTATTAAAATTATGTTTCGCAATTCGGGACTTTGAGGTATGAAGATTTAGCATTTCATTTGAATAAATAGTTACCGCTCTTTCTATACATTTGCATTCATGCGAAAAGGAATCATTATACTTTTATTACTAATCAATTGTAAGCCCCTTATGGCTTCTGATAACAATATAAGCAAGGTTTTAGATGCGATGTTGTCTGAAGACACGGTTACTGTAAATAAGATTTTAAAAAGTGTTTCGAGTTTACCGGAGTCAGAGCAAAATGCCTACTCAGGTGCTTTGTTGATGAAAAAGGCGGGATTAGTAAAAGCACCTGCACAAAAATTACAACTTTTTAAGCAAGGTCGTCAGCTTCTGGAAGCTGAAATCCGAACTCATCCCGACAATATGCTCTATCACTTTTTGAGACTTTTAATTCAGGAAAATAGTCCGCCCATGTTGGGATATAAAAAAAATATTCAGGAAGATGCTGCATTGGTGCGTGAACAGTTTAAGAATTTCAGTCCTGTCATACAGAAATATGTGAAGGAATATTCAGCTACATCAGGCATTCTAAAATCTACAGACTTTGAATAAGCGTATTCTTATTATTTTTTACTCACAAACGGGACAACTAAAGCAAATCGTTGAAAACTTTGCTCAGCCGTTTGAAGCAGCATTGAATGAAGTAGAGTACCTGCTGATTGAACCTGAAAAGCCTTTCCCTTTTCCTTGGGATAACGACCGTTTTTTTAATGCAATGCCGGAATGTGTAACGGATAAACCTATTAAAATAAAACCATTGTCAACTCGGCATACCAAGTATGATTTAATTGTTTTTGCCTGGCAACCTTGGTTTTTGTCGCCATCATTGCCGGCAATTTCGGCCATGCATTCAGAGGTAATAAGTAAACTTATTGAAAACACTCCTGTAATTACTATTGGCGGAGTAAGAAATATGTGGATTGAAGGACAAGAGCGAGTGCGACAATGGTTAAATAAAAATAAGGCACTGCATGTAGGGAATCTTATTCTTAATGATAAAGCTCCGAATCTTATCAGTGCAGTAACCGTTCAGTATTGGATGCTTACAGGCAAGAAAGATAAAATGTGGGGAATATTTCCAAAGCCGGGGATTTCGGAAAAAGATATATCGTCAGCTAAAGATTTTGGATTTATAGCATGTCAGTCGCTGGAGAACGATACATTAGGTGAGTTGCAAAAAAAATGGCTGACGATGGGAGCAGTACATGTAAATACCACGCTCATGTTTATTGAAAGTCGCGCCATCATGTTGTTTCGTATTTGGGCAGGCATTATTCTTAAAAAGAAAAACCGTGAATTATGGATTAACATTTTCAGATATTATCTTCTTTTTGCTCTATTTATTATTTCTCCCATAGTAGTAGTGTTATTTACATTCATTATCAGGCCTTTATTATATAAAAAGCTGGCAAAACGGAAGATATATGCCGAAGGTGTAAATTTGCCCGGTTAAATTATGAATAACGAAGTTTATATAACCCGCCTGTCAGCTTTCTTGCCCAATGAGCCTATATCCAATGATGAGATGGGGCAATACCTTGGAATGAAACATGAGCAGTCCTCAAAAGCAAAATATTTGGTATTGCGGAATAATGGAATCAAATGCCGTTATTATGCGATGGATAAGAATGGTAAAGCGACCCACACCAATGCACAACTTGCAGCTATTGCTGTCGAAAAACTTTTTGAAAAAAGACCGAATGAATTATCCGAAGTTGACTTATTGACGTGCGGTACTTCATCACCCGATCAATGGATGCCTTCGCATGCAGTAATGGTTCATGGATGGCTTAAAAATTCAAAAGCTATTGAAGTAACCTCACCTTCGGGTAACTGTTGCTCCGGTATGCATGCACTTAAGTATGCATGGATGTGTGTGAAAACGGGACAATCAACTAAAGCAGTAGTCACGGGTTCAGAGCGTACTTCAAGGATAATGAATTATGAGTCGTTTGAAGCCGAAGCAAAAAAACTTGCTCAGATGGAGGATAACCCATACATCAGTTTCGATAAAGAATTTCTGAGATGGATGCTTAGCGATGGAGCAGCAGCAGCACTTGTTGAAAATAAACCTGCAGCCGAAGGTAACTCTCTGCGTATTGACGCAGTAGAGGGAATATCGTATGCAAACATTACTGAACCATGCATGTATGCAGCTGCCGACAAAACTCCTGATGGAACTTTTGTGAGTTATATGGATATGAATCCTGTTGAGATTATTGAAAATTCAGTGCTCAATATAAAGCAGGACACAAAAATGCTGAGTAAGTATATTGTTGACCTTGGCAGTGACAAACTGATTGAAATGCTGAATACGCACCGGCTTAAAGCATCTGAAATTGACTGGTTTTTACCTCATATTTCGAGTGAATTTTTCCGAAACAAAATGGATGAGGGGTTCCGTAAAAAGGGACTCATAATTCCTCAGGAAAAATGGTTTACCAATCTTTCACAAGTTGGGAACGTTGGAGCAGGAAGCATTTATCTGATGATGGAAGAACTGATGCGAACCAACCGTCTGAAGAAGGGGCAACGTATGGTATTGGCAGTTCCCGAAAGTGCACGATTTTCCTACGTGTTTGCTATTCTGACAGTAGTTTAAAATGAACAAAAAAGATATACCGCAGGATCACAGTGCTCTGGTAAATTATATTCGTGAGTTATGTTATGCCGTTGGCGAAAATGGCAATTACGAAACTGCCAACAGCACCGGATGGGAAGTAAAAACAAATGCGCTTGATGTAGCCTGGAAGGATATTGAAACCCGCATTATTGCAGCTAAGGACAAAGTGCTGCGCGGTGAAGCAAGTCCTGTTTTGTTTTATATGGAATTACGATTGATGGATATGAAAATATTGTCAGGTTACACCGGTTTTTGGCAATGGACAATCAAACGACACATGAAGCCCGAAGTCTTTAAAAAACTCAGTGAAGCCAAGCTTAAAAAATATGCAGACGTGTTTGAGGTAAGTATGAAAGAATTAAAAATGGAGCATTTCAATGCAGATAGACTTTGAACACCGGCAGGCAGCCCACTGCGAAAACGGGGTTACCGCTAATCTGCTTCGTTTCTCCGGAGTTGAAATCACAGAACCTCTTGCTTTTGGTATAGGTTCCGGATTATTTTTTATTTACATCCCTTTTTTAATGGTGAATAATGCACCTGCATTTTCGTATCGTACAATGCCGGGATTAATTTTCAAACGTACTTGCAAAAGGTTAGGGATTGAAGTCATCAGAAAAAAGTTTTCTTCCCAGGAAAGTGCACGCAAAATGCTTGACAGTTGCTTGCAAAACAACCAACCTGTAGGCTGTCAGGTAGGAGTGTATTATCTTACCTATTTTCCAAAGGAATATCGCTTTCATTTCAATGCTCACAATTTGGTTGTGTTTGGAAAAGAAGAAGACCAATATCTGATAAGCGACCCTGTGATGGAAGGCACCACTTCACTTACCGATTACGAACTTAATCGCGTACGTTTTGCAAAAGGGCCATTGGCTCCTAAAGGGCAGATTTACTATCCAAACCTAACCAAGAATATCACTCCTGAAAATATGAAGTACGCCATTCGCAAAGGCATCCGGCAAAATGTAAGGGATATGCTTTTCATTCCGGGACCTATTGCAGGCGTCAGCGGAATAAAGTTTGTTGCAAAAAAAATTCTGAAATGGCATGATAAGTTAGGCGCACAGAAAACCGGTTTATACCTTGCACAACTGGTGCGCATGCAGGAAGAGATAGGAACAGGAGGTGGAGGTTTTCGTTTTATTTATGCAGCATTTCTGCAGCAGGCACATAAATTTATTCCTGATGATAAGATAGTTGCCATCTCACAACAGTTTACTTCAGCAGGTGATATGTGGCGCGATGCTGCCGTGCAGGCAGCAGGCATTTTCAAAGGAAGACTTACACAGCGTTCGGACTTTGTGAACATGCACGACAGAATGTTGCAGGTTGCCGAAGTTGAAAAACAGGCATTCACACAACTATCCAAGTTGAAATTTTAATGTAATAACCATGACTGCACTTTCATTAAGTCAGGTTAGTTTTCAGTACAAAGGGTCAGTAAACCCTGCTGTGAATAACATTAGCTTATCTGTCAGTAAAGGAATGCGTTTTGGTTTGTTCGGGCCTAATGGAGCGGGAAAAACCACACTTATGTCGGTAATGACAGGCATTCACATTCCACAAAACGGTGAAGTACGTATCAATGAGAAAACATTGAGTGAAAAAAATAATTTCAGAAAACAGTTTGGATATGTACCCCAGGACTTTGCTTTCTATCCTGAGTTAACACCGGTAGAAAATCTGGAATTTTTTGGAGCATGGGCCGGGCTTGATGACAAGCAAATTAAATTACAAACACACGATTTGCTCACCAGGTTCGGACTCTGGGATGTGCGAAATAAAGCAGTGAGTAAGTTTTCAGGCGGTATGAAGCGAAGAGTGAATATTGCTATTGGAGTGATGAATAATCCATCAGTACTTTTCCTTGACGAACCAACAGTGGGTGTTGACGTTCAGTCGCGCATAGCCATTGTTGATTACCTGCAGGAACTTAACCGACAGGGAACAACATTGATTTATACTTCGCATCAATTGAAAGAAGCTGAAGAACTTTGCGACTATATTGCTTTAATGGATGATGGAAAAATAATAGCTTGTGATAGTTTAAGTAACCTGCTTCAAAAAGATCATGTCAACACACTGGAAGAATTATTTTTAAAACTTACAGGTAAAGATTTCAGAGACTGATGTATTTGTTTTGGGTTACTATAAAAAAAGAATTCAGACAACTTTACCGCGACAAAGTAGGGTTGCTGCTGATGTTTGTAATGCCGGTGTTGCTTGCCGTTGTTATGACTGCATTGCAAAACAGTGTGTATAAAATGATTAATGAGAATCAGATAAACCTACTTGTATGCAATAACGACACAGGCAATAAATCCACAGATTTTGTTGAAGCTTTGAAAAAAAGCGGAATGTTTAACTTGCAGGAAACATCTCAAAAATCGCATGAGGAGGCCGAAGCTTTAGCTGAAAAACAGGATGCATTGGTATTATTAATTATTCCGCAGGGCTATTATTTTAATCTGCAAAAACAGGTAAATCAACGCTCGTCCTTTGCTTTGGAGGGATTCGGGTTGAAAGCCAATGACACCACATCGGTACCCATTGATACTTTGCAACCAGAACTTATTTTTAATTCTGTTCTTCAGGAAACATATCGCTACTCGGTTAAAGCATCTATAAACGGTATCATGCAAATCTTGCAAAACAAAATGATGATAGGTCAGCTTTACAGAAGTATCAACGAACATGATATACCTGCAGAAACCGAGCAAAAGTTGCTGCCCTCAGCTGTTTCTATCAAAGAATCAACCTTGCATGCCGGGCTTAACCCCAATCCTGATTCAACTCAACATAATATACCTGCTTGGACATTATTTGCAATGTTCTTTTCAGTGATTTCATTAGGCAGCAATATGGTGCGGGAAAAATTAAGCGGAAGTTTCATAAGACTCAAAGTATTGCCTTCATCACTAAGCGTACTTATACTTTCCAAACAGGTTTTGTTTTTAACGGTTACTCTGTTTCAGGTAGCGTTTATTTTTTCCATAGGAAGATGGTTGTTCCCCTTCATACATCTTCCTGCTTTGAATTTGCCTTCATCATTTCTGTCATTATTTTTAGTTTCATTTTTCAGCGGTTGGTGTGCCATCAGCTATGCATTGTGTGTTGGCGTATTGGCCGAAACTCAGGAACAGGCAAATGGGTTTGGTGCGGCATCCATCATCATTCTTGCTGCTTTGGGGGGAATTTTTGTCCCCGGATTTGCCATGCCCGAATTGTTTAAACATTTATCTTATGTGTCGCCCTTTAAATGGGCTTTAGATGGCTTTTACAATGTTTTTCTTCTTCAGAAGTCCATTACCCACATTTTCTTAAATATTCTACCTTTGCTCGCTCTTACAATCATTCTCCAAATAATCATTTACCTGACATTGAAACGAAAGAATTTAATCTGATGGATAAAGAACAACTGAAACTGGATTTAAAAAAACATATCATCAAATACCTTAACCTTCTTGAGATGACTCCCGAAAGTATTGGCGACAACCAACCTTTTTTCGGAGAGGGTAGCCTGGGACTTGATTCTATTGATTCCATTGAACTTATAGTTTTGCTCGAGCGTGAGTATGGAATAAAAATTACCGACCCTAAGGAGGGAAGAAAAATTTTGGTAGATGTAAATACAATGGTTGATTTTATCATGCAACATTCGTTAAAAGTTTAATAAAGTGTCGGCTATTGTTGTTACCGGAATTGGTGTATTATCGTCACTGGGCAACAATGTTCAGGAAAACATTACGGCTTTAAAAAATGGTAATACAGGAATAGGAAAGGCAGCTTATGTAAAAAGCAGATATGCTGATGTTTTACCTTTTGCCGAAATTAAACTTAGCGCACAGCAACTCCGAGAGCTAAATAACATTACTGACGAATCTGTTACGCGTACACAACATCTTGCATTACTGGCTGCCCGCGAAGCCATTGCCAATCGGGGATTTGATACGGATATACTTTCAGACACTTCAACGGCAATTATAGTTTCTAGTACAGTGGGAGGAATGTATCTGACTGATGAATTGTATCATGATGCAAACCGTTCAACAGAGGGTTCTGCTTATTTATCCAATTACGATTGCGCGTCCGTAACACTATTTCTACAGGAAAAATTAGGTATCCGTGGTTTTTCAGACACTATAAATACCGCCTGTTCATCAGGAGCCAATGCAATCATGTTCGGATCAAGGTTAATCCAACAAAAAATTGCAAAACGCGCTATAGTTGGTGGTGTAGATTGCCTGTCGAAGTTTACCATAAATGGATTTAATTCATTAAATATTTTATCGGACGAACCATGTCGTCCGTTTGATAATAACCGTAAGGGACTTAACCTTGGTGAGGGTGCGGGTTTTTTGATTTTGGAAAAGTCTGACGATGTACCTGCAGAGAAAATCATAGCGGTTATTAGTGGTTATGCCAATAGCAACGATGCATTTCACCCTTCTGCATTGAGCGATGAAGCAACGGGTCCTGTTAATTGTATGCAGCAGGCTTTGAATAAAGCAAATATTAGTTCTAAGGATATTGATTACATCAATTCACACGGCACCGGAACACCTAATAACGACCGGGCAGAGGGAGTTGCTATGCAGAAAATTTTTGGAGACACTATTCCTCCTTTTATTTCATGTAAATCATTTATCGGTCACACGCTGGGAGCTGCATCGGCTGTGGAAAGTGTCTTTACTTTAATGGCTATAAAGGAAGGTGTAATTTTTGCCAGTAAAAATTTTTCTGTTCCCGATGAAGTTACAGGGCTTAAACCTCACACTGTCGGTAGTAAGCAAACAATAAAACATGCACTACTGAACTCTTTTGGCTTTGGAGGAAATTGCAGTTCTATTGTATTTTCTGCATATCAGGGATAAAACGTTGCAGTATTTTAACGAAATTTGCAGCTATATATCATGGAGAAGAATTTTGTTGATTACGTAAAAATCTGTTGTCGTTCGGGTGCAGGTGGCCCCGGTTATGTTCATTTTCACCGCGATAAAAAAACGGCAAAAGGCGGTCCTGATGGAGGTAATGGTGGCAGAGGAGGACATATCATTTTGCGTGGAAACAAACAATTGTGGACATTGCTTCATTTGAAATACCGAAAACATGTAATTGCTGATCCCGGAGAGCGAGGCGGCAACGCATTAATGACCGGAGCTGACGGAGCTGACGAAATTCTTGAAGTTCCATTAGGAACCATAGCCCGTGATTTTGAAACAAACAAATTTTTATTCGAAATAGAAGAAGACGGTCAGGAAATTATTCTTGTTCGCGGAGGCAGGGGAGGTAAAGGAAATAATTTTTTCAAGTCAGCAACTTTGCAAACACCTCGTTATGCTCAACCCGGGGGAGAAGGGTTAGAAGAATGGAAAGTGTTGGAATTAAAACTGATGGCAGATGTGGGATTGGTAGGATTTCCGAATGCTGGTAAATCAACTTTGCTGTCAGTAGTATCGGCTGCCAAACCCGAAATTGCAGATTATCCTTTTACTACTCTCGTACCTAATTTAGGAATGGTTAATTATCGCGACAATCGTTCTTTTATCATGGCTGATATTCCCGGAATTATTGAAGGGGCACATAAAGGTAAAGGAATTGGGTTGCGTTTCTTACGACATATTGAGCGCAATTCATTACTTCTGTTTATGATTCCTGCCGATAGTAAAAATTTGAAGGCAGATTACAAAGTATTGAAGAATGAACTCAAGTTGCACAACCCTGAGTTGCTTGACAAAAGACGTGTAATTGCCATCACCAAGTGTGATATGCTTGACGAAGAGTTGATCAAAGAAATGAAAAAGGAAGCCCCGAATGACAAGAACCCCGGAGGAGCTAAAGTACCGGTAGTCTTTATTTCATCTGTAGCACACTTGAATATTGATAAACTTAAAGATGTAATCTGGAAAGAACTTAATCATGATTGAGTTTATCAAGAACATAGATACAGAGATATTCTTATTCCTTAACGGACTCCATAACAGTTTTTTTGATGTATTCTTTTATTACTCTACCATTACAGTTGTTTGGATTCCGCTTTTTGCTTATTTGGCTTACCTTGCTGTTAAATCGTATGGCATAAACACATGGAAGTTTCTACTCATTATCGCTTTGTTGATTTTACTTAGCGATCAATTATCTGTTTATATAAAAAATGAGTTTATGAGATACCGACCTAGTCATAATTTAATTCTGAAGTCGGTAGTGCATATAGTTAATAACAAACATGGAGGGTTGTATAGCTTTGTTTCATCGCATGCTACCAATACCATGGCACTAACTGTATTTTTAATTTTAACGTTATTACGTGAAGATAGAAAAATGCAATATGTCATGGTAGTTTATATGCTTATTGCGTCTTATAGCAGAATATATATGGGGTTGCATTATCCTTTTGATATATTAGGAGGATGGCTTACCGGTTTTGCAATTGCAGTAATCTTATATGCAATTTTTAAAAATCAAATTTCCAAATTCGGTATCCAAGAAAAAACTTCAGGAAGTAAATCCACTCCATAATGCATTTGATAAGGTATAAAGGCCAAATGCAATTAATGCAAAACCTGAAATCCTATTAAGCCAGATTAATACATTGACGGTAAGAATACTTTTCAATTTATGTGCAATGTAGGCTTTCAGTAAATCTGTACAGAACACTGTTGTAATGATGGAACCGTAAAAGATTAACAGATGATGAACTGTGTAGGTTTCCTTTACAGATACAGTACCAGCAATTCCTAACCAAAAAAATAGCACAGAAGGGTTCATGGAGTTAAGCATAAATCCTTTAAGAATGTAAACTCCTTTGGAATTATTTTTTTCCTGAACGGTAATGGCTTCAGCCGGAATGTCGGTACGTTTAATAGTAAGTGCAATACCAAAAGCTATTAAAAGTATTCCTGAAATAATTCCCGCTAAGAACCGGTGATTGTTTAGCAACAGCACAAAATTGCTTCCGAAATATGCAATAAAAATAAACAGTGCATCGCTCAGTGCCACACCTATTGCCACCCTTGATGCATAGCTGAATCCTTTACGAAGACTCACATTCATAATCAGAAAAAATACAGGACCTGCCAATATAGCAACAACACATCCCAACAAAAATCCGCTTATAATAGGCTCTATCAAGTGTTTGAATATTTAATTATGCGATTGATTTTTGTTCAGTTCGTTGTGCATCCACAAATTCCTGCCATTCTTTAAAGAGTTTGTTCTTCATCACTCTCGGAAATTTATTCTGAGCACCAATTTTGCCCTGATTTTCCATCCACTTATAAAACCATGAAGTTGGAATCACTTCCACGATTACCTCCTTCAGCGCACTCTGCCTTTCTACTCGATAATCATCGTTGAGTATTTTTAGTTTTTCATCAATGAGCTTCTTAAGTGCTTCTGCATCCAATGAATCTTCACAACCAATAAACCATTTGTGTGCAAACATACTGCCATAGGGAATGCCTGCAACTGTGAACTCCTGAATCACCGTGTTCAACTCATCGGATACCAGCTCAACAGCTTTATTCATATTGTCAACCGAGAGATGTTCGCCACAAAGACTTAAAAAATGTTTGGTGCGACCCACAATCTGTATCTCACATTTTTCAACACTGGTAAAAGTAATAACATCGCCAATGAGATAACGCCATGCTCCGGCACAAGAGCTCAGGAGTAGTGCATAGGGTTCGCCTTGTTTCACTTCATTTATAAATAATGATTTTGGTTTATGTTTAAGTTCGCCATCTGAGTCAAAATTATCTTCGTTGAATGGAATAAACTCATAAAATATCCCATTATTAAGAAGCAGTCTCATACTTTTGTTATTCGGCTCATGTTGATATGCGATGAATCCTTCTGATGCCAGATACGTTTCGATATAATACAAAGGTTTGCCCAGAAGTTTTTCAAATCCTTTGCGATAGGGTTCAAATGATACACCTCCATGAACATAAATTGACAGGTTGGGCCATAATTCATGAATGTTAGTGAGATTATAATGATGTAAAATTTTTTCAATCAGCAACTGTACCCATGCAGGCACTCCTACAATTATTCCTATATCCCAGTCTTTAGCTTTTAAAGTGATATCATCAAGTTTTGCATTCCAGTCTTTCTCACGGGCAATTTTTCTGCCGGGTTTATAAAAATGTTGAAACCAGAATGGAATCTGACTGGTAGTAATACCGCTTAAATCACCTTCGAAATATCTGCCTTGCTGATGTAGGTGTGTGCTGCCTCCTAACATCAGTATGCCTTTTTCGAATGTAGAAACCGGTAAATCATATTTTGACAGCGACAATATTTGTTTCAGACTTGCTTTCTGAATAGCTTTCGACATATCTTTTGTTACAGGGATATGTTTGCTCGATGAACCTGAAGTGCCGGAGCTCAATGCGAAATATTTTACTTTTCCGGGCCAGCATACATTTTCTTCGTCATGCAGGCACTTATTCCACCAGTTCGAGAATATTGAATTATAATCATGGACAGGTACTACCGCTCTGAATTTGTTCATGAAATTCTTGTTCCCGGCAATACTTTGGAAGTTATATGTTTCACCAAACATGGTGAACTGTGATTTTCGAATCAAGCGTTTAAGTACTTTTTTCTGAAACTTGAGAGGGGTAAATGGCTTAAGCTCAATTTTACCTCTAAGTTCAATACTTGTTTTAATTATTCGGCCTAGTAAAGTCATATCAACAGGAATGCACGGCTAAAAATAGTAAAAAGGAAATAATCCATCACAAAATAAAAAAGCCGGTTTTTGAACCGGCCTCTTTTTGGGGATATGAATTTCTTAGTTAACAATAAACTTCTTGCCGTTTATCTCATTATTGTCCTTCCCTTTCAACTGTAGATAATAAATACCGGTAGCTAAAGAGGAAGGTATTTTTATGGTATTCATTCCTATTGTCAAGGAAGCGGTATTGTTACTTACTGTTTTTCCGTTAAAATCAATGATGGATATTTCAACCGTTTGCACATCAGGGCTGCTAACAACTGTATTTATAGACTCCCTCATTTGACTTACCGAAATTAATTCAAGTTTTTCAGCATTACATGAAACCGAATATATGGTTTTTAAATCATGAACATCACCATTGAAATCTACCTGACTCAGTCGGTAAAACATACCTTCTCCCATAGAAAGGTCATCGGTTATGGTATAATTGGAGATGGAATTTGTTGTTCCGTTTCCGGCTACTTTTTTAAATAAATCAAAATCGGTTCCGTTACTGCTTCGCTCAACTTTAAAGAAGTCGTTATTCAACTCTGATGCAGTGGACCAATTTAGTTGTCTATTATTCTTTAAGCAGATTGCATTAAACGATAGAAGTTCTACCGGTAGTGGGTTTGATTGATTTACAAGTACCCACCAGTCGTTATATTTAGTAATTCCGGTTACTGTTACTGTGCGAACAGTTCCTGCACTATTGTAAGTTTGAACGCCTTGGAATGGATTATCCCAAATTCCTCCGAGGTAATTATAATGCTGTGCTTTATAAGGTCCTGCGGAAGCAGGGAATTCGGCTACCGGAGCAGAAAATGTTGCTGTAAAAGTTGCACCTGTACTATCACTATGTATTTTCCAGAAACGATCTACACAGTCAGCACTTGCATCGGTACCTGTTATTGATGAATTTACGTGACCCACAGCAGGAGGATAGGGGATATTCGCAGGATTTGTTTTGTATGTTGAAACCGATACGTACCCCGCATTACCACTTGTACAGGTAAGAGTAAGTGGAATATAAGTGCTTGCATCAATTCCGAAAGGAATAACTCTTGATGAAGTATTATTAAGGAACCTCCATGTTACCGTACTTGCACCATCATAGGTTTCTGCTCTGATATAACCATTGGTTCTGGTAATACCTGATGAAAGTTGCTTTTCGATAATTATATTTCTTCCTCCTGAAATGGGGTTGTTGTCATCATCTAATCGGAGTTGACCTGCAGTTAATCGTAATTCAGTTCGTACATTTACAGTGCCATTATTGGTAGGATAGACATATTCAGTTGCAGGATCTCCACCAAAATTTATGTCTAAAATTGCATATTTCTGACCGGCAGTAAGAGCCGTTCCCATTCCAATACCGGTTATTATCTGATTGTCATCACCAAAATATTCTACAATGCTATTAGCAAATAAATAATAAAGCATATTTCCGTCAGATCTTATTGCAGAATTAGAGAATCCATTATACATTCCGTTTGTATGTTGCAATCTTAGCCTTCCGTCATTACTTATCGACATGTAGCTTTTAGGAAATATAGCATTAGAGTAAATAGAACTATTGTTTCTCAAAGTTAAAGTGCCCAATGATTTAACTTCAAGCATTGCTTGGTTGGGTGCAGTCGAATCAACAATATATGAGGACAATTGAACATCACCTGAAATTACTTCAACTGTTGTTCCACCGTTAACATGTAATCTCATATTGGTTATTGAATGACCATTGATTCTTGTATAAAGCATTGTTCCTGTCCGGGAAAAAACTACGTCCCCAAAACCATTCCCATAATCTGCACCACTGCCAGCATGCGAAATAGATCCACCAGGCCCGATGGTATAGTTTGGGCTTTTAATATCTAAAGTTTGTATAGAGCCATTCATGGCATTATTTGCTACTTTGATTATTCCTCCTGACTGGATAAAATTTCCATTATTGTCATCATCGCTATTAATAGTTAAAGTTGTATTAACTAGGGATGTTGTAAGACTATTATGGAAATAGAAAGAGCCGTTGGTCTGAGTATAACCTCCTTTGACATTAATATTTATCGGGCTGTAAGTAGAATTTCCTTTCAAAATGAAGTTTCCGCCTGTTATTATGAGATTTCCATTTATACCTCCAACCAATTCACCACGTCCTGCGTCCAAATAATTAATTCCATTTGCTGAAGAAAGATCGCCTCCTATAAATATGCTTACATTATGTGAGGCATTTATAATTGAAGCAGGGAATAAATTAAAGCTGTTATTTCCGTTATTAAAAGTCAGATTACTACTGATTACAATATCTTCATTACCTTGTGCTACACTTGAATAAAATGTTCCATTGGCTCCGTCAAAAGTCATTGATCCTGTGATTCGCAGTATTAATGAAGATGAATTACTGTAAACAGGATGAGTATAAGGAATGAAACTAACAAAACTGGCAACCGAGGCATAATTCACATTAAAATTGCCGTTTACAGTACAAAATACAGTGTCGCCAGATGCATTATATTGAATATAATTTCCTCCTGTGAAATTGAAGGATCCTAAAGTAAACTTACTTTGGCCAGCTATGATGACATTAGGGGCATGAGTTCCTTTGAAGAAACCTCCGGATTGATTGAATGCGCCATTAACTACAAACTTAATGAGCCCCTTACCATCCTGAACTCCATAAAATGCACCATTTGTAAGTGTGAAATTGCCACCTGTATAGAAATCAAATTTGCCGTTGTTCAGATAATTGCCACAAACCCCCTGATTTGTAGCAGTTCCTGAATTTGTTAGAGTAAAGTCTCCGGTAATTTGCATTATGGTGCTTCCTCCTCCTGAGTTTGCTCTAAAATAGTTTGTGGCTAAAGTGGAATTGAATACAAAATTCTGTTGAACAATTATCGAGTCAACAGCATTTGAACTGACGTTCGACTGTATATCAACGGTTCCTCCATTCAAATTCATATTTCTTCCGACAATTAACGTTGCAGGTCCGATTGATTTAGCAAGATTGAAAGTAGAAGTGATGCTGGATGTATTGAAATCCTGTCCAACAATAACTCCGAAACGATTTACATTAGCTGTTGAGAGAACACCTGTTGTTGTAGAATTTCCTGATATTGCAAAGTCGGATAATACATTTATTGTTCCTATACCCGTAGGGAGAGGAAATAATGGCAATCCTCCTGCATCTAGATAATCATTTCCGCCCATAAAAACATTTTTACTTCCAGCGGTTATGGTTAGTGTATTGGTTGTGAAATTAAGAATACCGTTGCCAGAGTCAATAAATCTGACATAGGTTGGTAAGCCTTTGATAACTGTTGAGTCAGTTACAGTTAATGTTAAAGGTGCATTAACCTGTCTGCAAAAATCAAACTTGTTGTTTATTCCTTGTATGAGTAGTTTACCATTAATGGTGATATTAGCATTAGCACTTCTTATTGGAAATGTAGAATCATTTATTGCAATAAAATCATGTCGCGTAATGAAATCGCCATTTACTGTCCAATTAAGTGTTCCGAGCGAACCATTCATTATAATTGAAGGTTGTCCGATGAGGGTGCTGCTGTCAGTAAAGGCGCCCATGATAAGTGTTAAGTTCCTGTTGTTGCCTTCCTGAAAAATTATTGCAGAGTTGCCGGTCAGGGTAAGTTTTTTTAAAGTGAGTGTTGTGGTCATTCCGCTACCATCGTCCATGCGAACTACCCCGTCAGTAATCAGATAATCACCTTTTATCTTATTAGGTGAAAAATGTCCTCTTTGCTCCCAAATCGTACCGGTAACTGAAGTAATGAGGTTGCCAATGTTACCATTTATCCTTGTGGGGTCAATCAAAGGAAGTGAAGTGCTTGCCCATTTACGGATTATCAAAGTACTTGCAGGGTCAAAATTTTCAACTCCATTTTCAAACATCGATTCATCTGCTGCAATGTTTGCTCTGGGGTTGTGTTCATATACTGCTCCGTTTCCCAAAATAAAAGCAGCAGGATTTACCATAACAATTCTTCCGTTATTAATCAGCGTTCCATAAACATTTAAATCACCTCCCATATTTAAACATGCAGTAGCTGCATTAAGAACTGAGAGAGTTGCACCTGCCTGTACCGTTACATCGCCTAATATCGGTGTGTTAACACTTACTAGAGATACAGAAACACCTGATTGAATTATAATAGTATCTCCGGCACTGGGGATTACACCCTTATCCCAAATAGAAGGTACTAAATAGGTTCCACTGGTTATAGCTGTCAGTACATCAGCTTTTACAGTATTTATGGCAGACATAAATACAAGCATAAGACAACATACTACGGTCTTAAAACTAATTATTATGCCTTTTGAAGTAAAGCTATTTCCCATCTTTAATGGTGTTAAAATACAAGGTGATTATTAATCGGTAAATATATTAAAAAGTTAACTTAAAAAGCAATAACCTTACCACATTTTTATAACCATCAAAGTTCGTTTCTTTAGCGAGGTTTAAATTGAAAACACGGATTATGTTGCTCTAAATCAATAAAATAACACCATAGTTATTCATTCTGCATACCAATATTTTTGGCAAAAGAGATGATAAATATTTCATTAAAAAAATATACTTGCAGAATATAATCTACAACGATTGTAATTACTGAAATTTTTTCTTGGTAAATCTGCTTTAAAATCAGGATCTGAGAAATTTCTTATCAATTTCGTTTTTCTCCAGTTTAAAGATTATAGGCTTCCCACTTTTACTGTAAAAAGGCATTTCACAGTTCATTAAATCTGAGAATAACAATCGCATTTCCTTTTCACTTAATGTTTTACCCGATTTAATACAAGCACTTCTAGCAATTGCCGCAGCTGTTTTTTCTTCAGTACTATAAGTTGCGTTTTCTCCCGATAGGAATTCTTCAATGAGTGTTTCCAAAACGTGTTTTTCCTCTCCTTTTTCGAGATAGGTTGGAATGGAATTGAGCACGAAAGTGTTTTTTCCAAAAGGTTGTAAATCGAAGCCTGATTTGTTCAAGTCTCCCATAAACTCATTAATAACCGATGCCTGACGGCTGTCAAACTCAAATTGCAATGGGAACAATGTTTGTTGTGCTGAAACAGTTGCCCCTTTTAGCAATTGTAAATTACGCTCGAAAAGAATTCGCTCATGCGCCATTTGCTGATCTACAAGCCACAATTCATCCGCTAATCCTACGGCAATATAATTTTTAAACAATTGCATAAAGGAAGCATGCTCCTGTTGGTCAGCAGGGTTGATTGCCAATTCGCTTTGTTGTGATTTAATGGATGATGCTAAAGTGTCACTCTGATGGGCTATGGCATAAAGTTTTTCCCAGTCGCGTTGCACTTTTATTTCGTTAGCAGGAGCAGGATTGGGTTGAATGGTTTTAAAAGGGTTATACTCTTTGTTGATTTTTATTTGAGGTTGTTGCGGAAGTTGATTTAATTTTGAGAGGGGAACATTAATAGCCTGTTCTTGTTCAAAATCTAAAGTAGGAGCAATGCTGTATTTCCCTAAAGCTCTTTTTACCGAAGATCTAAGTATAGCATAAACAGATTTTTCGTCTTCAATTTTTATTTCAGTTTTTGTAGGATGAATGTTTACATCAATACGGGCAGGATCAATACTGAAAAATAAAAAATAAGAAGGGTAGGCTCCCTGAGGCAGTAAATCTTCAAATGCTGATGTTACGGAATGATTCAGGTAAGCATCTTTGATAAACCGGTCATTGATGAAAAAGAATTGTTCGCCTCTTACTTTCTTGGCATATTCAGGTTTGCCCACAAAGCCGCTGATTGAAATAATTGAAGTATTTTCTTCAACAGGAACCAGTCTGTCATTATAATTTGCTCCAAAAACATGGCAAATGCGTTGTCGCTGATGGGTGGCAGGGAGGTTATAAATTTCAATGCCGTTGTGATGCAGGCTGAATGCAATATCAGGACGCGGAATAGCTACACGCAGAAACTCATCCATTACATGACGTGTTTCAACAGGAGTTGATTTCAGAAAATTGCGTCTTGCCGGAACATTAAAAAATATATTTTTAACTGAAATAGATGTGCCATTGGGAGTAACACACGATTCCTGACTTTTAAAGTCAGAACCTTCAATGATGATACATGTCCCTGTTTCATCTTCAATTCGTTTTGTTTTTAGTTCAACCTGAGCAACAGCTGCTACTGAGGCCATAGCTTCACCACGAAACCCCATTGTGCGTATGGCATAGAGATCTTCAGGCTTACGGAGTTTAGAAGTTGCATAACGCTCAAAACAAAGGCGTGCATCTGTTTCGCTCATTCCGGAGCCATTGTCAATAATGCGAATCAGATTTTTGCCTCCATCAGAAATAAGCACCTGAATTTGAGTAGCACCTGCATCTACTGCATTCTCCATCAATTCTTTAATGACGGATGATGGCCTTAGAATAACTTCTCCTGCCGCAATTTGATTTGCTACGGAGTCGGGTAAAAGCTGAATAACATCTGACATATTGCAAAAATATGAAATGACCGGCAGTTGACGTTTAGTTTAGATGTGAAAAATAGGTTAACCAAATAACATTCTGAAATAAAAAGAAGGCTGCCTGAGTTTTTTTCTCAAATCTATATCGTCAAACATACAACTGATAGTCTGTCTGAAGGTTTCATTTTTTGAAGCTTTGTTTACCACAAAATTGAACAGAGACGGGTAATTGCATAATTTCTGTAACGTATGGCTTAATTTCAATTCAGACCACATGCGGTTATATACAAGTTCATCGTATTGCTTAAGAAACACATCAGAAAAATTATTTTCTCTTACAGCATTTTGAGCAACTTCCGCAGCTCTCATACCACAATACATAGCATTACTTATTCCCTCACCGCTGAAAGGATCTATCATGCCGGCCGCATCGCCACAAAGCAATAGGTTGGAAGCAGAAATTTTTCTTTTCTTCGAGCCTAAAGGTAAGCCCCATCCTTCAATTTTCCCTTGTAATTGTGCTCCGGCAAAGCGATGTTTGATAGAAGGATTGTTTTCAATGGCATTGAGCATTGCAGTTTTGAGGTTTACTTTTTTGCGACTGATGCTTTTGGTAAGCATACCTGCACCTACATTTGCCATACCATTAGGCAGCGGAAAAATCCAGAAATATCCCGGCAACAATTCATCCAGAAAGTGGAGTTCAATATAATTTTCAGGATGCATGTTTTTTACATTGCTATAGTAGGCTCTTATTCCTCCACAATAATGATTGGAGTCTAATTTATGCTCATCGCCAAGTAATTTGTTGGCCACGCTATGAGCGCCATCGCAACCTATCAACAATTTACATTCTAAGTTTTCAGTCGTACCATTTGCTGTTTTTAATGCAAGTTGAACTTTTTTATTGGAGTATTCGATGTCAGAAATTTCATTGCCTTGACGAAAATCACAAAACTCAGGATTCAGTTTTTTTATCAGTGAGAAATCAAAATGGATGCGCTTACTTACAAAACCGGGGTCGTGTGTTATGACTGAGTTTACAGCTCTGAATGGCACATCAAGAGTTTTTCCGTTAGGTGCGCCAAAAACAATTCCTCTGCTGCCGAGGCAGTTTTCGTTAGTAGTCAGCAATTCATTGATGAGTTCAGGGTTAAGTTTCTTAAGAACGGGCAACACTTTGCCACTGAGGGCATCGCCACAAATTTTGTCTCTCGGGAAAACAGCTTTATCAATTAATGTATGACGGATACCGGCTGCTGAAAGAAATAGCGATGCCGTTGAACCTGCAGGCCCTGCACCTGCTATTACAATATCAGAAAATGAAACGGATGAATTATTCTGCTCCACTGTTATTTAAAAAAATGATAATTAGAAAATCAGTCACAAAGTGTGAATAAAGATATTATTCTCTGAGAGAAACTTTTTCACCTTGCAAAGGAAAAGAAAATAGATGGATGAGAGGCTGCCCTTGAAAAATAACTTTAGCTTTGCGCAGTTTTTTTTTATAATTATGTCAAAGAAGATTGTAGTTTTTGTCTTAATACTAGTCGAAAGTATTATGTTAAGTCTGAATGCGAAATCACAGGAGGTTTCAGGATGTAAGTGCAGCTCAGTTTTTAAATCGGGTAAAGGGTCATTTTATCTCACCTGGGGTTATAATATAGATTGGTACAGTAAGAGCGACTTGCATTTCAAGGGTAATGATTACGGAGGATATGATTTTACTCTCTACAAAGCAAAAGCTCATGATAATTCAGGGTTAAGTAAGATTTTTAGTTCGCCTATTTCAATACCGCAATACGTTTATCGCGCAGGATATTATTTTAATAATAAAAATCTGACAGGTATTGAAATTGCTTTTGATCATGCTAAATATATCATGACGCAAAATCAAAAAGTACATATTAAAGGCACCATTCGTGGCGAAGCTTTAGATAAGGATACTATTGTAGGCGGAGATTTTTTGAAGTTTGAACATACTGATGGTGCAAATTTCCTGATGGCAAATTTTATAAAACGATATTGTCTTTATAGTTCTGAAAATTTAAAACACCGGGTAGAAGTAGTTTTGAAAGCAGGTGCAGGAATTGTTATTCCGCGTACGGATGTTACATTGTATGGCAACAGGTTGAACAATCGTTTTCATGTGGCCGGTTACGTTGCAGGACTTGATGCAGGATTACGCTATGATTTTTTCAGATATATATTTGTCGAAACATCATTAAAAGGTGTTTTTGCTAATTATAAGAATGTGCTCATGGTAGGCGATGGTCGTGCTCATCATCATTTCTTTGCAGGAGAATATATTTTTGCTGCAGGGCTTCAGATAGGTCTTTAAAAATGAAAAATTAGCAGGTTTTTATAATTGTTACTTTTGTTTGGTTGTTTAAAATTACATGTGGAAGTTTTTAGCAAATAAAATTTTACGTAACAGGCCGGCTTTTTTTATTGCCTTGGTGATACTCACCTTGTTCATGGGCTATAAGGCAGCCAACATTAAGCTGAGTTATAACTTTGCCAGCTTGTTGCCCGCCACTGATTCATCATTTGTACAGTACGAACGATTTAAACAATTATTTGGGGAAGATGGCAGCGTGATGGTGATTGGTCTTGCAGATAGCTCCATTTTCAGAATTGAAAAGTTTAACGACTGGTATCTTCTTTCCAAAAAAATCAAGAAAATTGACGGAATACAGAATGTGTTGTCATTGGGAGATGTGTATGACCTGGTACGAAACGACAGTCTGAGGAAATTTGATTTTGTACCACTTGTGAAATCGTTGCCACAGCAGCAATCAGAAATTGACAGCATACGAAAACGTATTAACGAATTGCCATTTTATGACGGATTGGTTCTGAATAAAGAAACCAATGCTACTCTGATGGCAATCACGTTCCGTAAAAAGGATCTTGATTCAAAGCACAGAATTGACATTGTCAACGAAATAAAAAAGGAAGCGGACGCTTTCAGCAGGTTGCATAATATCGAATTGCATTTTTCAGGAATGCCTTACATACGCACGGCTGTGATGGAAAAAGTTTCGCATGAGCTGAAACTGTTTCTCATTCTCGCTGTAATCATGACTACCATCATTTTGGGAGCATTTTTCAGATCACTTTCTTCGGTAATCATATCGGTAATTGTTGTAGCCATTGGCGTACTTTGGAGTGTAGGCAGCATTGAATTGCTTAACTATAAAATAACCATACTTACTGCACTTATTCCTCCGCTGATTATGGTCATTGGTGTGCCTAATTGTATTTTCCTTATCAATAAATATCATTCGGAATTTGCGAACCATGGCAATAAAGTAAAGGCTTTGGCCAGAATGATTACCACTATTGGGGTATCGTTATTCCTTGCAAATATTACTACAGCCATAGGATTTGGAGTGTTGTTATTTACCAAAAGTTCTTTTCTCGCCCAGTTTGGTGTTATAGCTGCCATTAATGTGATGGCAACTTATTTCATTACACTCATTTTAATTCCAATTATCTTAAGCTATATGCCGCCACCTTCTGATAAACACATGCAGCATCTGGAAGGAAAACGTATTCGCAGAATTTTGGAATGGGTTGATTTTATCGTTCATCACAAGCGTAATAAAATATATGCGGTAATCACCATTGTTACATTGCTGTGTTTTTATGGTATGTCAAAGATTGATGTTACAGGTTATGTGGTTGATGACTTACCAAAGAATAATCCTGTTTATACCGACATGCACTTTTTTGAGAAAAATTTCAAAGGGGTGTTGCCATTTGAAGTATTCATTGACAGTAAAAAGCCTGATGGTGTGTTGGCTGATAATGCCCGTGTGTTATATAAGATGAAAAGTCTTGAGAAAATTCTCGAACAATATCCGGAATTATCAAGAGGTATTTCTATAGTAGACGCATTGAAATTTTCATATCAGGCTTATCGAGGAGGGGATCCTAAATATTATGTCTTGCCCGGAATCAGTGAGCTTAAAAGCCTGAATGAATATACCTCAACAGTAAAAGGAAATGAAAACAGACTAAAGTCGTTCATAGACTCCACACGGCAATACACACGCATAAGTATGCAAATGGCCGATGTAGGCTCAAAGAAGATTAAAAAGTTACTTGAAGAAATTCAACCGAGAGTTGATTCCATTTTTAATAAGGACGAATACAATGTTAAACTTACAGGCCACAGCCTGATGTTTTTAAAAGGCAATGATTACCTGCTGTATAATCTTTATGAGAGTTTAATTATAGAAATTGTGTTGATTGCACTTGTTGGAATGGCGCTGTTCAGGGAGGTGCGTATTATTTTATTAAGCAAATTACCATGCCTTATTCCTTTGATTATTACCGCAGGCATCATGGGATTTCTGGATATTCGATTCAAGCCTTCTACCATATTAATTTTCAGTATAGCATTTGGGATTTCCAGTGACGGCACGGTGTATTTTTTGGCCAAATACAAGCGGGAACTGAAGTATTCAAAGCGAACTATTAGCGAAGCTATTTCTGCTACGATTATGGATACCGGCTTTTCAATGATCTATACAGCAATTATTTTATTTTTCGGTTTCAGCATATTTGCCGCCTCTGACTTTGGTGGTACCGTAGCATTGGGAGTATTAATTTCCATTACTCTTTTGGTTGCCATGATTACCAATCTTGTATTGCTGCCTTCGTTATTGTTGTCAATTGATAAATGGGTAAGCCGTAAAGAAATTATTGGCGAATCACTCATTGAATTGGGCAATGAGGAGGATGACGAATAATTTTTAACATAACAACGAGGATAACTTACTTTGCAACAGCATCACTGCTTGTTTAATTTGCAGAAGTTTGAATCTGTAAATATTAACGTATGAAATCATCTTCCAATTCAGGAGCGCTGGCTGCAATGGTCACCGTGTTTTTTTTCTGGGGCTTTGTGGCAGCATCCAATGGCATATTCATTCCATTCTGCAAATCGCATTTCAACCTCACTCAGTTTCAATCGCAGCTTATTGATACGGCTTTTTATGCGGCTTATTTTATGGGCTCACTGTTGTTATGGTTAATATCCCAATCATTGCGGATAGATATACTTAATAAGGCAGGATATAAGAATGCTGTTATCTATGGATTGCTTATTTCTGTGTTTGGCGCAGCGTTGATGATTCCCGCTGTTGGTTCAGGGTCTTTTGCATTTATACTGGGAGCTTTTTTTGTAATCGCTTTAGGGTTTTCATTACAACAAACGGCTGCGCAACCTTTCGTTACTTCCTTAGGCACACAGGAAACAGGTGCTCACCGTTTAAATCTCGCAGGCGGAGTCAATTCTTTCGGAACATTACTCGGACCCATTCTGGTAAGCCTGGTTTTATTCGGAAACCTGAGCCCTGAAGCTGCAAAAAATGCAACGGTAAGTTCAGTAGATACGGTGTATTATATTCTGATAGCTGTTTTCTTATTGGTTGCCGTGTTTTTATTTATGATGAAACTTCCGGAAGTACATAGCAAGGAATCAACGGAGCCTGGTTTGGGCGCATTAAAATTTTCGCAATTGCGCTGGGGTATGGTTGCCATATTTGTGTATGTTGGCGTAGAAGTAACCATTCAAAGCAATCTGGGTGCATTGCTTGCATTACCTGAGTATGGCGGGTTAAATGCTTCTCAGATTTCACCATTTATATCGTTATACTGGGGAAGTTTGATGATAGGCCGATGGACGGGAGCCATCAGTGCATTTAAAATGAGTAGCCGTGTCAAACATCTGTTGCTTATAGTTATTCCCATAATAGCATTTGGTGTTATTCTGTTCGTAAATCATCTTAGAGGAAATGACATTGAAAAATTATTGCCTTACAGTTGGTGTGTGCTTGCTCTTATAGCAGGAAGTTATCTGGCAAAAGAAAAACCTGCACGCATGCTGTTGATATTTTCACTTGCCGGAGTAGTGTCAATGCTTATCGGCCTTTTCACAACAGGTCATGTTTCCATGTTTGCATTTATCAGCGGAGGTTTGTGTTGCAGCATAGGGTGGCCATGTATATTCGCTTTAAGTATTACCGGTCTCGGGAAATATACCGGTCAGGGTTCAGCTTTTCTTATCATGATGATATTAGGAGGAGCAGTAATTCCGCCTTTGCAGGGATATATTGCTGATATTACCAATATTCACAGCAGTTATTGGGTGGCCGTAATTTGTTTTCTCTTTTTAACCTGGTTTTCCGTTAAAGTGAAAAATATTCTAAATCGTCAGGGAATACAGGTGGACAAAGCAGCTTCCCATTAATGTATGTTTGGAATTATTTTTAAACTACATTAGCACACTCATCTTAATTTTATGCAACCACAAAAAGAGTTCAAACCTTATATCTCGGCTTCCGATAACATGGCTGAGTTTACCTTGAAATCCATTTTACTTGGAATAATGTTTGGTATCATATTCGGAGCTTCCACTGTGTATCTTGCACTCAAAGCAGGACTGACAGTGTCGGCATCCATACCTATTGCAGTGCTGGCAATATCTATCGGAAGAAAGTTTTTTAAAACCACTATACTCGAAAATAATATTATTCAAACTACAGGCTCTGCCGGTGAATCCATAGCATCAGGAGTGGTTTTTACATTGCCTGCATTTTTGTTTTTATCAGTAAATGAAAATGGAGTAAGCAATGGTATGGAATATTTTGAATACTGGACCATTTTTACGCTTGCCGTATTAGGAGGAATGTTGGGGACACTGATGATGATACCTCTTCGCAGAAGTTTAATTGTTAAAGAGCATCAAACCTTGCCATATCCTGAAGGCACTGCCTGTGCACAAGTGCTGATAGCAGGGGAGAAGGGTGGCGATTTTGCACGAACAGCTTATCTTGGATTAGGTGCGTCACTGCTTTATGCAATTTTTCAGAAAGTATTTCATCTTATAGCAGAAGTTCCTGCATTTGTTACCAAGCAAACCAATAAATATCTTCCTTCGGCTACGGTAAGTGGTGAAATCACTCCAGAATATCTTGGTGTAGGTTATATTATCGGTCCCCGCATTGGAGGATTGCTTGTTGCAGGTGGTGTTCTGGCATGGTTGGGCCTTATTCCATTGCTTGCAACATTGGTTCCTGCTGATGTGATAGCTGCACAATTGGTAAAATTGGGATACATGAGTGATCTTATAACGGCAGGAGGTCCTGCAGGATGGAATCCTGAAACGCACACTTTTGCCGATACGGCTTCTGCTGTTTATCGTGCTTATGTAAGACAGATTGGTGCCGGTGCTGTAGCTGCAGGTGGGTTTATGACATTGATGAAAACTATTCCAACCATTATTTCTTCTTTTAAAGAAAGTGTGAGCTCTCTGAAAGGTGGAAACGATAAGAAGCAAGTATCACGTACTGAAAATGACCTTTCCTTCAAAACAGTTGTATTCGGCTCCATAGCGTTAATTGTTATTATGGCATTGCTTCCGATGGTTCCAGGCCATTCATTTTTCAGTAAATTATTGATAGGGCTGCTGATTGTTGTATTCGGGTTTTTCTTCGTTACGGTTTCGAGCAGAATTGTAGGTATTATCGGCAGTAGCAACAATCCGATTTCAGGAATGACAATTGCTACTATCATGGGAACGGCATTAATTTTTATTGCAATAGGATGGACAGGGAAGGTCTTTGAGCCAATGGCCCTAGTTGTTGGCGGATTGGTTTGTATTGCCGCTGCTAATGCAGGAGCAACATCGCAAGACTTAAAAACAGGATATATTATCGGAGCAACGCCACGCAATCAGCAGTTGGCATTATTTATTGGCGCCATTGTATCTTCTATTGTGATAGGTTTTACGGTAAGATATCTTGACACTCCAACAGCTGACCTCGTTGCAAAAGGTATTCATCACGCCATAGGCGAGAAATATGCAGCGCCACAGGCCACACTAATGGCAACACTTATCAAAGGCTTACTGTCATTTAATCTCGATTGGCAATATGTGCTGGTAGGTGTATTCATTGCTATTACGGTTGAACTTTGCGGAGTTAATGCATTGTCATTTGCTGTAGGAGCTTATTTGCCTTTGAGTACTACACTGCCCATATTTGCAGGAAGTTTGGTGAAAGGTGCAGTTAACTGGAATGCAAAACGCAAACACAAAAAGATTGAAGGTGATGATGAATTAGGGAAAGGAAATCTCTATGCTACGGGTCTTGTGGCAGGTGGTGCCCTTGCCGGTGTGGTTATCGCACTGCTTTCGGTTAATGAAGGCTTTTATCAATCATTGCAAAAAATTAATCTGGAACCCGGTCTGACCTCAGCTTTGGGAGAATCGGGATATATGATTTTAGGAACGGGCTTCTTCTTGCTTATGTCATTTATCCTTTATCGAATTGCCGTTAAACCTGAAAAAACTAACTGATTTAAATTATAACAATATGTATAGAAGATTATTTTTAACATTAACATTCACCGCTCTGGTAGGATTTCTTTTTGTGCAATGCACACAACGCACAACTGAAACAAAAATTAAATGGATGGATTTTGAAAGTGCAGTTGCAGCATCAGAAAAAAATCCGAAGAAGTTATTTATTGATGTTTACACCCACTGGTGTGGATGGTGTAAGAAAATGGATGCTTCCACTTTCATGAATGATACAGTAGCGGCATACATCAATGCTAACTTTTATCCGGTGAAATTTAATGCTGAAAGCCATGACACCATCATGTTCAAAGGAACTCGATTTGTGTTTGTTCCTGAATACAAAAGTCATGAACTTGCTATTTCATTACTCAATAGACAAATGGGTTATCCATCTTATGTTTTTCTGGATGAAAAGTTTAATATGCTTAAAGTGGTTCCGGGGTATATGACTCCTGAAACTTTTATGCCTATTGCAAAATTTTTTGCTGACGAAAAATATAAGACAGAGTCTTTTGATGAACTATTAAAAAAATTAGGCGAGAAAGACTAAGTACCTGATGTTTTTTTTGGTTTACACTAAGCTACAGTAACCTCACCTTTGTCAACAGCGAAGAGTTGTAGAGGCTCATTTATTTCTTCAAATATTTGTCGAAGACGCTGAGGGTGTGTGTCTGTAATAAAAATCTGCCCGAAAGTATGCTTACTTACCAGCTGCATCAGGCGTTTTACGCGGTAATCATCAAGTTTATCAAAAATATCATCCAGCAGCAATATCGGTTTAATGGATTTGTGCTGATGTAAATAATCAAACTGTGCCAACTTCAGTGAGGTGAGATAGGTTTTCTGCTGGCCTTGCGATGCAATACGTTTCAATGGGTAATCGCCAAGTTTAAATATCAAATCATCTTTATGAATACCTGTTGTTGTAAATTGAAATGAAAGATCTTTTTCCAGCGATTGTTTCATCAGATTGCTGAAATTATCAGCATTAAGTTGAGATTGATATTCTATAGAAACCTCTTCTGCCTGTTGCGATAAAAAAATGTAAGACTTGTTGAACAAAGGTATAAACTCTTTCATAAAATCTTTTCTTACCGAATGAATGGCATTTCCGAATTCTATCAGTTGCTCATCCCAAACTTCAAGCATGGCAAAATCAACAAGCCTTCCGGCAACTTGTTTGAGATAAGCATTTCGTTGTGCAAGTACTTTGTTGTAATTAATCAGATTGTCGAGGTAGGTTTTGTTCACCTGCGAAATTATGCTGTCTATAAAGCGCCTGCGTTCATCACTGCCTTCGGTAATTAAAATCTGGTCCACGGGTGCAACCATCACCACCGGCAACAATCCTATATGATCGCTGAAACGTTCGTATTCCTGATTATTTCGTTTGATTTGTTTCTTGCTTCCTGATTTAACACCACAAAAAATCTCTTCTTTATTTTCATTCAGTACAAAAGTTCCCTGAATGACAAACATTTGTTCATTATGCTTGATGTTCTGAGTGTCGGAAGGAGTAAAATAACTTTTGGTAAATGAAAGATAATATATGGCATCAATCAGATTTGTTTTGCCACTTCCGTTGTTACCGGTAAAGCAATTTACTCCGGGACTCAACTGCAGCGATGCTTCACTATAGTTTTTAAAATTAATCAGAGTTAATGAAGCAAGGTACACTTTGTCAGAAAAAATTTTTAAAATATTATTTCTTTAAATATTTGGCGTTTACTTGATCCCATGTTGGAAAATCGTTGTAATGCCACATATCAATCACTACACCGTTTTTCAGCAATACCAGTCCGGGATTGGAACGGATAATCGTTTTTAACGCAGTGCCATCACAGAAGTAATAATCAAACATATTCTGATTGTCGTGACGGAATAAATCTGTTTCAGCAGGCACAGTGGATGTAAGACCGAAAAACTGTATTTTATTTTTTTCGCAGGCATTGGCCAGTTCATTTACTTTAGGCTGAATTTTTCTGTTTGTTTTACTCAAGTCATAAGCCACCAGCATAAAGGAATAATCGGGATTGTTCAGGAATTCATTGGTGTGATTTACACCTTCTGCATCCACAATACTGAAGTCGTGAATTTTTGCTTTATCACCTTCACGGATAACTTTATCTACTCTGTCAACAAACTCATAGTTTTCCAAATCATCCGGCAAATCATTCATGCCAAATTCCTTAATGGAACCGTCTTTGGCTTTGTATTTAAACAGAATTACAATACTGTCAGGTTTTGCAAAAGGCGGAGGCAACATTCCTATTTTGATGTTATTGCCAATTGCATAAGGTCTGAAGTCAATGTAAGGAAGGTGTGCGTAAGTGTAATAGGTAAACGTGCTGCTGATAATTATGGAAAAAATTACAGCCCAACGTGAAGTGCGTAAACTGATAAGAGGTTTTATCTTATGACGCCACAAGAAAATAATCAGAATCCAAACCAGCAGAACGACATCTTTGCCAAATGACTGCCATGGAGAGAGGTGCAAAGCATCGCCAAAACATCCGCAGTCTTTTACCACACCAAAATAAGCAGAGTAAAAAGTGAGGAAGGTAAAAAATACGATCATTAACATGAGCAGCCATGAAATTAAGTTCATTCGCCAGCCTACCAGTGTGGCAACACCCAACACAATTTCAGCAACGCAAATAAACTGCGCCATGGCTACAGAAACAGCACTCATAAATGGCATGTTGAAAACCAAGAAGTATTCATCCAGTTTGTAGCTGAAACCCAAAGTGTCGTTCGCTTTTATAAAACCTGAAATAATAAATAATACTCCTACTAAAATCCGACAAATACCAACAAGATACTTCATATTGTAAAACTTTATTTCGTTATAATTTAATTACAAATAATGTTATTTTAAGCATTGACTTCTGCATTCCTAAAAAAAACTTTTTCACACCTGATGTCAAATTCTACCTTTGCTCTGTTTTTTACATTACATCGTGAACCAATTAACGCTTATACAATGCAAAGGTCAATTGATTGACCTTTCAACTCCTAAGGTGATGGGTATTTTAAATATCACACCCGATTCCTTTTATGATGGAGGTCGCTATAGTGATGAAAATGCAATTTTACGACAAGTAGAATTAATGCTAAATGAAGGGGCTTCATTCATTGATATTGGCTCAGTTTCAACCAGGCCGGGTGCTGAAATTCCTGACGTAGAAACCGAATGGAAAAGAATGGAATTTTCATTGAAATTGATAGTTAAACATTTTCCTGAGTCAATTATTTCTGTAGATACTACACGGGCAGCAATTGCTGAAAGGGCTGTGAATGAAGGTGCAGCACTTATAAATGATATTTCTGCAGGTGAATGGGATAGCGAAATGTTAAAAACAGTAGCCGCACTGAATGTTCCATATATTTTGATGCACAGACAGGGAGTTCCGCAAACTATGCAAATAAACCCTGTATATGAAAATGTGACTTTAGAAATTATTCAATACTTCAGTAAGCGAATTGAAGTTTGCAGAAATGCAGGTATAAAAGATATCATCATAGATCCGGGCTTCGGCTTCGGGAAAAATATTCAGCATAATTATACTTTGTTACGAGAGCTTCAAACATTCGATGTTACCGGACTTCCCATACTTGCCGGTTTATCACGAAAAAGAATGATTTGGCAGGCACTTGAAATTACTCCTGAACAGGCGCTCAATGGAACTACAGCCCTAAACATGGTAGCATTGTTAAACGGGGCAAACATATTGCGGGTGCATGACGTGAAAGAGGCAATTCAATGCGTGACATTGTTTAAAAATTACAAAACATCAGTCTGAGTTAATTTCAAATGGATATCAATTTTTCTCTCTGAAGCAGATGTTTTTTCTGTTTTATGAGGATATTTTTATCACTGTAAAATTAAATGCAATACCGGATGATAATCTTATCTATTCAACTAATTTTGCGGTTTATCATTTATAGAAGGTGAATTATTTATCTGTAGAAAATATCAGCAAATCGTTTGGCGACAGAGTTTTGTTCAAAGACATTTCTTTTGGAATTTCCAAAGGTCAGAAAGTGGCACTTGTTGCACGCAATGGAACCGGTAAAACATCGCTGCTGCGCATACTTGCAGAACTTGAACCTCCTGATGAAGGAAGCATTACGTATCGCAATCAATTAAAAGTATCATATCTGTCGCAGGAAACCAATTTAACTGCAACAGCAACCGTAGCCGACTCACTTACCGATAATAACCATATTGCAGATGCATTGCTGAATGAAAAACCTCACTATGAACTTACAGAAGAAGAACAAACATGGCTGGGGAAAATTAAATCGGTAGCCGGAAAACTGAATGTTGATTTTTTTCATCAACAGGTTGGTGTTCTTTCAGGTGGGCAGCAAAAACGGTTGGCATTAGCTAAGGTCTTGCTTGACGAAGCCGACTTTGTGATTATGGATGAGCCTACTAACCACCTTGATTTGGATATGATTGAGTGGCTTGAATCATTTTTGACAACCACCAGCATGACCATGTTGCTTGTGACACACGATCGTTATTTCCTGGACGAGATTTGTGATGAAATTTTTGAAATAGATAACGGCACACTTTACAGACATAAAGGTAATTACTCTTATTATCTCGAGAAAAAGGCTGAGCGCTTGGATAATGAGCAGGCTTCTAAATCGCGTGCAAGAAATATTTATCGTACCGAATTGGAATGGATGCGAAAACAGCCTAGAGCCAGAGGTACAAAATCCAAATCGCGTATTGATGCTTTTTATGAAACCGAACAGCTTGCAAAGAAAAAAACCGAACAAGGGAATGTGCAACTCGATATTAATATTTCGAGAATAGGAAGTAAGATTCTGGAAGTTCATAGAGTGAGTAAATCTTATGACGAGTTAAAACTGATTGATGCATTTGATTATTCTCTCCGAAAAGGTGAAAAAATTGGTATCGTAGGAAACAATGGTGCAGGAAAAAGCACATTGCTGAATATCATCACCGGAAATGTAAAACCCGATAAGGGAAAAGTGGTGATAGGAGAGACCATAGTAACAGGATATTTTGAGCAACAATCAGCGGATATGTCGGGGCAGAAACGGGTGATTGAAGTTGTACGCGATATTGCAGAGTTTATTCCTATGAGTGGGGGCAGAAAAATTTCAGCATCTCAGCTACTGGAAAGATTTTTGTTTGAACCTTCCATGCATTTTCAGTATGTAGAAAAACTTAGTGGAGGCGAAAAGCGAAGACTATATCTTTTGACCGTGCTGATGAAAAACCCCAATCTGCTCATATTGGATGAACCTACCAACGACCTCGATATTGAAACCTTGAGTGTGCTGGAAGATTATCTGGCTTCGTTTGAAGGTTGTGTTATTATTGTAACACACGACAGGTTTTTTATGGACAAGGTGGTGGATCATGTCTGGGTTTTTGAAGGAGAAGGGAAAATAAGTGTCATCAATGGCAATTATAATGATTACCGTTTGCAGAGAAAAGTTTTGAAACGCGAACAGAAGAAAGAAGAAAGAAAGTCAGAACCATCAAAACCCAAAGCGGAAACACCTAAAAAGAAACTCAGCTTTAAGGAAAAGCAGGAGTATGAACAACTCGAATCACAAATTCAGTTGCTGGAAGAAGAAAAATCGTTGCTCGAAAAACAATTGTCTGAAGAAGGCATTAACCATGAACAACTGATGGAAAAAGCGCAGCGCATTCAGCAAATCATCCATGAAGTGGAAGAGAAAACAATGCGGTGGCTTGAGTTGGCAGAATATACCTGACCTTATTTTTTAAGTATGTTTTAACTATTTAAGGCGTTTCTTCAGCAATTTCTTAGTGAATAGTTATTACCTTCGTCACCCTTAAAATAACATTAAATTATGAATAAGCTGATTTGTCTTGCAGCAGCAGCTACTATGCTTGCCGCATGCAATAACAAAAACCAAACAACATCTTCAACTGCTCCTGATGAACTAGTCCAGCATATAGATAGTGCAGTAAAACCCGGTGATGACTTTTTTATGTTTGCCAACGGTAAATGGTTTGCCTCGCATCCAATTCCATCGAGCGAACGAAGCAATGGTATCTTCAGAACCATCAGCGATACCATTAATGCAACTATTTTGCAGATATGTGAGAATGCAGCTACTTCCAATAACACTAAAGGGTCCAATGAGCAGAAAATTGGCGATTACTATTTCAGTGGTATGGATACTGCAACCATTGAAAAAGAAGGTCTCCAGCCTTTGAAAAATGAGTTCACTGATATAGATAATCTTAAAGACTTCAATGATGTGATGCGATATGCTGCACATCTGCATATTATTTGTGGCTCACCCATGTTGAGCATGTACATCAATTCTGATGATAAAATCAGTTCCAAAAATGCCATCTTCCTCTGGCAAGGAGGGTTAGGTTTGCCTGACAGAGATTATTATTTCAATAACGATCAGCGTACAAAAAGTATCAGGGAAGAATACCCCAATCACCTGAAAAAAATGTTTGTACTCATGGGAGAAGATGACAGTAAAGCCGCTGCATCAGCTGCCGATATATATAAAGTAGAGCTTGCACTAGCTAAGGTAAGCCGTAAAATAGAAGACCTGCGCGACCCGTTTAAGAATTATAATAAATATGAACTGAAAGCCTTTGAGTCGAAGGTTAATAATCTTCCTTTGAACACTTTTCTCTCAGGGGTTAACTTAAGCAATGCCGATACCGTTATTGTAGGACAGCCTGAATTTTTTGAATACCTGAATAAAGCAGCTAAAGAATTCACTATTAATCAGTGGAAGAATTATCTGAGATGGAACCTTATTCATGGCATGGCACCTTATCTTAATTCTGCCATTGAATCAGAGAACTTCCGTTTTTACGGAACCATACTTAACGGTACCAAGGAACAACGCCCTCGATGGAAACGCGTTGTGGAAGATACCAATGGTCAGTTAGGTGAATTGATAGGTCAGGTATATGTTGAAAAACATTTACCTAAAGGCACTAAGGACAAACTGATGGAAATAGGAAATGCCATCAAAGCAGTTTATCGTGAGCGCATGATGCAGTTAGACTGGATGAGTGACGCTACCAAACAGAAAGCCGTAAAAAAACTCGATGCAATTATCATGAAAGTTGGTTATCCTGATAAGTGGAAGGATTTGTCGGCAATGGAAATTGAACGCACTGCTTATGTAACCAATGTAATCAGGGCAAATCAATGGCACACCAATTACATGTTAAACAAATACGGAAAACCTGTTGACCGTACCGAGTGGGACATGACCCCTCAAACTTACAATGCTTATTACAACCCATCCAATAATGAAATTGTTGTACCTGCATGCAATATCATTGTACCTGGCTATGAAAAATCAATGGCCGATGATGCAATTCTTTACAGTATCATAGGAGGTTCAACATTTGGTCATGAGTTTACTCATGGATTTGATGATCAAGGTAGCAAGTATGATGAGTTCGGAAATTTGAATAACTGGTGGACTCCGGAAGATAGTGCACGGTTTTATGCTAAGACTGATGCAGTGGTTAAGCAGTACGACCAGTATGTTGTAGTTGACAGTCTTCATATCAATGGTAATCAAACGCAAGGGGAAAACATTGCCGACATCGGAGGCATTGCAATGGGACTTGAAGCATTTAAGAAAACTGCTCAGTATAAGGAAAACAAGAATATTGGAGGTCTTAATCCGTCACAGCGATTCTTTTTGGGTTATGCTTATGCATGGATGGTAAACATGCGTCCCGAAGCGCTGGCTACACGTGTGCTTACAGATGTTCATTCACCTGCAAAATTTAGAGTAATAGGACCTTTGGTCAACATGCCGTATTTTTACGAAACTTTTGGAATTAAAGAGGGAGATAAAATTTTCCTGCCGGAGAATCAGCGTGTGCATATATGGTAAGAAGCTATTTTCTTATCTTTGAATTTTTAGAATCAGAGTTATGAAGGAAGAATCCATCCGTTATTATTCAAATGTCTTAGGCCGCGATTTTGATATGTTGATTTTTGGCGACAGCGGTATTCCTGTTATTGCTTTTCCTACCAGTATGGGAAGACATTATCAGAATCGTGATTTTAAACTTATTGAAAGTGTAGCATCTTATGTGGACAATGGTTTTATAAAAATTTATTGTCCCGACAGCATTGACGAACTTAGCTGGTATAACACCCATATTCATCCTTCTGAAAGAGTGAAAAATCATCTCGTGTATGATCAGATGATTCTGGAAGAAGTTGTCGGTCGCGCACAAAAGGAAACAGGGCATTCAAGAGTTGTAACAGCAGGTTGCAGTTTTGGCGGCTATCAGGCTGTGAATTTTGCATTCAGACATCCTGAAGTTGTAGCTCATACTTTCAGCATGGGAGGTGCATTCGATATCAAAATGCATCTTGACGGATATTATGATGACAATGTGTACTTCAACAATCCGCCTGATTATTTACCCGACTTGCAGAATGAAAATTTGTTCAAAATGGGTATCGTGCTTGGAGTAGGTGAGTATGATTTTTGTTTGCCGCAGAACAAGAGACTCTCTGATATTCTTACTCAAAAAGGTATTGCACACTGGCTCGATATAAGGCCCGGAGCCAATCACGACTGGCCAATCTGGCGTGAGATGTTTCCATCCTATATTGCCGCATTAAAATCTGAGAAAGTCTGATTATTGTTTTTAGAAACAAGTCAGTATCTGCTGCCTTTTAAGCTTACAACAAAACGATTGTAGTCAGGATGATAGTAGTATATCGCTGACGTAGCACATTCTTTCTTTTTTAACGATTCTTTTTCTACAGATTCGCGTACATCTAAAAATAAATTCAGATTGGTACGTATCGTATCCATGTCGGTATTTGCCGGCAGCGATGTGTCTATTTCTATTTTTTTTGATCTTGAATGTGGTTGAGTGAAGGTGATATTGTAATAGTTGTTTGCATCAAGTATCAGTGTTGATTCAGCATTGACAGCTTGCCTGTTGTTATCGCCATGTTTATTTATCAGAATCATTTCAATCCCTTCCGTTTCATGGTTTTCTGTTGTGATTTTGATATTAAATACCAATACAGGCTGGCTATATGAGCCATACGTGACGACTAACATGGCAACGGTGAATAATAAATATTTGTATTTCATACAGTACGTAAAAATAATAATAAATACTTCTTTGCATGAAATATACCGCTCCTGAAGTTTAAAATACTCATAATTATCAAAGCTCATGACGGAAGAAAGCAATAATACTTTTGGCTAAACCTTAAGTTTAATAAATAACTCACGGACAAGGACATTTTAATTAAAACTCACAGAATCGCTTATAGAGTAACAGGAAGTCAAAAAGAAATATTCTGATGAATATTTAGGCGTTTATTATGCAAACTGTGAGAGTCTGTTTTACGGAGTAGATCTATTCGGAGATTAAACCGCTCCCGAAAAAAGAACCTGCATAAGCACGCGCCACACCATATTCAAAGTATTTGTATGAATAATGCTCATGTTATGGCCATGACAGTGTTGATAATCGGTATAGCCTTATTAAAAAATTATCCATACTCATTTAGTAGTAGCGGTAAGATGTTTTTTAACTACACATCCTGATTAAAATGGGTTATTATAAACAGAATAAGTGAAATGCTTAGTGTAAAATTTTAAACACCAGTTCTTTCATCAGGTCACCTTCTGTTACCTGATCACTTGAGCCTACACCTTTTGACTTTAAATCATATTCACGTAGCCATCCGATTATCTGCTCAAGTTTTGCAGTAGGGTAATATCTTGATGCCTGCACATATTCTTTTACTATAAATGGATTGATGCCGATAGCAGCAGCAAGACTTCCCTGCGATTTATCCTCTGTAAAATGAATAATCAGCAATTTGTTGAAATAGGCAAAGAGGCTTGCTATGAGCAAAGGGAAGGGGTTATTCTTGGGATTAGCGGCAAAATAATTAATGATTTGGTTTGCCTTCAGTATATTTTTTACACCGAGTGCATTCTGCAATTCAAAAACATTATAATCCTTACTGATTCCTATATGCTCCTGAATATTGGCAGCAGTAATTACTGATTTATCTTTCAGGTTGAGCATCATTTTATTTACCTCATTGCTGATTTTAGCCAAATCATTACCTAGATATTGAGCTAACAGCTCAGTAGCACTGTCGTCAGCATTTATTTTTTTCTCTTTCAAAAATGATTTAATCCAGGCCGGCACCTGATTATCGTATAGTTTTTTTGTTTCAAGAAATTGTGTTTTATCCTTCAGCAGTTTCCCAACCTTGGTTCGCGAATCCACTTTCTTGTATTTATAACAAAAAACCAGTAAGGTAGATGTCGTTGGGTTTTGAAGATAAAGCATCATGGGATCTTCTTTTTCCTTACCCTTTTCCTTTGCGCCTTCATCATCTTTACTGCGTGATGAAAACCACTTTAAATCCTGAGCTTCTTTTACAATCACCACCTGATAATTGGACATCATAGGGAATCTTCTGGCAGCGCTTACTATTGTCATGATATCAGTATCGCGACCATAGAGCACAGTTTGATTAAATTCCTTTTCCATCTCATTCAATACATTATCTTCCATGTAATTGCTGATGGCATCAATGTAATAAGGTTCTTCTCCCTGCAGAAAATAAACAGGATGATAAACCTTATTTCGCAGGTCTTTGATGATTTCTTCGTATTTGCGGTCGGGCATTTAAAATCAGAAGCGAAGATGTTTAACAGTAAGACCTTTGTTCTTAAGTTGGTTGAGGGAGTCAATACCGATTTTAATATGATTGGTTACAAAGTCTGTTGTAACTTTCAAATCGCTCTTTTCTGTTTTAACACCTTCGGGAATCATAGGCTGGTCACTAACGAGTAGCAATGCTCCTGAAGGAATTTTATTGATAAACCCTGCAATAAATACGGTTGCTGTTTCCATATCAATAGCCATACATCTGAGTTTACGCAGATACTGTTTAAACTCATTGTCATGTTCCCAAACACGTCTGTTGGTAGTGTACACAGTACCTGTCCAGTAATCTTTTTTGTATTCGCGAATAGTGGTTGACACGGCCTTTTGCAAACTAAAAGCCGGCAATGCCGGAACTTCGGGAGGCAGATAATCATCACTAGTTCCTTCACCTCGAATGGCAGCAATAGGCAGGATAAGATCTCCCAGTTGATTCTTCTTTTTTAATCCGCCACATTTACCCAGAAAAAGACAGGCCTGCGGTTTTATTGCTGAAAGCAAATCCATGATAGTAGCTGCATTGGCGCTGCCCATCCCGAAATTTATAATCGTTATTCCGTTGGCTGTTGCATTTGGCATAGGGCGGTTTTTACCGTTTATCTCAACTTTATGAATTTTCGCAAAGAGTTCAACATAATTCTTAAAGTTGGTAAGCAGAATATATTTACCAAAACTTTCCAGTTCACTTCCTGTGTAGCGTGGTAACCAGTCTTTTACTATTTCGTCTTTCGTTATCATAATTGTATTTTAATATTCGTTAAGGTTATTCAATACAGATTGTTTTATTTACTTTCGTTCTATGATTGAATTAAACCTGCCTGCTTGTGAGTTTAAATTTAAATCCGATGGGCAAAGTAAACAAATTTTTGACCATGTAAGAAAGAAGTACGTGGAGTTGACACCGGAGGAGTGGGTGAGGCAGCATTTTATCATGTTTCTTGTTAATGTAAAGAAATATCCCGATTCACTTTTTGCAGTAGAGAAAGAGCATGTGTTTAACGATCTTTCCATGCGAGCCGATTTGGTTGTTTATTCGCGCGACCTCAAGCCCTGGATGATCTGTGAGTTTAAAGCGGCAGATGTGGCTATTGGACAAGATGCTTTTTATCAGATAGGAAGGTATAATCTGACTTACGATGTCCCTTATCTGGTAGTGAGCAACGGAATGGAACATTACTGCATGAAAAGAGTGGATGATACCTTTGAATTCTTAGACGACCTTCCTGAATACGAACACTGAAATCTGTTATATGAAAATTGTTAAATGGACGTTGCTGATTTCCTCTTTTTTGATAATTACTGTAATCATTGGCGTATTGTTCTGGCTGCATTATCTCATGCCTGATTATAATGGCAGGATAAAGACTGATTTATTGGGAAATGATGTCAGAGTTTACTATGATAATTATGCAATACCTCACATTTACGCTCAGTCGGAAACGGATGCATGGATGGCTCTTGGTTATGTCCATGCACAGGACCGCCTTTTTCAGATGGAAATGTTGCGTAGGGTAGGAGCAGGAAGGCTCTCAGAAATATTCGGCAGCGATTTGATCAAAGTTGATAAATTATTCAGGTCATTAGATATTGCAGGAATTGCTGAAAGATCTGCAGAACGATATTTTACGGGTTCGGACTCTGCATATCAGCAACTCACTCTGGCATATCTTAAAGGCATTAATCTCTTTATCGAAAAAGGAAAAACTCCTGTGGAGTTCACTCTGCTAAGTATTCCTAAAACAAAGTTTACTGTGAAAGATGTGTATTTGATATCAGGATATATGGGGTTCAGTTTCACTGAAGCACTGCGCAGCGATCCGGTTACGGATTATATTGCAACGCACTGGGGATTGCCGTACTATAATGACCTGGCACATCATTATACTTCCAATCTCGGAGCACGTATTCCGGTAAATAATCAGCACGATACTTTAATACAGTCAGCCTTAATTTCATTGGCAAAAATGCTTGACGTAAAGATGCCTGTTAAAATTTGGAGCGGAAGCAATAGTTGGGTTGTTGCCCCGTCTCACTCTGCTTCAGGCAAGGTGTTGTTTGAGAATGACACCCATATAGGTCATGCTTCACCATCGGTTTGGTACGAAGCACATATTGAATGTCCTGAAATAAGTCTATATGGAAATTTTCTTGCAGGTTTTCCTTTTCCACTTATCGGGCATACACGCAATCGTGCCTGGGGCATGACCATGCTTGAAAATGACGATTTTAATTTTTATAAAGAAAAACCAAACCCCGCAAATGAAAATCAGTATTGGCATCAGGGTAAATGGGAAGATTATGTGCAACGTCAGGAAATCATTAAGGTTAAAGGTCAGCCTGATGTAGTTTACACCGTTAAGTCAAGTGTTCATGGCCCGGTTATATTGGATCGTCAGTTGAATGGTTTAGTAAAACAAATGGACAGCACACTCACGGTTCCCGTAACCGCATGGTGGGTTTATGCTAAACAGGAAGCGCGAACAGTGCAGGCTGCCTATCGTTTATGCCATGCAAACAAAATCAGTGATATGGAAACTGCTGCATCTATGATAGACGCTCCTGGAATCAATTTGATGTATGGCGATGATGAAGGTAACATTGCATGGTGGGCTACCGGAAGACTATTTAAGTTGCCCGCCACAGCTGATGGCCGTCTGTTACTCGATGGCAGCAATGGCATTGACGACAGCATTACATGGTTGCCATTTACTGAAAACCCTAAGTGCGTAAATCCCTCCACCGGCTATATTTACACTGCCAACAACCAGCCCGATAGTGTTAATGGTTTTTTGCTGCCCGGCTATTACGCTCCTGCCGACAGAGCTGAAAGGATTTTACAATTGCTGCAGCAAAAATCATTGTTGGATATAAACGACATGAGAAGTATGGCACTTGATGATACCAGTATTCTCAAATCAGAGCTTAACAAAGTTATTTGCGGAATACTTGAACCGGTGAAGAAAGATTCCTTTGAAACAGCAGTATTTGATATTCTTAAAAAATGGAAAGGATCGCATAGCATAAATGAAAATGGCCCTGTAGTGTTTTATAATTTATTGGCATTAGTGTTTCAGAATACGATGGTGGATGAACTGGGATACGAGCGTTATCATGAGTTCATTAACGGTCATACAATGAAAAATACGTATCTCAGTTTGTGCCGTAATGATTCTTCACTTTGGTGGGATAATGTACTTACGCGTGATAAGCATGAAACGCGTAGCGAAATTATGGAACAGTCGTTCCATGAATGTGTGCAGTTACTTAAACGTAAATATGGCAATGATATGCAAAGCTGGCAGTGGGGTAATGTGCATACGTTACAGTGCGAACATGTACTGGGACGCCAGAAGCCCTTGGACAAAATATTTAATGCACCCAAGGTGGCCATACCCGGAGGTAATGAAACTGTAAACAGTCAGGGTTTTGCTCTCGACACCACCGGTAATTTTCCGGTAACTTATGGACCTGCAATGCGTGTGACAATTGACTTTGCCGACATCGGCAATGCCACCAGCGTGCTCCCGGGAGGCCAGAGCGGTTATTTCTATTCTCCACACTATTACGACCAGTTAAAACTATATGCTGCAGGAAAATATCGCCCTATGCTTATGAATAAGCAGGATGTGGAACGCAATTCGAAACAGCAACTCATTTTCAAAAGCGTAAAAGCAAAATAATTATTCAATAGAGCCTTTGAATCGGTATCCGGCACCATATACCGCTTTGATGTAATTCATGGTTGTGTATTGTGCCAGTTTACGTTTCAGATTTTTGATATGGCTGTATAAATAATCGAACGGCAAATTATCCTCAGTTTTATGATTCAAAACCTGTGTTGCCAGTACTTCATGCGGAATTATTCGGTCGGGATTGGCCATGAAAAATTTCAGTAGCCCAAACTCTGCGCGAGTAAGATGCAGTGGTTGCTTGTTTACCCACACACGATATTCTTCCAGGCTCATTTCAATATCACCGAATTGTTGTTTGTGATAACTGTAAATATTTTTCTGTTTTTTATACAGATTTCTCAAACGTGCACTAAGCAATTCAAGACTGTAAGGTTGTACAAATACATCATCACAACCTTTAAGCAGTGCATTTACCACTTCATTGTCAGATGAATATTTAAACATCATTATGATGTTTCCGTTAAACATCATTTCAGTTACTTTATCAATTACTAAATAACATTCGTTTATCGGTAATTCGTCACCTAAAATTAAAAAATCAAAAGCTTCATTTTGAAGTTTGCTCAGTGCATGCGATGGATTTCCCGTATGCTGACATTCATACCTTTCAACCGAAAGATATTCCAATAATTGAATTGAGGAGTCTGTACGACTATTTAATAGGAGTACACTAATCGGTTTAGCATTTGAAAGAGCCATAGAGGGAGATGTTTTTGTTGAATCAAATTTGAGAATCATAGGCTTTAATATTGAATTTACCCCATCTTTCAACTAATAATCATCATTCGCATAACAAAAGTATGCGTTCGCCTAAAAAAACAAGCATTTCACCTAAATTAGTTATTAACAATTTTTAAATAAAAACTGTATCTGCCAGTTATTTTTGTTGATTTTACATATCACCTGAAAAATACTCGCACTATCGGAATGAATTTTTACAATATGGAGCAATGCTTTGACTATAGTTTGCTTTTTAAATAGTTTGCAACAATGTAGTTTTCTCCTTTTACTTAGATTGTTCCAATCAACTGACTAATGGCGTTTCATAACTCTTGCCATTTCTCTTTTAGCCTCTTGCTCTTTCTGTGATTCGCGTTTATCAAACATTTTCTTACCTCTTGCCAGAGCAATTTCCAGTTTGGCAAATCCTTTTTCATTGAAATAAATGCGTGTAGGTATTATCGTTACGCCTTTGCTCTTAACCTTGCTCATCAACTTCTGCAATTCCTTTTTATGCAGCAACAGTTTACGGTCCGATTTGGCTACGTGGTTTGCATATCCGCCTTGCTTGTATTCCGAAATGTGAATGTTCTTAACCCAAAGCTCTCCATCTTTAAAAACACAATAAGCATCCGTCAGATTAACTTGCCCTGTACGCAATGATTTTACTTCGGTGCCTGTGAGCACCAAACCAGCTTCAAACTTCTGTTCGAAGAAATAATCGAATGAAGCTTTCTTATTTGCAACTTCCGGAGAAAAATCTTTTTTGGCCATATTTGATTCAGCAAAGAAAGTTAAACAATCAATACTGCTGCTTTAACACGATGTCGTACGGTATTGATGGTAGTTCCCAATAGAAAATCTTTAACGCCACGATGACCGTGAGCACCCATTACCAGTAAGTCGGCATCAAAAGTATTCACCATGGTTGGTATAGCTCTTTTTGGATTACCAAATCCAATGGCGCTTTCTGCATTATAACCCATTGCAGTAAGTTGTTTAGCATAAATTTCCAGTTGTTTTTTGTCGGATTGGCTTTCCTTGTCTTCAATTTCATGGCCAAAAGCCAAAGCGCCTGCGGATTCTACTATGTGAATGAGAAGATACTCCGGTCTTTTGCCTCCAATATTCAGTGCATGATTAATAGCTACGGCATCACTCTTACTGAAATCAAGAGCTATAACAATTCGATTAAATGACTGACTTGTTATTTGAGCAATATGGGCATGTTGTTGGTGCATTTGCTGGTCATGAAATCTTCTGCGTAAAATCAAAGGGTATAATGTCACTACAAAAAGTAATGCAATTGCAGCTAAGCTGATTAAAACTACCGGAATCTTATATAAAGTTGCTGCATCGCTCATTAAGAATTCTGAAACGAAATCATAAACCAGTTTGATATTCAGCGTAACGATTATAATCGCACATAGCCATGCGAAAAATTTAGTCAATGTATTAATCGCAAAAACCCCCATTTTTTCTTTGTCGCTCACAAAGTGAATAAGTGGGATGATGGCAAACCCTAACTGAAGGCTCAATATAACCTGACTCAGTACCAGAAGTTCACCGCTGCTGCGTTCGCCAAAAAAATGCACGGTAATGAGAGCCGGAATGATGGCAATGAGCCGTGTAAGCAGCCGCCTTATCCATGGAGCAATTCTCAAATTGATATATCCCTCCATTACAATTTGTCCTGATAAAGTTCCCGTTACGGTCGAACTTTGACCCGCAGCTATAAGTGCTACAGCAAAAAGTATTGGAGCTATTTTGTTGCCTAACATCGGCTCTAAAAGTTTATGAGCATCCTGAATTTCGGCTACCTCAAACATTCCTGATTTATGAAAAACAGCAGCCGCAAGAATCAATATGGCGGCATTAACAAAAAAGGCCAAATTAAGCGCAATGGCACTGTCGGCAATGTTAAAGCGGATGGCTTTTCTGATGGCTTTGTTACTGCGTTCAATTTTTCGCGTCTGTACGAGTGATGAGTGCAGGTAAAGATTATGAGGCATCACTGTAGCTCCAATAATTCCTATAGCAATGTAAAGTGCTTCATTACTCATGGCAGAAGGAATTAATCCGGACATAACCTCGCCCATATCTGGTTTTGCAAAAAACACTTCGGCAAAAAATGACATACCGATTATTCCTACCAATGAAATAATAAACATTTCCATTTTCCGCATTCCTAAATTCATCAGGAATAATAGCAAAATGGTATCGAATACCGTTATAATAACTCCTGTGCTGAGTGATATACCGAAAAGTAATTGCAATCCTATGGCCATACCAAGTACTTCGGCAAGGTCGGTTGCTGCTATAGCAATTTCGGCCAAAACATACAGGCTTATGTTTATGTATTTCGGATAGGTTTCACGTGATGCCTGAGCCAGATCTCTGTTGCGAACCACACCAAGACGTGCACTTAAACTTTGCAGTAGCAAAGCAATGAGGTTGCTCATCAGCAATACCCACAGAAGCTGATAACCAAACTGACTTCCTCCTGCTATATCAGTGGCCCAGTTTCCAGGGTCCATATAACCCACACTAACCAGATATGCCGGCCCGAAAAATGCAAGCAATTTTCGGAATTTGGTTTTTGGTGTCTGCGTGTTGATGGAAGCATTCACCTCATGCAGCGATGGAGTAAATGTTTGCTTATCGCTTATTTTACTTTTGATACCCATAAATGTGCTGATGCCTGTTTACTGATATGCAGATGACTTTTTCCATTGATAACAATGTCCATTGATTCATCAAAATCGTTGGTGTTTCTAACGTTGATATTTACTCCCGGCACAAGGTTGTTTTTTTGAAGATATTGCAGAAAAGAAGGAGTTTCATCACTGATTCTTTTCAACTCAACCTCAATGGAAGGTCTGATGGAGTTCAGTGGTAAGAGTTTTATCTTTTCTAATTCACCTTTTCTGTTGGGAATAGGTTCACCGTGAGGATCAGTTTTGGGATGTCCGAGAAAATGCTCTAAACGATTGCTTAGTTCGTCACTGGTAGCATGCTCCAGCTCTTCGGCCATGTCATGTACTTCGTCCCAGCCGAATCCCAGTTTTTCTGTGAGAAACACTTCCCACAAACGGTGCTTACGCACAATATTAAGCGCTGCCGATTTTCCTTTCTCCGTGAGGCGCACACCATAATATTTTTCATAATCTATCAGCTTTTTATCTGCAAGCTTACCAAGCATATCGGTTGCAGACGCTGACCTGATATTCACAGCATTGGCAATATCAGAGGTGAGGATATTCGCATTGTTGTTTACCGACAATTCGTAAATCACCTTGATATAGTTTTCTTCAGTTAGGCTTAATCCTTTTTGCGACATAAACAATAAAATAAATTTTGACAAATGTATTAAAAAAATTAGACAAGTCTAAATTATTTCCGTGAAATGTTTTCAACATCACAGTTCAGGCCGGAAACATTGGATAATTTTGCAGCATGTACAAGTTTATTGTCAAACCACTGCTTTTTCTGCTTCCTCCCGAGAAGGCGCATCATTTCACTTTTTCATTGCTAAAGTTTATTCTCAATATTCCTTTGGCAAAAAGTATTTATCGAGCAATTTTTTGTGTAGAAGATAAAGCATTGGCATGCAAAGTAGGAGGTATCACTTTTCCAGGACCTGTTGGTCTGGCAGCGGGATTTGATAAAAATGCTTTGATGACTGACGAACTTTCTGTCTTTGGTTTTGGGTTTATTGAAATAGGAACTGTTACACCTCGGCCTCAGCCCGGAAATCCTCAGCCCAGGCTTTTCCGTTTGCCTGCTGATGAAGCATTAATCAACCGAATGGGATTTAACAATGATGGAGCAGAAATTATTGCAACACGGCTTCGGCAGCGTAAAGATAAAATTATCATTGGGGGCAACATTGGTAAAAACAAAACAACACCTAACGAGAATGCATTGGACGATTATGTTGCCTGTTTTAATGCACTTTATGATTATGTGGACTATTTTGTTGTAAATGTAAGTTCGCCAAACACTCCGGGGCTTCGCGAATTACAAGATCGCGAACCACTGACTAATTTGTTGGAGGGCGTACAGAATCTGAATCAAAGCAAAAAATCGCCTAAGCCGGTGTTTCTGAAAATAGCTCCTGACCTGACTTATACTCAGGTTGATGAAATTATAGAAATAGTTAAAGTGACTAACCTTACAGGTTTGATTATCAGCAACACAACTATAAGTAGAGATGAATTAAAAACAGACCCTGCCAAGGTGCAAGAAATTGGCGCAGGAGGTGTAAGCGGTAAGCCGGTGAGGCAGCGATCAACTGAATTGATACATTATGTTTGTAAAGAAAAAAATGCACCATTTGACGTAATTGGCGTTGGAGGAATTCATTCTGCTGATGATGCAATTGAGAAAATGGAAGCAGGTGCAAAATTAGTTCAGGTATTTACAGGATTTATTTACGCAGGCCCTTCATTAATTCATAAAATTAATAAAAGAGTACTCGCACAAAGGCGGTTAGGTGGTTAAATACTTAATCGGTTTTTCAAAAAAATATGTTGTTTTGTTAGTTAACTTTGAAACCTTAACATAGCATTGAATTCATTGAAACAAGAAGTCAAACTTATTGAATGTCCGCGAGATGCCATGCAGGGAATGCATGAGTTTATTCCCACAAGCTTGAAAACCGAATACCTGAATATGCTTTTGAAAGTTGGGTTTGATACGCTTGATTTTGGAAGTTTTGTTTCCCCTAAAGCTATCCCACAGTTGAAAGACACAACAGAAGTACTTGCAGGGTTGGATGTATCTTCCTCACAGACCAAACTTTTGGCAATTGTTGCCAATCAGCGAGGAGCTGAAGATGCAATTAAACATGCCGCAATAACTTTTCTGGGTTTTCCGTTTTCAATATCCGAAACATTTCAATTACGCAATACCAACAGCACCATTGCAGAATCCTTTGAAACCGTGAAGCGGATGCAGGAATTATGTGTGAAAAACAACAAAAATCTGGTGATATACATATCAATGGGTTTTGGCAACCCTTATGGCGATACTTGGAATACTGAAATTGTGGGACAATGGGTAGAAAAGATGATTAATGAGGGAATATCTGTAATTTCACTTGCCGATACGGTAGGAATGGCACGCAAGGAAGATATTTCTTACTTGTTTTCAGAGCTTATACCATCCTATCCTGATGTGGAATTCGGAGCCCACCTGCATGTTACTCCCACAGCATGGGAAGAAAAACTGAATGCTGCAGCTCAGCATGGATGTACCCGGTTTGACATGGCAATAAGAGGATTTGGCGGCTGCCCAATGGCAGAAGATCACCTGACAGGAAACCTTGCAACTGAAAATGCAGTACAATACTTTTTAAAAAATAATTACCATTTAACTATAGATAGAGATAAACTGAATGAATGTATATTATTCTCAAACCGTATTTTTAATGTCAAAGATTAATACTTTAAAAAAATACACCGGTCGTTTAATACTGACTACGTTACTGGTGCTTTGTCTTTCACCTGCAATTTTCGCTCAAAAGGGTAGCTTGGAATTGCTTGGTAATGTTAAGCAAAACGGCAAAGGTCTTGAAGGTGCAGAAATCAAGGTAATGAAAGGTAATGAACAAGTGGACAATATCCTTTCAGGTAACAATGGAAAATTTATAGTCAATCTTGATCTGGATGCCGTTTACACCTTGTTGTTTTCAAAAAGCGGATGTGTTACCAAATCAATCATATTTGATACTCGTGTACCTGAACCTATAAAAAACCAATTACTGTCTAACCGAAAGTTTGGTATTGACCTGTTTAAAGTACCCGAAGGAGTTGAGCAGCCAAAAACATTGGAAAAACCGGTAGCCAAATGGAGTTGGAATGATTCCTATGATGATTTTGATTACGATATTGAGTACTCCAATGCACGTAAACAGGAAAACGAACAAGTTAAAAAGACTTTGGAAGAACAGGCTGTCGCACAGGAAAAACAAAGGAAGGACTCACTTGCTCATGCACGCCTGGATTCCATAAACAAAGCGAAAGCTGATGAACAGGTTCGTTTGGCTGAAGCTGCGCAGAAAAAGAAAGAAGAGGAACAACAGAAAAAACTGGAAGCTGAGCGTCAGGCTGCCTTTGCTGCGGCTAAAAAGCGTGAAGATGATAGTTTAAGAGCTGAGCAATTGAAAGCTGATGCTCTGGAAAGAGCACGTCTTGCTGCTTTAGAAAAAGCCCGACAAGATAGTATTGATAAAGCAAAGGCACTTGCCGAGCAGCTGGCGCGTGAGCAGGCTGCCGAACAAAAACGACTTGCTGCACTTGAAAAAGCCCGACAAGACAGCATAGCTCAGGCTAAAGATGCCGAACAAAAACGACTTGCGGAGTTGGAGAAAGCACGGCAAGATAGTTTAGCAAAAGTAAAAGCCGAAGAAGACAGATTAGCAAGAGAGGCCGCAAAGGAGCAAGCACGATTAGCTGCACTTGAAAAAGTCAGACAGGACAGTATTGCCAAAGCCAATGCAGCAGAGCAGCGAAGACTTGCAGCGCTTGAAAAGGCACGTCAGGATAGTATTGCACAGGCTGAAGCTGCTGCTAAGGCAGCAGAAGCGGCACGTTTGGCCGCATTGGAAAAGGCAAGAAAAGACAGTGTGGAAAAGGCTGAAGCGGTTGCCCGCGAGAATGAACGACTAAGATTAGCTGCCCTTGAGAAAGCCCGACAAGATAGTATAGCTAAAGCTGAAGCTGCCGCTAAAGTTGCCGAAGCAGCGCGTTTGGCAGCATTGGAAAAAGCCAGAAAAGACAGTGTTGCACGAGTTGAAGCAGAAGCTAAGGAACAAGAACGTTTACGCCAGGTAGCACTTGAAAAAGCAAGACAAGACTCTATTGCAAATGCCAAAACGCTAGCTGAGCAGAAAGCCAAGGAAGAGGCTTTGGAAAAAGCACGATTGGCAGCTTTGGAGAAAGCCCGTCAGGATAGTATTTTGAAAGCTGAAGCCGCAGCCAAAGAGCAAGAACGTTTGCGCCAGCTCGCACTTGAAAAAGCAAGACAAGATTCCATAGCAAATGCCAAAGCACTGGCAGAGCAGAAAGCCAAAGAAGAAGCTCTTGAAAAGGCACGTTTGGCAGCATTGGAAAAAAGCCGTCAGGATAGTGCTGTGAAAGCTGAAGCTGCAGCAAAAGCAAAAGCTGAAGCCGATGCCAAAGCGCGCGCTGCTGCTGAAGCAAGAGCTAAATTTGAAGCTGACAGCACAGCAAGAGTTGAAGCTGCAGCTGCCAAAAAGCGCCAACAAGAGGAAGCCGAAGCAAGACGTTTGCGCGAACTTGAAGATCAAAAACGTGCATTGGCAAAAGCAAATGAGCAGTCAGAGAAAAAACAATCCACAGCATCACTACCTGTTTTTATTGACACCAACTATGCCGAAGGTATTACTGAAGAAACCATTGATGAGTCGAATAGGAAAATCTTCAGAACGATTATTAAAAAATCAACTTCAACGGATGTATTCTCTAAGGTGGTATATAATTGGGGGGGTATATATTATTTCAAAAACACCACAAGTATGTCAGAGTCCAACTATAATAATGAGTTGAAGAAATACAAAGAGCAGTTAGCTAAATAACAATACTTTTTAAAACAAAATCAGGAACTGTTTTTTACCAGCTCCTGATTTTTTTTTTGGACTTACTGTAATTTTAAAGGTTTGTGTTGCGGTTTGCTTTGCTGAAATTCATACTCTGTAACAGAGCAGCAAGTTTAAATTCTGTTATTTAGTCACATCGAAAAAATAATGAAAGCGGTTTTTTTTCGAGCGTACCTTTGTACAGAAAAATACTACAATGGCAACAAGGTTAAATAGTGTAAATAGTAATAACATGCTGCTAATTTATACCGGCTGATTTTGATCAGGGTATTTTTTTGGTTAAACAGCTGTTTTTTTAAGTGGGCGGACAAAATCTCAGGGTATTCATTCTTTGATTGACAATAAGTGGGTCGTTTTTAATAACAGGCGATACGTGAATTAGTATAAGTGTTGTAGTTTTCAATAGCCATAATATGGGGATATAAGCTGGATTAAAGTTTGGCTCAAAAAAAAATCCTTCGGGAAGCCGAAGGATTTTTTCATTGAAATAATCAGTTAAATCAAGCTACCACCGGCACTTTAGGGGCAGCAGCCAGTATTTCGCTATTTGCTTTAGAAGCATACTGTTCAAAGTTTTTAACAAACTTAGAAGCAAGATCAGCTAATTTATTATCGTAAGTAGCTTTATCAGCCCATGTAGCTTTTGGGTTCAGAATCTCTGAAGGTACATTAGGGCAGGATACCGGATATTGCAAATTAAACACCGGAAGTGTTTCAAAATCAACCTTATCAAGTTCTCCATTTAAAGCTGCTGTTATCATAGCGCGAGTGTAAGAAAGTTTCATTCTTGCACCTACACCATAAGACCCTCCGCTCCAGCCGGTATTAACCAACCACACTCTGATGTTTTTATTTTCATCTAATTTCTTACCGAGTAACTCAGCATATTTTGTTGGGTGAAGTGGAAGAAATGCTTTACCAAAACATGCTGAAAATGTAGTAACAGGTTCGGTAATACCAACTTCAGTACCGGCTACTTTGGCAGTATAACCGCTGATGAAATGGTACATAGCCTGTCCTGTTGTAAGTCTGGAAATAGGAGGTAACACACCAAATGCATCACAAGTAAGGAAGAAGATGTTTTTGGGAGTACCGGCTACAGAAGGTTCAACAGCGTTTTCGATAAAGTTAATCGGATATGCAACACGTGTATTTTCTGTTTTTGAAATATTATCAAAATCAACCTTGGTGGTTCCTTCGTAAAACTCTATATTCTCCAACAAAGAACCAAAACGAATAGCATTATAAATCTGAGGTTCCTTTTCAGCACTCAGGTTAACACATTTAGCGTAACATCCGCCTTCAAAATTAAATACGGTATTATCGCTCCATCCATGTTCATCATCACCTATCAAACCACGGTTTGGGTCAGCACTTAAAGTAGTTTTTCCTGTTCCTGAAAGTCCAAAGAAAATGGCAGTGTCACCATTTTTGCCAATGTTGGCAGAGCAGTGCATACTCAACACATTTTTATGATGAGGCAACACATAGTTCAATACAGAGAAAATACCTTTCTTTATTTCACCGGTATAACCTGTACCACCAATAAGAATTATTTTCTTGGTAAAATTTACAATCGCAAAATTATGCTGGCGTGTTCCGTCAATGGCAGGATCGGCATAGAACCCTGAAGCTGCCACAATGGTCCAGTCTTTTTCGGCCTTTGTAATTTCTTCCGGTGTAGGGCGCAAAAACAAATTATTTGCAAAAATACTCTGATAAGGAGAGTCGGTAACTACACGGATGTTAAGTCTGTAACGAGGATCGGCACAGGCATAGCAATCTCTTATATAAACTTCTTTGCCTGATAGATAAGCTGCCACACGATTGTATAATAAGTCGAATTTTGCTGAATCAAACTTAAAATTAACATCACCCCACCAAACTGAGTTTTCTGTTTCGTTATCACAAACCACGAATTTATCTTTAGGAGAACGTCCTTTAAACTCACCGGTGTCAACCACCAATGCGCCAAAATCTGATAATTCACCTTCGCCTTTTAGTATGGCTTCTTCTACTAATTCGGCAACGCTGAGATTCCAATATGCAGCTGATACGTTTTTCAATCCTAAATCAGCTACAGAAAAATTCGGGTTTCTTAAACCGTATTCGTTCATAATATGAATTTATTTTTTTGAGACTGCAAAGTAATGAAAAAAATAGACGTTTAACAATGATATTTTTGGTGAAATGCATGGATTTTTCAACCAAAAACACCAAAACGGCATATAGGTAACTTTATAGCAATGGCAGCAAATTACTTTTAAATTTGCACGCTTAGCATCAAAAAGTATGTTTTCTAAAATATTAATAGCCAATCGGGGCGAAATTGCTTTGCGCGTAATGCGCACTGCTCGCGACATGGGAATCAGAACAGTAGCAGTTTATAGCGATGCCGACAGGCATGCTCCACACGTGTATTATGCAGATGAAGCAGTTCATATAGGCCCTTCACCTTCATCACAATCTTATCTGGTTGTTGAAAAAATTATAGATGCAGCCCGAAAAACCGGAGCTCAGGCTGTTCATCCCGGCTATGGATTTCTATCAGAAAATGCTGATGCCGCACAGGCTATCATTGATGCTGGACTGGTATTTATAGGGCCGTCACCTCATGCCATGCGTATGATGGGAAGTAAATTGGGAGCTAAAGAAGCAGCCAAAAAATTTAACGTTCCGATGGTTCCGGGAACAGATTACGCCATAAAGGATATTGATAAGGCAAGAAAAATAGCTGTAGAAACAGGATTTCCTGTTTTGATAAAAGCAAGCGCAGGAGGAGGAGGCAAAGGCATGCGTGTTGTGGAAAACGAACAGGCATTTGACGAAGCAGTAAGGACAGCCATGAACGAAGCATTGTCAGCTTTTGGTGATGGCAGTGTGTTTATTGAAAAATATGTGGCTTCACCCCGACACATCGAAATTCAGATAATGGGTGATAGCCATGGCAATATTGTATATCTTTTCGAGAGAGAATGTTCTGTGCAGCGGAGGCATCAGAAGGTAATTGAAGAAGCTCCTTCAGGAATTCTGGATGATAATATCCGCAAGCAAATGGGTGAATGTGCAGTGATGGTTGCAAAAGCATGTAACTATACCGGTGCAGGTACGGTTGAGTTTCTGATGGATGAAAAAATGAACTTTTATTTTCTGGAAATGAATACACGGTTGCAGGTTGAGCATCCGGTAACAGAAATGATTACAGGGTTGGATTTGGTGCGCGAACAGATTTTAGTGGCAGCAGGCAAGAAACTGAGTTTTCGTCAGGAAGATTTAAAGATTCACGGTCATGCAATGGAAGTAAGAGTTTATGCTGAGGATGCGGCCAATAATTTTTTACCTAACGTGGGTACGTTGTCAGTGTATCAGCCACCACGTGGAGTAGGAGTGAGAGTGGATGATGGATATGAGCAAGGTATGGAAATACCTATTTATTACGATTCGATGATTGCTAAACTTATTACCTATGGACGTAATCGTGAAGAAGCGATTCAACGAATGATACGTGCTATTGACGAATACAAAATAACAGGTTGCGAAACGACATTGCCATTTTGCCGCTTCGTAATGGAGCATCCGGCTTTTGTAAAAGCACAGTTTGATACCAATTTCGTAAAGAAATATTTTAAACCGGAGTATCTTCAAAAGTCGGATGTAGCCGAAGAAGAAATAGCCGCACTTGCTGCCGAATTGTTTTTTGAGGAAAGTAATTCGTCCAAAACAGCTACCCCTGCAGGCAGCCATGTCTCTTTATGGCGTAACAACAGACTGAATTAAACTTTGTAAATCACATTAATTACAAATGAAGTCAGTTTGCACAATAACAAAGTTGGCAGATAGTTTGAATAATCAAAGACGGTGAAATACTTTTTAACCATAATCATAATTTGCAGTCTTCGGTTGGCATCGCAGGCACAAACCCCTGTTAGTTCATCCAGTGCATTTTTTAATGGTGATACCATTCCTTACTACACATTACCTGTTGTGGATATAGTTGCATTTCTGCCAGCTACAGCTTCGGACGAAGCACGTAATTATATCAAATTAAGACGAGATGTAATTAAAGCATACCCTTATGCAAAAATTGCCTCAGCGGAGTTAAGTTATATTAATGAAACAGTATCAACCATAAAAACAGAACGTGAGAAGAAGAAATTTATTAAAGAGCAGGAAAATATAATGAAAGCTCAATTCGAAAAAGATCTTCGTAATCTTACATATACACAAGGAAAAATTCTCATAAAACTAATCAACCGCGAAACAGGTAATACGTCCTATGAATTGGTAAAAGAACTGCGAGGCTCATTGCAGGCATTTTTCTGGCAGAGTATAGCCAGACTTTTCACAGCCAACCTTAAATCGCAATACGACCCTCAGGGAGAAGATAAAATGATAGAACAAATTGTTCAATCAATAGAGCGCGGAGAACTGTCGGTGCGCAACTGATGCCTATTTAAATAACGTGCAATCAGTTTTCTTTAGCTTTATTATTTTGCTCGTCCTCCTTCAGTAATTTGAAGTAACTTGCCTTAAATCGTCCGTTTACTACTTCGCCTTGTACTTCGGCATGACGAATTGCAATACAAAAACCATTAGCATCATGGGGATGACCGAATTCATAAATGCTCACACCGTCAACAAAATAAGTGCTGTCTTTAATTTTTACTGCAAGGTCGCAATCTTTGCCGGGCATACCATAACTACATTCACCACAGGAAGCTTCAACTAACATAAGTTCTTTAGCAGGATCAGGTTTTTTACTGAGGGATTTAGCAACCTGACTATATCCGCCAGTTGCGAGTAAAATCAGTACAAGAGAAGGAAAAAGTAATTTCATAAAAAATAATTTTCACAAATATATACCATACATTTTCTTTATAATAAAGAAGAAAAAATGTTTGCCATAAATATGTAATATATGTATTGTAATATTTCGGAATGAAGAAGAAGATGATGAAAGAGCTCACTTGGCCGAGATTTAGCATTCCATCACAATCGTCAATTAACCAATTTCCTAGTCTTTATTTTAATACCAAGTAATATTATTTGAATGAAAAGGCCTTAGCAGGTTTGGATTATAACTCCGAAACAATTTATTAATTTCACCACCAGAATGAATGAAAATTTACACTCCTTTCTGCATTTACTTTTTCTGAGTACAGTAGCACTGTTTCCGGTAATCAACCCGGTTGGTTCAGCATTCATAGTAAGCCCTTATATGGATGGTCTGGATAAAGCAGCCAAGCGCACAGCAGTAAAAAAAATCGTGTTGTACGTTTTTATCTTATGCTCAATAGTGTTATTTGCCGGCCACTGGATTCTTGAGCTATTCGGAATTTCCATCCCTGTTATTCAACTGGCAGGAGGTATTATGATATGCAAAATTGGATGGGACTCACTTACCACAGGAAGTGGCGAAAGTGTTGAGGATGCAGTGAAGGAAAATACCGCTTCAGGTACAGGATTGGATAACTTGCGGAATCAATTATTTTACCCACTTACTTTTCCCATCACTGCGGGTGCAGGTGTTATATCGGTGCTGTTTACACTGGGCGCGCACAGCGAAAATGCCAGCACCGTAAGTTATTTGATAAACACTGCTGCAATTCTTACAGCTATCACTATCATGTGCATTTTAATTTATGTTTTTTACCTGAAAACAAAAACGATACTTCAATACCTTGGCTCTCATACCGAAACTTACATTAACAGAATAATGGCTTTTCTCATATTTTGTGTCGGACTTCAGATTGCAGTAACCGGAATCAAGGTGCTTGAACTTTTTAAATAGAGGCTATTCATTTTTTCCTGCGACCTGCAGTTTATCATCTTTAAAAATTACAAAAGTGCCATCGCCTTTTTTCAAATGTACATTTTTAATTTCGTAATGTTTGTCGGGGAAGGCTGTTTCTGTTATATCCACATTTACACTGTCAGCTTCAATATTCAGCTGTGTATAAATAAACATTGCAATATCATGCCGAAGACCACGAGGAGAAAATTCTTTTTCAAACAGCAACCGGCTGTTGTTTGCTGAATAGATTGTAAGTTTCACCGGACTTCTTTTCTTAACCACAGGGTTGAGTGCCCTCATGTGTGCTGCTCCGGTATTTACTTGTTCGTACTCTTGCGGAGTAGAAATATATTTAAAGTTTACGATAAGTGTTTTTTCCTGTGGGTTGAAAAAATGAACGGTAGTATTACTGAACGGAATCATCAGCGAAAAGAATACTATAAGAATTAATGTAGAAAGAATAGGATTGCTTTTTTGGTGGTCATCAACGCCTAATGTTCCTGTTCTTATATCGGCAGATGAAGCTTCCTTTGAAAATGCTAAAAGTTTATCTTTATTGTATTGAGTAAGTGTAAACATTTTGACTTTTGAAGCATCAAATTTCTTTGAAAAAGTGGGTGGTCTTTTGCGCAGAAAACGGTTTATAGTCCAGTTTTTGCCCAGACGATAATAGCAATCTTCACAACCGAGAATAGCAACTTTTTCGGAGTTGTTGTCCAGCATTTGCTGTACATCCTTCGGCATAACACTCCCTGTGCAAGGCACTCTGTAATGTACTATGTCTAATCCTGAAGGCCATTCAGGCTCCGGAAAGTAACTGCAACTGAATACAGCCAAATCAGATTTCTTGCGTTGCTGCAGTATTAACTCAGGGTATATTGGGTGACTGATGGCATGCTCTGCACAAGAGCCAATACAGATACCACAACCTACACACTTGTCAGGTGAGAGAATGGCTTTTCTTGCGCCATTGTGTGGAAGCATATCAATGGCTTCATAGGGGCAGTCATAGGAGCAGAGATTACAAGCATCACATTTGTCGAGATCAATATAAACGGGTGGATTATTTTTTCTTTTGATAAGATAAGGAATAATGCACAGTATGATTCCTGAACCGGTTAATATGAACCAATTCTGATTAACGGTAAACAATTTCATCAGATAGTATCCGAAAAAATAGTACCAGTCGAATGTAGTTTGAATAGGCAGGTTTGACATCTGAGCCGGTGGATCGCTTTTTACCGGTATTGCAATTGAAATAATTCCCAATGCGATGATGATGTAAATGATCAGTTTTTTAGGAGGAAATAATTTGGGTTTGGAAATACGAAGAAGATGAATCCAGATAATGATTACTGTTACCAACGAAAAAACTATATGGCCAAATAATGCAACTTTGAAAAATCCGCCAACAGTGTTAAGGTCGTTGAGCAGAAATGCTCCCGCAATGGATGGGTCGAAAATGGGAAGACTGGAAAAAAGTTTTGCAGTAAGATATCCTGCAAGTTTTGCTTTTTGATCCCACACAAGCATGAAGCCGGTAACACCGATAATCACTACCACTAAAAAGGAAATTATTCCACTGATCCATGATACAAGACGTTTAAACTTTGAAGTAAACAAAGTGTGGAGCAAGTGAAGCAAAATGAAAATCACCAGTAAATCAGAAGAGTAACGATGAATAGTTCTCATCCATCCGTTAAAAGTGTTGTTTGACATAGCCTCTACTGAATCCCAGGCATCGCGTGGATTGATATTGTAAAAAATAAAAATATATATGCCGGAAATACAGGCAATGGTAAACATTAGTACGGCAATGCCGCCCAGGTTGTATAAAGGATTTAAATCGGTAGAATATATTTTTCCGAAGAAGGAAGAAAATTTCTGAAACAATTGATGTCCATACGTTCGTTCTTTGCGGGCCGGCTGTTCTTTAATGTTATCCGTCATGGTGTTTTGAAATAATAAAAGATCGTATAAAAATTCCACTTACCAAGGATATCATCAATAGTCCTGCAGAAGTGGAAATAATAAATCGCCAATCCATTTTGTAGGTTTTTAATATGGGGTCGTAACCAAAACAACGGAGATAAAACCCCTGAATTAATCCCGGCCTTGACTGTTCTGCAGCAGCTTCTATCACTGCTAAGTTTACATCTTTCTTTGAAGGATTAATACCATATATGTATCTTGATATTTTACCGCTGGGTGTTAGAACCACCAATATGGAAGGATGATTATACTGTTGGGTGGAGGCATTGTAGTCGTACTCGTATCCGATGGATGTCAATAACTTTTTTATTTCAGCATCAGATGCAGTTACAGTTCGCCAGTTATTTCCATCCATCTTCCATCGCAGTTCATAAATGGTAAGATCTTCAGCTTTGTCGGCAGTATCGAAGGAAAAGCTGAGCATGTTAAAGTCTTTTCCCAAAGTGCCAAGTTGATTAACTACTGCCTGAACGCCATTACTTACAATGGCACATGTTGAATAACATCGGGTATAAACCGGTGAGATGATAAGCGGTTTGTTGCGCAGCAACGAGTAAAGTTTGTAAGAATTTCCGTTTGCATCCGTCACCGTAATATCGGCAACTTTTTGTGCGAGATGTTTTTTTTCATCAGGGAAATTAAATCCGCATAACAAAATCCATAGAGGCAAAACCAATATTACTACATATCGCATATTATCTCCTATTAAATAAACTTTTCTGCATGCATGAAAAAAATATTCATGCACCATATTCAACATGAAGGTTAGCCCGGTTAATTTACGTTCCAGGTGGCAGCAAGCCACTTCCAGTTGAGGAAGAATAACGCTATAAATACCAGTAGGAATATCATTGTAAGCACCAGTGTACCGGGAGCTTCAAGCCCTTTATGTTCTTTTGCTTCCGGTGCCAGTGGCGAAATTTTAAGTTGCATATCCTGTGGCCCGTTAACTTTGGGACCAAAGAATACGGAAATTACCACGATTAAAATCCAGATGATAGTAGCAAGGAAGGCAATGGTTCCACCCAGCATCATCAGTGCCCAGAAGAAATCAACAGCAGGGTTAAAGTTATATGTAAATGGACCACCGGAGAAAGAAGAATCCCAATGTCTGCGAGGAACACCAAGTTGTCCGAGAACAATCATTGAAATTGAAAGTAATGCTATACCGATAAAAAATAACCATGGTTGCCATTGTGCCCATTTGAAGCCCACAATTTTTCTGCGAAATATGAGTGGAATGAGATAGTAGGTGATACCCATAAATGTGAGAGTGGTCCCGATAACTACGGTACCCTTGAAGTGTCCCGGAATAGCAATTGTATTGTGAACAATGATATTGGTTTGTTCCATTCCGAAAATCACCCCTGTAGTGCCACCGATAAAACCAAAACCGATAACAGCAAGAATGATGGAAGAAAATGCAGGATTACTCCATGGCGCTTTTGACAACCACTGAAACAATCCTTTGTTGAAACCCCATCTGCGTTGTGCCGATTCGAAGGATGACGGCACTGCGAATGCATGAATCATTGATGCAAGAACAGCAAGATACATGGCATAACTGGTGTTCCATACTTTCCATGCGCTGCTTACTCCAGGGTCGGTAAGCAGGTGGTGTGCTGATGCAAGACAGATAAATAAAATATACAACACAAATGCTGAACGTGATACCCTTTCGTTGATAGAAGTACCTCCTACAGTTAAGAATGATACCATATACCATATAGAAACCATTGCAGCAACATTTATCTGCTGAGAGGAATGTCCCAGACCCCACCAGATAAGTTTATACATGGCAGGATCAATGTTTTCTACTAAACCGAGCGACCAAAGAAATGTTGGAATATATATAAGCGCTCCTGAAGCAAGTGTTATAACTGCAATGATAGCAGCAGTCATCAACCCGTAAGTTACCAGAGGCATTGTTTCACCATAAGTTTTATCACGTCTTGCAATCATCAGATTACCGAAAAATAAAATAACAGCAAGCAATGCACCCACAGCAAACAGAATAATACCCAAGTAATATAACGGATGTGCTTTGAGAGGAGTGTAGGAAGTAAGCATAACATCTGCTTTACCCATAAGAATTATGATATTACAAATCACTAATCCTGCTACCATGAGCGCAAAAGCTACCCATCCCCATTTAGGAGCACAGAACTTTGTATTTAATATCACCGTAGAGCCGAAATAAAGTCCGGCAATTTCAAAAAATATAATCCAGAAGATGAGTGCATTCAATCCATGAAAGGTTACCAAACGATAGTACCATTCAGCACCGAGCAAATGCACAGGCTGATATCGGGTGAAAACAAGCAGTATGGCAGCTACAACAGCAAAAAGCAATGATATGACTGCAAATACTGCATTAGCTCTTATAAGTTTTTCTGACTGAAGGTCAACTTTAAATCCTGTGATGTCGCAAGTTCTAAACATAATGTCTTTTATTTTAGTTGGAAAGTATTGGTCTTAAAGTGTTTTTATATATGCAATAACCTGTGAAATTTCTTCATCGGTTAAACCCATTACCGGCATAGGAGTGTTTTCGTATCCTACTGTGATTTTATTAGAAGGATTCTTGATGGACTCTCTTATATAGTCATCATCAACTCTTACAGTTATTTTTTTTCCATCGGCAATAACATGCTCTTCTTTTCCATACAAGCCTTTCCAACCGGGAGCAATCATACTAGTGCCATCTGTTTTATGACACGCAGCACAACCTTTGAGCGTATATACCTGTTCACCCATGAGTGCCATCTCAGCTTCAGAAAGCGGTTCATTCTTTTTAGTTGCAGAGCGGCCTGCGGGTTTTTTCAAATCTGCAAAGCCATACGATTTTAATTCCTCTTCTTTTTCAATAACCACAATTTTTCCAATCATGGTATGATGACCTATGCCGCAAAACTCATTGCAGATGACCTTATACTCACCGGACTCGGTTGGCTTAAATTCTAACAGATAATCATAACCCGGATAGACCTGAAAGTTCATATTTACCGGTTGAATGGATAAACCATGAACGAGATCTTTTGAAGAAATATGAAATTTGTAAGACTGATCTTTTTGAAGAATAAGTACCGGGCTCCATCTCCACATTTCTGCCATCAGAAAAATATCAGTGTTAGGCTCTGGTTTTACAATGGGTATTCCATTGTCCATTCCTACCATGTTTTGTTTGATGTATGCTTCGGTGAGCCTGGAAAACTCTGTTGTACTTGTTCGGTAAGTTGTGCTGGATGGATTTTGTTTTCCATATACGTGCCACATAATCATCCAAATGAAAAGAACGATACATAGCACAAGTGCAATAATCATCCACATCTTTTCATCTTTAGCGACTTTTTTATAGTACCATCCTTCGACCGGGCTGAGTAAACTCATAATGCTTAATATTTAGGTGAATAATTAATTGATTAAATTTTGTTTGACGTCATCCGGAATTGCCGGCAGGTTAGAAAGTTCCATTACACCCCATAGCAGATAAAAAATGGCATAGATGGTTACTCCTAAAAAAAGTAACAACATAAAGTCGTCCATAATCATTCTTCCGAAAGGAGTTTTTTTGTTTTCCTGTTGTTGATCATTTTCCATATTCAATGTTTTAAAATCATTTTACAACTTTTTCAAAGCAAAAATGAATATTGAATGATATGACAAATGTCAGAGTGCTATTTAAAGCAGGCAATAATTACGTTTTCGTATTTTTTTTGAATGAGAAAAACTACACAGGCATTTTTAATGTCACTGAACGTTGGGAAATGCAATTTCGTTAAGACGGAAAATATCCAGATAACTAAATTTTTTTGCAGTGCATTTAATCAATTTTTCCTTTTCAAAATCTTTAATAACTTTTGAAACCTGCTCCTTGGTAGTGCCAATTAAATCAGCTATATCCTGTCTGCAGAAATTGATGTAAATTTCATTTTCTTCTTTTTCACAATTAAATGTTTCGGCAAGCAATAAAATAGATTCGGCTACTTTTTCTCTTACAGTTTTGTGTGCAAGAGTCAGTGCTTTTTTCTTTACCAGTTCAAGTTCATCTATAAAAAGGTTAATGACCTGATGTCTTAATTCAGAACTTTTTGAAGTAATTTTATCGAATAACTCATAAGGCACATAGCAATATTGCACATCGGAAACAGCAATTGCAGAGCATGTATGTACAGAATGTTTGGCATTAATACGATAACCAAGGACCGTTCCCTTTCCGGCAATTTTAAGAATTAAAGGTCTGTCTTGTTTTCCATTCAGCTCTACTTTAAGAAAGCCTTTCTTTATAAAACATACTCCTTCTACGGGTTCGCCTTCAGAGAAAAGCCTTTTGCCTTTTGCCAGAAATTTAGTGAGTTTAAAATTACTGATTGCTTTAAGTGTTTCCTTGTCACATTCATTAAGAATTGAACATGCTCGTACACTGCAGGTAATACAATCGTGTTGTGTAATAGCCATAACTACAATCAGGTCTGATGAAATAGTAATATTATTTTCAGACCCTGTAAATTTCAGCGAATAGAAAAATACAGATTATGACAAGTATTATAAAGAAAACTGATTTTTGTTGGTTTGGTAAACGATAGCTAAAAAGGGAAAAGGCGCAATATTGTAATAGCGACAAACAGAAGTAATAATTTAAAATTCGTCACTTACTTCATCGCTTAAAAAAGTAGGCTATGTTTTGATAATCTCATTATAATTAAAACCTGCTCTTTCCAATGCACGTATTGCAGATTGCATGGCATAATCAGCATTGTTATGTGGGTGCACGGGAACTTCAGTCACAATTCTTAATTTCTCCAAGAGCGAGTCTGTTTCTCCGGCAGTTAATTTTTCGCAAACATCATACATTCCATCAGGTTCTTCTTCAAGTTTGTCATGCAACTTAAGTACATGGCGCAGCACTTTAATTACATCATCACTTGGAGGTACAACCATCAGAGATGTAATTGCTCCATGATCCAAACGTAGTTTTGCCTGCAATGGAAGTTGCACACCGTTGTTGGCTTTTTGAGCTGCAGGAAAAAGAATATTTTCTTCCATTTTGATATGTTTCAGGAGCCCTGTGCGAAACAAGTGATAATAGTCCATGTTTATTTCACCAGGTTTTTCGGTTGCTTTATTTAGAAATCCTTCTACACGTTCGTGATCCTGAGTGAAAAAGTCATATAATGGTTTATTCATAGTAATATGATGTTTTTATTCTTCCAAGCAACAGCATCAAAGGAATAAAAAAAATGTGAATGAAAAAAGTAAAATTAAGGTTGTCCGCTTTCCATAGCTTCCATAGCAATGGTTGCATGTGCATAAGCAGCGCCCGATCTCATTTCTGATGCCACCCATATAGCTTCCATAATTTCTTCTTTGGTTGCGCCTTTTCTCATCGCTTGCGGTACATGCGCTTTTATGCAATAGGGGCATTGCGTTACATGCGCCACTGCCACTGCAATAAGTTGTTTGGTCTTTTCATCGAGCACGCCTTCTTTGAAAACAGTTCTGCTGAAGTTTCTCCATGCTTCAACTTGCTTAGGCGCTAGGGCAGCTTTCTTCTTTGCATCTTCTGCCGTTGCTGCAGGGTACATTTCTTTTTGATCATTCATAGTTGTGAAGTTAAAATTTATTGTTGAGTTGATTTATTTTAATGAATACAGGTAAAAGTATTTTAGTCGGTATTAACCGTATTTACTCCATAAAGATAAAAAATTACAAAGCCTGCTCTAACCTAGCATCTAGCGTTATCGGAAAACTTAATGCTTTGCTTATAGGGCAATTTTCTTTTGCAGCATTGGCACATTCCATAAATTTACGCTGATCTATATTAGGAATGTTGGCTTTAAGAGTTAAGTGAGAGCCTGTTAGTTGCAACTTTTCTGCATCCATTGTTATTTCGGCTTGTACGTTTAGTGTTTTTGGAGTAAAACCTTCCTTGCCGAGAATTAAACTCAATGCCATAGCAAAACAACCTGCATGTGATGCAGCTAATAATTCATCAGGGTTGGTGCCTGTTCCATTTTCAAAACGCGATTTAAATGAATACTGATGATTTTCCAATACCTTACTTCTTGTTGTAAGTGTTCCGTTTCCTTCTTTTAATGAACCGTTCCATACGGCAGAGGCGATATGCTTTTTCATGATAATTTATTTTTTATAAGTTTTATTTATGTTTTTAAACATTACTGATAATGAAAAATGATTTTTGATGTTTTATCATTCAGCATAAGAACAATAAAACAACCTTAACGGTTTGTAAGAATTGTGTTATTTTATAAACCTTCAGTGATAAATATTGAATGGTATAACCATAATTTCTGTTTAAATCTATTTAAACGACTACACCTGCTTTTTATGAATAATTATTCACATTATCAGGTTATGCAGAGGTATTTGATAGCTTTGCACTTTCTATAAAAAAGTAAAAAATAATATGAATAGCAAGGTTTATTTTGACATGACTGCCGATGGTGAAAACATTGGCCGAATAGTTTTTGAATTGTTTAATGATGTAACTCCGCTTACAGCTGAAAACTTCCGTGCATTATGTACCGGAGAAAAAGGTTATGGCTACAAAGGTTCGCCTTTCCATAGGGTTATTCCGGAATTTATGTGTCAGGGTGGCGATTTCACTATGATGAATGGAAGAGGAGGGAAGAGTATTTACGGAGACAGATTTAAGGATGAGAATTTCATTTTAAAGCATGACAAACCGGGTTTACTCTCAATGGCGAATGCCGGTCCAAACACCAATGGCTCACAGTTTTTTATAACCACTGTTACCACACCATGGCTCGATGGTAAACATGTTGTATTTGGTAAAGTTGCCGAAGGGATGGATGTAGTTGAAAAAATTGAAGGCTATGGAACACCTAATGGAACTACACTTAAGAAAATTATCGTCAGCGATTGTGGCGAATTAAAGTAATAAAGGTAAATAAAAAAACGCTGACATAACTTGTCAGCGTTTTTTTTGTAATATTTAATCTTCTGGTTCAGAATATTAATACACGCTAAACCTACCTGTTTTTAAGACATTATCGCCCTGTGATATTTTATAGATATACATTCCTTTCTTGAGATTACCTCTTTTAAATTCAAAAGTATCTCCGGTAATATTGTTTATCAAAGCAACTTCACGACCGGTCATATCAGTAACAATAAAGGTTGCAGGATTTTGATTTAGGTTTAATGCAGTTCCTTTTATGGTTACAAACGCATAATTTTCTACCGGATTAGGGTAGAAAGAAATGTTCAGTTCAGATGGAGTATTAGTAGTTATTCCAGTAGATGTATTTGAGATAAGCTGAAATGGGAATCCTTGTGCTGCATCGTCTGCCGATCCGGCAGTAGCAGTGTCAATAACACTTTGCCATATTCCTGAAGTTGCAACGTATTGTAAAGCATTGCCTGTTACAGTTACCACAGGGAAAGTAATGGGCGGACTCCAAGGTCCTGATGTGCTGGTTCCGAGAAATGACCATGCTATCCAATAAGTGCCGGCTGTGAGAGAAACCGGTAACGCACCACAAACACGCATAATTGGTCTGCTTACGCTTGAAAGGGTTGTTGAACTTGTGCGATAAATCCCAGTCCACTCTGTTGTTGACATAATGTTTAATGTAGAGTCACCGGCAATTATTGTTGCTGTGGGATCAGATGGGTTTTTGTCGAAAATTACTACAAACATGTCTGTAATAGTTGAGGTATTTCCCGAATTTGTCTGATAAGTAAACAATACAACGGAATCAATATTCCATGTTGCACCGGAAGGTACAGTAAAATCATCTGCGATAAAATAACCTAATGATTGGTTAACATTGTTGCCGTAAGTGTTTAGCCCGTCATGGAGGCTGGAAACATCGGCACCGCCATCACCCATTCCGGGATAGTTTACTAAGGGACCATTGTCATAAATCACTGTTTGTGCATTTACAAACGTGAAAGCGAATAAAGCTGTAATCAGTGTGTAGAGTTTTTTCATAATACATTTGTTTTGTTGAGCAGCAAATGTATTTAATATTATTTGTTTGTCATAATTAATATCAACTTTTTTCAGAACCAGATCAACCGGTAAGGTAGGCGAGACCTTTATTCACGTTCTCATGAAGATCACAGATGCGTTTATTGGAACACATTTGTTTGAACATTTCTCTTACGGGCTTGTAGTCGTTGTGAAAAGGGCAGGGACGAGTTTCAATACATTTACTAAGACCTAAACCACACTGATTAAAAACTTCTTCTCCGTCTATGGAATGTATAATGTTTATCACCGGTTGTTTTTGCTGTTTAGCTGTAATGTAAAATCCACCTTTAGGTCCTTTATAACTGTTGATGATTCCGTCTTTTACTAATTTTTGTAAAAGTTTACCTACGGTATGTTCGTTCTCATTAATAAAAGCAGCAATTTCTTTGATACTTGCTCGGTTGCCATGCTCGGCAATGGAGCCAAGGTAAATGACGGCTTTTACTGATGCTTTACAGGTTAAACTGAGCATAGTTAATAATGACCTAAAAATTTACGTCCTTCTTCTGAAACAGCTTCAAAATTCCAAGGCGGTTCAAAAGTCAGATTTACTTCAATAAAATACTCAGGAAATGTTTGTTGCAAGGCCTGTGTAACATTACTCACAATAGAGTCACCCATAGGGCAAAACTCAGTAGTAAGCGTTTGAGTGCAGACAATTTTTTTCTCCTCCTCATCAAAATTGATTTTGTAAATCAAACCCAGGTCCACTACGTTAAGTCCAATTTCAGGATCATCCACATGCATCAGCGCTGCCAGTGCCATGCTGCATTTTATATTATTGTTGGTTTCCGTACTCATTTCATAATTGCTTTATGCGTGATAACTTTAAATACATTCAAATTATAGAGTGCTGCTGCTAAAATAAGAAGTGCTGCACCGATTTTCAATAAAAGCAGATGTGAAATAATTATTCCCGCAGCGAATAGCACAAATCCCACCAGGTAAAAAACACTCATCACATTAAACATAGGATGGCTGAACAAATCTTTTGGGTTAGGAGTTTTTCCAAGAGAAGAACGATGTCGGTAAACTTTATTCCATACAATGAAAGGCAACGTTTTAAAAGTCATCCCCAGAATAATGGCAGTAAGCCACCCAAAAAATATCATGAAACCATAAGCCAGCGGAAGTTCTTTTTCATCACCAGCCTTACCAAGCAAGAGTGATATGATGATAAGAAGTAAAATGACAGGCAATAAAATCATAACAACAGATAAGAGTGAAATTTTGACTTGTTCATCTACTTGTTTTCTTAGTCTGTTTTTATAAGCTTGCCTGCAGTAATAAATAAATAAGCTGATGGCTACAAGGATGAGGATGGAAGGGATAAAAATATTTGCACGCTCAGGGAAGAAATAAAATATCAGAAAATAAAATATAAGTGCGGCATTAATTAGCCAGAAAATTATCCAAAGCAACTTCGGATTTGTGTATTTCGAAATTAAGAACATTGGAATAAGTCGTGAACCGACACCAATTACAAGTAATAAGAACCAGCCTATGATTCCGGTATGTGCATGTACCGGCAGATAGTGCAGTGAATCATAGGGAAGCAAATTGAGAAAAGTGAAATTGTACACCAGTGCAAGGCCTAATAATACAGTAAACAATAGCCACAGAACTGCAGCAAAAATAAACACAGCATGCACGTTTTCTCTTTTGCTTTTTTGCATACTGATAAAAATGTTGATGAGATAGCAGATTACTGAAAGAGCGATAAACCTACCACCCCATTTGGCAGGTGCTCCCATATTAAATACATAAAATGCATATACCAAAAGCGGAATACCAATTGCTGCAAAAACAAATGAAAGCCATGCCAGTTTTTCACTGTGTAATTTACCTTCAATAAGCACGGGCACCAATTGATGACTTGCCCCAAGAATAATCATGGTTGCCCACCCCAGAGCCATGGTATGTGTGATGGCTAAAATGCTTGGTTGAAACAGAGGTCCTAAAAATGAATTGCCTGACATTAACAATAAAATTGTAGCAACTAAAAAGGAAACAGCAGCATAAATATAAAATGGTAATACCACTTTGTAAGAAGTGGTTTTTATTGAAGCAGTGTCGCCAGTTATTGCAAACATACTATGACTTGAAAATTAAAAGATACACTTCGCCATCTGTTATTTCTTTAATTCTGAATTCAAAGTTTCTGTCCTTTAATTCAGGGAGCAGAAAAACAGGAATTCTTTTATGATAAACATAAAGCGCATCCGTTTCTGGAAGTTTTTCCAGTTCATCCAAAATAGTAAGCATGGGCAATGGCATTTCAAGTGCTCTTACATCAATAGTTTTCAGTTTGCCTTCGTAATATTTCAATTTTTCATCCCAGTCAGTCAGCTCAGCTTTATTGCCGGCATCTGTATTTTTAACCTTTTCAGTTTTATTAAAATAAGTGTAATACAGATCCGGATCAATAATTTCTGTGTAGGTTTGATATCCCTGTTTTTCCAGCAGTTGAATCAATGGAATAGGCTCAAAATTGTTTATCAGTTTAAGCACCTGATGCGATTGCAATGGTTTTAGTTTTTCGAGAATTAAATTCAAAGGATCTTTTCCCGACTCAAGTACCGGACGCACATCAAGTTCAGCAATGTCTTTTGCTGAAATATTTTTTAAAAATTCAGGAACAGCAACACTTTCCGTTGTTTCATCGGCTTTTGTCTCACTGTCGACAGAAAAGCCGAGCGGTTGGAGTTTCTCGAAAAAATCATTAACGGTACATCCACCGATTTTACTTGCCATACTTATGGAGGTTCTTCCTGCCATTAGTTTACGGAGTAAAGGATTGCGCAGTTTATTGAATTTGGGTGAAATACTGATGATAGCTTCCAAAGCATCGGGATGCTGCTTTAATAGAGTAGCAATTTTGGTGTTGGCATTTATTGTAATCATATTTACAAGTAGTTACTTTTTAATACCTCCCACCATCAAAACACATTCATCATCGGAATGGTTCAGTATAGCATGTTTTACATCCGCAGGAAAAATGTAAAATTCATTAGGTTGCGCTGAATATTTATCGGCACCAATAGTGAACTCCGGAAAACCTTTTAATACATAAATAAATTCCGTTTTATCTGGATGCAAATGCTCCGGATACCCTGAATGTGGAGCAACTTTTACGAGCTTAAAAGTACCGTTGTCCATATTCAGCAATTCTTTTCCGAAGAAATTCTTTACTCTTCCTTCTTCCCATTCAAGCTCGTCAGTATTTATTTTTATTTCCATAAAATATCAGGCATTTATTATCCAGAATTTATCTTTCCAATTATCGCTTACATCACAGGGTTTCTCCTGATGTTTTTGTCCCAACTCAATCAGGTCTTTATCCGAAAGTGTATTCTGAATTTCATTAAACAAGGTTCTCTCTTCAAAACGGATATGTTTATCCAGCTCATCACTGAATTTAATGATTACCTCCTTGTTATTTTTGTTTTTGCGCAACTCTTCAACCATGCTAACGATAGTTTCATGTTCTTTCAAAGCAGATTGAACTAATTCATTTTTACTATCCATCTTTGCAAAAACCTCTGTTTCTTCCGAAAGAAAATGTTTCTTTAAATCATGCTCATAAAAATACAGTATAAAATCTGATATTCTTTCAGGAGCAATATTTTTTTTCAGCCCTTCTTTAATTTTCCAAATCAGCAACAAGCCGTAGTGATGCTCTCTTGAAAAGCGAAGCAACGCTTCTTTTCGCTTGATGGGATTATATTGTGGTTGATCGAACATGGTATTTATATTTTTGATTTTTCAAATTCAACAGCTTTGGGAAACAGAATATTGTTTTCCAAATGTATGTGCAGATGCACATCATCTTCCATTTCGTCAAGCATACGGAATAGCAAGCTATAACTTGCACAGGAATCTTCAGGAAGTTGATAGTTATTGGTAATATGACGCAACTCGTGAAGGTTATCACCCACTAAGGAATGTTCTTTTTCCATGTTATGAATAGTTTCCTGCAGAACTCCTGAGTTTAAAACGGATTTGCCTGATACCATCTGTTTGATGTATGGAAATAGGTCTTTCTCTTCCTTCTGCATGTGCTCAAGCAACTCAATGGCCGTTGCATCCACCAACTCTTGCATCCTTACCAATTCAGGATGACGATCGCTATGAACCTGCATTACTTTTTTCGCATAAGCTCTAATGTCCGGAAGCACTTTTCGCAAGTAGGAGTGATGAGTGTTTACAATATAATCAGCGAGGAAATCAATACTCCATTCATTGTAAGGCAGTGGCCGAGAAGAGCCTTGTAAATTCTCTGCATGTTGTAATTCATTCTCGAGCCTTTTCACATCAATACCTTTTTCAGCACAAGCTTCGCTCACTGTTTTGTGTCCATTGCAGCAAAAGTCCAAACCGAATTTCTTAAATATCTGTGCATAGCGAATATCTTTAGTGGCAAGCTCAGCAAGTGTTTCACTACCTTCACCGGTTTTGCGTTTGGTGATTTTAATTTTCCACCATTGAGGTCCTTGCTCCAGATACTCCCAAGTAAAAATATCACCTCGTTCACCCATTAATTGATAGTATAATGGCTTAGGATCATGATCGTTATGAATAATCAGACTTTCTCCTTCTTGCAATTCATCAAACCGTGAAAATATGGTAGGATGTTTTTGTCTTGGTTCAAGTAGTGTTACATTCAGTATATTGTCAACAGTAGTTTGCATGATGTTTTTATTAAATGGTTTCTATAATTATAACTATTTTATTGCAGAACAGTTTAGCGTAAAGTAATTTTTACTTTCCACCATTCAGGGCCTTGTTCCAGATACTCCCAATTAAATGCATCGCCATACATACTCAACAACTGATAGTACAATGGTTTTGGGTCATGGTCGTTGTGAATCGTAAGGTTTTCGCCACTTTTCAATTCGCCAATACGTGAAAAAATGGTAGCATGTTTTATTCTTGGGTCCAATGTGGTAACATCAAGAACGTTGTCGGCAGTAGTTTGCATGTTTTTTTTTTTTATATTGTTATTGAATTTATCGCTGCAAATATAGAAACAGTTTTTAATAAAAGTATGTAAATACTTTTAATTTTACAAAATCATGAGAAAACTCAGTTTTATAATTCCGCATGAATCCGTTTTAGCGGTATGTCAGATAGGCGGATGAAAGTCAGATTGAATTTTTTTAGTGAAGAATAGGGGTATAATACTTTTTGACTGTCATTTAGTGAAAGGGATAGTTTATTAAATTGCGGCCCAATTCATATTGGCATTGCAAACAGACGATTTCATTTTTAATATCAGGCAGGGAGATGAGCAATCATTTGAACTGTTCTTTAAAAATAATTATCAACGATTATGTAGTTATGCTTACACATTTTTAAAAGATACAGATGATGCCGAGGATATTGTACAACAAATATTTGTGAATATGTGGGAGAAAAGACAAACACTCACCATTGAAACTTCTGTTATGGCATATTTGATGCGTGCAGTGCGTAATGCTGCATTAAACAAACTGAAGCATGCTGAAGTAAAAGAGCGTTATACTGATGTGCAGGAGCTGAATCCATCCACTGAAAATGTTACATCTACAGTCTTTAAAAATGAACTTCAGAAACAAATATTTCATGCTATTGAAACACTTCCGCCTCAATGTAAAATTATATTTGAACTCAGCAGATATGAGGAACTTACCTACAATGAAATTGCAAGGCAGCTTAATCTTTCTGTTAAAACTGTTGAAAATCAAATGGGCAAAGCTTTACGTATCATGCGCGAGCAACTAAAAGATTATTTGTTGTGGTTTATCATATTAGGGTCAGGCATTTTTTAAGAACATAGAGATGGAAGAAAAATTCAGACATATAGATGATATCATTGCAAAATATCTGTGCAATGAAGCCAATGATGATGAAATAACATTGTTGCAGGAGTGGCGGCATCTGAGCAAAGAGAATGAAAAGGAGTTTTCAGATATGCAGACTATCCTTCAGCAGATGTCCGGATTTAAAGACAGGATTCAGGTAGATACAAATAAAGCCTGGAAGAATGTTCAGAAAAATATAGATGTGAAGCAACATCCGAATACTTCAAAAGCTAAAGGCAAAACTTTATATTTTAAACTATATCGTCTTGCAGCGGTACTTACTATTCTTGCAGGTTTGAGTGTTCTGATGTACCGGTTGTTACTTAAAGAGCCCGAAGCAGCTGTACGTATTGCCGCTGTTACTCAAACAAAAAAAAGTAACCTTCCTGATGGTAGCACTGTGGTAATGAAAAAAGGAAGTTCTATTACCTATATTCAAAATACATTTCAAAGCAGAAGAACATTGGAATTAAGCGGTGAAGCTTTTTTTGAGGTAAAACATCAGGATGAGGCTCCATTTATAATTAGCGTAGGTAAATTGCAGATAGAAGACATTGGCACTTCGTTTAATGTGAAGGCTATTCGGTCTGATAATATTGTAACCGTTGCCGTAATCTCAGGCGAGGTAAGAATGTATGATACCAAAAGCTCACTGAATCTGAAGCCGGGCGAAACAGCACAATATAATGTGATAGACGGAACACTCAGCCATGTGGGTGGTGATATGAATGAAGCTGCCTATGCTACCAAGCATTTTGTGTTTAACAATACTGATTTGAAAGAAGTAGTTCATTTACTCAATGAAGCATATAACACAAATATTATTGTGGCTGATGAGTCCTTAAACAGTTGCAGACTTACATCGTCCTTTCAGAATGAAAATCCGGATGATATACTTTCCATCATTGCTGTTGCTCTGAAACTACAGGTTGAAAAGAATGATTCTGTTATTTATTTAAAAGGTGAAGGCTGTAATTAGATTTCTAAGTTGTTCCGTAATGTTTTTGTGTTGTTGTTTTATAACATCAGCACAACAATCTGATTTGCTTAAACGAAAAATCAGTTTAAAGATGAACAATGTACCGGTTGAAACTGTGCTTAAAGCTATCGCTACTCAGGGAGGTTTTACTTTTGCCTATAATGCTGAAATCATTGACGGCAACAAAAATATTTCTCCGGAGATAGATGATAGGTCTGTAAAGGATGCAATTGACTATTTGTTTTCAGGAAAAATACAATGCAGTGCAAAAGGGAATCACGTTATTCTTACTTTAAGTCCACCCACTCAAAACGAAGTGGAATTAAATATTACTGGCGAAGTAATTGATGGAGCAACGGGTAAAAAACTTGCAGGCACAAGTGTATATGACAAAAACACCAGTGCATCAGTAATTACAAGTGCTGATGGCCGGTTTACTATTAAATGGAAAGTAAAAAAATCGGGAGCGACTATCAAGTTGTTTGTTAGCAAAGCAAATTACCGTGACACACTTGTAGATGTCAATCGTGCAACTTCATTCCCTTTGCAAATAAGTATTTTCACAAGACATATTCCCGAACCTGAAGATAATGGTGATGACATGATGGACAGTATCAATAAAAGTATAGATGCATTGCTGTTTAAAATGATGCTTAACCAAACTGAAAAAACACACATGATTAACATTACCGATACCCTCAGACGCAAATTTCAGTTGGGTTTTGTGCCGTTTGTTGGAACAAACATGTTGCTAAGCGGAAACACGGTAAATGATTATTCTTTGAATATTCTGATGGGATATTCCATGGGTACTTCAAAAATGGAAATTGCAGGACTGATTAATGCCGACAGAGGAAATGCGGGAAAACTTCAATTGGCGGGATTGGCCAATGTAGTAAGCGGTTCTTTTCGCGGACTTCAGGCTGCAGGATTGGTTAACACCGTTTTTCGTGAGACAAAAGGTCTGCAACTTGCAGGTTTAATCAATACGAACCTCGGTGATGTGCAGGGAGGTCAAATTTCGGGATTGCTCAATGTGAATTTAAAGCAGACAAATGCTTTTCAGATAGCCGGATTATCTAATGTGGCATTAAAGGATGTTAACGGATCACAACTTGCCGGATTAATGAATGTTACGCTCGGAAGAATGAAAGGTATGCAGGTAGCAGGATTAATTAATTATGCTACCACCCTTCATGGTTCACAATTGGGCTTTCTTAACCTGAGCGATAGTTGTTCGGGTGTGCCGGTTGGGTTTTTAAGTTTTGTAAACAAAGGTTATCACAAGTTTGAAATAAGCACTGATGAAGTAATGCCGCTGAACACTTCATTGCGAACAGGAGTGCGCTCTTTTTACAACATTATTAATGCCGGTATGCAATTGAAACATACAGATACCATTACCTGGAGTTTTGGATATGGAGTCGGCTCTGCATTGCTGTTGTCGAAAAAATCAAGTATGAATTTTGATATTACTGTAAACCAACTGATGATTGGCAACCGCATCACCAATTTTAATCCATGGGCAAAGTTTTCGATAATGTATGATTGGCAATTCACAAAAGGTGTGTCCATTGCCGCAGGTCCTGTGCTGAATGCGTTTTGGGTAAAAACATCAGACCCCGATTATGAAAAATATTTTAAAGAAATTCCTCCCTACACATTTGCCAATACTGAAAAAATAACATCTAACGGGTATGTTTCTTCAGTGTGGGTAGGAGGGAAGCTTGCTTTGCGGTTCTTCTGATAAACCTGTGATAAGTTATGCAAGAAAAGTTTTCAGCAGAGATATATTATTGGCGGTTACAATTTGTTTAGGAAATATTTCAACCTGTTAAAGCGAAATGAAAATAGACTTAATTTTCCTATTCCATATTCCGCGCCAGTTTTATCTGATGTTTATACATCTGCACCGTGTTTTGCAATCCTAAGTACAATGCTTCACTTATCAGTGCATGACCTATGGATACTTCAATTATCTGAGGAACATTTTCTAATAGAAATCTGATATTATCAAGGCTCAGGTCATGTCCGGCATTTACGCCCAGATTAAGTTCATGAGCATACCTGCCTGCTGCTGCAAAATCCAATACTGCATTTTTGTCGCCTGAAGCGAAGTGTGCTGCATAGCGCTCGGTGTACAATTCAATGCGGTGAGAGCCGGTGGTTGCTGCAGCCTCTATTTGTTTCAACTCCGTATCCATAAATAATGAAACGCGCATTCCGTTTTGTCGGAGTCGAGCTACGGTATCGCGCAAAAAAGACTGATGCTTCACGGCATCCCATCCTGCATTTGAAGTTAGCACATCAGGGGGGTCGGGTACTAAGGTTACCTGCTGTGGTTTCACGGCCTCCACTAATTGTAAAAAGCTCTCCGAAGGATACCCTTCAATATTAAATTCCGTAGTCACTATTTTCTTCAGATTAAATACATCATCTCTGCGGATATGTCTTTCATCAGGACGCGGATGCACAGTTATGCCCTCCGCTCCAAAATGCTCAATGTCAGCTGCTACTTTTATCACATCAGGAACGTTGCCGCCACGGGCGTTGCGCAGCGTGGCTATTTTGTTTATATTGACACTCAGTTTACAAAGCATTTTCTTAGTCTTGAAATATAGTGCAAATGTAGTATGTTTGCCGACTGAAATTATTATTCATAAAGGCGTTAATGATTACGAAAGATTATATCAAAGATTTCATTCCCCCGCTCAAAGTTACTGACACTGTTGTGCGTGCGCTGCAATGGATGCAGTCTTTTAATCTCAATCATCTGCCTGTGGTTGATGGTGTAAAATTTGTTGGCATAATTACCGAGAGCGAACTTATAAAGTGTGCTGATAAGTCACTCACCATTGCAAAACTCAATCCTTCATACCTGCGCGAGTTTATTTTAGACTCACAATATATTTATGATGCACTGGAGTTTGTTACTTTAAAGGGACTTGACATTGTGCCTGTCATAAACAAGGACGGACAATATCGTGGTTTGCTCACGCTTACCGATATTATAGATTGTTTTGCTCAAACAAGCTCAGTAAAAACGCCCGGAGGCATTATCATACTTAAAGTGGCCGTAAAAAATTACTCTCTTCAGGATATCGCACGCATTGTGGAATCCAATGGTGCCATGATTCTGAGTACTTCACTTAATCAGACAGATGATCCACTGCATTACGAACTAACTATCAAAGTTGACAAATTAGACCTCACTCGTGTGCTCGCAGGTTTGTATCGCTTCGATTATGAAGTGATAGCCTCATACCAAAGCAGTGAACTGAGTTCGGAGTTAGAAGACCGCTACAAAGCGTTTATGACCTACATGAATGTTTAAGCGTACAGCTTTTTTAATAACCATATTTTTTCTTCAGAGCCTGTGCTTACTCGCAGTAACTGATTCTACATTGCTTAATTCAGACCAACAGGTTTACGTTAGGCAGATTATTTTCACAGGAAATAAGGTTACACGCCCTCACATCATGCAACGCGAGTTGCTGGTGCAGGCTGGTGATGTTATGACCATGCAGGAACTCGACAAACGTATTGAACGCAGTCGTGAGAATCTGCTCAACACTTCTTTATTCAATTTTGTCGAAATCAAACAACAATTCACCGGAAGCACCGATGTATATCTCATCATTGAAGTGGTGGAGCGATGGTACGTTTTTCCTGTACCTATTTTCGAAATTGTTGACCGCAACTTTTATGATTGGTGGCAAGACAAAAATTTGAGTAAGACCAATTATGGTTTTTATCTCAACTGGGAGAATTTTCGTGGAAGAAGAGAGAATATTAAAGCACTTGTAAGATTTGGTTATTCGGTGAGGCAGGGTTTTCAGTATTCTGTTCCTTATATGGATAAAAAGCAAAATGACGGAATTGTAATTACTGCCATTCAGACTTTCCTGCATGAAATTCCTTATCAACTAAGCGATAACCGATTGCTGTATTATAAGAGTGACGACATTTTTTCACGCAAAGAATATAAGGCTAACATCAGGTACACCCATCGTCAGGGAATTAACAAAACCTTTGCCCTGACCTTAGGCTTTCAGTCCAACATTATCTCTGATACGATTCTTAAGCTCAACAACAATTATTTTAATAATGGATTCAAAACCGAAAACTATCCTTCTTTCACTTTCGAATATAAAGACGATGCCCGTGACATTCGCAACTATCCGCTTTCCGGATATTTTCTCAGCATGGAATTTACTAAATTGGGTGTAGGTATTAATTCTACCGACCCCTCACTTACTAATATTATTCTTCACGGAAAGAAATTCTGGAAACTTAATAAACGCTGGTCAACAGCGGCTTCTGCCAAATTCAAGCTTTCCGGTATCAATGATGTACCTTTTTACAATCAGCAGGCGCTGGGCTATGAGGGCGATGTCATTAGAGGGTATGACAGATATGTAATTAATGGCGAAAATTTCGCGCTCTTTAAAACGGGAATTAAATACAATATCATTAAGCCACGCGCCATACATCTGCCTGTGGGGCTGCCTGAGAGTTTTACCAAAATTCCTTATTCGTTATATGCTAATTTGTTTTTTGATGCCGGCTATGTGCGTGATAAACGATTTTATTATGGCAACCCCTTGTCCAACTCCTGGCAATATAGTTTTGGTGCCGGACTCGATTTTGTCACCTATTATGATATGGTAATACGGGCCGAATTTGCTGTTAATAAACTCGGTAATACAGGATTTTATTTTCATCTTACCGCACCTATTTAATTCCTTATTTTTGCTGAATGACTGTTGCCGTCTATGCCAGAAATGTGAACGAAAAGGTGCTGAACGCTCTCGAAACGGTGTGGCAGCAACTGCTTCATATAAAAGCTGACATTTTACTTTTCGGCACTTTATACCATTCTCTCAAGCAAAGGCAAAAAGACCTTTCGAAAACCGGACTATTCAGCACTGCAAATGAACTTATCGGCAAGGCTGATTTTCTTTTCAGTATCGGTGGAGATGGCACCATCCTCGACACGGTTACGCTTGTAAGAGATTCTGGCATTCCTGTGTTGGGAATAAATACCGGCAGATTGGGATTTTTGTCAAACGTACTCCCCGAAGATCTTCCACAAGCCGTTGACAGCATAGAAAAGGGGCATTACACTCTCGATAAGCGAGCCATGCTGCGGCTTGAAACCGATAAAAGTATTTTTGGCGAAACACCTTATGCCCTCAACGAGCTTTCCATCCATAAAAAGGACAGCTCCTCCATGATTATCATTCATACCTACCTCAATGGAGAATACCTCAATTCTTATTGGGCCGATGGGATAATTATAGGTACACCCACAGGGTCAACAGGTTATTCGCTCAGTTGCGGGGGACCTATTATTTCGCCACATTCAGGAAACTTTGTCATCACACCCATTGCCCCACATAACCTAAATGTACGTCCCATCGTAGTATCTGATAAACATGTAATTTCAATAGAAGTGGAAGGAAGGAACCCATATTTTCTGGCATCACTCGACTCGCGTGCAGTAACCATTGACTCCAGTATCCAGCTGGCTGTACGTAAAGAGAATTTCAACTTCAATCTGATACGTTTTGACAGTGATAACTTTCTTCAGACTTTAAGAAATAAGCTCAATTGGGGGTTGGATGCCCGTAATTGGTAATAAAATATTATACTTGTGCTCAATTTATGTAAAATATTTATTTTTGTCGTTAACCATCCCGGCTTATGAACAATAAATACAAAGGATTATTACTTTTATTACTATTTACTTTTCCATTGATGAGTTACTCACAGGTAGCCAAAAAAAGATGGAGAGCCTACCGGATTGAATATATTGCAGGACTGGGAGTGACTAACTTCCTGGGCGAACTTGGTGGGGCCAATCAGGTCGGCACACACGCTTTTCGTGATTTGGAATTTTCAATGACGCGGCCGGCTGCAATGATTGGTTATCGCTATAAAATATCGCCTTCATTTGCCAGTTGCACCAAATTTTCTTATGGTGTGGTTGCAGGTGATGATAAATTAACGAATGAATATTTCCGCCATAACCGTAATCTCAGCTTTAAGTCTAATATTTTTGAATTGAGCACCAATATTGAATATTCATTTTTACAGGAACAGGTAGGTCACCGTTATAAATTACGTGGTGTTCGAGGTATGCGCAATATCGAAATATCTGCTTATGGATTTGTAGGAATTGGCGTATTTCATTTTAATCCAAAGGCTAAGCTTGATGGCCACTGGTATCAGTTGCAACCTTTGGGAACAGAAGGTCAAGGAGTTGTGGCTTCGCGTGATAAATATAAGCGCACCCAAATTTGTGTGCCTTTAGGTTTAGGAGCCAAATATGCCATTGACAGACAAATCAGTATAGGTTTGGAACTGGGCTTGCGTTACACCTTTACTGACTATATTGACGATGTTAGTAAAAGCTATTATTATGACAGAGGTACTTCTTTGGTTGAAGAACTGGCAGACCGTAGCTTGGATGATAAGTCGCATGTAGGACAACAAAGAGGCGATCCCCGCTGGAATGACGCATATATTTTTGCGGTATTTAACGTGAGCTATAAAATACGAACAGGGCGCACTAATTATCCAATGTTCTAATATACTTTTCTGATATAACGGGCGTTTAGCTTGGATGCTCAAATTGAATGCGTAAATTTTTAATAGCAGTTTGTTTTATTCTATCTCAGACACCTGTACTTGTACAGGCTCAGAGCAGCGAGTTGGGTTTGCTTTTAGGAGTTGCATCCTACAAAGGTGAAATCAATCCCCATCTTTTTAACCCCGATGCATTTAATCCCGCAGTAGGGTTATATTATAAAAGATGCCTCAATAGTTTCTGGTCATTAAGGCTGGGACTCACTTATGGGCGTATAAGCGGTAGTGATTCACGTGTTAAAGAAGACTTTAATAGGTATCGCAATCTTTCATTTCGCAATGATGTGTTTGATGCCAGTGCAATGTTCGAGTTTAACTTTTTTCCTTTTCAAACCTCTGCCGAACATTCATCTAAAGTAGCTCCTTATCTTGTTGCAGGAATTGCATTTTTTCATCACAACCCGCAGGGTTTTATCAATGGTTCATGGTACGATCTTCAACCTCTTGGCACCGAAGGGCAGGGTAGTGGATTGCCCAACACCGGCAGTCGTTATAAACGTGTGCAGTTTGCAATACCTATAGGGGGAGGCATTAAGTTTAAACTCAGTAACAGGTTCTCACTTTCGGTAGAAGCAATAGCACGAAAAACATATACAGATTATCTTGATGATGTAAGCACAGTTTATCCCGATAATACAGGCCTTGCTGCTTCTAACGGTCCATTGGCAGCTGCGCTTTCAGACAGATCTGTTTTTGCCGGCTCGGGAATTAATACCAATCATCAACGAGGCAATGCTTCCGACAAAGATTGGTACATGATGGGTGGAGTGACTATTAACTGGACCCTGTCTAAGAAATATACCGATAAGTGTAAGCCCTTCCGCACCAAACTGAGATAGAAACAGAAAAGTGTTTTTTCACTCTCATGTTTTCAATGTGTAATTGAACAATTCATCTTACTTTTGTGTTCTTTTTCAGATGGAACAACTACAGAAGTTAATCGAACAATATCAGGAGCATCCTTCTGTTCGTCAACTCACCAATACCCTTCAAGATACCCGACATATTCATCTAACACATGTACATGGTTCTGCTGCATCCTTTATTACAGCAGCTTCATTTAACCTGTTAAATAAACCCATGTTGCTGGTATTACCCGACCGCGAGGAAGCCGCTTATTACTTCAACGACCTCGAGAATCTTTTGGGCAATGGCAAGGTTTTGTTTTTTCCTGCTTCTTACCGCAAACCCTTTAAACTAAATGGACATGACACTTCAGCCATTCAGATGAGAGCTGAAGTATTAAGCTACATTAACAAACACAGCGACAGGTTTATGGTGGTATCCTATGCTGAAGCAGTTGCTGAAAATGTGGTAACCAAAAATGTACTCGAAAAAAGTACCATTGAAGCCAGAGTTGGTGAGTCTTTAAGTATTGATTTTGTCAATGATTTTCTGACAGAGAATAATTTTCAACGTACCGATTTTGTATTTGAACCCGGACAGTTTGCAATCAGAGGCGGTATTGTGGATGTTTATTCATTTGCTTATGAACTTCCTTACCGGCTGGAATTTGATGGTAACAATATTCAGTCTATCCGATCATTTGATCCGATAACTCAGTTGTCTGACAAAAATCTTCAGTTCGTAACGGTTATTCCCAATATTCAAACTGAGCTGAAGAACAATAACACAGAATCATTTTTCAGTTTCTTGCCTGAAAGCACCTTGATAGCAACCCGTGATTTGGGTTATCAGCTTCAATACCTCAAAGAAAATATTGAAGCCGTATTTGAAAGGGAAGTCCCTGCTGATGAAATACAGGACTATGATGATGCAAAAAAAGTTTATCCATCCGATACGATTATCAGCGGATATTTCAGGAAGCATACCAATATTGAATTCGGAGTAAAAAGTAACTATGAAAATGCTTTAGAAATACCTTTTCATATTAAGCCGCAGCCGCAGTTCAATAAAAATTTTAATCTCCTTTCTGAAAATCTGAAAGCAAATTCAGATAACAAAATTCAATCTTTTATTTTTTCAGAATCAGCAAAGCAAATTGAACGCATTTATGCCATATTCGAAGATATGAATGCGAAACAAAAGAACAGCGATGAAGAAATACAATTCAAACCTGTGTACACTTCTATCTTCAAAGGTTTTATTGATGATGATTTGAAGATTGCTTTCTATACAGACCATCAGATTTTTGATCGTTACCACCGTTTCAAATTGCGTAAAAATTACAGTCGCAATGAAGCGATTTCCATTAAAGAATTATACAGCCTTAAACCGGGAGATTACGTTACCCATATTGATTATGGTGTAGGCCGCTTTGGCGGTTTGGAAAAACTGAACATTGAAGGTAAACAACAAGAGACCATTCGTTTGGTGTATAAGGATAACGATATACTGTATGTCAGTATTCACAGCCTGCATCGCATTGCGCGATATACAGGCAAAGATGGTGCTGCACCTTCATTGAACAAACTTGGAAGTACAGCATGGGCTACTCTCAAACAGAAAACCAAGAAGAAGGTAAAAGATATTGCTAGAGATTTGATAGCTCTTTATGCAAAAAGAAAAGCACAGGAAGGTTTTGCATACTCCAAAGACAATTACTTACAAACTGAACTGGAAGCATCATTTATTTATGAGGACACTCCCGACCAAGTGAAAGCTACACGTGATGTAAAGAAGGATATGGAAAAAACTTCACCCATGGACAGGCTCATTTGTGGTGATGTGGGATTCGGAAAAACAGAAATTGCCATTCGTGCAGCGTTTAAAGCCGTTAGCGACAACAAGCAGGTTGCTTTGCTGGTGCCTACTACCATTCTTGCTATGCAGCATTACCGTACTTTTTTAGAAAGGCTAAAAGAATTTCCATGCAATATTGATTACATCAATCGTTTTAAGACTTCGGCTCAGCAAACCGAAACCATTAAAAAAATTGAAGAAGGTAAAGTGGATATTATCATAGGTACGCACAGGCTGCTGAGTAAGGATATTAAATTCAAAAATCTTGGCTTGCTCATTATTGACGAAGAACAGAAATTTGGCGTAGCCAGTAAAGACAAAATTAAATCGCTGAAAGTAAATGTAGATACGCTCACCCTCACTGCAACTCCAATTCCGCGAACATTGCAATTTTCACTAATGGGAGCAAGAGATTTATCTGTAATCAACACTCCACCTCCCAACCGCTATCCTGTAACTACAGAATTGCATACCTTCAACGATAAAATTATTCGTGATGCCATTATGTACGAAGTGTCAAGAGGAGGGCAGGTGTTTTTTGTGCATAACCGTGTGATGGATATTCATGATATTGCTGATATGATTCGCAAGCTATGTCCCGATGTAAAAGTGTCCGTTGGGCACGGGCAAATGGACGGCAGCCAACTTGAAGAAGTGCTGATGACCTTTATTGAAGGCGACAGCGATGTGCTGGTTGCAACAACTATTATCGAATCAGGGATTGATATCAGCAATGCCAATACCATCATCATCAATCAGGCTCAGAATTTTGGGTTGAGCGATTTGCATCAGATGCGCGGAAGGGTTGGGCGAAGTAATAAAAAAGCATTTTGTTATTTGCTGGCACCACCACTTACTGTGCTTACTCCTGAGGCACGTCAACGACTTCGTGCAATCGAAGAGTATTCCGATCTGGGCATGGGCTTTCAGGTTGCACTGCGCGACCTCGACATTCGCGGTGCAGGTAACCTGCTTGGAGGTGAACAAAGCGGCTTTATCTCTGAAATAGGTTTGGAAATGTATCAGAAAATTCTGGATGAAGCGCTGATTGAATTACGTGAGACAGATTTTAAAGGATTATTTCCTGATGACGACAATAAGCCTATCGTTTCCGATTGTCAGGTAGAAACAGATTTGGAAATTCTTATTCCTACCAACTATGTGGAGAATATTGTTGAACGATTGAACCTGTACAAAGAGTTGGACGATATAGAAAACGAAGAGAATCTAATTGCATTCGCAAGCAGGCTGCGCGACCGTTTCGGGCCTGTGCCCAAGCAGGTGAAAGAACTGATGGAAACAGTAAGACTGCGATGGAAAGCACGCAAAATGGGTTTTGAAAAATTAATTCTCAAAAACGGTCAACTCAAAGGATATTTGGTTTCCAATCCGGACTCAAAGCTTTATAAAAGTGAATTGTTTATGCAGATTATCAATTTTGTAAAAAACAATCCTTCACGATGCCGTATGAAAGAAGTGAACGACAAACTCAGCATAACTTTTTATAAAATCAACACGGTAGAAGAAGGCAACAAATTATTTGAGCAGATGACCGCTCATGCTGCTGCTAATGCCTGAGTATAAAATTTTACCTTTGCACGCTGTTATTTGGTCCTGTAGTATAACGGATAGTACGCAGGTCTCCGGAACCTGAGATTCGAGTTCGATTCCCGACAGGACCACTTTTATTTCACCAACAAATATTTTCCGGGTCGTTCCGGATCTGAGATGAACCATGCAGGATTACCATTGGCATCCTTACCCAATTTAGCACCCGGTATTGGCGGATGCTGACCGTTGCCATTGGAAGCATATCCATTGGTTGATTCGGAACTTGCAACGGTTGTAGGAATAAATCCTATTGTACAAAGTTCATCAAGGCTTTCTTTAAACTTAGCAATCACAAAATCCACATCGGCATCGGTGAAAGCCAGCGTCAGAAAACAGGGAAATCCATCCATGATATGTACACCTTTAAAGCGCATCATAGCGAAAAGCAATTCCGTGTAATGAGGTTCAGTTTCCCATTTACCTTTAAACAGCGATCCAAAATTTACAAGCTTAAACGGAGAGCCAAGTTTTTTGCTGTGGGCATTTACTTCGTCAACCAGTCGCTGTGTTTTTGAATTTAGTTTTTCGTAAAGTGGTTTTCCTTCTTTTTTCAGATAGGTAAGTACTTCTTTCATTGCTGCCATTGCCAGAGGATGACGCACAAATGTTCCTGCAAAATAAGTTACGCCTACTTCAGGAATAGAATGATCTCCATATTGCCAGAAACCTCCATCGAGTGCATCCATGTATGGCTTGCGACCTGCAATAGCACCTATAGGCATGTTACCTCCGATTACTTTTCCATAAGTACTCAGGTCGGCATCTACTCCGTAATACTCCTGTGCACCTCCCAAACGCAGGCGGAATCCTGTGATGACTTCGTCAAAAATCATCAGCACATTATTTTCTTTAGTAATTTTTCTTACTTCGTGAATAAATTCTTTTGGATGAAAATCAGCTCTGCGCGATTGAATAGGTTCAATCATTACGGCAGCAATTTCATCTATTCGCTCTTTAATAATTTGCAGGCTTTCATCAGTACCATAATCCAACACCAACATGTTCTCAACAGATTCAGGCATAATTCCCGCAGCTGCAGGAAATGATTTTAACTTTTTAGTACCACGCACAATCACTTCATCATTTATTCCATGATACGAACCATTGAAGCAAACTATCAGATTTCGTCCGGTAACGGTGCGTGCAATACGCATAGCACCCAGCACAGCTTCTGACCCTGTGTTGCAAAATCCTGCACGGTCGTAGCCGGTGATTTCACACATCAGCTTAGCACATTCACCTGCAAGAGGTGTTTGTGGTCCGAGTTCAATGCCTGTTTCTAATTGATTTTTCCACACATTCATCAGCACATCGCTTCCCCATCCAAAGAAGTTGGAACCGAAACCATTCAGCACGTCAACATATTTGTTGCCATCCAAATCCCAGAAGTTAACTCCTTTGGATTTTTCTACTACTACCTGATAAATAATTTCTTTGAGTGCAGGTTTGAATCCGGTTACCACACGCGGGTCGGCAAGTACACTGCGATATTGCTGACAGTATTGTTTGCTCTTTGCCGTTTTTTTAGTGTAATCATCTACAAATTTATTCAACCATGCCGATTGTTTTTCATTGATATCGGATGAAGCGGCTTTTTCTATGCGTGCTATTGCACCAAATGGTTTTGCAAGTTCAGCTTTTTCATTTTCGCTGATGTCATCTTTCTTGGTATGCGATTTTATTTCAACAGCCTTTTCGATATGAGCTTGCACTGATGGTGCTACGCTTTGCACAGGTTGCGACATTTGCTGCATCATCATTTGCATCATCTGCATTTGTTGCATCATCATCATCTGCATAGGGTTCATTCCCTGTTGCATCTGAATATTCTGTGGTGCCATTGGTTGCATGGCAGGTTGTGACTGAGGAGCTGCAACCGCAGGCATTGCATCTGCCGGAAGGTTGCTGTCTAAGTGCGTTGCTAATGCATTTAACGAAGAAAAATCTTCGTTTAATTGTCTGAATGTAATTTTCACACCATACTTTTTGCTGATGGTAAGTGCAGCCTGTGTGAGGAATAATGAATCCAGTCCTAATTCAATAAATGTTGCGTTAGAGTCATTTCCCAGTTCCATTCCCGATGATTCTTCAAGAATGGATTTTAATTCTGCTGTTAAAAGGTCTTTTCTATTCATGTTGTTTTTTGTTACTGATAAATCTGATGAAGTATGCGGCAAAGCATTTGGTATAAACTGCTGTTGCTGCATTAAATCGTGGTTTATAAATGATGTTTGAATATTTGTTGTTACAGGGTCAAGCCAGTATCTTTTCTTTTCAAAAGGGTAGGTAGGAAGAGCTACTTTTTTTCTCTTTTCCAGAGCGTAAAAATTCTTCCAGTCTATTTCAGCGCCTGACATCCACAGTTGCCCTACAGCAAAAAGCATTTGCTCCCACTCAGCATAATTCTCAGCATTATCACTCAGAGAAGCTATTGCTATTTGTTTAGCAGGTTCTTTGGCTTGTTGCTTTGCCAGCATTGTTGCAGTATTCCGTGGCCCGCATTCCAATAAAACACGTTGTGGTTTTTCATTCCATAAGGTTTGTATGCCTTCGGCAAAGCGAACTGTTGCTCTCACATGGTGTACCCAGTATTCAGGGTTTGTTGCTTCCTCATCGGTTATCCATTTGGAAGTAGCAGTAGAAACAAAGGGAATGGAAGGTTTATTCAGCCTTACTGATTTTACTTTTTCAAGAAAAGGTTTCAGCATAGGCTCCATCATAGGTGAATGGAAGGCATGAGACGTAACTAACAGTTTGGCTGTTATTTCACGTTTTTCAAGACTTATTCGTAATGCTTCTATTTTATCTGTGGGGCCGGCAACTACGCAAAGGGCAGGGCCGTTATTGGCAGCAATGGAGCATGATGCATCCAGTTCTTTTTCTATTTCAGCAGCAGGCAACCTTACGCTCAGCATGCTTCCTCTGGGTAAATCTTGCATCATTCTTCCTCTGTTGGCAACCAACATCAGCGCATCTTCCAAAGAAAATACGCCTGCCAGATGTGCAGCTGCAAATTCACCGATACTATGACCAATAAAACCTTTGGGTTGAATGCCCCAACTCATCCAAAGCTTTGCCAGCGCATAACCAATGGTGAACAGTGCAGGTTGTGTATAAGCAGTTTCGCGAAGCATGTTTGCTGCTTTTTCTGTTTCTGCATCTTTGGGAAATAGCAACGTGCGTAAATCCAAACCTAAATGCTGCTGAAGTATGTTGCAACATGTGTCAACAGCGTCTTTAAAAACGATTTCATCGTCATAAAGATTCTTGCCCATATTTACATATTGCGAGCCTTGGCCAGGAAACATAAATATGATTTCAGGGTTCCCTGAAGTGAGCTCACGGGCAGATGTTTTTTTCGGATTTGATTGATCAACCACAGCATTGAATTCAGCAATGGTTCCACCAACTATTATTCTGCGATGGTTAAAATGTTTTCTTCCTGTCTGCAATGTGTAGGCTGCATCAGCAAGGTTTACTTCTTTATTTTTTTCAAAAAATGATTTTAGATTCTTTGTGGCAGCATCCAGCGCAGTCTTTGTTTTTGCTGATAACACAAACAAATGTTTCTGTCGGGCAATACCTGAATCAATTCGGGAGGGAGCTTCTTCCAAAACAACGTGTGCATTGGTGCCACCTACACCAAATGAACTTACTCCTGCACGCAATGGTTTTCCGTCAGCACTTTTCCATTCTTTTTTTGTTGCATTGACATAAAAAGGTGAATTCTCAAAATCAATTGCAGGGTTAGATTTTTTATAATTAAGTGAGGCCGGCAAAATTTTGTGTTTTAAAGCCAGACATGTTTTTATCAGTCCCGTAACACCGGCAGCAGGAGTGAGGTGGCCAATGTTGGTTTTTATTGAACCTACTGCACAGAATTGTTTTTTATCTGTTTTACTTCTGAATGCCTGTGTGAGTGCTTCAATTTCTATCGGGTCGCCTAAAGGTGTGGCAGTACCATGTGTTTCAATGTAGGAAATAGATTCGGGTTCCACTCCGGCTTTAGCCTGTGCCATAGCAACAACCTGTGCCTGACCTTCCACACTCGGAGCCGTAAAACTTGCTTTGTCACTTCCGTCATTGTTTAATGCTGCACCACGAATGACTGCGTAAATCTCATCACCGTCATTAACGGCATCTTTATATCGTTTCAGTATTACTGCACCTGCACCATCACTGAAAACGGTGCCTGTGGCATCTGCATCAAAGGCGCGGGTATGTCCGTCCTTACTGAACATTCCACCTTCATTATAAATATGTCCGCTGTTCACCGGTACGGTAATAGCTATACCTCCGGCAAGTGCCATATCACATTCTCTGTTCAACAAACTCTCATACGCAATAGTTACTGCCGTAAGCGAAGTAGAGCAGGCAGTATGTATGCTCAAGCCCGGGCCTTTGGTGTTAAATTCATAAGCCACACGTGTCGCTATGTAATCTTTTTCGTTGGCAGTCATGGTTTGAAATGTGCCCACACGGTTTATGGCTTCCTTGTTATGAAACACATTATTGGGATAGTAGGTGTTGTTGCCCATACCGGCAAATATTCCTATCAGCCCGTTATAATTTCCCGGACAGTATCCTGCATTTTCAAATGCTTCCCATGCTATTTCAAGAAAAATTCGTTGTTGCGGATCGGTAACTTCGGCCAGACGTGGGTTTACATTGAAAAATGGTGCATCAAATTTATCTGCATCAGCAATAACACCACGCACCGCAACATAAGAAGGATCATTTTTATCTTCTGCACTGATGGCTGTATCCAGTTCTTCTTTCCTGAAAAACGAAACAGTTTCTTTTCCTTCCAACAAAATTTTCCATAACTCGTCCACATTTTTAGCTCCCGGAAAACGCCCACTCATACCAATAACGGCAATGCCATCTTCTATCGTTTCAATTTTACCTTTAACTCCTCCGGCAAAGCGCTCCTGTGCCGACTGAAAATATGACTTTGACGAATCTTCGTTGCTTAAAAATTTTGTCAGTGAAAAAATATCAGGATGCTGATACATTTTTACAACAGGTAAATCAAGATTTTGCTCCTGACGTAATTCAGCAATAAATTTTAAAGCAAGGAGGGAGTTTCCTCCCAGGTCAAAGAAATTATCGTGTATGCCTATACCTTCAATCTTCAGCAGTTGTCCCCATTTAGATGCAAACATTTTCTGCAACTCTGTTTCAGGAGCTACAAATACATTGTTCAGGTCGGGGCGCTTGTTAGATGGTGCCGGCAAATTTCTGCGGTCAATTTTTCCTGATGGTGTGCGCGGAAATTCTTCAACCTTAACAAATGCCGAAGGCATCATGTATTCAGGTAATTTATCAGATAAAAATTTTCGCAGTTCACCGGTGCTGATATTTTTTCCTTCTTCGGCAAGGCAGTATGCCACTAACCTTTTATCGCCAGGCTCATCTTCACGTGCCACTACCACTGCCTGTTTTACAGAGTCATGTTTATCTAATGTCAGTTCAATTTCTCCAAGTTCAATTCTATAACCTCTGATTTTTACCTGGCCATCAATTCGTCCCAAGTATTCGATATTTCCGTCAGGAAGATACTTTGCAAGGTCGCCTGTTTTGTAAAAATATTTTCCCTGTGTATTTTCAAAAGGATTGATGATAAATCTTTCAGCGGTCAAATCATCTCTGTTCAGGTAGCCTTTCGCTACGCTTATACCTCCAATAAAAAGTTCGCCTTCATGTGTATCTATTGCATTCCCGTTTTCGTCAAGAATATAAATTTCAGCATTGTCAATAGGTTTGCCAATGGATGGCAAAGCAGCCCATTCATCAGGATTGGCCGGCAATTGATAAGCTGTAACCACATGCCCTTCGGTAGGACCATAATGATTCCATAGTGTGCATTGTTTGTTCTTACGGAAGAAGTTTTTGATAAAGGCAGTACTTTGCAATTGCTCACCTGCTGTTATAATTTCTATGAGAGAACTCAGGTCGTCCGTGAAGTTTTCAGCCACTTCACATAAATGCTGTAAGGCAATAAATGGAAGAAACAGGCGGTTGATTTTTTGCTTTGAAACAAAATTCAAAAGATTTACGGCATTCAAACGTAAATCATCTTCTATCATTACCAGAGTGCCTCCACTGCTCAGCGTTGAAAATATTTCCTGAAACGAAACGTCAAAACTGATAGGGGCAAACTGCAAGGTTTTTCCACCTTCAAGTACAGACGTGTTTTTCAACTGCCAGGTAATCAGGTTCACCAATGGTTTATGTGGCATAGCCACACCTTTTGGCATGCCTGTACTTCCGCTCGTGAAAAGCACATAAGCAATATCATCAGAAGAGTGTTTTACTTCAACAGGTTTGTTATTCTGAGGTACATCTTCTATTAAAATTTTTTCGGTTTTACCTTCGGGTAATTTTCCTGATAGGTTTTTGTTGGTCACCAGTAACGGCATTTGCGCAGTTTCCATCATATACAGCAAACGCTCTTGCGGATATTCCGGGTCGAGAGGAACATAACCGGCACCGGTTTTAAGTATTCCCAATACACCTGCAATTAAATTGCAGCTGCGCTCAATACACAGCCCAACCAGGCTGCCGGGTTTTACTCCTTTGGCAATGAGATGCGATGCCAGTGCATTGGCTCTATCATTCAGTTGAGAATAAGAAAGTTTATCTTCATGGAAATAAACGGCAGTATGTTCAGGAGTTGCAGCAACCTGTTTTTCAAATAAAGCAGGCAGAAGCATTTTCTGATCAAAGACAGCTTTAGGGAAATGATAATGATGCGATTTCATTGAAGCCGGTGGTTTAAAATAATGGCTGATGTAATAACTATGTTACATTGTACGGAAGCGAATATAATAAGTTTCAGGAAAGCATTTTCAAAGTTTTGGCTGAATTGGAGGGTATTTACGCCAATGGAACACCGTATCAGGTTAATTTTTCAGCCTGATAGAAATATAGGGTGCCAAACAAAGTGTTTAGGGTTTGTTTCTGAGAGCATGTAAAACCATTTGCTTTCAGGTAATTGGGCAACATTCCGTTACTTAGGTCTGTAATATTGTTTCGGCCAATGGCTTTAAGAACCATAAATCCGGTTTTAGAAAGCAATGTCAGAGGCGGCCCCCACTCGGTAATCAGCAGTTTTCCATTTTTGTGCAATACACGTTTGGCTTCCTGCATCGTATCATACTTTAGTTTAAGCGGAAGGTTACAAAAAAGTAAACTTGCAAAGACGACACTAACACTGCCTGTTTCAAATGGAAGATGGTAGGACAATGCCTCCTGTACCTGCACGTTTCCAATGGAGTTCTTCCATATTTTTTTATGAAGAATGGCATTTGATTTACGGTCAATATCTACAGCAGAAATTCTGCAAGAAGGAAATTGTTTGGCAAGTGGCAATGTAAGTGCTCCGGTACCCGAACCTAATTCAACAATATCTGTCGGAATATCGTAGTCAAGCAACTGAATTGAAGTTTTTCTGATTTTTTCAGAAGGCAGCAACAGACGGAATAAACTGTCGTAAACGGGTGTAAGAAAATGGAAGTAGAGGGGTGGATTATATTTCATCACCTTGCATCAGGTGTACATTCCGCCATTTACGTGCAATACTTGTCCGGTTACGTAAGTACTCAGGTCTGACGCAAAAAACAATACTGCATTGGCAATATCATCAACTGTTCCTCCGCGTTTCATAGGTATGGCATCAGTCCATCCTTTTACGGTTGCAGGATCGAGAGCTGCCGTCATTTCCGTTTCAATAAATCCGGGTGCTATGGCATTGCATCGTATGTTGCGTGAGCCTAATTCAAGGGCAACAGATTTGGTAAAACCAATCATACCGGCCTTACTTGCGGCATAATTAGCCTGACCTGCATTTCCTTTTTCGCCAACTACTGAAGTGATATTGATGATAGAACCGGAGCGCTGTTTGAGCATTGATTTCTGAATGTGTTTGGTAGTATTAAAACACGATTTGAGATTGGTGCGAATGACTTCGTCAAACTGTTCTTCCGTCATACGCATGAGCAGATTATCGCGAGTGATACCGGCATTATTCACCAGTACATCAATTTGTCCGAAATCGGCAAGTACCTGATTGATGAGTTTTTCAGCAGCTTCAAACTGCGAAGCATCACTTTGATAACCTTTAGCTTTCACACCATTGCTTTTGAGTTCATTTTCGAGTTGAAGCCCTTTTTCAGGAGAAGAAAGAAAGGTGAATGCCACGTGTGCACCGTGCGCTGCCAGTTGTAATGCTATGCCACGGCCAATGCCACGCGAAGCGCCAGTAATCAGTATTACCTTATTTTCAAGTAGTTTCATATACAGTATTTTGATAATTGAATAATAGTTCTACATTTGCGGCTCAAATATATATCTTAACTTCAAAAGTGATGAAAAAACTATTACTAAGTGTTGCCATAGTTGCGACAGCGCTGAGCGTAAACGCACAAAAATTCAAAGTAGGTCTGGGTGGAGCTTTCAACAGCACCTGGCTGATGAATAAAAACGTTTTTGATGCAGATGATAAATTGGATATTGCCATGACATTCGGTGGTTCCTTCGGGTTGAAAACTCAGTATTATTTTAACGACAAATTGGGTTTGGAATTAGGTATTATGCGTACCGGCCATAACCAGAAATATGAAGGTACAATTTCAAATTCTAGTTATTCTACAAAACTGAAGCTTCGTTATTTGGATGTTCCATTATTACTTCGTGTAGGTGGTGATAAAGGTGCTTATTTTGAATTCGGTCCTCAGTTTAGTTTCCTTTCGACAGCTAAAGAAGATAGGAATGCTTCAGGTAGTGGTTACAAAAACAAAGATGTTAAAAATTCTCTCAATGCAACAAACATTGGAGTATTAATAGGTTTTGGAGCTGATGTTGACCTCAGTGAATCTATTACCTTAACAGCAGGGCTTCGCATTGGTTATGGGTTCACTGATGTGACTAAGGAAAAAACATTTTCAGTTGATGATGCTTGGGCTACATCTTGGGCAAATCGTAATAAAGGATTTAACGAACCAAGCTACAAATCAACTAACAGACTTTTTGGTGGTATTAACCTAGGTATTCTTTACACCATACCTACAGGAAAATAACCGGTTTGAAAATTTTTAGAAGCCGCCTTGCTTGCAGGGCGGTTTTTTTATGACTACAGTTTAGTATTACAAAGCTTTTGCTGATAAAAAATCAGCTTTGCTTGATAATCATTACCTATTTTTGAAACGAAATAAACTAATTAAATTTCCATAAAACACCATGTGCGGTATTGCAGGCTTTATTGATGATAAAATTACTGACGGAGATAAAATGCTTTCGGTAATGCTTGAAAATATTGCACATCGCGGCCCCGATGCAAGGCACACTTTTGTAAAAAACAATGTGTATTTAGGTCACAATCGCCTGAGCATTATTGACCTGAGCCATGATGCTGACCAGCCAATGCAGCATGAGCATCTGACCATCGTTTACAATGGCGAAATTTATAATTATTTAGAACTGAAATCAGAGCTTGAAAAATCAGGAGCGCATTTCAGGACCAGGAGTGATACAGAAGTTATTTTGCATGCCTACCATCAGTGGGGAAAAGATTGTGTTAACCGGTTTATGGGGATGTGGGCATTTGCCATCTGGGATGAATTGAATGAAGAACTATTTTGCTCACGCGACCGCTTCGGCATCAAACCATTTTATTACCTTCATCAGTCGGGTGCTTTTTATTTCGGTTCGGAGTATAAAGCTTTAAAACCTTGTCCGTTATTTTCTAACGACATCAATACCATGCAGGTAAGCCGTGGTTTGCAAATGGGCTGGACAAGTTATTATGATGAAACGTACTTCAGTAAACTGAAAGCGTTGCCGGCAGCACACAATCTGTTGTTCAACCAAAAAAGCGGAGAGCTGAAAATTTTTCGATACTGGAATATTCAGACCGGCCATTATCTTAATTTAACTGCAGAAGAAAAGAAAGAACGTTTTTTTCAGCTTTTTAATGAGTCGGTGAAGTTGCACATGCGCAGCGATGTGGCTGTTGGGAGTTGCCTCAGCGGAGGCCTCGACAGCAGTGCCATTGTAAGTATGGTACAGCATCAGCAACCTAAGTTGCCTTATTCAACGTTCAGCATTTACTATGAGGGAAAAGGCGATGTGGATGAACGACCATTTGTAAAAGCTGTATGCGATAAATTCCCTTCACTGCAACCCCATTATTTTACTCCTTCTGAAGAAAATATCAGAGAGCATTTTCATCATGCACTTTATCATGCAGATGTACCTGCAACAGGCTCTTCTTTTATTTCGCAGTATTTTCTGATGAAACTCATTGCAGAAAACAATATCAAGGTGGTGCTTGACGGGCAAGGCGCTGATGAATATCTTGCAGGATATAATCACACTGCTTATCGCATGGTGGCCGACCTAATTTCTGCATTTCGCATTGGTAAGGCCATAAGTCTTACAGGTTCGTTAGCAAAAAATCAACAGTTGTCGGTAACCAAAACGCTTGCCCACTTTGGCAAAAGCATACTCAGCCTTTTGAAAAACGAAGAGCAATTATATACACTCGAATATCATCATTATTTTCCTTTTCTGAGCAATGAGTCAGGCACACCTTTCGAGTTAGGCGAGGTGGATGGTAATTGCACGGATAATTTTTTATATCACCTGATGTTTACTACCAGCCTTCCTACACTGTTGCAGTATGAGGATCGTAACAGCATGGCTTTCTCTGTTGAATCGCGAGTACCATTTTTAGATCATCGTTTGGTAGAGTTTGCATTTAAGCTTCGCAATGAAGATAAAGCCAATGGCATATACACCAAGTGGGTGATGAGGCAGGCTTTGCAAGAGGTAATGCCGGAAGCCATCGTTAAGCGAAAAGATAAAAAAGGTTTTGTAACTCCCGGAGAAGTAAAATGGCTTCGCGGTGCATTATCACAACTTACAGATGCCGATTTCAGCAAACTCGATTTTCTGAATAACAAGAAAATAAAAACACTGATGGACGAATACCGAAAAGGCAACAACCAACATGCAGTGCTTATCTGGAGGTTGTGCACACTTGCTTACTGGCAGAAAAATTTCTGCTGATAAAAAATCAAAGGTCGTTTGCTTTTTCTATCAGCTCGGCAATATCAAGCACTTTTACGGTATCTTCTTTATTGAGCGTTTTCACTCCATCGCTAAGCATGGTGATGCAGAAAGGACAGCCTACGGCAATATAATCAGGTTTCGATTCCAGAATTTCTTCTGTTCGTTCAATATTAATTTCCTTATTACCGGGTTCAGCTTCTTTAAAAATTTGTGCGCCACCTGCACCGCAGCACAAAGCATTTTCGCGATGACGTTTTGCTTCAAACAGCTCTGCATCTAATTTCTTTATCACATCACGTGGTGCTTCATATACATCATTCCCTCTACCAAGATAACAGGGGTCGTGAAAAACAATTTTCTTACCTAAAAATTTTCCTCCCTGAACTTTCAGTTTGCCTTCGTTAATCAGTTGTTGCAGCAACATGCTGTGATGTATCACCTGATAGGTTCCGCCAAGTTGCGGATACTCATTTTTAAGCGTATTAAAACAATGTGGACATCCGGTAACAATTTTGGTAATGCTATAGCCATTCAGTGTCTGAATGTTCATGAGTGCCTGCATCTGAAATAAAAATTCATTGCCTGCACGTTTTGCAGGGTCGCCATTGCAGCTCTCTTCTGTTCCTAATACTGCAAATGAAACATTACAACTATTAAGTATTTTAGCTATTGCACGAGTAATTTTCTGCGCACGCTGATCGAAACTACCGGCACATCCTACCCAAAAAAGTATTTCAGGTGATTCGCCATTGTTTATAAAGTCCTGAACGGTTCTTACTTTTAGTGTCATTCTTTTTAAAGTTTAAAGTTAAAGAGTTGGCAGTTTGCTTTCGGCAGTTGATGCTATTTGTAAATACTTTAATTGGTTATAGTAAATCATACCTTAAGTACATTTTAAAAGGAAAAAATTTCCGTAATTTTCATCACTCAATTTATATTAAAACAAAAACCAACCATTAATAACTGCATACTGTCAATTACATCTATTTTCGCATTACTCTTCATTTTTCCAATTAAACCTGTCAGCAGGCGAGAACTGCCATGGAGCCTGATTGTTTTCAATTTTAGAAAACATTCCATTCCATTCTGTTGGAGCTTCAGACTGTTCCATTACCAGATATCTTCTCATATCAACAATGATTGACAAAGGGTCAATATTTACGGGACAAGCTTCGGTGCAGGCATTACAGGTAGTACAAGCCCAAAGTTCTTCCGGTTTAATGTAATCATTCAGCAATGTTTTACCATCATCTTTAAAAGCTCCGTTTTGATCAATATTTTTTCCTACTTCGGTAAGGCGGTCACGGGTGTCCATCATTATTTTTCGTGGCGACAGAAGTTTACCTGTAATATTAGCCGGACATACAGAGGTACATCTTCCACATTCGGTGCAGGTATAGGAGTCCATCAGTTGTTTCCATGTAAGATCCTGAACATCTTTTGCGCCAAAGCGAATAGGAGTGTCAGGCGGTGGTGGAGCAGGCAACGAAGGGTCCAGCATCAGTTTTACTTCCTGCGTAACACTTTCAAGATTGGTAAATTCACCTTTAGGGGTAAGTTTACTATAATACGTATTTGGGAAAGCCAAAATAATATGGAAGTGTTTGGAGTAGGGGAGGTAATTCAAAAATGCAATAATGCCTAAAATATGTCCCCACCAACAGAATCTTTCAATCGCAATTAATCCTCCAATGCTCATGCCGCTCAACATTGGAGACAGCATACTGCTGATTGGGAAATATCCTGCCTGCTTGTAATGTTCAGCACCCATCTGCTGCAACAAATGGTCGCTTGCATTCATGGTAAGAAACAACGACATCAAAACTATTTCAGTAAATAAAATAATGTTGGCATCACTACGGGGCCATGATGTCATTTCGCGACTCCAGAAACGTTTCAGTTTTAAAATATTTCTTCGAGCAAGAAATACCACACAGGCTATGACGGTGAGCAGCGCAAGTATTTCAAATCCTCCAATGAGAAAATCATACACTGGTCCAAGAAATGAAAACACACGATGCGTACCGACAACACCGTCAATCATTATTTCAAGAACTTCAATATTGATAATCAGAAAACCTGCATAGATGATAAAATGAAAGAATGCGGGTATGGGTCTCACCGTCATTTTACTTTGACCAAAAGCTACGCGCAACATGGTTTTCCAGCGTTCAGCGGGTCGGTCGGTACGGTCCAACGGTTTACCTAACAGAATATTTCTGCGTATTCGTCCCACATTGCGGGCAAAAAAATAAATGCCTGCTGCCAATATGAGAGTGAAAACTATTCCCTGAATCATATTTAAGTTAAAATGGTTATGGCACAAATGTAATGGAAACGCTCTAATAGATAGCGTTGAATTAAATAGATATCAACTTGGTATTATTTAACTTTTTAAATAACCGGCATCTGCATCTCTATAATGCGCTGCAATAGTTATTCCGAGTCCTTCTTTTTCGAAGTGCGTGCGGGAGCTTTCTTTTTTACAGTACTTCGCTTGGCAGTTGATTTTTTTCCGGCTCCGGGGCGCACGGTAGCTTCAAAATCGGCAAACACATTCATGTAAAATATATAGGCATCGTAAGGCGAATTGTAAGGGCTGAAATATTTATGCACATCGCCATCACTCCAAAATTTGGTACTCATATAATAAAAGTGGTCACTGGTTTGCAGTTTGCCCCATACTTCCATCAAATCTTTATTGTCGGAGGCCACCACATCATCGCTGATGGAATATATTTTTTTCAAGGCTTCCTGTTGCATATTGTTGCCAAGCCAAGCACTCAGGTCGCGCTCACTGTCGGCCCAACTTACAAACTCATGTGCATCATAAACACCACGTGCATTATAGGTATCAACTACCTCTGAAGGAGTTTTGAAATTAAAATCAGGATGCTTCAGGATTTCTCTTGGCAAATGATCCATGAAATCAAAGATGCCTGTGCTTTCCCACTGATGCTCGCCAAAAGTTTCATAGTCCATAAATAAATTAATTACATCACCACTTCCTGCAACTTTATGTATCCACGATGCAAAAGTATCGGCATGTAAAGGCCATTCAGTCCAGTTTTTGTCTGAAAACCTGAATGCAATATCATCGCTCAATCTGTAATTTTTGAGCAATGCTTTTATAGATTTTGTTCCTACGGGTTTTAGCAGATGGTTAGGATGTTTGCCGTGAAGCAATCTGTCCACACCTTCGCACAATATGCCTTTATATCCCATTTTTTCAATAAATGCAGCTAATTCATTGTTATAAATAAGCTCGGTGTTTCTGAAAACCTTGGGCTTTTGTTTAAAATAATGTTCTATGCGCTCGTCATGTGCTTTTACTTGTCGCACAAACTCATCTTTGTTATATAAAAAGCTAAGCGAGTGATAATAAGTCTCTGACAGAAATTCCACACAACCTGTTTTTGCCAGGTCAACAAATGTTTGCAGCACATCAGGTCTGTAAAGTTCCATTTGCTCAATCACCGTTCCACTCAGTGAATAAGAAATTTTGAACTTTCCTTTGTGACGTTTTATCAGCTCCAGCATTTTGTAATTGGCAGGCAGGTAACATTTTTCTGAAACCTTGTCCATAATCCATTTATTCTTTTCGCTATCCTCGTAAAAATGGTCTTTGCCTATATCAAACACGCTGTAATGTCTGATGCGAAATGGCTGATGTACCTGAAAATAAAAACAAACAGACGGCATAGTTTATATTTTTTTATCTGATGAATCGTTTATACTGAAAAGGGTGGTGCAATATTTTTTTCAAACATAGTAATTCTATTGCAATCTCTTATTTTATCAGTTTGTGTTTTTTATATCCTTCCATCACACGGTTGGCGGCAATGTCCCAGCTGATGTTTTTCAAATCTTTTTGTGCATCAGCGGTTACTTGTTCATGCAGAATATTATTTTCGATTACACTTAAAATGTACTCTGCGGCCTGATTGATATCCCAGAAATCAAACTTCAACGCTCCTGAAAGCACTTCGGCAACGCCTGACTGTTTGCTGATGACAGCAGGAATATCGAATTGCACAGCTTCTACTGCCGACAAACCAAAAGGCTCACTCACCGAGGGCATACAGTAAACATCAGCAATAGAAAGTAAATAACGCACCTTGTCAAGTCCCAGAAATCCAGCCAGATGAAAACGATGACCTATTTGTTTCTGAGCAACTTTTTCAAGAATACGGTTTTGCATATCGCCTGTGCCTGCCATAATAAATCGCACGTTCGGATTTTTTTCGAGCACCTTGGCTGCAATATCCACAAAATATTCAGGCCCTTTCTGACGGGTAAGTCGCCCTACGAACAATACGGTTTTTTCTTCATAAGGGCTTTTTGTACGAAACGGTTTTACTTCACGAATGCCATTATGTACAGGAAAAATTTTGCGGTAATCTATTCCATAATATTCATTAATGATGTTTCCGGTAAAATTACTTACCGGCATGAGCAGATCAGCTTCTTCCATACCGCGCTTTTCCATCTGATAAACCCACCCCTGGCTGTTTACACCGCCACGGTCAACTTCCAGTGAATGTACATGTACTACCAAAGGTTTACCGGTGAGCCTTTTTATTTCCATTCCGGCAAGCATGGTCATCCAGTCATGTGCATGTATAATGTCGAAGTCGAGTGTTTGTGCAAGCATTGAAGCAAGTTCGCCAAACACGGTTACTTTTTCAATCACATCACCGCCATAGAGGTCGTCAATGTGAAACACTTTTGCCTGTTTGCGACCAATGCGCACTTCTTTCATATACTGGCTGTTGATATCAGCAGCAGGAATAGCAAAAGTGTTTTTTCTTTCGGTGTAATAGGGATTTAACTCTGAAGGGATAAAATGTACATCTTCAAAAGTTTTATATTCATCCTTATAGTTTACTTGTTTTAAAGTACGCGAATCAATGGTATTGAGCCCTATCAGGTTCAAATCTTTAACAACAAATTCAGGGTTACTCTTTGGAATAATCATTGTCACCTTGGCATGTTTAGCCATAGCAAGGCATAAGTCGTGGCAAGCCACACCCAAGCCGCCATTTATAACAGGTGGAAATTCCCAACCTAACATCAAAATTTTTGGTTTCCTCATAATCGCGCTTTTATTTCTCATGTGTGAGAAATGGAACTGTTGCAAAAATAGGTTAAAGCAGCATTGGAAAAGCTTACATTCAGTGTATAATCATCAACAATTGACCGTGTAAATATCTTTAAACATCTGCTGTTGGTTAATGGTTGTAGTTTAAAAACAAATATTAATGCAGTTTTCCTAATTTCACACCTTTAAAATAAAGTATATTTTCAGTATAGTTTAAACATAGATATGAGATTAAAAAATTACATAGCCGGACAATGGGTTGAAGGCACCGGAAAAGGAACCAAGTTATATCATGCGGTTACAGGCGAAGAAGTAGCGGAAGCAAGCAGTGAAGGGCTGGATTTTAAGGCCATGCTTCATTATGCCCGCACTGTGGGAGGCCCCAAACTCAGAGCTATGACTTTTCATGAGCGTGCCCGCAAACTCAAAGCTCTTGCAATTTATCTCATGGGTAAAAAAGAATTGTTTTATCAGCTTTCAGCAGCTACCGGAGCTACACGTACCGATTCATGGATAGATATTGAAGGAGGCATTGGAACATTATATACTTATGCCAGCAAAGGTCGCAGAGAATTGCCTGACGAAACTTTTCTGGTGGAGGGAAATATTGAAAACCTTTCCAAAGGCGGAAATTTTATCGGACAGCATATTTGTGTTCCTCTCGAAGGTGTGGCCATACATATCAACGCATTCAATTTCCCATGTTGGGGAATGTTGGAGAAATTAGCTCCCACTATTGTGGCAGGTATGCCGGCCATTATCAAACCTGCAACAGCCACATCTTTTCTTACGGAGTTGATGGTGCATGAAATAATTGCATCAGGCATATTGCCGGAGGGGTCACTGCAATTAATCTGCGGAAGTGCAGGCGATATTCTCGACCATGTCAACTGTCAGGATGTGGTTACTTTTACAGGTAGCGCTCATACCGGAAGAATGCTTAAACAAAAACCTGCGATAGTAGAAAATTCAGTACGGTTTACTATGGAAGCAGACTCGCTCAACTGTTGCATACTGGGCGAAGATGCTACTCCGGATACGGAAGAGTTTAAGCTTTTTATCAAAGAAGTAGCACGGGAAATGACTGCTAAGACAGGACAAAAATGTACCGCTATACGCAGAACTATTGTTCCTGATAATTTATCGGGAGCAGTAGTGGATGCCTTAAAAAAACGTCTGGCCGATATTCGTTTGGGAAACCCTTCGGTAGAAGGTGTGCGCATGGGGCCTTTGGTGAATAAATCACAGGTGGTAGATGTAAGTAATAATGTAAAAGAATTGATGAAGGTGTGCGAAGTTGCTTATGGCGATTTACAGAACTTTGAAGTTACAGGTGCCAGCCGTGAGGCGGGAGCGTTTATGCCTCCGGTAGTGTTGTATTGTAAAAATCCTTTGAACACTCTTGAGCCGCATGCCATTGAGCCTTTCGGCCCGGTAACTACCGTAATGCCTTACCGTAATGCCGATGAAGCAATAGAACTTGCGAAGATGGGTAAGGGTAGCCTTGTAGGTTCGCTGTTTACTGCTGATGATAAAATTGCTAAAAAAATTATTCTCAACACGGCAAGTTATCACGGACGTATGCTCATCATCAATAAACAAAGTGCTGCAGAAAGCACAGGTCATGGATCACCCATGCCACAACTCATTCATGGTGGCCCGGGCAGAGCAGGAGGTGGCGAAGAAATGGGTGGCGTAAGAGGAGTGAAACATTTTATGCAGCGAACAGCATTGCAAGGCTCGCCAACAACCCTTACACACATCTGCAATACTTTTCTTAAAGGAGCAGCTACAAAGGAGGATGTGATACATCCCTTCAGAAAATATTTTGAAGAAATACAAATTGGTGATACGCTGATTACACATAAGCGAACTATTACCGAAGCCGATATTGTAAACTTTGCAGGCATCAGTGGCGATTATTTTTATGCACATACCGATGAAACTTCTCTCGAAGGTTCTGTTTTCGAAAAACGTGTGGCACATGGCTATTTCATTATTGCTGCAGCTGCCGGTTTGTTTGTTGACCCGAAAAAAGGACCGGTGCTTGCCAATTATGGTCTCGATAATCTGCGTTTTACGCAACCAGTTTATGTGGGCGATACCATTCAGGTACGACTAACGTGCAAAACGAAAACACAGAAAGAAGATCGCGAAGGTCAAATTCCGCAGGGCGTGGTTGAATGGGATGTGGAAATTACCAATCAGCGAGGAGAAACGGTTGCCGTGGAGACAGTATTGACATTGGTGGCACGAAAAATGTAAGGTTTTGATATAAAAGGACGAATTTACATGAAGACATTAAAAGTTTTGTGCGCAGCTTTGATGATAAGTGCTCTGGCATCAGCTCAGGGCGATTACAACAATTTTGTGGTTGAGCGCAAAAACATTCAGAAGCAGATGGAAGAGATGCTTAAGTCTGACAAAGCATTTAAAAACAAAACTGCCACATCCGAATTTCAGGCGTTGGTGAGACGACTACTCGAACTGGATGATAAGATTATTCTCTCTGCAAATCACACTGTTAATGAGTTACAGAAGGATAATGCAGAACTGGAGAAGAAAGCTAATGTAGCTCCGCGTACTATTGTTAAAACTATTCCCGGCAAAGCCGGAGTTTCCATAAATGACTCTGTATATGATGCACTTTTTATTTCTCAGAATAAGGTAAACAACCTCTCGGAGGCCATGAAAGCCAAAGATGAGGCCTTTATGACCTTGCTGAGCAAATCAGACAGTTTGATTTCGGCCAACAGAAAAATGCAAGCACGGTTTGATGCACTTACCATTGACAATAAAGCTCTCGAAGAAAAAAATATTGTTCTGATAATCTTTAACTCGCTGGTAGCATTGGGTCTTATTCTTGCTTTGTTTTTCTTACTGCGTAAGCCCGTTGCCAAAAAAATGTTGCTGAATTCGCCTGCACCCAAGCCTGAGGCAGCCGTTCCTGTAGTTGCACAGCCTGAGCCTGTAAGAAAACAACCTGAAGTTAAGCCTGAACCTGTCATCAAAGTATCGTCAGAAGGTATTTTGGCTGCATCACATGATGCGCTTGATTTTAAACTTGATCAGATAGAAAAATTAGCCCGACTCAAGGAGAAAGGTTACCTCACAGATGAGGAGTTTATTGTCCAGAAAAAGCAGATTCTGGGTAGTTAATCACGCTGCTTTTTTATATTTGCATTTCTTATTTTTCAGACTTGGGTAGAGTCTGTTTTTAATGTTTTATTTTAACACAGAATTAAGAATATGCAGGGTACTGTTGAAACCAAGGTGACGAATGGCATTGCCGAAATTGAATTTTTTCATCCACAAAGCAACTCCCTTCCCGGAGAGGTGCTTCATTCACTGGCAGCAGCCATTGAAGATGCAGGTCGTAATACCGCAGTGAAAGTAATTATTTTAAAAAGCAAAGGCGAAAAGGCATTTTGTGCAGGAGCTTCATTTGATGAACTCATACAGATTAAGGATATACAAACCGGAAGAAAATTTTTCTCCGGTTTTGCAATGGTGATTAATGCCATGCGGCTTGCACCTAAATTTGTGATAGCGCGTGTGCAGGGCAAAGCTGTTGGCGGAGGTGTAGGCCTTGCCTGTGCTGCTGATTATACCATTGCTCATGAGTCGGCAGCTGTAAAACTCAGCGAACTGGCAGTAGGTATTGGCCCATTTGTGGTAGGTCCTGCTGTTGAAAGAAAAGTGGGCACTGCCGCATTTACGCAGTTAACCGTTAACGCTACTGAATGGCAGTCAGCACAATGGGCACTCCAAAAAGGAATGTATGCTTCCGTTCATGCCACGGTGGAAGATATGGAAACAGAAATTCAAAATCTGTCCTCCCGTCTTGCTTCAAGTAACCCTGAAGCAATGCAAAAACTCAAACAGATATTCTGGCAAGGTACCGATCACTGGAACACATTGCTGAGTGAACGTGCAGAGATGAGTGGAACTCTCGTCTTATCAGAATTTACAAGAAATGCAATAGAGAAATTTAAAGCAAAGGCAAAATAAATACAGCTAAATAAATGCTTGCAGAAAAAAAATTAGAAACAACACCCATAGATACGGCAACAGTTTTAAAAGCCTACAAGCTGATGTGTACTGCCCGTGCCATGAGTGATATTTATGAGGAAAATGCTCAGGTGACAGCTAAATATGTTCATGCCTGTTCAAGAGGTCATGAGGCAGTGCAGGTTGCATTGGGACTTCAGCTTAAACCACAGGATTATCTTTCGGCTTACTATCGCGATGACAGCATTCTGCTTTCCATAGGTATGACACCTTATGAACTGATGTTGCAACTAATGGCCAAGCGCGATGACCCATTTTCGGGAGGGCGAACTTACTATTCGCATCCAAGTCTTAAGCGCGATGATATGCCTAAGATTCCTCATCAGAGCAGTGCTACAGGTATGCAGGCAATTCCTGCTACCGGTGTAGCCATGGGTATGAAATATCTGGAACAACAGCAGCTTGCACAATATGATGAGGGCGAAAATCCCGTTACAGTTTGTTCTTTTGGTGATGCAAGTATCACGGAGGGCGAAGTGGCAGAAGCTTTTCAGATGGCTGTGCTTAAAAAGTTTCCTATACTGTATTTTGTGCAGGATAATGAATGGGATATTTCGGCTCATGCAACAGAATTCAGAACCGGTAATGCAATTGAATATGCTAAAGGATTTAAAGGTCTTGAAACAAGAAGTATTGATGGAACTGATTTTTTCAGATCGTACAACACCATCAAAGAAGTACTTGATATTATCCGGAAAGAAAGAAGGCCATTCCTGATTCATGCTACAGTGCCTTTACTCGGACATCACACTTCAGGAGTAAGAAGAGAGTGGTATCGCGATGATTTGGAGAAGGCAAAAAAGAATGACCCATTGCCGAAGTTTGTACAACAACTGGCCGAAGCAGGTTTTACCTCCGATGAATTAAATACGATTCAGGAAGAAGCAACGGCATTAGTAGCTGCGGATTATCAGAAAGCATTGAAAGCTGAAGATCCACGCCCCGAAGATTTGTTTACTCATGATTATGCGCCAACCCCGGTTACCGAGGAAAAAGGAGTGCGCGAACCTGCAGGCAAGGAACCTACCGTAATGGTGGACAGTGCTTTGTTTGCAGTGAAAGAACTGTTGCAGAAACATCCTGAATGTTTGTTCTACGGGCAGGATGTAGGAGCAAGGTTGGGAGGTGTGTTTCGCGAAGCGGCAACTCTGGCAAAAACTTTTGGTGATGAAAGAGTATTCAACACACCCATTCAGGAAGCATTTATAATAGGCTCTACAGTTGGATTGAGTGCTGTTGGATGTAAACCGATTGTAGAAGTTCAGTTTGCCGATTATATATGGCCCGGCCTTAATCAGTTATTTACAGAGGTGAGTCGCTCCTGTTATTTAAGCAATGGTAAGTGGCCGGTATCCTGTGTGATTCGTGTGCCTATAGGCGCTTATGGCAGCGGAGGTCCTTATCACTCTTCAAGCGTAGAATCGGTTTTACTGAATATTCGTGGTGTTAAAGTAGCGTATCCATCTACCGGAGCAGATTTAAAAGGTCTGATAAAATCAGCCTATTACGACCCCAATCCTGTAGTGATATTTGAACATAAAGGACTTTACTGGAGTAAAATAAAAGGAACAGAAGAGGCGCGTACCATTGAACCGGACGAAGATTACATTATTCCATTTGGTAAAGCACGCATTGCTTTGGCTGCAAATAACTCTGATGACCAATCATCCATTGCAGTGATAACTTATGGCATGGGCGTTTACTGGGCTAAAAATGCTGCAAAGCAGTTTCCGGGAAGAGTAGAAATTGTGGATTTACGCACATTAAATCCTATTGACGAAGAAACAATTTTCAGTACGGTTGAGAAACATCACCGTTGTTTGGTGCTAACAGAAGAGTCATTGAAAAATTCCTTTGCTGAAGCTTTGGCTGGAAGAATTCAACAGCATTGTTTCCATACGTTGGATGCACCCGTTATTGCAATGGGTTCTGAAAATTTACCGGCCATACCTTTGAATTCTACTTTGGAGTTTACCATGATTCCAAATGCAGATAAAGTTGCTGCAAGAATGAAATATTTACTTGAATACTGATATCATGCATTATCGTTTTTCTGTCTCCAACTCTGCAGAACGTTTTGTAGATATAGAACTTACACTCGATACTAAAGGGCAAAATCAAATTGAATTGAAGCTGCCCGTATGGAGACCCGGCCGATACGAAGAAGGAAACTTTGCGAAAAATATCAGAGCTTTTACCGTTACTGATTCCGACAACAAACCGCTTGCGTTTCAGAAAATTTCTAAAAGTGTGTGGCTTATTCAAACAAGCGAAAAGGTATCTCACATTAAAGTGAACTATCAGTATTATGCCAACAAGCAGGATGCAGGTTCTTGTTATGTAGATGAACACCAGCTTTACATCAATCCCATTCACTGTTGTTTTTATACTGACAAACACAGGAGTGATAAATGTATTGTGCAGTTAGATATTGCTCAGACTACGGTGGCCACTTCATTGAAAAAAACAGGACACAACTTATTTGAAGCTGATAGTTTTGATGAGTTGGTTGACAGTCCGTTTATTGCAAGTGAAGGGTTGAAACATTTGAGTTACACTGTAAGTGAAAATTTATTTCATATATGGATTGAAGGCGATTACAATCCCGAACCTGATAAGCTCATAGCAGATTTTGTTTCCTTCACTTCGGAGCAGCTACGGATGATGCAGGATTTTCCTGTGAAGGAATATCATTTTATAATATTGGCAGTGCCTCATACTTTTTATCACGGAGTAGAGCATCTCAGTTCAACTGTAATTGTAGTCGGACCATCATCAGGATTGCATAAGCGCGAATTGTACAATGAACTGATAGGTGTTTCTTCGCATGAGTTATTTCATTCATGGAATATCAAAACCATACGCCCGGTTGAAATGCAACCTTATAATTACGACAGAGAGAACTATTCGCCATCAGGTTTTGTGTATGAAGGTGCAACTACTTATTATGGTGACTTGTTTCTGTACCGTTGTGGTTACTTCAGTGAAGAAGAGTATTTCAATGAATTGAATTTTCGCATCAACAAGCATCTTTCCAACGAAGGGCGATTTAATTTTTCAGCAGCAGAATCTTCTTTCGATACCTGGCTGGACGGTTACGTTCCTGGCGTTCCGGGAAGAAAAACTTCCATTTACGATGAAGGAAGCATCATTACCCTGATGCTCGATTTTCTGATTCGTAAATATTCGGGAAATAGAAAATCAATAGATGATGTGTTTCTGAAAATTTACAATGATTTTGGAAAGAAGGGTAAAGGATATACTGCTGATGATTACAGACAGGTAGCAGAACAGTGTGCCGGAAAATCGTTGTCGCAATTTTTTACGGATATTGTTTTTAAGGCTGTCAGTTATGAGTCAATGCTTGAGCAGGTATTGGAATTTGCGGGATTGACATTAGCGGAGCAGTTATCTTCTAAAATCGGTGAACAGAAATATGGTATTCGCATAGATGAGTCAGGCAGTATGCCCATTATTTCAAATATAGCTAAAAATGCTCCTGCATTTAGAATTTTATCGGTAGGCGATGAGTTAATTGCAGTAAATGGCCACAAAGCAGATAAAAGAGTGCATGATTTGTTTGCACAGTATCAGTATTCAGCGCAAATGGAGCTTACGGTATTTTCACAGCTTAAACTGAAAACAGTAATTGTTAAGAAAGGCGATAAAAATTATTTTTCGACTTGGAAAGTAAAACATACCGAAAACAAAACCACTGAGCAGGAATTGTTTTTTAAAAAGTGGTCCAAAAGAAATTAGAAAATCACTTCCGTGGCTCCGCCTCCAAAGCGTGAATAGTCAGCCTCCCGGATTTCAATGTCGTTATAAACCGACAGTTCTTTAAGTACTTCGTTTTTTAAAACACCTTCGCCTTTACCATGAATAAACACAATTTTCTTATAGTGTTTGCGAATGGCTTTATCCATTTCCTGCCTTACAACTGATTTCTGAAGTTCAAGCATTTCGAAATTACTCATCAAATGCGAATTATCAGTGAGTTTTTCTATGTGAAGGTCAATCTCATCGTAATTAAGTAAAATGGCTTGTGAATTTTTTGAAGCTCTATTATCCTTCGTTTTTTTATTGGTTGCACCCGTTTTGATTTCCGGTTCAAACAACTCTTTTAACTTAATCAGTGCGGAGTCATCCGGCTGATTGAAATTGAGGATAGAAGTAACTGCAGTGAAATCCGGATAATTTTTATTTTTTAAAGATAAATCAGGCAGCATCACAGCCATTTCTTTTTGAACAGGATGATGTACGATATTGCCACCCGAAATTAATAACTGTATGAGGAAGGAAGAAATGTCTGTAATATCAGGACGGTTTATGGTGAGCACGTTAACTTTATTATGCGCACTCAGTGCTCCTGAAGATTTTAACTGCACACCGGAGTCAGAGCGAGAGTAGAATAAATATTGCAAGTCATTATCGGTGCCATTGATTAAATAATAGGAGACATAACCTGTCAATACTTTGTGTTTTTCGGCAGGTATGGCAACAAAATCAATTTCATTGGTATGAAGCGCAAACTCTGCCTCAGTAGATTCTACTTTTTTTATTTCAGTAGTTTCTGCTGAATGGTTTTTGATAAATACTTCAGTAACCACTACATCTTTTTCCAATGCATCAATAATAAAGTCATCTTCAATTTCTACGGCAATGATTCCTCCGGGTTTAACAGCTTTTATTACTCCGTTAAGTTTTTCATTGACAAAACTTACTTTATCACCAACTTTCATCTGCTTAAAATAAAAAAGCACACCCTGAAGATGTGCTTTGGTTTTAGTACCATGTTCTAATTTTCTTCTTCATAATTGTCATCACCACTCATTTCCATATCACCCATATCATCATCTGATTCTTCTTCGTTTTCTTCACCTTCTTCGCCTTCTAATGCTGCTGTATCATCTTCGTCATATTTTTGATTATCTGAGTAGTCATCGATTGTCTCATTTTCATCTGATATTTCTTCGTCTATCAACAAACCGTCCTCTTCCGTAACAGTAGGCGGAATAATTACTTTAAACTGCTTTGGAGCTTCCCCAACAACTTTTTTTACAAAAGGGTAGATTAGCTTAGTATCGGCAGTTGCCAAAATTTTTATCAGTTCGATATGAAATGCCCACACGCTTTCACTTTCTATCAGGAAATAAATTTTCTGATGTGGGTCGGCAATGTAATTTTTAAAAATAGCTTTTGTCATCAGAGCAACCGGTTTTCCATCTCTCATTTTACCTTCTTTGTTGGAAATTTCGGTTCCTTTTTTCCAGCTGTCGTTACTCATATAAAACGATGCCGTACCATGATCCTCAAATCCAATGGAGGAAAGTATGGTAGCATAAAGCTGCGCAAACGATTGGTCGGAAGTGACATCAATTTCTCGATAAACATCTTCGAAATCTTCGAATGAAATTTTAAATCTGTAAACTGCCATAATACGGTATAACTTTCTTTGAAATTTATGTGCTCAAAAATACGGTTTTAACAGTTCAGAAAAATAATTGAAGGTGAATAATTTTTCAAGATTAGCGTATCATAATTGTTGAAAAAATAAACTGCTGATTAAGGATTTCTAGTGGAAAACTGTTATCTTTGATAGATAATAAAGAAAGGTCATGCAAATTAGAAAACTAACAGTTGCTTTAATTCTGTTGTTTGCTCCGTTATTAATTCATGCAGAATGGGTGAATACGGGGTCAGCAAAGGCAACCAAGCCAACTGTAGATGTACAAAGTAATATTGAATCATCAACGGTTCAGATTCAACTACAGGGTTTTTATCTTACCAGAGTTAAAACTACTCAAGGGGAGTATTATAAAACCGAAGGTCCGGAACTGACTCCTATACTTGAAAAGGACGCTCCCGATTTAAGTAAAATTGCAGTTTCGCTCATCGTACCTGATGATGCAAATATGCAAATGGCGGTTACTGTAAATCACTTTACCGATTTTCAGAACATACAGATTGCACCATCAAAGGGAAATCTTTATCGAAATATAAATCCTGATGATATTGATTTACATTTTGGAAGTGTGTACGGTAACAATGCATTCTATCCTGGACAAAATGCAGCGTTACAAAACCCGTTCATTTTGCGTGATTTCAGAGGGCAAACAATATGGTTTTATCCGTTTCAGTACAATCCGGTAACAAAGGTATTGCGTGTTTTTACGGATGTAACAATTACATTGAACAGAAGCACTGATGTTGCGCCTGCTTTAAATGTTTTGCAAAGACAAAAGCCGCTTCAGAAAATTGATCGTGATTTTTCATTGATATATCAAACACAGTTCAGAAATGCTGCCGCTGCAATTAACTATATTCCCGTAGAAGAAGAAGGGGAGATGCTGATCATTTCGTATCCGTCTTTCATTTCTGCACTCGATTCATTTGTTGACTGGAAGATTAAAAAGGGAATTGCAGTTACTGTAGTAGATGTAACTACCATTGGAACTAACGCTGCACAGTTGCAGAGTTATATTGATATGTTTTATCTCAATCATAATCTGAAATATATTTTACTTGTAGGCGATGCTCAGCAGATTCCAACACACTATGTCTTCGGAGGTGCTTCTGACCCGAGCTATGGTTATATTGTAGGTAATGATTCTTATGCCGAAGTTTTTGTAGGCCGTTTCAGTGCTCAGACAATAGCCGATGTACAAACTCAGGTTCAACGCACAATTATTTACGAAAGAAACCCTGACCCCGCTGGAACATGGTATTCAAAAGGGATATGCGTAGCTTCCAATCAAGGGCCTGGCGATAACAATGAAATAGATTATGAACACGAACAGGTAATTCGTGCCAAACAACTTGTATTTACTTATACTGATGTTGCTGAATTGTATGATGGCACACAAGGCGGAAATGACCAACCGGGCAACCCCACTGCATTTATGTTGTCAACCGAGTTGAACAGCGGAAGTTCAGTCATTAATTATACCGGACATGGAAGCCAGGTTTCTTTTGGAACCACCGGTTTTTCGAATACTGATATTACCGGATTAAATAATCAGGGAATGCTTCCATTCATTTGGAGTGTGGGATGTGTAAATGGAGAATTTGACACAGGAACTTGTTTTGGTGAAGCATGGTTACGAGCCACACAAAACAATGAACCTACCGGAGCTATAGCAGCATTCATGTCGAGCATCAATCAGTCATGGGATCCTCCAATGGCAGGGCAGGACGAAATGGTAGATTTATTGGTTGGAACGCATGGAACTATCAAGCGCACATTTGGCGGATTGAGTGTTAACGGATGTATGTTTATGAACGATAAATATGGTGGAGCAGGGTTTGATATGACAGATACTTGGCATTGCTTTGGCGACCCTTCCCTGAATGTGAGAACGGCTATTCCTTTTACTATTTCTGCCAGCCACGCACCGGTGTTAAATATAGGTGCAGATCAACTTTTGGTGAATTGTAATACCGACAGCGCATTTGCTTGTTTAAGCAGTCATGGACAAATACTTGCTACCGGATTAATTATCAATGGAAGTGTAACACTGAATTTCCCTATGGTCAATGCTATTGACACTTTGTTTCTTACCATTACAGCTTTTAACGCAGTGCCTTACATGATGGAAATACCTGTGAATTCTTTCAATGGCCCTTTTGTTACAATGGTTTCAGATGCTATCAACGACACAATTGGGAATAATAATCAACTTGTTGATTATGGTGAGCATATCAGTGTAGATTTGGAATTACGAAATTTCGGATTGACTGATGCAGTAAATGTATCTTACTCGGTAAGTACTACCAATAGCCATGTAGTGTTGCTTTCGACCAACGGAAATGCAGGAACTATTGCAGCATCAGCGCAGACCAATGTACCTGGAGCTTTTTCATATAGCGTAAATAATATTATACCTGACAATGAGATAGCGCAGTTTACAATAGATTTAACAGACTCTGCAGGCAATCACTGGCAGTCGGTGGTCAATCATGTTTTAAGAGCACCGGCACTCAATGTTTATAGTTTAATAGTTAATGATTTGGCAGGTAATGGCAACGGCAAGTTAGATCCGGGTGAAACAGCAAATCTGATTATCAGAACAAATAATAAAGGACACAGCAACAGTTCGGCATGTATGGCTACAATTACTTCCAGCAGCCCTTATCTTACCATTAATAATTCAGGATATAGCATTGGTGTGATTAATGCTTTGGGATATGCAGATGCCGTCTTTAATGTCACCTTAAATTCAAATGTGCAGATAGGAACATTACTTGATGTGATGTTTAACATCACGGATAGTACTTATTCTGACAGTAAACAGTTTTATATTACTGCCGGTGAAGTACTGGAGAATTTTGAAACCGGTGATTTCTCCAAATTCCCTTGGCAAAATAATTACACTCATCCATGGACCATAACCGGCAGCACTCCATATCAGGGAGTTTATTCGGCAAGTACCCCTGCACTGTCTGATGGCGACACTTCAACTTTAAGTATTCAGTTAAATGTATTATCTGATGATTATATTTCGTTTTACACCTTGGTGTCAACAGAATTAAACTGGGACTTTTTACAATTTTACATAGACGGAACTTTACGGGATAGTTATTCAGGAGTTCAGGCATGGACGTATCGCAGCTATCCTGTAGCTACCGGTATTCACACCTTCACATGGTCGTATAGTAAAGATCCGGTTTGTTGTTTCGGAGGAAGTGACATGGTTATGCTGGATAATATTCATTTCCCGCCTTCATCAGGAGTAACTGCTGTAAATGAAATTCCGACTAACGATGAATCAATTGGCATTTACCCTAATCCTGCATTTGATTATATTCATATATCTTCAAAGCAAAATGGAGTTGTAATTATTAACAGTGCTGATGGGAAAGTGGTATTCACTGATAAACTGAATAATGGCACAGAAAAACAAATTGATGTTTCTGCACTGGCATCAGGAATGTATATTGTAACAGTACAAACACAAGACAAGATTACAAAAACAAAATTTTTAAAGCGGTAAAAGAATAATCCCGCCCATAAGCACCGGCAATCTCCTGGAGGTTCCGGTGTTTATTTTTTTAATACTTCGGTAACTGACTCAATCAAAGTAGCAATGACAAATTGCTGCTGTTCATCAGTGAGATTGTAAAAAAGAGGAAGAGAAATTTCGCTGCAATAAGTTTGATACGCCACAGGATAATCCATGATATGATACCCTAGATTTTTATAGAACGACAGCATGGGCACGGGTATAAAATGCATATTTACTGCTATATCTTTATCAAACATTTTTTGCATGATGGCATCACGTTGTACCTCGGTGCAGTTTTTTATTCTTAAAGCATAAAGATGGTAACAGGTTTCGGCAGTAGAAGTTTCTGATGGAGGAAGAATAGCCCAGTCAAATTTCTTAAATTCATCATGATATTTTTGAGTAAGCGTTTTGCGCTTTGCAATGGTTTCATCATAACGCGATAATTCTACCAAACCTATTGAAGCCATAATATCGGTCATATTGCATTTGTACCCCGCTTCAATGACATCATAACGCCAGTTGCCTTTTTGCATCTTCGCAAGTGCATCTTTATTCTGCCCATGAAGTGTGTATATACAGAGGTAATCATACACTTGCTGATTGCTGAATGGCGCAGGCAGATTTAAAGCAACAGCTCCCCCTTCGGCAGTGGTCAGATTTTTTACAGCATGAAAAGAAAACACAGTGATATCCGTGAGAATTCCGGTTTTTCTATTATTATAAACAGCACCAAAGGAATGAGCAGCATCTGAGAGAACCAATATTCTTCCGAGTTTTTGCTGTATATCATTTTGTGGAACAAAGAGGCTTTTTACAGATTCCGATTTTACAATATTATTTATAGCATCATAATCGCAAGGCAATCCACCAAAATCCACCGGCATAATTACTTTTGTTCGAGGAGTAATCAGGCTTTTAAGATTTGCTGCATTCATATTGAAGTCGTCACCAATGTCTGCAAATACAGGTTTGGCTCCGCAATGAATTACCACATTTGCCGTAGCTGTATAAGTATAAGCAGGAAGTATCACCTCATCACCTTCTTTCACGCCAAACCATCGGAGTATAATCTCTAATCCGGCAGTTGCCGAGTTCAGAGCAAGCACGTTTTCGACATTGCAATATTGTGCAAGTTCTTTTTCAAGACGTTTGGTTTTTGGTCCGGTAGTAATCCATCCGGAGAGAAGCGTGTCACTCACTTCGTCAATTACTTTTTGATCCATACGTGGAGGAGCAAAGGGTACTTTCATGATTGTTGTTTTATGTAGTAACAATAGGTTGTTTCACTGCGCTTATTTTTTCAATTGCCATAGAGTTATTCAATTCAACACTGAACATAGAATATAGTAAAGAAAAAATTAAAATTCCAGCCTGCCTTTCCAAAATTGATTCGGTGAGCATATTAAAAATGAAAATAATAAGGAGAGAAAGAAAAAGAAAATGACGATAGCGAATGGAATAATAAATGGGGATTAGCAACATGGCAAAAAGAGAAGTTATTCCTACAATACCCAGTGCAACGCCTGTTTGTAAATATTGATTATGCGGATTTAATTTTTTCTCCATTGCGAATTTAAAACCATTTTTCTTGTAAATTGAGTCTAAGGCAATTCGGACATCCCCTGTTCCCACACCCATGAAAGGATTATCTTCTATAACCTGATAAGCATTTATCCAAAGAGGAATACGTAGAGCAGTGCTGCTATATTCAGGTTTCGAAAAATCATAAAAGTTAGTTTCATTAGCAAGCAAATCGCTAACCTGCTCAAACCTATTGGTGCGCATGGAGAAATAGTCAACGGAAATAATGATTAAGATGCACAGGAAGGCATAAATAGAAAAGCGAAGAATGCTTCCTGAAGTTTTTATTTTTAAGAAGGTGAAGAGTGTAGATGTAATATAAGATACAACAGTAGCTAATCGGCTATCAAGCAGAGATATGTTTAAAAAGAAAAATGCAATCAGTATTACTGTTAAAATCTGCACAGGTCGGTTATTTTTTCCGTTGTCAAACATTTCATTTATCAAAAACAACACGGCTAGATTAAGATAGATGGTCATATACTGAACATGCATTATTCTCGAGAAGGATGTATAGTAAAATACATTTGCATTTCCACTTTTGGAATAATCAATGCCTGACAAGGTCAGATTATATAAACATACCAACAGGCATCCGGCAATAAATGACAATCTGAAAAACCGAAACTTATCAGTTGGAAGTATTCCTGATGAAAATAATAAAGGGAGAATAAGAAAAGTACTTTTGGTACCTAAATCACTAAAAGCATTTTTAATTTCGGATGAATAAAACAGCCCGATAAAATATAATGCAAAAAATATTATAGGCAGATAAAGTAATTGAAAATTAAATCGACATGCCTTAAAATTCTTCAGTATGACTAAAATATATACTGCAGCAAATACTCCCAGTGCATAATTAGCCACCTTCAGATTAAAAGGAAGCAATACCCCTGTGGCGTATAGCGTGTAAAGCAATCCTTTTGACCAGATATGACCTTGCGATTCCATCATATAATTATGCAAAGCAAATAAAAAACTGTAATGATGCAGTAAGTGAACATTTAAATGATATTGAATTCAGGCATATTTGTCATCATCTCTTGTTCATTTTTTGCAGTACATCCAGAAAATCAGAAGCTATTTTCCTTCGGGAGAAAAAGTTATTTACATATAATTTGCCATTTTCACCGAATTGTTCACAAAGGTTGCTGTCAGCCTGAAGTTTGAGTATGCCCTCTGCTAAGGCTTGTACATCCTCCGGTTCAAAATAAATTCCTGCTTTAGCCTGATCAATAAACAGTTCTTTAGCCTCACCGTCCACCCCCAGGAGTAAGGGTTTGCCATAGGCGCAGTTTTCAAATATTTTTGAAGGGATTGCACCTTTAAAAAGATCTATTTTCCGCAATGGTATAATAGCTGCATTGGATTCAGAAACAACCTGTAATGCTTCCTTTTTGCTTAGTGCTCCTGTAAAAATAATATTTTTCAACTGATGTTGTTTTGTCAGGTTTTTTAATTTTTCCAACTCCGGACCATCTCCGGCAATCACGAAAGTGAGTTGTGTATGGTTTCTTAATATTGAAGCAGCTTCTGTAATGATCTCTAAACCCTGAGCATAACCGATGATTCCTGCATATCCCAAAATAAAATTGGATGAAGGTATATTCCATTTAGTTCTCAATTGGTTTTTTGGAAAATCGAAATACGACTGTTCTTCTGAAAATCCGTTAGGCAACCAATGAATGGTCTTATTTTTTGTACGCAATTGTATGTTTGAAACTATACCTTGTGTTTGCCCTGTTATCAGATATGCTCTTCGATATAAAAATAATTCCAGCTTTTCAGAAGTATTCAGAAGAAATTTATTATTGATGACGCCTAATTTTTCAGCTGACTCAGGCCAGAGGTCGGAAATATTAAAAATAAATTTCGAACCTTTGAAGAAGGACAATAACCATCCGGTGATACCAAGAAATAGGGGAGGGCTTTCGCATAGAATATAATCTTGTTTTTTAATTTTAAATAAGCCATAAAAAAACGAAGTAACAACAAATGAAAAATAATTGAGAAGTCGGGAAATAACAGAGCGACTTTTGCCGACAAAAATCCATGATCTGTAAACCGGAATGCCTTGTAAAACTTCGTTCAGAAAGAATTTTCCCCGGTAGTTTGAATATATCTCATTGTGAGGGTAATTTGGCATAGCAGTGAGAATACTTATTTCATGTCCTTCATTAGCCAAACGCATTGCAAGGTCTGATAAGCGATTTTGTGGTGCTCCTGTTTCCGGGGGATAGTACTGTGTCAGAAAAAGAATTTTCATTTTATATCATGACTTTTTACATTTTCATACTCAAATATCATTTTGTCCATACAATTACTCCATTCGTAATTTTGTTTCACAAATGTTCGTCCCTTAATTCCCATTTCCTTTGCAGTATCGGGATTGTGAATCAGGAACATTATTTTTTCTGCCAGCTGAATCACATTGCCTCGGTCAATTAAACAACCGGTTTCATTTTCTAAAAGCACTTCCGGGATGCCGCCTACACGTGTTGCAATCACCGGTTTTTCGCAAGCTGACGATTCAAGGATCGACACGCCTAAACTTTCATTGTCTGAAACATTTAAATAAATATCTATGGAGTTATGATACTTAATTACCTCAGCAGGACTTACTCTGCCTGTGAAAATTACATCATCCTGTAGTTTCAAGCCTGCAACTTTTTCTTTAAGTTGGTTTTCTAATGATCCGCCACCAACTATTAATAATTTCCAGTTATTGGATAAGCTTTCTCTTTTGATTATAGAAAAGGCTTCAATTATAAGGTCAATCCTATATACAGATTCTAATGATTTTATAATTCCAATTACTGAATATCCGGTAGGGAATAAATTGAGCGAACGATTTGGTTGAAAAATATTTGTATCAACACCAAAAGGGATAACAGTTACCGGCTTATTTGTGATTTTCTTGATTTCATTTCTCAAATACGAACTTGGTGCGAGTAACTTGTCAGATTCATTCAGTGTCCATCTTAATAATAGTTTATGAAATATACTTTTTCCTGGAAAAAGTATGATGTCTGTTCCCCATGCAGTTATAAAAAATGGCTTGAAACCTGAGAGGTTACCTATCAAACCATAACTTGTGGCATAATGCGCATGTATTATCTCGGGTTTGAATGTACGGATGGTGCGTTTTAACGCAGGTAATGCAGTTAGATATAATACTTTCGACCAAATTGATGAGCTATATCTCTTGTCGGAGGAACTAAAAAATAATTGTATATTATTCTCAATTGCCCATTTAGAGTCGGAATAGTTTAATGAAAATATAGCTACAGTAAAACCTCTTTCAGCAAGAGCGATACTCCATTTTTTAGTATGTGAGGAAGCTGCATCAGCTAATAACAAAATTTTCATCAGGCTTTAACAGTATTCATGTTATTAACTTTAACTGACCGGTTTTGGATGTAACCTAATAGAAATGCCGTCAGATAAGTCATATTGGGTAAGAAAGATTGTTGTGACCAGAAGTCAGAAAAAATAAATATACACAGCATGATAGCAACAGCTGTTGAGATAGCTGATTTATCAGACTTGTTTATGTAATATATAACTAACCTGATTATACAGAACAACCAGAAAAAGTAAACAGCTATGCCTACTAATCCCGTTTCGGCCAGTACTCCTAAAAAAGTGTTATGAGTACTTAATGGCTTAGACTTATCAATACGATCAAGTTTTACACCGAAGTACTGAGGCAAAGAGTCTATCTGACGTGCAAAACTTCCACTTCCAATTCCAGTTATGGGATGACTGAAGAAAGCTCCGACACTTTTATCCCATAAATACAAGCGATATTGTATAGTGCCACCGCCTGCAGCTGAATCATCATCTTCTATGTTGTGTTTTCCCTCCTTAATAGCTTCTTCATAGCGATGATTTGCTGCCTCTATAACTGATTGAAGGCTATATAAAATTGCCGAATGCAGAAGAAATGCAGATATGAAAACAGTAAAATAATTTTTAAGGAATTTTTGCTTGTAGGCAATTATTACCGTTATGGCAAGTCCGATAATCAACTGAATAAGTGCAGCGCGAGTTTGTGTGGCAACTATTCCTGTAAACAAAACTGTGATGGCTAAAATCAAAATGATTTTGTTTTCTTGTTTTGATAACAATAGCAAATACAACACAAAAAGCACCATGAGCTGATATGAGGGAATTCCCAGAAAGATACCACGCAGAAAACCTCCCGTATCTACCACCATATATACTCCCATTATGCATTCAGCTAATAGTCCAATACTTAATCCTGATAAAAACGCCTGACGGTTTTCTTTACTGCTCAATAATCCGGAGAGTAATATTATACCAAGTATTACTTCTATAAATCTTATAGTACTGAGAAATTGAATGGGTTCATATTTAACGGCAAACAAAAGAGATATTATCCGTGACAACATGATAAGGATTAATGCCAGGAGAATATTTTTTTCAATCTTAGAATAAGACCTTCTTTTATATGTTACAATTAAGATTGAAAAGCAAAGAATCTCAACCAAATTAAATAAACTTATTTTATAGCTTCCTGGTAACTGAATAAACCAATTAAAGGCAATACTTTTTGAATAGGGTATGGCCATAAATAATGTCAAGGCCAGTATAAAGCTGATGGTTTTTTGTAAGAAGTCTGAATGGGTGTTTTTCACGCAAATGAGGGGCTGTAATTACTCCGGAAGTAGGCAAAAGTAAAAAAAGCAATAACACGCCATGAGTGTTTCGAGGTGCAATGGTGTTATGATTTTCCTAAAGCTGCTTTAGTGTATATCCAATAAATTACATAAATCAGATATAAGCACTGCAAAATTGTAAATATGCGAACAACCATCAGATAGTCGTTAAGCCAGAATCCACCAAGTATCATGGATGATATCATGAACAAATTACCCACTATTGATAAGGTGAAAAGGCGTTTTTGCTGTCCTGTTATTACCGGTACTTGCGAAATTGGTGTTCGTATGAAATCAAGAAAAAACCAAGGTGCCAAAATACGGGCAAATTCTCCTGACTCGCGCCACTGCTCACCAAAAACAAAGGCGAAAATATATGGTCCGGTTATGACCAAAATTATAACGATGGGTAAGGCTACTACACAGGTTCTGATTATTGATTTTTTTATCAGAGGCTGTATGTTTTTTCCTTCATGAAACTGATGTGCTGCTTCCTGCAAAAAAATCTGCCCGATACTGTATCCAATCAGGTTAAAAGGAGCTTGCAAAACCCGCATGGTCATTCCGTATAATCCAACCACCACCTGGCTGAAGAAGAAAGTGAGAAAATAAATCACACCGTTAATGAGTAGCATATCGGCAATTGCCTGCCAAAGGTTTACCTTCGGAAAAACATCATATTTACGAGCAGTTTCCATCAGTTTAGTGTTGCTGTTGTTGAAACTAAATGGAGCATTACTTTTCTGAATGTTGAAATATAACACCAGCATAGCACAAATTCCTCCTGTTACAAATCCTACCAACAGTCCGAATGATATATATCCGAGTAAAGCGGCTGCCAGAATTATTCCGTTGGTGATAATAGAATTTACTATTCGATATTTCGATATCAGTTTATAGTTTTTATGTCTGTTGGCCCAGTTTAGCATTGCCTGGTAAAGTCCATTTGCCAGAGTCATCACGGGGAGTAACCACAACCAGCGTGATAAATCGGCATTGGTTGATAAAAACAAATTAAATATCGTTACACCAATAAGTGCAAGCAGTGTGGTGATTAATGTAACTTTGAAACTCAACTGCAATAATGCTCCTGCATCTTCAATAGTACGTGCAGGAATTATGGCAAACTCATATCGTAAGCATACAATAACTGAAAGCGCACTTAGAATACTCATGAAAACAGCTAACAAGCCAAATTCATGTGGGGAATAATATCGCGAGAAAACGGGAGACAGTGCTAATCCGATAAACTGAGCTGACGCACTTCCGGTAACCAGAATTGTCAGGTTGCGGATATAATCAGAGCGCAGTGCAGACCCCCGCATTTAGGATGATTGTTTACTTGGCATAATTTACCGCTCGCTTTTCGCGAATAACGGTAACCTTAACCTGTCCCGGGTAGGTCATTTCAGTCTGAATACGCTGGGCTAAATCAAAACTCAGTGTGTCGGCTTGCTGATCACTTACTTTTTCACTTTCAACAATTACTCTGAGTTCGCGACCGGCCTGTATGGCGAATGATTTTTCAACTCCGGGGTAGGTGAGTGCCAATGCTTCCAGGTCTTTCAGTCGTTTGATATATTGCTCAACAATTTCCCTGCGTGCTCCCGGTCGTGCTCCTGAAATAGCATCGCAAACCTGAACAATAGGACTGATCAGACTTGTCATTTCAATTTCATCGTGATGTGCACCAATGGCATTGCAGACTTCAGCATTTTCTTTGTGCTTTTCTGCCCACTTCATACCTAAAATAGCATGCGGCAATTCAGGCTCATCATCAGGTACCTTACCTATGTCGTGTAGTAATCCTGCACGTTTAGCGAGTTTTACGTTTAATCCTAATTCAGTTGCCATGATGGCGCATAAGTTAGCAACTTCGCGAGAGTGTTGTAGCAAGTTTTGTCCATAAGAAGAACGGTATTTCATTCTTCCCACCATACGTATCAGTTCAGGTGCAAGTCCGTGAATACCTAAGTCAATGCAGGTGCGTTTGCCTGTTTCAATAATTTCTTCTTCTAATTGTCTGCGTACTTTGTTAACCACTTCTTCAATACGTGCCGGATGTATACGTCCGTCACTTACAAGTTGATGCAATGCAAGTCGAGCAAGTTCTCTGCGAACAGGGTCAAATCCGGAAAGGATAATTGCTTCAGGAGTATCATCCACAATAATTTCAATACCGGTGGCTGCTTCTAAGGCACGGATGTTACGTCCTTCGCGACCAATTACGCGGCCTTTGATGTCGTCATTCTCGATATTGAAAACTGTAACTGAATTTTCAACGGCCTGCTCAGTTGCTACACGCTGAATGGTTTGAATAACGATGCGCTTAGCTTCTTTATTAGCAGTAAGCTTGGCTTCGTCCATGATGTCTTTAATGTAGGATTGTGCCTGAGTGCGCGCTTCTGCTTTCAGGTTTTCCATGAGTTGCGTTTTAGCTTCTTCCTGACTGATGCCCGAAATTTTTTCTAATGCCTGCACATGTTTCTGCAACGATTTTTCTACTTCTTGCTTTTTGGCTTCTACTATCTGCATCTGACTGCGAAGGTTAGCCTGCATTGCCTCGTGCTCCTGATGCTTGCGCGAGTTTTGTTCCAGTTTCTGATTAAGGTCGCGCTCTTTCTGACGAATTCGATTTTCTGAATCAGCAATTTTCTTGTCTTTTTCAGCAATCATTTTTTCGTGTTCGGTCTTTAACTGATAGAATTTGTCTTTTGCTTCCAGCAGTTTGTCCTTTTTGATTACTTCACCTTTAGCTTCGGCTTCTTTTATAAGTGCATCTGCTTTTTCCTGCGCAGCCTGAATTATTACTGCATTATTTTTTCGGGTAATAAGATAGGTGATAAGGGCTGCAACAACTGCAGCACCTATACCTATGACTATTGTAATTGGATCCATTTTTTGTTCTTGAATAAAATATTACTTCCGTAAGTACGGAAAAGTTAAACATTGTTTGTTTAGAAACTAACAATCAAACATCTTCTCGGATTAAAGTCCGGAAAATCACTGATATTGGTAAACGAAGAAAAACTGATTATCAGTCTGTAAAGCAGGTGATAAAGTTAGTATGAATTGAAAAGCTGAGGTTGAGTAAGATAACCATTTAATAAACTATCTAAGGACTCCAGTTTTTCTAATCGTACGGTTTCATTTTTTGCCCCTGCACTTTGCATACCGATGAGTTCGCCCGCAATACTAAATGCGCACATTGCAAGAATATCCTGATTGTCGTTTACGGAATATAAACGCTTCAAAGCAGAAATCTTATCATTAATAAGCTTTTCCGCCTTCAGTACATTCTCTTTTTCGGTAACCGGAACCTTGATATTCAGTTCGCGGTTTCCTACATGTATTTGCATTGCTACGGTTTCCATCTTATTACTTATCTAGTAAAGCAAGACATTTATCTATTTCCTTCACATATTCATCAATTCGTGTCTTCAGAAATTTATTCTCTTCTTTTGTTTCTGTTGTTTCACTGGTGGCTAAATTAAGCACTTTATTCTTATCCTCCAAGTTAGTAAGTTGTTCTTTCTGAAATTCAATCTGTTGTTCGTGCTGGCGAATAGTTTCTTTTAACTTTTTTATTTCGTCAGTGAGTTGACGGTTTTCTTCTTCAAACATAGCTTTTTCTTCGGCTACATTTTTATTAAACTCTATCAGTTTTTGAATTTTAACCTCGATTGCTTTTATTTTTTCGAATTGCTGATCCATAAATTATTGATTTTTATTTGTTATTGATTGGCTAAAAATATTCATTGTTGCAGGAAATACAACCCTTTATAACTACATTTTAGCAACATTGATTTGTTAATATTGAAGTAGTTGACAGTATCCATCCGGTTTTATAAATGGCTGGGAGTCTGCCTCTAAAAAAACAATTTGCGATTTCAGGCTATATAAATTGTTGAAAATGCCTGATTATTTAATACGATTCAGCAAATCATGTAAAACTCTTACAACTATTCGGATTAGGGTGCCTGGATAAAAAAACTGCCTCCCGAGAGGAGGCAGTCATTCATTTAACCAAATTTCAACCAAATATCGACAAAAAACTTACAAATGCAATGGTATTGTATTGTTAAGCTATCGTAGCCATTTATGCAGCCTATTTTGCTTGCGTTGGCACGGAAAATAAAATCAAATCAACAACAGTTTATTTTCAAATAGCGTGCCAAAAAAAATGTCAAACCAAAATTTTAATTAAATGGCACTAAAAATTTACAGAACAAAAGAGTCAGAGAGTGATACATCTCTGAAGCGTGATGAAGGAAGACAATGGCTGGCGAAATTCAAAGCATGGTCATTTTCTCTTTTTCTGATTCATCTGGTATTGATGCTGCATGCAGCGTTTAATTTAGTTAGCGCACAGGTATATATGCCGATGAGTTATTGGACGTTCAACAGCAGTCCTTTCAATAAGGATTCTATGAACCGAACAAACCTTGACTTCACATCTTACGGATGTGGTTATACAGTATCTAATAATAGTGCTGTAGGCAAAGGAATGATTTTAGGAAGCAATGGTGATAATATTAATTCAGGGAATTTTGCAGTAGATACTGCTTTTACCATTGAGTTTTTATTTAAACCGGGTTATCAGTTTAATCAGACGTTATTATTCAGAAGAATGGACGGAGGTTTTTCCGCCAATTTTAATTTTGATGGAATTTATTTCTATACCTACACCACAGGAACAGGCTCTGATGAATTAAAAGTATCATTTGATCAGATTGGAAAACGTTCTTATGGTTATTTTGTGGATGGCAACTGGCATCACATGGTTTTTAAATACAGTTCTGCAACCGGAAAGAAAGAAATTTATATTGATGGTGAATGTCCACTTGGATACTCCAAAACAATATCCGGTAAAATATCCGGTGGTTCAAACACCAATTTGTTCTGGAATCAGGGAGTAAGCTATATGAAATACTTTGGGGAGTATGATGAAATTGCCATTTATAATATGAGTATTCCTCCAAAACTGGTATATCAGCATTATAAAGATGCTATCAATGATAAGAAGCCATATAATTTCAACCTTACTTTCACAGGTAGTTTACCTGCATCTACTCCTATCACTGCTGCATTGGATCCAATGGATTTTCCTCCTGGAAATCTGAGCCCAACTTCTTCAGCTATTGAGCAATTGCGCAGTTATCCTACTGCACGATTTAAGCCGGGCAACACCTTGATGAAAAATTTTAACTGGATAGACCTAATGTATATGGGAGGTCGTTTTCAACCGAGCGTTTCCGATGCACAATCTGTTACCAATAGTGTGAGTCTGAATGAAGAGTTAGCTAAAAACTGGAATTATATGATTCAGTTGCGACTGAGCATGGATAGTTGGGGTAATGCATGGGCCAATCTTGCCAATCAGAATCCCCAGTTGGGAACCTCACTGATTACGCTGCGTGCACAATTGAATCCTACAATGATTACGAGTCAGTCGTTGAGCAACGATAAATATCTTCAAAATTCATCAGGTAACTTTATTGACCCCAATGGTAACTCTACATCACACAAGTGGTGGAGACCAACTGCTCCTACTTCAACGTATGACAATGATGGCGTACAGATGCGCGCAGGTGTGCAGAACGTATTGAATGCTTTGACCAGACCATTGACAATGATTAATGAAAATGGTGAAGTATTCCCATGGATGACAGATGCAGCATTATCTTCAGACCCTGCAGTGGTTTCTGCTAAAAATGCTTCAGGCTTGGATTATCAGACTTTTCAAGCACGTAAATTCAAAGAAAATGAAATACAGTCGTACCGCGATAAAATTTTCGATATACCGGCATTGTCAAATACTAAATTTACTGAGTATGGCATTGATGGATTCCCTCAATATCGTCAGAAGTATTCTGAAGCACGACTTGTAAATTCTCAGATCAACGGACAGTATTATAGTACTCCTGATTTTTATCCGCGTTGGCCATACAACTGGCGTAACTGGATTACGGCATGGCATGGATGGCAATGGATTGTAGATAGTCGTTATTATGAATTACAGGCAGGTGATAAATTGTTCTCACCGTTTGTAGCTGCGGGTTGGGATGCTGATGAAACAAAAAATATGCGTCCTGCACAGTTTCTCGGTTTGTTGAAATGTTTGAATATGATGGGTGCAGAGTATTTTTATGCAGGTTATTTTAACGAAGCAGGAAATTACAATCCACCAAATCCTCCTCCAAACAATCCGGCAGGATATGCATGGCAGGCTGCAGTTCCATCTTATGCACAAGGTACCGCCAGTCGTTACGAAGAGTTATTACGCAATGGAAGTATAATGAATGGTGATGTTCCTGCATATTATTCTGATCCTAATGGAAAACCGGGTTATACATTCTGGGCAGGAGATTTGCGTAAACTCGTAGTTGTAAGAAAACATAACACACAATCGAAATTTGCTATTACTGGAACCATTCAGCCTAATACAAATATGCAGGGTGGTGCCGAGAACGAAAGTGTTGCAACAATAACACTGGATGGTCAGCAACTGAAATTTAATGTAAGACGTCAGGGTAGCACTTATATTTATGATAAAACAAATGCTTCAAGTCCGGTATTTTATCAGTTAGATGCATGGCATGAAGCTTCACATCCTTCTTATTGGTCAAAAGACTTCGTGGTTGAAGCTGAATTGTATGACAACACCAATACTACTTACAATTTAAAAACTATTCAGGCTGCAGGAGCTGCAGCAGGTGATTACACCGATTATACCACTGCTGTAGTTTTCCCTTCAGGTCAGTCTAACTTTACTCCAATGGAATATGTGATTCAGCCAAGGAGCACTTCACAAAGTAATTTATACTTATGGGTAAGAGCGAGAAGTGCCGATGGCACTGCTTCCGGTGTATCTATTTCGTTAGATAATGGTGCAGCAAAAACAATTGGATGTATTTCTGACACCAACTGGACATGGTATAGGATTGATGCCTGCAGCCAACAACCTATTGAATTTACAGGTATCAGTGTGGGTCAGCATACCATCCGTTTTACACCATCCAATAATAAGCTGATGTTTGACAAGTTTGTCTTATCATCTAACAGCAACCTGATAACAAATTATTCTACTGCAACCTGTTCTTCAGGTGGGTCAGCCAGTGCAACAGCTAACGGTGCCACTTCATTCTGCCAAGGAGGAAGTGTAACACTTACAGCAAGCGCAGGTAGTTCCTATTTATGGTCAAATGGTGCAACCACCCAATCAATTACTGTAAACACATCAGGCAACTATAATGTTACCGTATCGCAAAGTGGCGGATGTGCTGCAGTAAGTAATACAATTAATGTAGCTGTGAGCACTGCACCAGCAGCAACCATTACTCCCAGTGGATCAACGGCATTATGCCCGGGTGGAAGTGTAACACTTACAGCAAGTGCAGGAAACAATTACTTATGGTCAAATGGTGCAACCACCCAATCAATTACTGTAAATACATCAGGCGGATATTCTGTAACTGTAAGTAATGGTCAGGGATGCTCTGCAACTTCTTCACCTTTGTCTGTAACAATGGGATCAGGTGCAACACCAACCATCACAGCCAATGGTTCTACCTCATTCTGTGCCGGTGGAAATGTTAAACTTACAGCAAGTGCAGGTAGCTCTTACTTATGGTCAAATGGT
>JAFDWZ010000025.1:14304-60094 GCA_018268195.1 Bacteroidota bacterium | reverse complement strand
AGAACTTAATCAAAGACCCCGATGGGTCGGGGTTCGAAAGTAAATCACAACCGTTTATACTTAAAGATATTTTAGATTATGCTTGAAACATCTATGTCAAAAACCCCGATGAGTCGGGGTTTGAAAGCAAATCACAACAATATAGCATTATAGCAGCTAACGCCTACATTGAAAGAACTTAATCAAAGACCCCGATGAGTCGGGGTTTGAAAGTAAATCACAACCAAACTAACAATCACTTCAACTTTGCAAGGCTTTCTTTTATTCTGCGGATAGCTTCTTTCAGCAGGTCGTCACTGGTGGCATAAGAAAAACGGATACATTGATTGTCGCCAAATGCTTCGCCTGTTACCAATGCTACCTTAGCATCCTGCAGCAAATACATACATAAATCTGAAGGTGTAGCAATTACTTTTTTGCCGTCTGATTTTCCGAAATAAAAACTGATATCGGGAAAAACATAAAATGCTCCTTCGGGTTTGTTGGTTTTCCATCCCGGAATATCTTTCATCAGGTCGAGAACCATATCACGTCTTCTGTGAAAAGTATCTACCATATTTTTTCTGTCAGCGGTAGTTATGCTAATGGCTGTTTTTGCGGCTTTCTGTGCAATGCTGCATGCTGCTGATGTAAACTGCCCCTGCATTTTGTCACAAGCAGTAGCTATATCCTGCGGTGCTGCCATATATCCTATGCGCCATCCCGTCATGGCATAACCCTTGCTCACACCATTCACCACAATCACATTATTTTTCATCTCTTCAAACTGTGCAATGCTTTCGTGCTGGCCAACGAAATTGATGTGCTCATAAATTTCGTCAGACAGTACAATTATTTGCTGATGCTTCACAAACACTCCGGCAAGTGCTTTAAGTTCATCGCATGTGTAAACAGTTCCGGTAGGATTGCATGGTGATGAAAAAATAAACATTCTTGTTTTGGAAGTAATGGCTTCTTCAACCTGCTTGGGTGTAACTTTAAAATCGGACTCAATGGTGGTGTTCAAAAAAACCGGAATGCCACCTGCAAGTTCAATAATCTGCGCATAACTTACCCAATAGGGTGTGGGCAGCAAAACTTCTTCGCCCGGATTTACACAACACAACACGGCATTGGCAATACATTGTTTGGCTCCGGTGCTTACCACTATCTGCGAAGGTTTAAAATCAAGGTTGTTTTCTTTTTTGAATTTTTGTGCTACCGCTTCGCGTACATCGGCATAACCTGAAATGGGCGGATACTTCGTAAATCCGTCATCAATGGCCTGCTTGGCTGCATTACCAATATATTCAGGTGTGTTAAAGTCGGGTTCGCCCAGACTCAAACTGATGATATTATGTCCTTGCTCCTGTAATTCACGGCTGATGCGCGCCATGGCTATGGTCTGCGACTCTTCTAAATTTTCTACACGGTCTGCTAACTTTCTCATTGCAGTTTTTATAAATAAGAAATGCAAAGCTAAAAAAGGATGTCATTCAAAACAGTAAAAAGTCCTGCTTAATTAACTGCTGCCTGTGAATTGCGCTGCAATAAATTTCCCAAATTAATTTTTAACCTTCACCTGTTTTTCCTGACTTACGGGCATGTTGCTGTAAGCATTCTTATCAATGTTCAATCCTCGTGTGCCTCTAAATCGTTTCCAAAAACCTTCCCTCTCAGGCAAAGCTGTGAAATCCTCCACACGAAGTGCCGAAAAATCAAGAGCGGGGTCGGTCATTTCGGGCTGCATGGTTTTAAGTGTATCCATCACAAAAGGAATAATTCCAACCTGGCGGCTAACCTTTCTTCGGATAAAGGATTTCAATAATCTGGACTGAAAAGGGTCTGAGGCAAGAGCAATGGTTTTGAAGCCCAATTTTTGAGCTTTCTTATAACTGTAATAAATATTTTCAGTGCTGTGTTCAGCCTTGGTTTCAGTATAAATATGTTCTGCCGGTATGCCAATAGCCCTGGCATACATTGCCATTACTTCGCCTTCTTTGTAGGGTGTGTAAACCGAGCTTCCGCTATACATAATATTTCGTGCAACACCTTTATCATAAAGATATTTTGACCAGTAAACACGCGCTTTCATCACATCACTCCACTTGCCGTCAACAAGTGGTACTCCGGGCACGACAATGATATCATACGTTTTTGCCTCCGCATCTTTAAGTAAACTCGATGCCTTGCGTGAGTTGTAATAGCAGGAACTGAACAATAAAATCATTCCTGTTGAGGCCATCACCTTTATTAGTCTGTCGGACATAAGCATTTAACTATACAGAATAGAGTATATCGGCAACAAAAAGGTTACACAAAAGTTTCTATTCTGAAGAGAAACCTTCCTAACGCTGATTTTTTATCCACTGATTCATGTCATCCTCAAAAATATCGAGTGGCAGACATCCATTTTCGAGAATATGGTTATGAAATTTTCTTATGTCGAATTTATCTTTCAGTTCATCTTCTGCTTTATGCCGCATTTCCAGAATTTTCATCTGACCTATCTTATAAGAAAGTGCCTGCGCAGGATACGCCATATAACGTTCTATTTCTGCAGTGATATCTGCTTCGCTTTCCATTTCATTGTCTAAAGAAAACTGTATTGCCTGCTCACGCGACCATCCTTTGAGGTGCATGCCCACATCCACCACCAAACGAATGGCACGATGCATCTCCTCTGAAAGTGAACCGAAGTACTGATAAGGGTCAGTGTATAAACCCAGCTCCTTACCTAGCGATTCACAGTACAAAGCCCATCCTTCACCATTGGCGCCATACCATCCAAATCGTCTGAAATCGGGAAGTTGCGTATTTTCCTGTTGCAGCGAAATCTGATAGTGATGTCCGGGAATGGCTTCATGCAAAAACAAATCCTCCATACCTACTTCACTGTATTTGGTTGCATCAAGAATAGGTACGTAAAATACTCCGGGGCGTGTTCCGTCAGGTGAACCCTGAATATATTCTGCACTGGCTGAAGCAGCTCTGAAAGCTTCTGTTTGTCTTACTTCAAAAGGTGATTTGGGAGTTTCGTCAAATAATTTTTTCAGCTGAGGTTGCATCCGCTTTTCAATATCGAGATAAGCATTAAGCACATCAGAGTCTTTTTTGAAAGGAAAAAATTTAGGGTCGGTATGCAGATAATTAAAAAACTCTTTCAGTGTTCCTTTAAATCCTGTTTCCTCTTTTACTTTTTCCATCTCTGTATGTAACCGTGCCACTTCTTTTTGTCCAATTTCAAAAATTTCGTCAGGAGTAAGATTGGTTGTTGTCCATAGTCTGGCAAGGTGAGCATAATATTCCTTTCCTTGCGGAACATTGGAAATACCTGCAGCAGCAGGGCATGCAGGAATATATTCTTTGTCTATAAAATCATACATGCGCTGAAAACAAGGGTTCAGTTGATCGGTGATTGCTTTTGAATAAGCATCTTTCAAACGTTGCTTATCATTTTCACTAAAACTTTCAGGCATTGACTTTACCGGATTATAAAAAATACTCTCTTCCACATTTGCTGCTATCAATCCTTTATACTGAGGTAAGGTTCGTTGCATCAGAATTCTTGCAGGCATAATTCCTTCTTTCATTCCTTTGCGCATATACACCATTGCTGTATCTTCATACATTACAAAAGCATTGATACGTTTCAGAAAATCGTCATAGTCTTTTACAGTTTTGAAAGGTTGATTGCCACTTCCTGAGCCAAGCACCGGAAATGCAAGTTGCAAACCTGTAAACTGATTCACGGGCATCAGGTTAAAATGAAAAGAAAGTTCTTCGAGTTGAATTTTCATCTCGCGAACCAACACTTTGTAGCTAATTAAATCCTGACCTGTAAGCTCCGGAGCATTAATGGTTTCAAGTTGTTTTTGATAACTGGTGTAAAAATTTCGAAGAGTATCTCTGTAGCTTTCGCTGATATCAACAGGAAGCAAATCATTGTACCGGTTGTCATTAATAGCTGTTGCCTCCAGTGGATAATACCTCAGCCTGTCCTGATAGTAATTATTTTCTAATGTTTTGAAAACATCAGTCATAGATTTTACTTTTTTACTTTCAGGGTTGTTGCATGATACCGATGCACAAAGCAACACCAGCGCAAATAATTTGTTTTTCATTTTCTGAAAATTTGAGGCTCAAAGGTAAAGGAGAAATTAAGTTTTACAAACTGAATGATGAATTTAAGATTTGTTAACATCTGATTTGCTTTCTTATTCCGGTTTCAGGATATAATTATCTTCGTGCTGGAATAAATTGAATCATCTCTATCAGAAATGAGTAAGAAGAAACAACTGTCAGAGTTTGAATTACGAAAGCAAGCACTTGAAAAATTGCAAAAGGAGATGAAAAATCCTAATGACAGTTCAGATGATTTAAAATCATGCATGGGCTGTATAGGAAAGGGGATTAAATGGTTTTTTATTATTATGGCAATAGGAATTATTGGTGCATTCATAAAAGACCGACTTTCTCAAGCCGAACAAGAAAAATATTACGAACCCGATAACAGTTATGACAATGAAAGCCGTCAGCATGAAAAGAATAATTCATCCCCCGGTATTCCCACTTTCAGGTCTAATAGCAACAATAATTCTTCAAATGCAGATGAAAAACTGTTGCTTAATACTACATCAGACAATGATTCTGTCGTCAACCCTGACTCATTACGCAAGTGGCGCAATCAACAGAAACAAATTGAAGAGTTAAAAAAAGAATTGAAAAAGCAGAAAGAAAACACCATGTCGCGCGAAGAGATTGAAGATTACATTGACCAGGAAATTGAAAACAGAATGGATTAATTGTGAGAAGGCATGTGGCAGTGAGCAGTTTGTAGTAGGCTGTGTGTGGTGTGGTATTGGGCTTTCGATTTCGACCAATAGTCACTCCTACGGAGTTTTGATTAGTGTTGTTTTTCCTATAATAATATCTACGATAGGTGTCACCCCTCCGGGGTTTTGATTGATTGAGGATTGTTTTTTTTAGTAATGTATCACTCCTACGGAGTTTGGTAATTCACCCGGCAGGAGTTTTGAAACACTAAGTGCACGTGTCAACAAAGCCAGTAACGACATTGGAAATTTCTCTACTGTTTATGCTTTACAACTCATTAGCGAATGCAGTAAGCAAACTAAAAAATTTGTCGAAATATGACAAGGTTAATGTTGCGCATTTATCGTTAACATCATGATACCATGGTGCTCCTCCCATAGTGTAAATAAAAAACGAAGGCACTCCTTTTTCTGAAAAATAATAATGATCGGAGTTGCGTGCTTTGCCGCGCTGATGAACGGAAGTCAATGCATGCATTGCAGTGTTAATGCTGTCGAGTAAATTGTATTGACTTTTAAATTCAGTAGCGTTGACAACAGTAATTCCTTCGGAGCCATTACCTGCAAGATCAAGATTGATAAGAAAGTGAATAGACGAAAGAGGCAACAATGGATGCTCCGTGTAATATTCAGAGCCGAGTAAACCGGCTTCTTCAGCACTGAATGCAATAAACAACATACTGTAACGCGGCTTGTTGGCTGTTGAAGTATAATGTCGAGCAAGCGCAAGCAGCATAGCCGTACCACTGGCATTGTCGTTGGCTCCCGGAAAAATGGTTTTGTTGCCCATCATACCGAGATGATCATAATGGGCAGTGAATACAATAAAAGAATCAGGTTGCGCACTACCACGAATCATTCCTATGATGTTCTGTGTTCTGAATTCAGGATAATACTTCTGTTCCACATGAAAAGAAATGTTTTTAGCTGAAGTTTTATAAGCGCTCTCAAGCACTTCGAAAACAGGTATGGTAAAAGGTTCTGCGCCTACACTCCAGGTAAGTTTTCCTGCCTCCAGAATAACGAGCGCTCCTTTTTGATTCTGACGCAAACAACGGTTTACGTATTGCCGCAGTGAATCATAAACTTTACGGGTAACTACATAGCAGGTATCGCTGTTCTGTTCCAGTCGCATTAAGATGTCGGCCGAATCGGCTTGCGCCAAAGGCAAGGTTTTCCTTCCTCCGGCAGAAGAAGGATGTATGAGAAAATCTGCCCCCGGAATAAGTGTACGGTCATCCAGAGCAACTTTCATTTTGCCCGGAAAGGTGGTCACAGGAAAAGAAAAATTCTGAAACCAATTTTCAGTAAGCGGAATTAATCCACAACTTTTAAATTCTTCACGAATAAACTTTGCTGCTTTAAGATGGCCTTGTTTCACATAGCCACGCCCTGCCATTTTATTAGATGTAAGATAGCAGATATCTTTTAAAGCCTGCTCATGTTGCGCTGCCAGCGGTTGCCATAACAACAGCAGCCATGCCACCATTGCTTTAGCTATCCTTCGCTGCACCAACGACATCAGATAAAACGTCTCTGCAGTAAGTCTATAAATTGTCGGTAAACATCCGAAGTTTTATCAGCTTTAAACTGTGTGGAAACTTCCGTATCGAAATACATATATGCTTCAGCAAAATTCTGCGCACTGTTGAGTTTTGCAATTGTTTGCTGATAAACCTGCTGGTTATTATTGAACAAATGACTGATAAATAAAAATCTTTCGTTGACACCGATTGCTTTAACCAAATCTGCTACCGGAGTAAGTTTAAGTTTATCGGCAACAGCAAAAGCATGTTGTGCAGCACCAATCTTGTCGTGAATAGTTTCCGACTCATGAAACTGTTGTGCTATGGTAGGTTCGCTGTCTTTAAAAATTCCCGAACGTGTAGCCTGCACTTCTGCTACTGCAGGTTTCACCGCTTCTTGCGCAACCATAACGGGTTCCTGAATTTGCTGTACGGGAATTACCGGTTCAGCAACATGCTGAACTGTATGTTCTTTTTCAAGCTGAGTTGGCACTGTTGCTATTATTTCCGGTGCAGCTGGTGGTTCAACAGTTGGTTTCAACTCCACATCCGTTGAAAGTATTTGTTTTACCGGAGTTACAGGTTCTGCAACACGTTGTACAGTTGTTTCCTCTTCAATCTGAGGAACTAAAGTTGCAATAGTTTTTGGTGCTTCAGGTGTTTCAACCATATTTTTCAACTCTATTCCCGATGAAGGTAATTGCTGAACAGGCGGCTGAACAGGGCTTCCTTCAACCAACTGCAGCATATTTATTTTGTCATACAGTCGGATAATTTTTCCTTTAAGCATATCCAATTCATCATCTTCAGGTATGCGGTTACCGGCAGTAAAAACATCATACTGGCGGCTAATCTGATCAAGTGCTATACGCACTTCTTCTATTACTGACTGTTTTGTCATGAAATTGTGATTTTTACTCTAACGCAATATTGTGATAAACATTTTTCTTTTGGAAAATATAAATGTTTTACTCAGCTATTTTTCACCGGCTAAATTAATTGTCACATATCTGTCAATATTGCTTTCTAATTGATTTTTATCAACAAGGCAGGCTGAATCATTTCAGTTGCCAAAATAATTTTGCACCCGTGAAAAAAAGTTGGTTACTCTTGTTTTGTTTGCTGCAGTCGGCATTACTCCATGCTTCAGAGCATATATTGATTATTAAAGATGCCAAAGACGGTAAAGCTGTAACAGGGGCTGTTGTTTTATTAAGCCACCCATCGGGAAAAACCACCATCCATCTTCCGGATTATAAAGGTCGCGTAGCACTTACCATTTCTGAAAGTGATAAACCGGCAATCCAAATAAAATGCATAGGCTATATTTCACAACAACTGAACATATTGACCGAAAAGGAGCAGACCATTCAACTTCAGCGCAGTGAAATTTCACTCAGTCAGGTTGCTATTACTTCCACCTACACACCTGTTCCGGTAATGCAGTCGGCTTATTCGGTAAAGGTGATTGACAAAACTCAGATTACTGCTATGGCAGCAGTAAATGCTGCTGATGTACTAGGCAAACAACTGAATATGCGTACCGGCTACGATCAGGCTTTTGGAAGTACGCTCACCATGCAGGGAATGGATATGAATAACATTAAAGTGCTGATGGATGGTGTTCCCGTAATCGGAAGAATGAATGGAAATATTGACCTCAGCCAACTCAACACCTCCAACGTTGAACGAATAGAAGTGGTTGAAGGGCCAATGAGTTCTTCCTATGGCACCGATGCTATTGCAGGTGTAATAAACATCATTACCAAACCTCAGAACATCCGAAAAAATTCAGCAACAGCCACTGCTTATTACGAAAACATTGGCACCTATAATACTGATATCAGTGCACAGGCTGCGCTGAACAAAATCAGCCTGAAACTTTCAGCAGGTCGCAATTTTTTTGAAGGATGGAATCTTACTGATGACAGAAGAGTGTATCAATGGAAACCTAAAACACAGTATTATGGGTCGGCACTGGCAAGTGCTGTGCTTGGCAAGCTGAAACTGAACTATCAGATAAGTCTTTTTGATGAAAAAATTACTGACAAAGGCCCTGTTACCATTACTCCTTTTTCGGCTTATGCTTACGATTCCTATTACAAAACTCTTCGCCACAATCAGGTGATGAGCTATGACTATTATCTCAACGATAAAAACAAAATCAACGGTCATATTTCTTACTCTTCTTATAACCGTAGAAAAGAAGTGTTTTACAAAGACATGGTTGCACTCCAGCAAACAGAATTAACTACACCTGAATTTCGTGATACTACCTCATTTGACGCATGGAATATCCGCAGTGTATGGAACCACATCAACGATTCAAAAAAAATAAATTTCCAGGCAGGTATAGACTTTAATCTGGAAAGTGGCAGCGGCAAACGTCTGGATGTTAACCGCCATATTGATGATTATGCTCTATTTGCAAGTGCAGAATACACCGGAGTTAAAAATCTTCTTATCAGACCGGGAATACGTTATTCATACAACACCATGTATGACGCACCACTGATTCCTTCGGTCAATGTAAAATATGATTTGACCTCTTCACTTGCAGTACGTGCCTCTTACAGCAAAGGTTTCCGTGCGCCAGGGCTTAAAGAGTTGTATCTCGATTTTGTGGATATCAATCATAACATTCAGGGCAATCCAAACATCAAACCTGAATCGTCAGATAACTATCAACTTTCATTAACACATCATTACAAAACCGGAAAATTAACTTTACAGTCGGAAATCAAAGGGTTTTACAACAAAGTATCTAACCTCATCACCTTGGCTCAGTATAGTGATACTTCCAATCTTTATACTTACATCAACGTTGGGCATTACACTGCTACCGGAACTGAGTTGACAGAAACTGTAGCCTATGGCAACTGGACAGTGAGTGCCGGACTGGCATACACCGGAAATTCCTCACAAAGCTTAGGTGTAAACAGCTCTCTGGAATGGTTTACACAATTGAATGGCTCACTCGGATGGCAATGGCCCCGATATGGAATTGATGTTAACGCTTATTATAAATATAATGGAGCAATGCCTGTTTTTGTGGTGGATAATACGGAAGAAAAAAGCATTCTGCGCAGCGAAGCTTATCAGGTGCTGGATGTGATTGCCGGAAAAAAACTATGGAATGAGCATATTACATTAAGTGCCGGAGTTAAAAATATTTTTAATGTTACTTCCATCCGCCAGATGTCATCAGGACAGGTGCATGGCAGCAGCAGCACTGAATCATCCGTATTGCCGGGAAGATTATTATGTGTTAAACTTCAACTGAGCCTATAACCAATGAAAAATATAAAATCACTTTACTTTTTCTTTTCTGCAGTTATCATGGCTTTCATGTTTGCGTCTTGCGAAAAAGACAATGATAAAGCCATTTCTCTTCCACCTATAGACACAACCATGAACTCGCTGCAGGTAAGCATGGGTGTAAATTATGACACCATGATTTTTGTAAACCTTGCAACCGGCACTACCAAATACAGTGCTATTAAAGATTATGATCTTGCTTTTGAAGCTTCACCACAGGGGCAATACATCTATCTGAACACGGGCAAATACATGTTTGCATGGCGCTCCGCATCCACAGACATTGCCAACACCGACACCACAGGGCTGGTGTGGGCTACCGATGCCGACACCTGGCTGGGCGACAGCACAGCATTTGGAAAAAACATGGATGTTACAGGCAACTTCAACAATACCATTATGGTAATTGACAGAGGTAAATACAATTATTTCGGTAGCGACCGCTACAGAAAATTACAGCTCGTATCTGTCAGCAATACTGAATATTTAATTCGTTACTCCAAACTTAACAATACGGATTATCACGAATTCACGATTCCAAAAGATGACACCTATTCCCTGATGTATTTTTCTTTCGACAATGGAGGTAAAATGGTTTCACTGGCACCACCAAAAAATCAGTGGGACATTGTGTTTACAAGATATATACATACTTATTGGGAAGAGACTTTGCAGTTCCGATTTTATTTAGTGAATGGAACAATGACCAACATCTGGAACAATGAAACATGTGCCATCCTTAAAAAAGATTCTGTTCCCGGATACAAACCTTTTGAAATATTTAATCATAACGATATTTCTAACTTTCCTTTTTATACTCAGGCTGATATTATGGGTTTCGATTGGAAAGATTTTGATTTTAATACCAATTTGTATTACATCGTACCTAACTTATTCTATATCATTAAAAATCCTTATGGTGAATATTATAAACTAAAGTATTACGACTTCTATAATGCACAGGGTGTACGAGGATGTCCTGCATTTCAATACCAACGAATTTTATAACAATTATAAATTTTACAGATGATACATATTTCCACATTCAAAAAAACCTTATTAGCTCTTTTCATTCCAGTTGCTGCAACAGCACAAATGCAGCAAATAGTTACTGTAAATCCCGGTTATACCGATCAGACATTTTACAGCATGAGCAATGGCAGCGTTTCAACCGTAAGTAATACCAATTGGGATCTGGCATTTCAGATTTCAGGATTTGAAGCAGGCATTCTTATTAACTCAAAAAACAATGTAAAACTTTACAGTGCAGGTAAAGACCCTTCGGAGTGGAGTACCATGACTCCTGCTGATACTACCGGAATGACAGCAAATGAATTACTCAACAATGAGGCACACATGTTCAATGGGGCTTTCAATACTACTGCCGACACAAGCAATCAGTTTGACCTTGGCTGGGGTGTGTACGATCTGGGAACACACATCATCATGGGCGATTCAGTGTATTTTATAAAACTCAGCAACAACACGTATAAGAAACTTTGGATTGAGTCATTGTCCAACTCAATTTATAATTTCCGTTTTGCCGACCTTGATGGAAGCAATGAAGTGCAACGACAGTTGATGAAGTTGAATTATACAGGTAAAAATTTTGGATATTACTCTATTCAGAATGATCAGTTCTTAGACCGTGAACCATTGAAACAAACCTGGGATTTGAGTTTTGCTCAATATGTTGACCATTTCATTACTTACAAAGTTACAGGAGTACTTACAAATGACAGTGTGCAGACAGTAAAAGCTTATCCTGTTGATGTTACCTCTGCAACAGATGGCGGACTCACCTACTCTTTCGATAATAACATCATTGGCTACGACTGGAAATCTTTTAACGGAGCTTCTTATGTTATGGCTGATTCTACGGTATATTTTGTTGTTGACCGTCAACTGCATAAATGGAAAATTGTATTCACCGGATTTGGCGGTTCTGCTGACGGAAATTTTTATTTCGATCAATATGATTTAGGTCCGTTAAGTGTGAATGATGTAAAAACCATTGATGTGGTTTCACTTTATCCTAATCCTACCGTTGAGAATACATCACTTGTAATTTCAACTACCAAAAAGCAGCAGGCTGATATTATAGTGAGCGACATTACCGGTAAAACAGTTTACACACAAACCTATCAGGTGTCAGGATTGCAACGTGTTGACATTCCTACCTCAAACTTCGCTGCCGGCATTTACGTAGTAAGCGTTCGCACTGCTGACGAGCAAACACGGCTTAAACTTGTAAAAAAATAATTTTGAGAACTCCGTCTTACAACCTTTTCTCATTATGTTAACATGATGCCAATTTGTTGAAACAAAAAAGGCAGGTAATTTCTACCTGCCTTTTTTGTTTGATGAAATGCTAGTCCTCTTTTTCTGTTGCAAAATATCCTAAATCATCTCTTATTGAAAAATTCTCCATATTGATTCCTTTCAACTCAAAGTTGGTCCATCCGGTAGTTACTTTGAGCTGCTGCATCAATGCTCCACTTCCTACCCACACCGGAAGGTTAAAGTTTTTCTCATCAGCCTTCCAACGACATTTCAGCGTGAGTGGATTTGTACCGGTAATTTTATATTCCAGAACAGGAATCGCAGCCTGACGAAGGTACTGATTGAATATCGGTGATAAATCTATTTTACTATTCTCACTGATGTAATTTTCTATTTGCTGAGTAGTTACTGTTTTATAGGCAAATTTTTGCTGCAATCCTTTGATGATAGAAAACCATAATGAATCATTGTGCATGTAATTTCTGATGGTGTGCAACATCAGGCTGCCTTTTGGATACATATCGCCACTTCCTTCTTCGTTAACATTATAGTGGCCTATGATGGGTTTGTCATTCGACACCTTTTTCTTCTGTGCATTGACATAGTCATTGCCCCTTTGTTTACCATAAAGACACTCTACATATAACACTTCAGCATAGCTTCCAAAACCTTCATGCACCCACATATCGGCAATGTCTTTGGTGGTAATACTATTGCCCCACCACTCATGGGCCGTTTCATGAATGATAATATAATCAAACTCCACACCGATACCCGAAAAATCCATTCCTAAATACCCATTCTTGTACTTATTGCCATAGGCAATACAACTCTGATGTTCCATTCCGAGATAAGGCGTCTCCACTAATTTATATCCATCACGCCAGAACGGATAACGCCCGAAAAAATTTTCAAAACAGTGAAGCATAGGTTTTACCTGCTCAAATTGCTTTTTGGCTTTCTCCAGATTGTAGGGCTTCACGTAATAATCCAGTGCAAGTGTGTCTTTTCCGCTTACATATACATCGCTAAAATGAGTAAACATCCCTACGTTAACCGTGACATTATAATTGTTAATCGGATAACTTACAAACCAGCAATACTGCTTCTTTCCGTTTGAAACATCATTTACTGCACGCAACCTTCCATTTGAAACATCCATAAGAGGAGCAGGAACAGTAATATTTATAGCCATGCTGTCAGGTTCATCACTCTGATGCTCTTTGCATGGCCACCAAAGGCTTGCTCCTGTTCCCTGACAGGCTACTGCTGCCCAAGGCCGATCATCATCATCTTTAGTCCATTTGAATCCGCCATCCCATGGAAGAAGTTTTCCTACTGGTGGCTTACCTGAATAATGTACGCTGATAAAGGTTCGCTCTCCATTGTTGATTTGGGTGTTCATGGTAATGAATACGGCATTGCCATCTCTTTTAAATCGCAAAGAGTTGTTTTCTCTGTCAACGATGTAGGCAATATTCAGTTGTGATGACAAATCAATCTGCATGACATTAAAATCACTTACTGCATCAAAAAAAATCCGGTTGTATCCGCTGATAGACTGGTTCTCTACATCAATATCAAGATTCAGATCATAGTAAGTTACATCATAACAAGTTCGCTGAGGTGTAAGCATACCTCTCAATGAATCGGCATGCGTAAACTTTTCGTTATTTTTGGAAAAGAGTTGTGCAAACGTTGGATAATGCATCAGTATGATGATGCAGAAGAAAGAAGATTTTAGAATAGACTTACCCATGGTTAAATTTATTTCCTTACAAAGCTAAGGTTAGAAACTTTTGGCTCTTCAAAATCCTTGAACTTTAACAAAATTTCAGAAAAGACTCAGGCTAAAACCTGACAGATAAAAAATTTGGTACGGCATTTGAATAAGTCCATTTACCAAATTAAAAGTCTAACATTTAAAAACAAATACAATGAAAAAGGTAACCGTTAAAAAAACCAAAAGAGCTAAAAAAATTATTGCACAGCCCAAAGCTATTCTTGCATTTCTACGCGACTTGTTTGCTGAAGAAATAGATGCCCTTAACCGGAAAAAAATCGCAATATCACATTAATCAGAATCATTGAGTAGGTCCCAAACCAGTGCCGGTTCAAAACCGCGAGCTATAACCTGCTGAGCGATTTTAGCTTTACGTTTTCGCAAGTCAAGTTCTGACAATACGGCATTTTTTTCGGAAATCAGTTGAACAACACATTTTCGATAATCGGCATCGCTGATGCTTTTTAATGCAAACCTCAAACAGTAATCTGAAACCTTTTTCTGTTTCAGCGCATGGGCAATTTTTATCTTACCCCATTTCTTTATCCTGAACTTACCTCCTGCAAAAGCTACGGCAAAACGCTGCTCATTCACATAATCTTCTGTTACCAGCAGTGCCAGCGCTTCTTCCACATCCTGCCTGTGTAAACCAAGCGCATAAAGTTTATCTCTAACTTCCTGCTGCGAGCGCTCCTGATATGCGCAATATTTCCTTGCCTTATTCAGAATATCGCTGCTTACCATTTAATCCACTACATTAATTTTAATGGTGTTGGCTCTTGAGCGGTTTTGCAAAGGTGTGCTGGCCACATGAACAATAACATCACCGGTGTCAATGTAACCGTCTTTCTTCAAAGTATTTTTTATATCATCAATCGTTTGGTCGGTACTGATGTATTTATTGTAATACAATCCTCTTACACCCCAAACTAGATTCAACGTGTTGAGAATAGGTTTGTAATCGGTAAAAATAAAAATACCTGCCTTAGGTCGCTGACTAGAAATTTTAAATGCCGTATAACCCGAATGTGTCATTGCGGCAATTGCTTTGGCACCCGACTGTTGCGCAAGCTCCACTGCATGATAGCACAATGTATCAGAAATAAATGTTTTAGAATGTTTATCGGGAGCATTCATGCGGTAATAAATGCTCTGGTCATATTCTATTGCCTGAATAATTCTACGCATAGAATGCACCGTTTCTACAGGAAATTTTCCTACTGAAGTTTCAGCACTTAACATGAGCGCATCGGCACCATCAAACACTGCATTACCTACATCATTTGCTTCGGCACGCGTAGGCCTGAAATTGGTAATCATGCTCTCCATCATCTGTGTTGCAATAATCACAGGAATGCCTGCCGCACGGCTTTTCTGCACCAGTTTTTTCTGAATAATAGGCACCTGAGCCAAATCTATCTCCACACCCAAATCGCCACGCGCAACCATGATACCATCGGCAACAGCTATAATCTCATCCATGTTGCGCACGGCTTCAGGCTTTTCAATTTTTGCAATCACACGCATAGGCTTGCCGTGATCTTTGATAATTTTTTTCAAATCCAAAATATCTTGTGCAGTGCGCACAAACGAAAGACCTATCCATTCAATATCATTTTCTACAGCAAAAGCAATATCATCATAATCCTTCTCGGTAATAGAAGGAATACTGATTTTTGTGAATGGCAGATTCACTCCTTTGCGCGACATCAGCACACCACCATTGATAACCTGTGTGACCACATCACCGTTAGCTTCCACCTTTTTAACTTCCAGTTTCAGCTTCCCGTCATCTATCAGCACTATATCTCCCTTTTTTACATCAGAAGAAAAATGGCTGTAGCGTATGGTTGCTTTCTCAGAATTACCAATAACTTCTCCGGCAGTAAGCACAAAAGTTTCCTTATCCTTAATTACACACTCTCCTGATTCAATTTCGCCAATCCGTATTTTAGGTCCCTGAAGGTCGAGCAGTAAAGCAATATTCAGATTTTCCTCTTCATTGATGCTGCGCACATTATCTACAATAGCTTTCAGAAACTGATGGTCGCCATGCGAAGCATTGATACGCATCACATCTGCACCTGCTTTTATAAGGTTCCATATCATCTCTCTGGAGTTGGTGGCAGGGCCCAGTGTGGTAATGATTTTTGTTTTATTAAACTGTATCATAATTTCTTATTGAAAAATGGTTTGTTTTAACTGTTATTTTAAACGGTTCCAAAAGTACTGATTTTCTCAGGCAAAGAATTTATAAGGTATCCTTCCTTTAAATCGCAACTTACAAATCAGATTAAAAGTTTAGCTTTGCGCGGAAATTTAAAATCCGGAATCTTTATGTCATTACTCGTAGTTGGAACTGTTGCTTTTGATGCTATTGAAACACCCTTTGGAAAAACTGATAAAATAATTGGCGGTGCAGCCACTTATGCTTCATTGTCGGCATCCTATTTTGCTCCCAATGTTAATCTGGTGGGTGTGGTAGGCGATGATTTTCCTCAATCCATGATTCAGGAATTCAACAATCATCATATCCGCACTGAAGGTTTGCAAATTCTGGAAGGTCAGAAATCGTTTTTCTGGAGTGGCCGTTACCACACCGATATGAATAGCCGCGACACGTTGGACACACAACTTAACGTTTTGGCCAATTTCGACCCCATCATTCCGGAAAGTTATCAGGGATGTGAGTTTCTGATGCTGGGCAACCTGATGCCAAAAATACAGAGGCAGGTGATAGAACGCCTCCACAAGCGCCCAAAACTTATTGTGATGGACACCATGAACTTCTGGATGGAATCCGCTATGGATGATTTAATGCAGAATATTTCCATGATTGATGTGCTCACTATCAATGATGCGGAAGCACGACAGCTTACCAATGAGTATTCATTGGTGAAAGCTGCAAAGAAAATTCTAACCATGGGACCACGCTATCTGGTAATTAAGAAAGGTGAACATGGTGCATTGCTGTTTCACGAAAATCAGGTGTTTTTTGCCCCAGCTCTTCCGCTTGAAGATGTGTTTGACCCCACAGGTGCTGGTGACACTTTTGCAGGTGGTTTCATTGGTTATCTTGCCAAAAGCCGCGATATTTCCTTCAGCAGCATGAAACGTGCAATCATTTATGGTTCGGCAATGGCCTCCTTCTGCGTTGAAAAATTCGGAACCGAACGAATCATTAACCTCTCTGCCGAAGAAATGAATGAGCGTATTCAGGAATTTATTGACCTGGTACAGTTTGATATTACCTTAGTTTAACAAACGCAAATACTGTTTTTTACTACCCGGGTTTTAACATCCTGTTGTTGGGTAATCATCAGCAGCAGGCCGTTGAACATTCATTTTCCTTTATTTCTTTGATGTCAGGATAACTTCTGTATGAATATTCTTGATCTTGTAATTGCAATACCGCTGCTCTGGGGAGCATATAAAGGTTTCAGTCGTGGAATTATTTATGAGATAGCCATGATTATAGGACTTATTGCCGGTTTGTATTTAGCATTTAAATTTTCGGGGCTGGCACAATCATGGCTTCAGCAAATTGTTTCAAAAGAAAGCGCTATACCTTCATGGGTAGGATTTTTTATTGTTTCAGGAATTATCATGACGGTTTTTATTTTGTATGCACGTCTGCTCGAAGGTGTACTTAAAGCAGGCGACTTAAATATGTTCAATAAAATTGCAGGTGCCTTATTCGGTATGCTGAAATTTGCTTTGGTAATAAGCGTGATTCTGTGGTTGCTTAAATCACTAGAACCACACTTAAACTTTATAAATAAATCAACCAAAAAGGAATCGGTACTCTATGAACCTGTGCTAAAGACATCCACCTTTCTCACACCGGCTTTTCAGGATTTAAAAAACGAATTCCGAAATAATCTGGATGATAGTGTTCCTTTTAAGAAGGATTAAAGAAAAAAGGCAGAAACAGAAAATGTTAGTTGGGTCTGAGATTCAAACAAAGCTAATTGATGAACTACCTATAAGTAAGCCTTATGACCTGACACGCACAAGTCCCAAAAAAGTAAAAGAGCATACGCCCCCAACGATTCTCAAATATTTTGCTCCTTTTGCGAACAGCATTTTAGCAAGAAGTTGCATAAAACATTCGCATGCATGTATCATGCCGGTATAATATTCAATTTACCTAACAAACCGTATGGCTTCTTTGCAGGTGTAAAGGCTATTGGCATCAGCTGTCAGGCTGCGATTATGTGGTTTACATACAGAAATTATTATACCTGCCGAAGACGGAGCACTATGCTACACGAACTACCTATAAAAAGCAGACCCTGCACTGATCTCACCGTTACCTAAAATTTAAGTCTGATGCTTAAGTAAAGGCATAGAATCAGTATTTTTGAACGACTAAAGGGATTACAGACAAAATGCCGGTGCACGACCGTTGATAAAATTTCGCTAACGATAATTACTTTATCTATCTTTACTCAACAATTAAAACATCTGATGCAGGAATATCATTTAAAACAATCTCCCAAAACCAAACTTTTAAACTTTTTCAGAAGACCATTTACACTTCCGATATTTGAAAAAATGTTGGTTAAACAAACCGTTGGTAAGTCATCTGCGCTGTTTCAAAAAATTATACCTCCTGATTATTTGTACAAGCAAGGAAGTTATCGTGTGGTAACAAGAAACGGACTTCATTTAAAACTTGACATCAGTCATGTAGTGGATCACTACATATATTTTGGATATAAAGATACCGATTACGCTTCTGTTACCGATGTCATCACAAAATCAAAGACCATATTAGATATTGGAGCTAACATTGGAACAACCTCGTTGTATTTTGCCAGTTTAAATCCAACAGCTCAGATTTATTCCTTCGAACCTCATCCGGGAAGCTATAAAAGAGCGATAGAAAATATCTCATTAAATAATTTTACTAATATTCATTTGCAAAATCTTGGACTTGGAGAAAAAAAAGAAACAGTAAAATTGTACGAGGTAAATGAGCACAATCCCGGCATGAACAGAATAATTGCCGAAAACAAAAATTTACCATTCAAGACTATAGAAATTGATGCCTTAGATTCCGTTTGCAATTCTCTGAAAATTGATCAGATAGATATGATTAAGATTGATGTGGAAGGATTTGAATACTCCGTTCTTAAGGGTGCAAAAGAAACAATCATAAAATCTAAACCTTTATTATTTATCGAATTAGACGACAACAATCTAAAGGAAAATAATTCAAGTGCCAAAGAGCTCATCTCGCTTTTAATTTCTTATGGCTACAATAATTTTTATCGCGCCAACAATTCACAGGCTATTGGCAATGATACATCATTTGATAATTGCCATTACGATATAATTGCGAAGTAAAAATCGAAAAAACACAGTTGTGTTTTTTTCGAATCTATATTACTCTCACTTTCTAAATTTAATAGTTGTAATTTTAGAAACACTGAGGTTAATTCATCAGATAAAAAAAATCCCCAATCACAAAATAAAATTGTGTTTGAGGAATTAATCTATTTTTCCTGAAAACAAAAAGTGCCTTCAGTTTTTAAAAAAACTGCGCCTGATCATTGGGCTAACTTCAGCTTGCGGGAACTTTAATTTTAGCTCCTACCTTTAGCGTATAATTAGAGTTGAAGTTATTGGCTTCTTTTAATGTTTCAACGGTTACTCCATCATATCGTTTTGCGATGTTCCACAAAGTATCGCCAGGTTGTACCAAATGATAGATGTAATCGGGATGATTTTTAATCTGACTCCGAACATTAACTGCATTGTTTCCCGCATCAGAAATGGTTATGGTTTCATCCGTTGAATCAGCACTTATTGACGAATCCTTTTTATCTGTTTGCAGTTTATTTTCAGTAGCGGCAATATTTTCCTGTGTTACATTTTTTGCAGGAGTTTGTTTCACGGTAGCCATAACTATCAGCGAACGTCCGGCAACAATATGGTTGGACTTAAGTTTGTTCCATTTTTTAACCTGAGATGCAGAACAATCGTTGCGCTGTGCAAAGGCAAAAATACTTTCTCCCTTTTTGACTTTTACCTGGCGTTTTACCTGAACATAATCCGCATCATCGGCAAGAGCTACGGAGAATGGTGCAAGCACTTTATTACTTTCAGCATACAACATTTCTTCGTTGGCAATATACTGGCTTATTTTTCCTGAAGGCAGGTTCAAGGTAAATCCTTCACCGGGCACCACGCCACGTTTATAAATAGGATTGAGGAATGAAATCACGTCATAAGGAATGCTTAATGCCTCGCTGAGTTGACGAAGTGATACTTTGCTTTTAACACCAACGGTGTCGATATCATTAAAGGTGAAGGCCGGTGCAGCAGGATAAATCTTATAGTCCTTTGCATAATGCATCACATAGGTAGCAGCAATAAATGCAGGAACATATCCTCTTGTTTCGGCAGGTAAAAAACGGCTTATTTCCCAAAAATTCTTCGATCCTCCTGCGCGAGCAATGGCTCGGTTCACATTTCCCGGACCACAATTATAAGATGCTACTACCAATAGCCAATCACCATAAATATCATACATCTCTTTGAAATAACGGCAAGCTGCATCGGTAGCTTTCATTACATCTCTGCGTTCGTCAATATAAGAATTGATATTAAGCCCATAAACTTTACCGGTATTAAACATAAACTGCCATATACCGGTAGCACCGGCAGATGATACGGCTATGGGGTTAAGAGCCGATTCAACAATTGATAAATATTTGAATTCAACAGGGATATTATATTTATCAAGCATTTGCTCAAATAAAGGAAAATATAAATTCGACAACCCTAACACCCGTGAAGTAAGCTGTACTCGCTGAGAGGCATAAAGTTCAATATATCTCTTCACCTGATTATTGAAAGTTAAAGGAATAGGTGTAGAAATTTTGGCAATGTTTGTTTGAATAAATTCATTGCTAAATACCGCCTTATTTTCGGCAGCAGGCTCTGGAGTAAGTAAATCTGATTCTGAAATGCGAACTACATTTCTGATTGACAACAAACTATCCAATGTGTTCACAATCGGATCACCAGGTTTCAGCGAATTTACGTCAGATAAGCCCTGCCCTATGCTTGAAAGTGGCAATAATCCGGCTATCAGGAATAAAATTTTTTTAATCGGCATGGAAATCAAGATTTTTAGATGACAGGGCAGATATACCCTTTTCATCAATTTCGGCCGAAAATAAAAAAATGATTTAAAAAATCAAGAAATACTTACATAATTAAAGCATTTTTTCATGTAAGTGCGAAAATATGAGAAATTCTGAGGAATTTCTATGACTCCTGCTTCACGGATACGTTGTTCTTTTCTGCCTGATATTTAAGAAAAAACGGAATAAGACTCAGCAATAATGCCAGAGTAGCAATGATAAACAACAAATTGAGTGCTCCTAATCTGTGCAGCCCTAAAGCAATGAGAATAAATCCAATATTTACGAGATAAAGTGTAATAGCTACCTCTCTGTGATTGAGCCCCATGTCGAGCAACAGGTGATGCATGTGTAAGCGGTCGGCACTAAATGGTGAACGTTTATTGAGTATGCGCACAAAAAATACCCTGAGTAAATCGAAGAGAGGAATAACCAGAATAGCTATGGCCATGGCAGGGCTTGTCTGAAACGGAAAATCAGCAGGATGTGGTGCAAAACTCATCTCTATAAATTTAATGGTAAGGATTGAAAGTATCAATCCAATGAGCAATGAGCCTGTATCGCCCATAAAAATATTAGCCGGAGCAAAGTTATAAACCAAAAATGCCAGCAGTGAACTGAATAGCGTAAATGACAGAATGCACAATGCTATCTCATTGTAATTGTAAAAATAAATACCGTAAGTAAATGCAGCTATTGCTCCAATGCCTGCAGCTAGCCCATCAACACCGTCAATAAGGTTAAATGCATTGATGATAAGAATAATGGTGAATATGGAAAACAAAATACTGAACCAGTAAGGAACCTGGTCTATACCAAAAATACCATATAAGCCTGTGATGCGGATATTGGCGAAAAGCACAATGATGATAGCAGCAATGAGTTGTCCGTATAATTTTTTTATAGCCGGTAGTTCCACAATATCATCTTTAATACCGATAAAGAAAATAATGGTCATGGCAGCGATGATGTACTGTGTATCCTGGAGATTGAACCCTGCAGACCAGAAAGTAAAAGCAAAAACCACTCCTGCGAAAATGGCAAGACCTCCTAAAGTAGGAATACTTGATTTATGCGCTTTACGACCTCCGGGTTCGTCAAATAAGTTTTTTATTACGGCAACCTTAATAATGGAGGGTATTGCCAAAAAAGTAATAATAAAAGCAGTAATACAACTAAAAGCAATGTTTATCATGGACGGTATTTCTTTCTTTCCAAATTTAGATTCTCAATTAATTCGCAAAAGTATTATTTTGCCAATGACCTTTTTTTCTCCGTCAAAGTATTTTTTTCAGAGGTGGCTAAAAATCGTAGTATCTGTTGGTAAGATTTGTTCGTATTCCTATGTAAACCCATTTAGTCTGATTAATTCCAGCCTCGTTGGAAACCCGCCTGTAGATATAGCCCAGATCAAAAGTAAGGTTGGTGCGTGGATTAATGAGATAGGAGGCTCTTACTTCACTGTAAAAAATTCTGCTTTGATAGCCCTGCCCCATGCGGTTGCCGTAATCAAATGAGCGGGTTTCATAGCTTTTAAAAATATCGTTGCCCAGGTTGGATGAGCCCGTGTCTTTTGCCGTAAGGGCATAATTGGCCTGAATGCGGAACAGGAAATTCCTGTAACGGTAATTGGCAATAGATACGGATTCATAAAAATTAGATCCTAACGGATGTGCCAATGCCTGATTAAAATGAGCATAGTTGGTAAAAGTAGTACGGTGTGAGTAAGTAAACGGACGTACATAATTAAATTCCGTTAGCAGGTCGAGGTTGCGTATGGGCAGGTTATATGATTTTAACCCAAGCTGAAAAGCCTGTTTATTGGCAAACCATCCGTTACCTGCTTTGATTTCTGACAGTTTAAACTCGTCAAACATCAGTTGACCGTAAAAGATAAGTCGAGGGAGAATTTTTATTTTCAGGTTAAAACCAAGCATCATGTTATCAGGCGAGCCAAGAGAAAATTCTACGGGACGCAGAAACACAAAAGGATTCATGTAGTTGATATCAAACCCCTGCCCTCGTGCTGAATCGCCCGACCATACCACACTTTCGAGAATACCGAATGAGGCATGCTTACCAATGTTGATGTCGAGGTAATGAAAGGAAGCATACTTTTTCTTGAAAGCTATATCATCAGGCGCTGGAAACTGCAAATCTTCCAGCACGGTAAACAGGTTCATATACTTTACCTTCCAGAATGAAGTGTTTATTTTCAGAAACGGATAACTGTAAGCATTGTCTGACAGCAGCAGCGAGCGGTAACCGTCACCGATAAAATTTTTATCATGACCAAACTGTACATTGAAGTGCCTGTTAATGGTGTAAGAAATTGTTCCGGTAACGTTGGCATAGTCATAACTTCCATACATTCTTTTTATTCGTCCTTCACCGGGAATAATGCTGTAACGCAGAGCAAAAGAATCAATATAAGCAGGAAAGCGTGCTTGATTTTCAAAAAATGTGGTAGAAAACGAAAAACGTTTTCCGGCAGTACCGCCAATCCAGAAACCTCTGGTGTTGGTAAAAAGATTTTCTTTTTCCACCATTTCATTTCCCAATTTTCCTTCGAAAACAAAATCAGCATGCACCACAAAGTCGCTGTCTTTAATCTGCACCAAATGCTCTTTAAAAATTTTTCTTCCTACCAGAGTGCGGCTAAAGCGCGTATCTTTTATCTGTGGAGCATCTAAAGAATCTATATTGGCAACAGAAATAATCTCATCGTGTCGCAAAGGTTTTATGGAAGTGTGCACATTACTTTGTCTCAATTGCAGATACGGTTCATAACGCAGGTTCCACTCACGGTTGAGCGGTAAATAGTAATCTTGCGCTACCGCAGATGAAAAAATGATTGAAAAGATAAAAACAAATAAAAATCGGTGGTTCATATTATAATTGAGCAATGTTAAGTATTTTATCAATCCACTTCTGTTACACCTCCTGAAATTACAAACTTCATCATTTCGGTTCCTGAAGCATTTAATTTTTCTATATTTTCAGAGGGAACTATTACCAACTGACCGTTGAAGCCATAAGAAAAAGGAAGATAAACGGCCATTTTTTGATTACTGATTCCTATATCGGTAAGATTATTCTGTGTAATAAAACCTATACGCTGCACTTGCGACTCCTTGTTAATGGTAACAAGCACCGGCTGGTTAAATCTTTTTTTCTCACCTACGAAGGCTTCTATCAAATCTTTAACGGACGAATAAATAATTTTTAAAAGAGGCGTGCGTTCCAGCAATCGCTCCAGCAACAAGAAGAATGGATTCGCTACAAAAAATTTTGCGAAATATCCGAAGATGGTTATACCTACCACTATGGTGAGGATACCAAGACCGGGAATATATACTTCACCAATGCCGGGAAGTTTTACGGGAATCTGAAATGGCAATAAACCATCTATCCAGAAAATTATTTTGTAAATAACTACAATGGTTACGGATATAGGAATAATTACCAGCAAACCCTGGAAGAAATAATTAAGTAGTTTTTTCATCTGAAAATAAAATTTAAGTCCATGTAATGCAGGTGTTATCTCCCGGCAATTTGTTTAATCAAAAGTAAAAATAATTGTGATGTGAAATGAAATATACTTTGATATATGGTAATAAAACTGTGATATTTATTTAAATCTATAATCTGATAAAAAATATTTGCATTGTTTTTTCATGCACGAAAGATTGCCCGAAAAACCTTAGGAATCTAACTCTAAATTTTCATAGTGAAAAGTAAAACCTCTATTTATTCTCCCTTCAACTCAAACAGCAGCGGTTTGGAAGGGCTTGCATCATTCTCCAGTGCAGTTATTTGCAGGTTGAGCAAGTATAATCCATCTTTGATTTGGTCCGACACAAAAATCAATTCGGTAATGGTAGCATCGTAGCGTACCTGATTTGCCGTATTCCAAAAAGCATTATGAGCAAGCAGTTTACCACCATCCTGTTCTCGGTCAACAGATGGAAGGTCGAGTAGCAGGTGACGGATATTTTGCTTCACCATCCAGGCGGCTGCTTCATGATGTAAATAAGGTGGATTGGTACCGGAATAATGTGCTGTAAGTTTTGTTTGGTTATTGGGTAGTGTTCGCAAGATCAGCGCTTCGGCACCACAGTCGGCCCATGCCTCTTCAAGTTGTTGTCTGTAAATAATTTTATCGCCATCTTTTTCTTCAGGCATTACGGTAATTAGTTTTGCCGAGAAAAAAAAGTGTTTCAGATTTTGATTTAAGGACACCCATTCGCGCGTTATATGTCCCACACATTCGGTATGAGTACCATGTGCATGAGGATTAAAAAAAACATTTCTGAAATTTACGGAGCCTCCTTGTGCTACTTCGCCAACCCAGTTATCCATGCGCACAGGCGAAATTTCCACAGGAGGGGCATACCATGCAATTACATTTTTTATTCCGGCATGCAGCGGAATAGAAATATCCAGAGGTTGATTCAGGTTGGCAATATAATTTTTCTTGTTGATGTTTATTGTGGCTTGCATAATGCTTTAAGTTTAATGGGTGATAAAAAATTCGCTGATAACAGAGTCGGCCTTATACCAATGTACTAAAGGAATAAAAACCACATCTCCCTTCTGCTCAATCCATCCCTTTTGTTTTTGTAAAGATACATCCTTCAAAAATTGCTGAAACATTTCGTGCGGAGTTTTCTTTTCAAGTGTTTTGATATTTAAACCTACAGCAGTGCGCAATGCCGTCATCACGGTTTCGTTAAAAGTGTCCTTGGTTTGCAACTCTTCGCAGGTTAAAGGTAAAATTCCCTGTTCAACAGATTTAATATAACTATTGTTGTTGGCAACATTCCAGCAGCGCAATTGCCTTTTAAAACTATGTGCCGATGGACCCAGGCCGAGATAAGGAGCCTGTAACCAATAGCTACTATTGTGCTTTGCTTCCTTTCCGCTTATTGCATAATTTGATATTTCGTAATGGTGATACCCTTTTGCCGAAAAAAAATCGTGCGCTGCAAGAAACTGCGCTTCGGCATCACTATCATTCAACTCCTGTACCTTTTTATTTTTCACCTGATGGGCATAAGCAGTTTTACTTTCGAGGGTAAGGCTGTAGGCCGAAATATGTGGTACCTGAAGTGAGGATGCCTTCAAAAGTTGTTCTTCCCACTCATGTAAGGTCATTCCGGGTAATGCAAAAATTAAATCAATGCTGATGTCAAATCCTTCATCTTTTGCTCGTTGCACTGCATTGCAAGCCTGTTCTGCCGTATGGCTGCGGTTCATCCATTGAAGCCGCTCGTTGTTAAAAGACTGAATACCTATGCTAAGCCTGTTGACAACCGTTTTGCGCAATGATTGCAAAAAAGCTGGTGTGAGATCTTCAGGATTTGCTTCAAGCGTGACCTCGGTGAGAGCAAGCTGAAAGTGTTCAGCAACTTTTTCGGTGATGCGGTTAATTTCATCGGCATTCAAAACAGAAGGAGTGCCACCACCAAAATAAATAGTGCTAACAGGTTCATCAAGAAATGATTTACGCAATTCAATTTCTTTTAATAAAGCATCAACTAAAGCTGCTTTGTTTTTTAACGAAACAGAAAAATGGAAATCGCAATAGGTACATGCCTTGTGACAAAAAGGAATATGGATATAAACACCTGCCATTTGAAAAGTAAGGCAAAGTTAGACGAAAGCCTGACTCGCTAATATGAATCTTTGTAATAAACATTTTCGGATGATCAGAAAAATAAAATTTTGTCTGCTATTTGTACTTGTCGTTTCGCAGTTGAATGTTCTCGCTGAAGACAAATCCATATATACCCTTAACTGGAATCAAAGTGACAGCTACAAAGTGTCAGGAGGAAAAATTCTGTCGGGATTCTGGGAAGTGCGCAACGATTCATCCATATTCAGCTCAGGCAACTGGCTTTGCAACGAAAAGGGAAATTACAAATACAGAGTAGATGTTACCATCAGCGGTGATGGCAAACTAAACTCCTCCGACCAGGCAATCATTTACATCATGAAAAATGAAAACATTGCCAAAGCATTTGTAATTAAAGGCAATGAACTGGATACGGCTAAAAATATTGCATTTGAATTTGACAACGAAAAATCACCTGTTCTTAAAGTAAATATCGTTTTCAAATCACTTGGTTCTGACCGCGCATGGCGGCTCAATGATAATGCTATTTCCATAACAGCAATCTCTAAAGATGATGACCCTGAAGTGAAAGCTATACAGCGGGAGAATGCATGCATTGTATCATGGAAAAGTAAGACCACCGAACAAACCAATTATTTTATTGTGGAACGCTCTGCCAATGGCACAGATTTCAGTCAGGCAGGATTGGTGAAAGCCGAAAGAAACAACCAAATTGCTCCATACAGTTTCATTGACCACACCGACAACCGCTTAAAAAATTATTACCGCATCCTCATCAAAAAATTTAACGGAGAAGAAACACAGCTTGGCAATATCATCAGCAACTCTCCTTCATCTGACAATACAAAGTCAGAATAATTTCAGATGGCCGAAATAAGCCACGTTTCATCTTAAATTTATTGGTTGGTTGCTCTGCCTGTAACCTTGGCATTATTTTTTCTGTAAAACAGTAATAAACCGAAAAAAATATGACCGGATCGAATAAAAAGAAAACCATCAACCCCTTCAGTAAAAAAGATTTAATCAGACTTGCTAAAAAGTGGAAACTAAAAGTAAGTCAGATAAAAGATTTGCTGGGAGTAACAGGAAGTTCACAAATAGAAGTTCTGGAAAATCATTTGCGCAAAACAGGACTTTGGAATAAATAAATTTGAATATGCAAAATTCAACCATTCACTGATGGGTGAATAGATTCTAAATAGATGCTGTGGATTCTATACGAACATTAAAAGACTGAATAAGTCTGTAAGCCAATAAGAGTATAGCAACAATCAGTATTATTCTTGCAACTTTCTTTAAACCGGTTGCATTGCTTATTAAAGTAGTAATCCAAAATAAAAGAAACGACACAAAAAACAATCCTGATATAAGGATTTTGCTCAATGCCCCGTCATAAATATCCATGATGAATAATACAAGGGATATAACCATGAGCACTACGTAAATTGTATTCTTTTTCATATTTATGAAGGTTTAAAACACAAAGTAAAACTATTTTTTTTTACGTTTCCTCTTTTCGTCAGGACAATTCCTAATATTTTATTTATCGCCTTAAATTTTTTCATGATTCATTTTAAAATAAATAATAAAAAAGTATGTTCAAAAATCATAGCTGTTATAATCAAACACATACAATCATCCTATTCGGGAAGTAAATAAATCTGATTAACAATAAGAATTATCCATTTATCTTTGAAAGTTCAGAAAGAAACTATGCCACCAATAAATGTTTTATTAAAATCGAAACTACCTAAAACAGGAACAAGTATTTTCAGTGTGATGTCGGCACTGGCAAATGAGTGTAATGCCATCAACCTGTCGCAGGGATTTCCTGATTTTGAAATTTCACCTGAACTAATCAGCCTGGTGAATAAGTATATGAAAAAAGGGATGAATCAGTATGCTCCCATGCCGGGAATTATGCCCCTGCGTGAAGCAATTGCAGATAAAATGCAACAGCGATACAGTATGGAGTATAATCCCGAAACAGAAATTACCATTACTGCCGGTGGCACTCAGGCATTATATACAGCCATAGCAGCTACCGTACGCGAAAAAGATGAAGTCATAATTTTTGACCCTGCCTATGATTCTTACTCGCCTGCTGTGATACTTGCAGGTGGTGTACCCATCCATGCTGAATTGAAATTGCCTGACTTTCATATTGACTGGAATGAGGTTAAAAAACTCATTAATCAGCGCACCAAAATGATTATCATCAACACTCCGCATAACCCCAGTGGAGCTATCATCAGCGCCAAAGACATGCAGATGTTGGAAAAAATAACTTCAAAAACAGATATTCTGATTTTGAGTGATGAAGTTTACGAGCATGTTATTTTTGATGGATATGAGCATCAAAGTGTGGCACGATTTCCAAAACTTGCCGAAAGAAGTTTCATTGTTTATTCTTTTGGTAAAACCTTTCACACCACTGGTTGGAAAATGGGCTATTGCATTGCACCGTCAGCACTAATGACTGAATTTCGCAAGGCGCATCAGTTTATGGTTTTCAGCGCCAACACTCCTGTGCAATATGCTTATACTGATTTTCTGAAAGATGCCGGAAATACTACAGGAATTGAAAAATTTTATCAGGAGAAAAGAGATTTTTTTCTCAAGTTGATTAAAGGTTCAGCTTTTAAGCCATTATCCTGCTTTGGCTCCTATTTTCAGCTTCTTGATTTCAGTAAAATAACTCAGGAGAAAGATATAGATTTCGCAAAACGATTAACACGCGATTATGGTGTAGCCTCCATTCCCACTTCTGCATTTTATAAAAATGAAACCGATCATAAACTTTTGCGGTTTTGCTTTGCCAAAAAAAATGAAACTCTGGAAAAAGCTGCTGAAAAGCTGCTGAAAGTAAACAAGTAAATATTTCTGCGAAACGGGCTTAAATTACAGGGTGGTTTAAAAACAAACCCGTATAAATGTTAAACAAGGGCAGCATTTGCAAAAACCCTTATAATTTCCGCGTTAATTAAATACTTTTGTGCAACACTAACAATATCGGTTATGAGTACGCTACGTGTCACCACCGTTCAGGCAAAATTACATTGGGAAAATGCCGCAAAAAATCTTAAACATTTTTCAAGTTTATTAAAATCTGTAAAACCCAATTCAACAGATGTAATCATATTGCCGGAAATGTTTAGTACGGGTTTCAGCATGAGTGCAAAAAATTTGGCTGAAAAAACAGGAGGCCCCTCCATGCAATGGATGCATAAAACTGCAGAGGAGAAAAATGCTGTTGTCTGCGGGAGTCTCATCATTGAAGAAGCAGGGCGTTATTTCAACAGGCTGATATGGATGACTCCGGGCGGAGTGCATGCTCACTATGACAAGAGGCATCTTTTCAGAGTGGCCGAGGAACAGAATTACTATCATTCCGGAGAAAAAAAGCTCATTATACTATATAAAGGTTGGCGCATAGCTCCATTTATCTGTTACGATTTGCGATTCCCGGTTTGGATGCGCAATCAGCGCGATTACGATTGTGCCATAGTAGTAGCCAACTGGCCCGAGAAACGCAGCTTTGCATGGAAACAACTTTTGATAGCACGAGCGATAGAAAATCAGTCTTTTTTAATAGGTGTTAATCGCGTAGGTAAAGATGGAAACAACATTACTTACACTGGCGACAGTGTGGTGCTGGATCCATATGGAAAAAAAATAAGTAAAACCAAAGCCGGTGTAGAGCAAACTGAAACCATCCAACTGGATTTTGATACTCTGGAAAAAGCAAGGCACGCTTTTCCGGTAAGTAATGATGCAGATATTTTTACTATTAAATTCTGATGGCCATTGATTATGACTGCCTGATGACGGAGGTACGGTTTGCGTATTCACGCAGTTCGGGCAAAGGCGGGCAGAATGTAAACAAAGTTTCTACCAAGGCTGAACTTTCTTTTCACGTTGAGAGTTCAGAATGCCTTAATGATGAACAAAAGCAACGCATCACGGAGAAATTAGCTCTGCGCATCAATGAAAAAGGATATTTAAAACTACAAAGCAGCGAAGCTCGGAGTCAGTCGGGCAATAAAGAAATTGTGACGAATAAATTCAAATCACTTATTCAAAAAGCACTGCATGTCCGCAGAAAAAGAATCCCTACTGCTCAACCCGAACAAGCCAAAGAAAAGCGCCTTTCGCAAAAAAGAAAAACTGCTCTCTTAAAAAAATTGCGCAAGAAAGAAACCGGGCACTGAGTTAAATCCACAGTCTTCTAAAAAAATAAATCCATCGGCTTCCGGGTAATCTATCAGATGGAGGATAAGGATGATAATCTTGCTCCAGATATTCTCGCACCACACTATATTGCATACTGTAATAAAAATAAGGCTTTATACGAGCTATGGCATACATCACATAAGCCATCAGCGCACCATAAGCAGAACCACAAGCTATACCGAGTAAAATATTTCTGTGGATGATAATGGCAAGTATTAACCCCCAGAGCGTAAAAATAATTTTCAATCCCCGGCCGATGTCATGATACACTTCCGCCCGGTGACTTCTCGGAATAAAAACGGTGTGACGTGTGTTAATGGTAAAACGCCTGTGGCTACCGTATCGGTCTGCATCATACCATAAACTCAACTTACACGGAATCCCATCAGCAACTGGGTCGCCTGAGAAATAACATTGATTGTTGATAGCTTCCACTTGCAGGCTATTCGATAAAATTTCTTTGCCGTTAACCTTGATTGATGCTTGCCTGATGAAATAATTACCAGGCTTACGGGCGCTGAGTACATAGCGTATGCAGGTTTCTCTCACAAGAAAACCCGAGCGGTTGACTTCGCTGAAAGTAACATAAGGTCTGCCTGTGATATAAAAATTACCCATATCAGGTTTTCGTAAATACCGCCCTTCGCCTGAATAAACCAAGGAAAGTTCAAACTCTTCACATACTTTGACGATACTTTTATTCAATCGCATTTCGAGATAATGATTCTGAAACTGGTCCGGCCGGTGCGAATATGCGATAGCGTTACGGTCATAATCTCTCCTCTTAACAGGATCACTTAGCACCTCATACGCAACGGTAATACGCCTGAATTGCTCCACAGCAAGAGGGTCATCATTTCTGTCGGGATGCCATATCAGCACCTGTTTGCGCCAGGCCTTCTTTATCTCCTCCGCAGTGGCAACAGGTGTAACACCTAATGTTTTATAATAATCTTCGGGCAATGGACAGAAATATTCTTTTCGTTAAAATGTAAATAACGAAACAATATTGCACAATTTTATGTTAGTTTGCAATCGCATTTTACGATTGCTGTTGCATCCATTATTTTGAAATCATTTTGAAGACCTATCTTAAAATACTTCGCTTTGTTAAGCCTTACTGGGGCTATGCCGTACTTAATGTTGTTTGCAACATTCTTTCAGTTCTCTTTTCCTTTTTCTCACTTACACTGATAGCTCCTTTTCTGGACCTGCTGTTTCTTAAAGATGAAGGATTTTATCAGGAGAAATTAGCTTCCGGCAAACCAATTCTTCAACTTTCGGCAAAATCAGTTATAGATAATTTTTATTATTATCTCACCGAAATGATTACTGACCCACAGCGGGGAAAAAGTTATGCACTGATGTTTATCTGTGTATCGGTGGTAGTTATGTTTTTCCTGAAAAATCTGTTTCGTTATTTAGGTGCGTACTATATTTCTCCTATACGTAATGGCGTTGTCAAAGATATTCGTACAGCCATTCACAATAAGGTAATGCGATTGCCACTCAGTTGGTTTAACAATGAACGAAAAGGCGACCTCATCACGCGTGTGACATCTGACGTGCATGAAGTGGAATGGAGTGTGATGAGTTCGTTGGAAGTGGTGTTTCGTGACCCATTCAATATTCTACTTTTTCTGGGAATGATGATTTTCCTTAGTGCTAAGCTCACGCTATTTGTTTTTCTGCTTCTGCCGGTCATAGGTGTTCTCATTGGATGGATGGCGAAAAGCCTTAAGAGAACATCAGCCAAAGGGAAATTAAAATTAGGAAGTCTTATTTCTATCATTGAAGAAACATTGTCAGGATTAAGAATCATCAAAGCTTTTAATGCTGAAAAAACCGTGGCAGAAAAATTTGAACGTGAGAACAAAGACTATAACAGAATTGCTATCCGTACACTGCGCAAAGTCGATTTATCATCACCTATGAGTGAGTTCTTAGGTACGATAATTCTAATGATAGTAATGTATTATGGAGGCATGCTCGTGCTCAACCATGATGCTTCACTATCCGCTTCAGCATTCATCACATACATTGCACTATTCTCACAGATTATCCCTCCTGCAAAATCCTTTACTCAGGCGTTCTATAACATACAGAAAGGTATTACTTCTGCCGATCGCATTTTTACCGTTCTTGAAGCAGAAGAAACCATTCAGGAATCTTCTGTTGCAAAATCCATAAATTCCTTTCATCAAAATATTGAATACAAAAATGTATCTTTTGCCTATCGAAAAGGAGATGATGGTTATGTGCTGCGTCATATCAGCCTTACCGTACCTAAAGGAAAAACCATTGCCTTGGTAGGTCAGTCAGGCTCAGGAAAAACTACTCTTGCTGATATGTTGCCACGGTTTTATGATGTAGATGAAGGTGAGATTATGATTGACGGCAATGATATCAGACAAATTAAGTTACATGATTTAAGAGCTTTGATGGGTGTAGTTTCGCAGGAAGCTATTTTATTTAATGATACGGTGTTTAACAATATTGCTTTCGGAATTGACAATGCCACACAAGCTGATGTTGAAGAAGCAGCACGCATTGCCAATGCACATGAATTTATTGCACAAATGCCTGAAGGGTACCATACCAACATTGGCGACAGAGGAAGTAAACTTTCAGGCGGACAAAGACAGCGACTTAGTATAGCAAGAGCTGTTTTAAAAAACCCACCCATACTTATTCTTGATGAGGCAACCTCAGCTTTAGATACAGAAAGTGAAAAACTGGTGCAGGATGCACTTACACGCCTGATGAAAAACCGAACCGTAATTGTAATTGCACACCGATTAAGCACCATTCAACATGCAGATGAGATAATAGTTTTGCAGAGTGGCGAAATTGTACAGCGTGGAACTCACTCACAACTCGCCACTACCGATGGTGTTTACAAAAAACTTTACGAACTACAGGGCTTGGGGAATTAAATTTTCAACTCATCGGGAAATTATCAATTGCTCCTTTTACATTATTTTAGCTACTTCAAACAACAGACATGGATGAAAAACAGTTAAGGAATATACAACATGAACTGTTCAAACATGCAACAGAAAGTGTGGTAGTTACAGATGAGAAAGGATTTATTTTATTGATTAATCCTGCAACAGAAAAATTATTCGGTTACACTTATGAAGAGCTAAAAGGAAAACGTGTGGAGTTTTTAATGGCCGGAGACATCAGGCATACACATGAAAAACACCGGGATAGTTACAATAAAAATCCCCACAGCCGTAAGATGGGAATAGGCCTTGACCTTAAAGCGCAACGAAAAGATAAAACGGAATTCCCTGTTGAAGTAAGTCTCAGCCCGTTTGAGTTGAACGGAGAAAAATTTGTGATAGCTTTTATAATTGACATTACCACACGCAAAAATGCCGAACAACAATTGCTGCTGCACAAGAAGATGTTGGAAGACCTGACAAAAGAACTTAAAGCACACAATGAAAAATTAGAAGCAAAAGTAATTGACCGAACAAAAATTCTGCAGGAAGCACTTATTGAAATTGAAAAATCGCGCAAAGAAATGAGTGAGGCTCTTACCAAAGAAAAAGAGCTTAATGAATTAAAATCGCGCTTTTTGTCCATGGCATCACATGAATTCCGCACACCGCTTACAACCATACTTTCGTCCGCATCGCTCATTACGGCTTATCCTGAAAAAGAACAACAAGAAAAACGAATCAAGCATGTGGAACGCATACAATCAGCAGTAAATAATCTGAATGATATTCTCAGTGATTTTCTGTCGTTGAGCCGCATTGAAGAAGGAAAAATAAATACGGATAAAAAATTGTTCAATGTAAAAACACTTATTGGTGAGCTTATCAGCGATGTGGTGCCTATAAAAAAAACCGGGCAGATAATTCATTATGCCCATAGCGGAAAAGAAGAAATTTATTCCGATCAAAAACTGTTTCGAAATATTATTATCAATTTATTATCCAATGCCATCAAATTTTCTGATGAAGATAAATTAATCAGTATTGTTGCCGATGTAGGAGATAAGGATATGGAACTTAGAATTAAAGATGAAGGAATAGGTATAAGCCGGGAAGATCAGCAACACCTTTTTGAACGATTTTTCAGAGGGCATAACGCTACTAATATTCAGGGTACGGGGTTAGGATTAAATATTGTTGCACGTTATCTTGACCTGCTGGATGGCCACATTGAACCTAAAAGTGAACTGAATAAAGGCACCGAGTTTATCATCACATTACCGATTACGAAAAATGCAAATTGAAAGAATCGGCCATTTCACAGGTCATAAAAATGCAGTGTACTGCATTATTACCACTGGTAACGACAGCTTCCTTTCGGGCAGTGGAGATCACTATGTGGTAAAGTGGAATGTTAAAAATGACAAAGAAGGAATTTTATTAAGCACGATGCCTGCAGGAGTGTATTGTTTTTTACACTCAGACAAAATGTTGTATGCCGGTTGCGGCAATGGCGAAGTACATACTATTAGTTTAGAGAATAACAGCGATACTCTGAAAGCTCCTGTTCACAAACATTATGTGTTTGATATCGTACAGCATCAACAACAGATTTACTCAGCAGGTGGCGATGGTTCTGTGGTTAAAATGAATCTGAAGTTAGAGGTTGAAACATCCGTGCATCTGGGTAATTTTAAAATCAGAAGTATGGTGATGAATACCAAATACAATCAGCTGGTTGCAGGTTGTGGAGACGGCTCCATTAAACTGATGCATTCAGATACGCTTCAGTTGCAAAGAAGCATTCAGGCACATCGTGAAAATTTTTCGGTAAACACGCTTTGTATTTCTCCTGATAATAAATATTTAATTACCGGATCAAGAGATGCCATGCTTGAAGTGTTTGACATTGCTGACGATTTCAGAAAAGTTGAAAGCATTGCTGCACATAATTACGCCATTTACAAAATGGCCTTTAATCCTTCAGGGAAAATACTTGCTACAGCCAGTCGTGACAGAAAAATAAAACTTTGGTCAGCAGACCTGAAATTTATTGCACGAATAGATGATGCATTAGATGGGCATAAATACTCTGTAAACACTTTATGCTGGTTGAGTGATTCCGTATTGCTTACGGCAGGTGATGATAAAAGTATTATGGCCTGGAAAATTTCCGATTAAGGTTTATTAATTCCCGCCAAAGCATAGGTCTTAATTTGTTTGATCATGCTTGCCAGACCATTGGCACGTGTAACCGCAATGTGCTGTCGCAAACCTATGGCATCAATAAAATTTAATTCAGCATCCATGATTTCCTGAGGGGTACGACCGCTAAGAACTTTTATCAGCAATGCAATTTCTCCTTTCACAAAAGCGGAGTCGCTATCAGCTTCAAAGTAAAGCAGTCCACCTTTTTCATAAGAGTTCAACCAAACACTGCTTTGGCAACCTTTAATACGATAATTATCATTCTTGTATTTTTCGTCAATGGGAGGTAACTTCAATCCCATCTCGATTATGTATTCGTACTTCTGTGTCCAGTCTTCGAATAAATCAAAATCCGATATAATCTCCTCTTCAGTCTGTTTGATATCCGATGCTGCCATATTACTTCTGTTTCTTTTGTTCCTTTGCCCATTCATCTTTCAGAGTTACCGCTCTGTTATAGATACGATGCTTTGAAGTACTGTATTTATCTTCCACAAAATAACCAAGACGTAAAAACTGAAAACGTTCATTGTTAGCATATGTTACCATTGCAGGTTCAATTTTTGCTTCCGGAAATATTTTCAAAGAATCAGGGTTGATATAATTTTTAAAATCATCTTCCTGTGCATCGGGAGCTTCAACATTAAACAGTTTATCATACATCCTTACTTCGGCAGTTAATGCAGTTGATGCATCCACCCAGTGAATCACACTTTTAACTTTTATACCCGACTTATCCTGTCCGCTTTTGCTTTCAGGAATATAGGTGCAATGAATTTCGCGAATGGTGCCATCATCATTCTTTACAACATTTTCGCAGCGAATGATGTAAGCATGCTTAAGGCGCACCATACCTCCGGGAGTAAGTCTGAAAAATCCTTCGGGAGCATGTTCCATAAAGTCATCTTTCTCAATATAAATTTCGCGGCCGAAAGTGATATCGCGATAAGTTTTTTCTGTTGCCTCAGGATTGTTTTCTGCCTTCAGCATTTCTGTTTGTCCTTCGTTATAATTCGTCAGCACTACCTTCAGCGGATTTATCACTGCCATGGTACGTGTTGCAATTTTATTGAGATGTTCGCGAAGGCATGATTCCAGTAAATTGTAATCCGTAACATTTTCTCTTCTTGAAATTCCGGCTACCTCTGCAAAATTCCTGATGCTCTCAGCCGTATAACCTCTTCTGCGCACACCACTGATGGTAGGCATACGAGGGTCGTCCCATCCATCCACAATTTTCTCATTCACCAGTTGCAAGAGTTTACGTTTGCTCATCACGGTGTAACTGATATTTCTTCTTGCAAATTCAAACTGACGGCTTGGGAAAATTTCAAGTTTTTCAATAAACCAGTTGTAAAGCGGCTTATGTACTTCAAACTCCAGCGTACAAATGCTGTGTGTAATGTTTTCAATAGAATCACTTTGCCCATGGGCAAAATCATACATTGGATAGATGCACCATTTATCGCCAGTACGATGATGATGAGCATGTTTTATACGATACATCAGCGGGTCGCGCAGGTGCATGTTGGGCGATGCCATATCAATTTTTGCGCGCAATGTTTTTTCGCCTTCTTTAAACTCACCATTACGCATCCTGGTAAACAAATCGAGATTCTCTTCTACAGAACGATTCCTGTAAGGAGAATTTGTACCTGCTGACGTAGGAGTTCCTTTCATTGCGGCAATTTGTTCGGCAGTAGAGTCATCTACGTAAGCAAGACCTTTTTTTATCAGTGCAACTGCATATTCATAGAGTGTTTCAAAATAATCACTTGCATAAAATTCATTCGCCCACTGAAAGCCGAGCCATTGTATGTCGGCCTTGATGCTCTCTACATATTCGGTATCTTCCGTAACAGGATTGGTATCATCAAATCGAAGATTGGTACGTCCGCCAAATTTTTTGGCAATTCCAAAATTCAGACAGATGGATGAGGCATGACCTAAATGTAAATATCCATTGGGCTCAGGAGGGAAGCGTGTGAGCAATTGCTCTTTGCTTACTCTTCCTGATTTAAGTTCAGCTTCAATTAATTCTTCCAGAAAATTTTGCGTTTCATTTTCTGTTTTACTGCTATGCGACATGATTATAAAATTCTCGTGCAAAATTACAGTAATTACTGCAACGTTCAGAGTAATACATGTAACAACCGGAAATAAACTTGAATATCGAACCCTTTAGCTGTAGTTTCTGAAAAAATAAACTAACATTCAATGCAAAACTGATTGAAGGAAGGCAACTATAGTAGGTTATCTTTTTAAGAAAGCAATGGCTTTTTTAACGGCTTCTCCGAGTATATTTACCTCATGTAAGGTATTGTAGAAAGAAAATGAAGCACGGATTGTTCCGGGAATATTAAATCTGTGCATTAAAGGCTCCGTGCAATGATGACCGGTGCGCACAGCAATACCTTGGGTATCCAGATACATTCCTGCATCCATTGCATTAACTCCGTCAATAATAAAGGAGACTACACTTGCTTTGTGTGCAGCCGTACCTATCAGTTTTACTCCTGCAATTCCTGACAACACATGTTGCGCATGACGGGTGAGCAGTAACTCATGCTGCAATGCAGCTTTTCTGTCCATATTGTTCAGAAAATCTATTGCTGCACCTAAACCAATAACTCCTGCAATATGTGGTGTTCCTGCTTCAAAACGGTAAGGAATATCGTTATAAGTTGTTTTCTCAAAACTTACACTTGATATCATATCACCTCCTCCACGCCATGGCGGCATCTGGCTGAGCCGTGAAGTTTTTCCATACAGCACACCGGTTCCTGTTGGGCCCAGCATTTTATGAGATGAAAAACATACAAAGTCAAAATCTGATTTCTGCACGTCAATATTTTCATGAATCATTGCCTGTGCTGCATCTATCAACACCGGAATATCATGTTGAATACTTTCAGCATGTTTTCGAACGATGTCAACAATTTCATCAACCGGATTAATAGTACCTAGGGAATTGGATGTATGCGACACTGCTACAAACCTTGTTTTTGCAGAGAGCAATTTGCGAAGTCCATCCAGCATTAACTCCCCTGCATCGTTAATCGGAATCACTTTTAATACAGCGTTCTTCTCTTCACACAGCATTTGCCAGGGTACTATATTGCTGTGATGTTCTAAGGTTGAAATAATAATTTCATCGCCTTCGTTAATAAATTTTCTACCCCATGTGTAAGCAACAAGATTGATGGAATCCGTAGCACCTCCCGTAAATATTATTTCTTCCTGAGCAGCTGCGTTGATAAACTCTTTTACCTTAACACGCACGTGATCATAAGCATCCGATGCTTTCTGCGAGAGGAAATGTACCCCTCTGTGGATATTGGCATTGTAATTAGAATAGTAATCCGTGATGGTATGAATAACACTTAACGGCTTTTGAGAAGTAGCTGCATTATCAAAATATATCAAAGGTTTGCCATAAACCTTCTGAGATAAAACCGGAAATTGTTTTCTGATTTCATCTACATCAAATTTTGCAGCAGTTAACACTTCTCCTTGCATCACGGATTTTATTTCAAATTAAATATCGAAATGTATTCCCTGTGCAAGTGGCAACTCGGTAGAATAGTTGATGGTATTGGTTTGTCTGCGCATATAAATTTTCCATGCATCACTTCCAGACTCACGTCCTCCACCGGTTTCTTTTTCACCGCCAAAAGCTCCTCCGATTTCGGCACCTGAAGTTCCGATGTTTACATTGGCAATACCGCAGTCGCTACCTTCGTGCGAAAGAAATTTTTCTGTTTCGAGCATGTTGCGTGAGAAGATAGATGATGATAATCCTTGTGGCACATCATTCTGCATTTCTATTGCCTGATCCAATGTTTTATACTTCATGATGTAAAGCAAAGGAGCAAAAGTTTCATGGCAAACAATAGGAATATTTTTGGGCACTTCTGCAATACATGGTTTCACATAGCAACCGCTTTCAAATCCTTCACCTTTCATAGTTTCACCTCCGTAAAGAATTGTTCCTCCTTCTTGTTTTACACGTTCAATAGCCTGCTGAAAATCTTTAACTGCACCGGTATCAATTAATGGTCCAACCAATGTTTGCGCATCAAGTGGGTGACCGATACGAATATGCTGATAAGCACTCACGAGTTTGTTTCGGAATGTTTCATAAATACTTTCATGAATAATCAGTCTGCGTGTGCTGGTGCAACGCTGACCTGCTGTACCTACTGCACCAAACAACACAGCTCTTATGGCCATATCCAGGTCGGCATGTTCGGTAATGATAATGGCATTGTTTCCTCCCAATTCAAGAAGGCTTCGGCCTAAACGCTCACCTACGATAGATCCCACACGTTTACCTACACGAGTGGAGCCTGTTGCTGAAATTAGTGGTACGCGCTGATCGGCAAGAAAATTATCACCAACATGTTTGGAACTTGCTACAACCAAATTGCAAACACCTTCAGGAACTTTATTTTCCTGCAGTACGGATGTAATAATATTTTGTACGGCAATAGCACAAAGCGGAACCTTTGAAGAAGGTTTCCAAATGATGGTATCGCCACACACCATTGCAAGCATGGCATTCCAACTCCACACTGCTACAGGGAAGTTGAATGCAGTAATTACTCCTACTATTCCCAGTGGATGATACTGTTCGTACATGCGATGGCGAGGGCGCTCACTATGCATGGTGAAACCGTGTAACTGACGCGACAAACCAACAGCAAAGTCACAGATATCAATCATCTCCTGTACTTCACCAAGACCTTCCTGATAAATTTTACCCATCTCGTATGACACCAGTTGCCCCAGAGGCTCTTTATATTCTCGCAGTTTATTTCCTATCTGGCGAACCACCTCACCGCGTTTAGGAGCCGGCCACATGCGCCATTCCTTAAAAGCTTCCTGCGATGTTTTAACAATGGTTTCGTAATCACCGGCAGTTGCTTGCTGAACTTTAGCTATCAACTCACCATCTGATGATGAAAATGATTCCAATATTTCACCTTTGGTGTCGAACCATTTGGTTCCGGTGGTAGCACCTTTGTTAATTTCTGTTATTCCCAGTTGCTTCAGGGCTTTCATTATTCCGTAATCGGCTTTAACTGCTGTACTCATTATTTTATGTATTAAAAAAACGTTTTAATTTGGTCTGCAAAATTAAACAATATAAGTCTTGTTTTTATGGCTAAAACATCTGCTAAAGGTTCTGTTTTACTGATTGTGTTGCTTGCCATAGCATTAATAACAGTAAAATGGCTGAAAAGTTGTCGCAATGCTAATGAAATTCCTGCAAAAGAAACCCCTGCATGGGTTGATGATGGCCGAAACAAACGGAGTGAATGGCGCTATCGTACGCTGGAATATACACTACATGCACGTTGCAGGATGCAATGCCGCAATATCAGCGAAGAAGAAGTGAATGAAATACTGCGCAATGGAACCATAAATTACAAAAAGAGTAATATGAATGATAAACCCTGCCCTACCTATGCCGTTGAAGGAAACACTAAGGACGGGCAGAAAGTGCGTATTGTTTTTGCAGCATGTAAAACCAAGACACGTGTGGTAACCACCATTGATATAGGTGTGGAACACGAATGTGAATGTAATTAATAGGCTCTGGAACTGATGCCCTGCATATAATTTACAAAAGCGCGGCTTACTACTTTATTTCCTCCCGGAGTAGGGTAATTTCCTGAAAAATACCAGTCGCCTTTGTTGTGCGGACATGCAGCATGCAGGTCTTCAATTTTCTGAAAAATAATTTCTACTTCAGCTTTGCAGTCTTCAGGTTTAAGCATGGCAGCTATTTTGGCTGAAATTTGTTCGGGAGTGAAAGGTTTGTAAATATCTCTCACATAATTTTTCATCTCATTTACTCCCAGTTCCAGTTGCTGTTTGCAATGCACGTAAGTTTCATCAATAATGTGCTCAAGATTATTTTCTTCGAGTAATTCAATAGCGGCTTGAAATGCTATCAGGTCACCCATACGTGCCATATCAATACCATAACAATCAGGATAACGAATTTGCGGTGCTGATGATACAACAACAATTTTCTTAGGCTCCAACCGGTCGAGCATTCTGATGATGGAATTTCTCAGAGTAGTGCCACGCACAATGCTGTCGTCAATTACAACCAGATTGTCCTGTCCTTTGCGAAGTGTGCCATAGGTAATATCATAAACATGCGTAACCATATCGCTGCGATCGTCATCGTTGGTAATAAATGTCCGCAGCTTCACATCTTTGATAGCAATTTTTTCGAATCGTGGTTTGATGGCCAGTATTTCACTCAGCTTTTCATCCGTAATGTTCTCGCCCAGTGCTTTTATTTTTCGTTTTTTCACTTCACGCAAATAATCTTCCATGCCTTGCATCATTCCGTAAAATGCAACTTCGGCAGTGTTCGGTATGAAAGAAAAAACCGTATGGCGCAAATCATTATCTACTGCAGGAAGAATACTTTTGCAAAGTTGACGACCTAATTCTTTGCGTTCCTGATAAATTTCTGCATCGCTACCTCTTGAAAAATAAATACGTTCGAAAGAGCAAGAATTTCTCTCGGTAGGTTCTTTTATCTGAGGCATTGTCACCTTTCCATCTTTTTTAATAATCAGTGCATGCCCCGGTTTAATTTCCTGTATCTGTTCAAACGATAATTTAAATGCCGTTTGAATGGCGGGTCTTTCACTTGCTACCACCACTATTTCGTCATCGGCATACATATACGCAGGTCTAATGCCTGCAGGGTCGCGCAGCACAAAAGCATCACCATGGCCCATCATTCCTGCTATCACATATCCGCCATCCCATTTTTTTGAGGAATGCTTCAGAATACTTTCTACATCCAGATGTTTTGCAATGAGCGGTGAAATTTCCTGTTTGGAAAAGCCTTGTTCTTTAAACTGATCATACAGTCTTTCATTTTCTTCGTCAAGATAATGGCCTATGTTTTCGAGTACTGTAACTGTGTCGGCTTTTTCTTTCGGATGTTGCCCAATTTTAATCAGGTTATCAAAAAGCTCATCCACATTGGTCATATTAAAATTTCCTGCAAGTACCAGGTTACGTGTCATCCAGTTGTTTTGTCTCAGGAAAGGATGACAGGTTTCAATTCCGTTGCCACCATAGGTACCATAGCGCAGATGTCCCATCCAGAGTTCACCACTGAATGCCATATTTTTTTTCATCCATTCCGCATCGTTCAGTTTGGATGGATCACCCTTAGTGTATTCGTTAAACTTCGCAAAAATGCGGGAGAAAATATCCTGTATGGCCTGTTTGTCATTGGAGCGGTAGCGGCTGATATATCTTGTACCGGGTTCGGCATCAAACTTAATATTTGCTACTCCTGCACCATCCTGTCCGCGATTGTGTTGTTTCTCCATGAGCAGATACAACTTGTTTAGTGCATAAAAAGAAGTGCCGTATTTTTTGCGGTAGTGATCTAATGGCTTCAGCAATCTGATGAGTGCTATGCCACATTCGTGGTGAAGGATGTCTGACATTAGATTGCAAAATTAAGTAAAATTTTGCGTTGGACTTACACTTCATTGCAGGATTTTACTCTTTCTGCTTCAATGTATTAGGAGGCATCTGCTCCGCTTTAACGAAGTTGTATTTACAATACGGGTAATAGTGTCTCGCCATTTATTATTCAGGAGCGTGATTTTAATAATTGTAAAATAACTTGCTCAACTTGGTTGCTATTCCAAATTTTGTCAATATCAGGCAATGCCATTACTTCGTCCATTATGGCATTTTGCTTTTTCCCCTGAGCCTGTGCTTCGTTGTAAGGTATATGACTGAAAGTTACCATTGAGTAAAGTGGCATCCATTTATCGGGATGCTTATCATAAAACCATCCTTCAATTTTCTTACGCAGTAAAAATTCCGGTTGCCCAACGAGGTCGCGCATTTCTATAAAATTATCTACCGCTAATTCGCCAATGGCATCAGCAGCAGGTTTGCGTAAGCGTTCATATTCAGGAATAACTTTTTCCCAATCATCATTGTAGTCGTTCAGCAAATCGTTGAGAATGGTACAATCTTCAAATCCGCAATTCATTCCCTGTCCGTAAAAAGGAACTATAGCATGGGCAGCATCGCCAATGAGAGCAAGCTTGTTGCCAACATGCCATGGCATACATTTTACCGTAACCAGCGAACCTGTGGGATTGTTGAAGAAATCTTCTTCCAGTTCATGTAACAATGGAACTGCGTCCGGAAAAACATCGTTGAAGAATTTTCTTACTTCTGATTTGTTATGCAGTGATTCAAATGAAGGATTACCTTTCAAAGGGAAAAACAAAGTTACCGTGAAAGTTCCATCTAAATTCGGCAGTGCAATAAGCATGTAGCCACCACGAGGCCAGATGTGCAAGGCATTTTTTTCGATGCGATGAGTACCGTCAGCATTTGCGGTAAACATCAACTCCTTATAGCCATGTTCCAGATGACTCTGCGAATAATCAAACTGCGCTGTTGACAGTTGCATCTGCAGCCGTGTAGCTGCAAAAGCACCATCTGCCCCAAAAATAAAATCGGCATGTGCTGTTGATTTCTGATGTGTTTGCTGATTTTCGAAATGCATTTCATTATTTGCCAGCGCCACATCGGTACAGCGTTCATCAAAGTACACTTTTACTCCATTCTGTTCAGCAAGGTCTAGCAGTGTGCAATTTAAAATTCCACGTGACACTGCGTAAATCCCCTGACCGTCTTTGCCATAAGGCTGAGTAGTTATTTTGCCGTCAATGCTATGCATGGTACGATGTGTCATCTGAATACCAATTTTTCTGATGGTTTCTTCAATGCCTACTCCACGCAATGCTTTCCATCCGCGGTCGCTGAGTGCAAGGTTGATACTTCTTCCTGCAGGAATGTTTACTTTTCGCATATCAGGTCTGCGTTCATAAAGCGTAACCGTATAACCTCTTTTGCGCAGATAAATTGCAAGCAGGGAACCTACCAGCCCGGCACCAATGATTGAAATATTTTTGCTTTTCATTACTTGTTTAGTACTAATGCTTGTTTAAAACATTCTCCAAATCTGAAAACATCTTCAAATGAGTTGTACAATGGAACTGCAGCCATGCGAAGCACTTCAGGTTCGCGCCAATCGGCAATGATTCCGTTTTCAGTGAGGAAATTAAATATTTTTTTACCGTTTCTTTTACATATCATGCTTACCTGTGCACCGCGTTCATTTTCATTCTCAGGTGTGATGATGGTGACATGTTGTTGCTGCTGCGCAAAAGCCACAGCATCCTTAATTACATAACGCAGATAATCATTCAGTTTTTTTCTTTTAGCCACCAGTTTTTCTATTCCTGCAGCTGCAAATATTTCGAGTGATGCACGCAATGAAGCCATAGGCAAAACAGGAGCATTACTCAACTGCCAGGAGTCAGCACTTTTTACGGGTACAAAATCATGAGGCATGGTGAAACGTGTTTCCGGATCATTGCCCCACCATCCTGCAAACCGAATACGGTTGGTATCGTTGCAATGTTTTTCGTGTACAAATGCACCTGCTACGCCTCCCGGTCCTGAATTGAGATATTTATAGGAACACCAAACTGCGAAGTCCACTTGCCAGTCATGCAGATGTAATTCGAGGTTGCCGGCTCCGTGTGCAAGGTCAAATCCTGCAAGTGCTCCATTGCGATGTGCAGCTTCAGTTATTTCTTTCATCTGAAAAACCTGCCCTGTGTAATAGTTAGGATTTCCTAAAAAAACCAATGCTAAACTATCTTTATGTTTTTCAACAGAAGCAATAATGTCTTCATGCCTGAGTGTAAATTCTCCTTCACGAGGTTTCAGTTCAATGATGGCATCCTTGGGATTGAAACCATGAAACTTTACCTGCGACTGCAAAGCATACTGATCGGAAGG
>JAFDWZ010000025.1:0-14216 GCA_018268195.1 Bacteroidota bacterium | reverse complement strand
TGCACATTTGCCGTAAGCGAGTTCATCACCACCGTTTCCTTGGGTAATGCACCAACTACTTTTGCCATATTGTCTCTCAGGAATTCATGATAAGGATACCAAGGGTGTTGCGCCTGAAAATGACCTTCCACACCAAACTTTTCCCAATCTGTCAACTCCTGATTCACATATTCGCGAGTAGTTGCAGGTTGCAAGCCGAGTGAATTACCACAGAAATAAATAGCCTTTTTACCATTATGTTCAGGGAATAAAAATTTCTTCCGAAAAGAATTTAACTCATCCGATTGGTCGAGTTGAAGAGCAAAATCAATAGTATTCTCAAATTGCATATCATATAATTACTCTGCAAATTAAATAAAACCTCAGCAAATCACGCACTCCTTACTGTTTGGCGTTTCTCATACTTCGTCTTAAGCCATTTAGTAAGCGGTTCTTCAACATATAAATGAACTATGATAGCAACTAACAAAGCAATTACCAACTGAACAGCTGCGTAAGCCAGATAATTTCCTGCAAACCATTCTCTGATGATTTCATGTCTAGTGCCATTCCAGTTCATATAACGTGCTGTAATATCCTGCGTCAGATAAAAGCTATAACTTGCTTCGCCCAGAAATATCAGAGGGCGCACACTTATTAATTTAGCAAGTGAGCCTTCGCTGAATGCAAATGAAAAAATCAGCAATGCCATAGGGATGTAAAAGTACAGTGAATTGGAGTATGCTTTAAAAACGTTCTCAATTCCCATAAAAAACACCACCGGAACTATGAGAGAAATGATTTGAAGAATAGATGCACGCGAAGGATTCATCCTATTTGAATGACGAATGATGCTGTAAAAGAAAAACAAAAATATTCCCATCATAAAATCAAGAATTCTGATAAATGGGTTTATGTAAAACAACCACTGTGGGTCATAAAAATTACGTATTGCCGTCATCAAAACTAAAGCAACGCCCAGTAAAAAAAGATAGAAGCCATAGCTGCGAATAAGACCCTTACGAAAAATAAATGCCACAATTGCAGGAAACATCAGATAAAAAAACATTTCGGCTGAAATAGACCAAGCGGGGTTATTAAATGAAAAATAATATGGAATAGCGGGAATGAAACTTTGCGTGAGGGTAAGGTGTGCTCCAAATTTAACGAGAAACTGAAAAGTATGATGCGCAGTAAAGCCGCCATCCTCCAAAACAGATTTCACCACAACAGGAGTAATAAGTAACAGAGTAAAGTAATGCAAAGGCACAATGCGAATAGCTCTCTTGATTAAAAACTCTTTCTTTGAAAATTGCTGTTCGGCAATGGCCGAAGCATAGGTAAAAGCCATTACAAATCCTGAAAGCATGAAAAAGAAATTTACTCCCAGATAGCCATATCGCAGATATTTTTCCAAAAGGTTTTCAATCATCGGTATTCCCGAATCCCGGAAATAAGTCAGGTGGCAGAGGAAAACCATGAAAGCAAAAAAGAATCTTAAAGAAGTAAGAGCTTGAAGTTTCATGATATAAAATTGAGGTTCGAAGATATAAGATTTGTATGTTACATAATTGCATCGCCATTGGCAATTCTCCTATTCACTGAAAAATAAAAGAGGCTGCCCGTATGGGCAGCCTCTTCACACAATCTAAACACAAACTATTTTTTGTCGTCTTTTACTTCTTCGTAGTCAACATCCGTTACAGTATCGCCTTGAGCTGAAGCCTCCTGTTGAGCACCTGCATCAGCGTTGGTTGCAGTGCTATCGGTATTGTTGGATGCGTTATACATCTCTTGCGAAGCTGCTTGCCATGCTGTGTTGAGTTCGTTAAGAGCAGTGTCAATCTCTGCAAGGTTTTTATCCTTATGGGCATCTTTAAGTTTGCTTAAAGCGCGCTGGATGTTTTCCTTGTTGGTTTGAGAAAGTTTGTCGCCATACTCTGTCAACTGTTTCTCTGTTTGAAAAATCATGGTGTCAGCCATATTCACTTTATCAGCTTCCTCCTTGGCTTTCTTATCAGCTTCAGCATTAGCTTCAGCTTCGGTTTTCATACGTTTAATCTCTTCATCACTAAGTCCGCTACTTGCTTCTATACGTATTTTCTGCTCTTTGCCTGTGCCTTTGTCTTTTGCTGTTACGTGTAGAATACCATTGGCATCAATATCAAAGGTTACTTCAATTTGAGGTACGCCACGTGGTGCAGGTGGAATTCCATCGAGGTGGAAACGTCCGATAGTACGGTTATCTTTTGCCATACTGCGTTCGCCCTGTAAAACGTGAATCTCTACTGAAGGCTGACTGTCGCTGGCAGTGCTGAACACTTCGCTTTTCTTAGTAGGAATGGTAGTGTTGGCTTCAATAAGTTTGGTAAACACTCCGCCAAATGTTTCAATACCTAATGACAGAGGAGTTACGTCAAGCAGCAACACATCTTTTACTTCTCCCGTAAGAACGGCCCCCTGAATAGCAGCACCTATAGCCACTACTTCATCAGGGTTCACTCCTTTGGATGGAGCTTTACCGAAGAATTTTTCTACTGCATTCTGAATAGCAGGAATACGTGTTGAACCTCCTACTAAAATTACTTCGTCAATATCACTTGCTTTAAGCCCTGCATTTGCCAAAGCTGTTTTGCAAGGTTCAATGGTACGTTTAATCAAATCGTCAACTAACTGCTCGAACTTAGCTCTTGTAAGTGTTTTTACTAAGTGTTTTGGAACACCGTCAACAGGCATAATGTAAGGCAGGTTGATTTCGGCCTGTGTAGAACTTGATAATTCTATTTTGGCTTTTTCAGCTGCTTCTTTCAGTCGTTGCAAAGCCATAGGGTCTTTGCGCAGGTCAATGCCTTCATCATTTTTAAATTCATCGGCAAGCCAGTCAATGATTCGCTGATCAAAATCGTCACCTCCAAGGTGGGTATCACCATCGGTTGATTTTACTTCGAAAACGCCATCGCCCAATTCGAGCACGGATACGTCATGAGTACCTCCACCGCAGTCAAAAACCACTACTTTTTCTTCTTTATGTTTCTTATCAAGACCATAAGCCAGAGCAGCTGCAGTAGGCTCATTGATGATACGTAAAACTTTAAGTCCTGCAATTTCTCCTGCTTCTTTAGTAGCCTGACGTTGTGCATCATTAAAGTATGCAGGAACGGTAATTACAGCCTCACTGATTTCGCTTCCGATATAATCTTCAGCAGTTTTTTTCATTTTTTGCAAAATGATGGCTGAAATTTCTTGTGGCGTATATAAGCGGTCGTTAATTTTAACACGAGGTGTGTTGTTATCGCCTTTCACCACTTCATACGGAACGCGTTCTCTTTCTTTAGAAGAATGGTCGAATGCTTCACCCATAAAACGCTTAATGGAATAAACGGTATTCTTAGGGTTGGTTATGGCCTGACGTTTTGCAGGGTCACCCACTTTGCGTTCTCCGTCTTTTATAAATCCAACGATAGATGGTGTTGTTCTGCGACCTTCGCTATTGGGGATAACTACAGGCTCGTTGCCTTCCATCACTGCAACACAAGAGTTGGTTGTTCCCAGGTCAATTCCTATTACTTTTCTCATTTTAACTATACTTTTTTAAGAAGGTTATTATTGTACACAGCCTATATGTCAATGGTTGTGCCAACCGCCATATCATGCCAATATGCCCCCTAAAGAACTGTCTGACAACAGTCCGTCATAAAAATTACTGCCAAAAAGACACTTTTATTTAAAGCCCAGGTCGCGGGTAATCTGGCCGTTGATAAGCGAATCGTTAGAACGGTTGCTCAGTAACTTATTGTACATGCCATCTCTGAAAATGCAGCTGAAAATACCTATTCCACCATCCACATTGGTGTATTGAGGAATATTCTGATTGATGCCTGTTGGTGGCCTGTTCACCTGATAATAGGTGTATAACTCTTCTGCACCGCCAACCCAAAAGAAATCTACTGATCGGGCAATACGCTCTACAGATGCGTCAGGTTGAATATATCGTCTGATGGCAGAATAAATGGTGGTATAAGGAACAGCTATTTCCAGGGAAGTGGAGCTTTTATATTCCACTCCTCCAATTTTAAACTCCACTGATTTTATCTGCACATTAGAAGGATTGGCAATCTCTTTTTCATAATAGCTGAAACGCATATTCAGGTCGTAATAGCTGGCATTATTCCCACGTGTAAATTTTGTCTGAAAAGGATTGGCAGCATCGGCAAGTTCAACTGATGTCTGAAAAGAAGTAGGAGTAGCTATTGCACTGACTTTATTTACCACTACCGTAGTGGAAGTTGTGGTCTTGCCGGTTTCGCGATTATAAATGGTAAGTTTATATTCGCTGTCCTGATAAATAGAGTCATTGCCATAGGTGCGATACAAATAATTTGGAGTGGTTGCAAAAATGCCGGTATCGCGGGCATCCGTTTCAAAACGTTCAAGGTTGATGGTGCCAATCAGGTTTTTGTTTTTATATCGTTCCAGTTTAACATCGAGGATATCGCCATACTGAAATGAGTCGGGGACTTGAGCAAACTGATAAGCATTACCTTTTCCTAAGAAAGCTTTGTTGATACGAATATATTGCACTGAATCAGCAGGATTCAATACTCCGTAAACCACCATAATCTCCTCATAAGGAGCTATCAAATCTACATCGGTTTTACACGAAGTAATTGCCAGTATCAGTGCACAAAATGATATTAATAACTTATTCATGCGTCAAAAGTAGAGGTTGAATGCCGATAAAAAAAATATGTAATTTTCAGCACTCAAATATTTAACAATTTTTAGGTCTTCAGCCAGATGCGTAAAGTAACAGTACTTTCATTCATAATGATAACGGGGCTCTTAATGGTCTTTTCTCCCTCTCATGGTCAACTTGTTAATGAAAATTTTGACAGGTTGGATTTGAGTGAAAACTTTGACTCCAGCGATGACCGTTGGACGTTTATGTCGAATATTGAAAACCTGTTTTTAGTTCAGGAAGGAGAATACATATTGAACAGAAAGGCAACAGAAAAGCCCTTTGCCTTGATTGCCAATTACGACTACAATCAGCAAGCCTATAAGATGGTTACCTCTTTAAAGATTGAAAAAGCTGCCGACCAGAATAGTTCTATTGGAGTTATTTTCATGGCTCAGAATGACGGTAACGGAGGATTTATATTCGAATTAAATGCGCAAAAACAATTCCGATTGCGCCAGATAGTTTCAGGAAATTATAAATATATGACCGGTAATTCCAACAACGGAGGATGGGTAAAAAGCAATTTCATCAATGCCTTAAACATGTATAATCAAATTGACATACGCACCTCTAACCGTAACTATGATATTTATATCAACAATAATTTACTGCTATCCTTTACTGAAATTGCCTACAAAGCCGGACGCTTCGGTTTTATTGTGGGGCCTGCCACTCGTGCCAAAGTGGATTATTTTTATCTTTATTCAGCATCCAACGTTACTACTGAAGTCGCCAAAGGACAGGATGCTGCTGTTACCTCAGGAAGCTCACCTGACATTATTGAACTTGCCGAATCCATCATCAAACTAAAAACACAAATTAATAAACTGCAAGCCGAAAATGATGAACTGAAACGAAATCTTGAAAACGCTAAGACTGCTGACAAGGAAGATGAAAACGAGCGTAAGCTGAAAGACAAAACGTTATTAGATTTACAAAAAAAGATTGCACAAAAAGATGCTTCTTTTGATTCGCTGATGAAAGTTAATCAGGGGTTACTCAAGTATAAAGATTTAGTTGCAGGCAATGAAAACTCTGATTTGATAATAACGTTAAGTAAATCAGTAAAGACCGAAAAAGAAAAAAATCAGCAACTGAGTGATTCATTGAAAGTGTTAAAAGCAGAGTTAGCAAAAGCCAAAAACCAGAAACAAAACTCGGCAGAAGAGAAAAAAGAAACTAAAGAACAAAAACCGAACACAGAATTTACGCTGCCAAAAGAAAATTAAAATCAAACGTATGTCAGTACACAGCGATGTAAAGAAAATAACTACTCACGTTTTACAGGAGATGAAACGTAATGGCGAAAGAATTGCCATGCTTACCGCCTATGACTTCAGTCTGGCGCGCATCCTCGACCATGCAGGCATTGATGTGTTATTGGTAGGCGATTCAGCATCCAATGTTATGGCCGGCCATGAGACCACTTTGCCTATCACACTCGACCAAATGATTTATCATGCTTCAAGTGTGGTACGTGCCGTGCAACGAGCTTTGGTGGTTGTTGATTTACCTTTCGGTTCTTATCAGGGCAACAGCAAAGAAGCACTGCAATCAGCCATCCGTATTATGAAAGAATCAGGTGCTCATGCAGTAAAACTTGAAGGCGGCCGTGAGGTAAAAGAATCTATTGAGCGTATTCTCACAGCAGGAGTCCCGGTGATGGGGCATCTCGGACTCACTCCTCAATCTATTTATAAATTCGGGACCTACGTGGTGAGAGCACGCGAAGAAGAAGAAGCACAACGACTGATAGAAGATGCACGCATTTTGGAACAGGCAGGATGTTTTGCCATTGTACTCGAAAAAATTCCTGCTTCGCTTGCGACAAAAGTTGCTCAGGAAGTAAAAATCCCGATTATTGGTATTGGTGCAGGCAATGGAGTGGATGGTCAGGTGCTGGTGTTGCATGACATGTTAGGTATCAACAATGAGTTTCATCCGCGTTTTCTGAGACGCTATCTCAACCTTTATGACGACATTAAAGCTGCAACCGGAAGATATATTCAGGATGTGAAAAACCGCGATTTTCCTAATGAGAAAGAGCAGTATTGACAAGCAGATTAACTTTGTCTGTTCTTAGAAAACTTTCTTTGCTTTACACTTATCTCCTTCCGAATTAAATTTCAATTCCAAAAAATCATTTTTAGCTTTTGAGATCATTTTGTTATACCTATTTTTGGCACAATGCATTCTAAGGTTGGTTTCAGCAGTGGCATTGCCGAACAGGTTATTTTTGAAGACAACCATCTGATAGCTGTCAATAAACTTGCCGGACAGATTACTCAGGGTGATAAGACCGGTGATATACCACTCGGTGATTTGATTAAGGTTTATCTGAAAGAAAAATATCAAAAACCTGGAAATGTTTTTTGCGGCACCATTCATCGCCTCGACCGTCCGGTAAGCGGAATTGTATTGTTTGCAAAAACGAGTAAAGCCCTGGAGCGAATGAATGAGCAATTCCGTGAACGAAAGACTCAAAAAACTTATTGGGCTGTTGTAAAAAACAAGCCTACAGAGGAAGAAGCAGTGCTGGTACACTATCTGAACAAAAACGAAACCAAGAACAAAAGTTTCGCCTCACTGCAACCGCGTAAAGATGCATCGCGATGCGAACTAAGTTACAAACTGCTTGCTTCGTCAGAGCATTATCATTTGCTTGAAGTAAATCCGCTCACCGGGCGACATCATCAGATAAGAGTTCAGCTTTCGGCAATAGGCTGTGTGATAAAAGGCGATTTGAAATATGGTGCTGACCGCAGCAACGCCAATGGCTCCATACATCTTCATGCACGACAACTAACATTTACTCACCCTGTAAAGCAAGAACCTGTTGTACTTACAGCTCCTCCTCCTGACGACCCCCTTTGGAATTATTTTATTCAAAAACTACAATTTACATCATGAGTGTTTCACCATTTAAAGCTGCATTAAAATTAAAATGCCCACAGTGTGGTAAAGGAAATTTATTCAGCTGCTCCAATCCTTACAATTTTAAAAAACTAACAGATATGCCCGATCATTGTCCGGAGTGTGGCTTGTCTTTTATGCCTGAACCCGGTTTTTATTATGGCGCCATGTATGTTAGCTATGCGCTTACGATAGCACTGTCTGTTTTTAATTTTATATGGATTTATATGTTGTGGGGATTTGTAGTAATGCCCTATCTCGTCATCAATAGTACATTGCTGATACTTTTAATACCTGTTTTTTTCAGATACGGTCGTAGCTATTATCTGGCGCTGATTTATAAAATTGAAAAAGGTTCCGGGAAAAGAAGAAGCCATAACGAGTAACTTCTAAAACCATGCCGGTGTGTGAAGCACTACAGTTATGTTTCATAGTTTTATTTTGATGAGTCAGTGCCAAGAAATTTTTCTACAAGTAGTTTTGCTTTCTTACACGCCTCTTCCAAATCACTATTGACGATTACGTTATCGAAATGTTTTTCAAAACCTAATTCAAAAACCGATTTATCCAACCTCTTCTTTAAGCTTTCAGCCGTTTCAGTACTGCGGGCAATCAGTCTTTGGCGTAAATCATCAACAGATGGCGGACGAATAAAAACCGTGAGCAGATTATCACCAAAACATTTTTTGATAGTCATCCCTCCTTCAACATCCACATCAAAAATCACAGAGCAATTCATGGCTTCTATCCGCTCTATTTCTGAATGCAGCGTGCCATAGTATCTTCCCTCATAAACCTGCTCCCATTCAATAAAAGCACCCTCATCAATTTTCTTCTGAAACTCTTCAACTGATAAAAAATAATAATCTTGTCCATCAACTTCGTTGTGGCGCTTAGTTCGTGTGGTTGCTGATACCGAAAAGCGCATAAACGGAAACTGCGCAAGCAGATAATGCACCACACTTGTTTTACCGCTTCCGCTGGGGCCACAAAACAAAAAATGTTTCCTCATAATATATTTGAAAGTTGTTCCTTTATTTTTTCGGCTTCGTCTTTCATTTCAACAACAATACGCTGAATACCGGCATCGTTAGCTTTGCTACCGATGGTATTTATTTCACGACCTATTTCCTGCATGATAAAACCGAGTTTTTTACCATTGTTGTTGCCATCGTTGAGCATGGTCAGAAAATAATTACAGTGGGTGAGCAAGCGCACTTTCTCTTCGGTAATATCTAATTTTTCAAGGTAATATATCAACTCCTGTTCAAAGCGGTTCATGTCGGTATCAATATTTCCTTCAAAAGATTTTAAAGCATTCATCAGGCGCGACCTTACTCCCTGCATACGGTTTGCTTCATGCCCGGCAAGTTGCTCACGCAACTGAAGTATCAGATTTATCCTGTGACTGATGTCATCATGCAGTGTCTTTCCTTCTCGTTGCCTGAAAAGATTAAATTTATTTAATGCATCATTCAGCAACTGATGGATAAGTTCCCATTCTTTTTCATCTGCTTCCGATGCATCATTATTAACTACCTGCGGCTGTTGCATGATAATTTGTAAAAGATTCTCGTCTGCAAGATTTAATTCTGTTTTTATTTCCTTAAGATCTTTCAGCAACACTTTTATTAAATCTTTATTGAGTAGATTGCTCTGCTTTGCCGGATCGGTTTCAATGGTGATAATAACGTCCATCTTTCCTCTTTCGGCATCTTTTAACAACTGTGCTCTTAACTCCATCTCTTTATCTTTATAAGCCTGTGGCAGCCGCAGATTCAAATCAAAGAACTTGCTGTTAAGAGATTTTATTTCTACTGAAATGGTTTTGCCACCAAACTCACCGGCTGCTTTTCCGTAGCCGGTCATGGAACGTATCATAATACTGATTTTTTTGCAAAAATATGTTTTACATCTGTTATAAAGGTGCTCAAAGCTTTTATCACTTAATGTTCAGCAAAATTATTTTGTCTTCTGCTTGTTTATTCCTTCAATTTTCTGCTTACTTACAAGATACACTCCCACAAAAATCATCAAGGCAGATATCAGATGCAACCATCCCGGTTTACCCTCACCTATCAGCATAGAAATAAGAGTAGCAAATACGGGTTGAAGATAAATATATATGCTCACTTGTGAAGGGCTTAGCTCTTTAAGCGCAAACACATTCATCAGATAGGCAACAAAGGTTACAAAAAAAACCACAAATGCTATACACATCCAAATCTTAAAAGGTATGGTGTGCCAAGCCACTTCCTTAAGTTCGGGATAACCAAAATCGCAACACCATCAGGCTTCCGAAGAAAAATACCCATTTCATAATAGTTACCGGATGATAACGAAGCATGAGAGGTTTAACCATCACAATAAAATATGCAAAAGATAAAGAGTTCAGGAAAACATATAAATCTCCTTCTGTGTTTCCGCCTTTAATATTAAACCTGCTGCCGAGCATTATAAGCATCAACGCTCCAGCAATACCAAGTGCAATACCCGAAATTTTATTCCATGAAATGCGTTCCTTAAGAAAAAAAGCAGCCATCATCAACACCAAAACCGGATTAGTAGTCATGATGAGTGCACCATTAATAGGCGAAGTAAGTGAGAGGCCTTTGAAAAAAAGTAGCTGATTCACTGCTACGCCAAACAAACCACCTAACAACATAAAATTTCTATCTTTCTTTTTAATTCTTTCCGCAGGCAGTATCCATGAAATGATAAAAAACATCATGGTGGCGGGCACCACACGCAACACGATAAAAGCGAATGGCTTGATATACTCAGGCATCACCAGTTTAGCTATGCTGAAATTAGCTGCATAAATGAGATTGACAATAAAAACGGAAACATGTGCGCGGGTAGTAGCCTTCAATTTTGTTGGAAAATTTACAAGATGTTTCGATATTATTTCAAGGCTTTCCCGGCAGCTTCCACCGTTTTGGCAGAGTTTCCGACAAATATTTTATCATCCACAATCACTACCGGTCTTTTAAGAAAAGTATATTCCTGAAGAATGTAATTGCGGTAGTCTTTTTCTTCCAGTTTCATCTGGTTCAGGCCCATGGAACGGTACTTCATGGCTACCCTGCTAAACAATGCTTCATAGCTTCCTGCAAGTTTTTTCATCTCATCCAGTTGTTTGGCAGTGATGGGCTCTGTTTTTATATCCTGAAGAATTACATCGCTTCCGGGTTTCAGTTCTTTTAAGATGCGTTGATTAGTAGTGCAGGTTGCCAAATGATATATTTTCTTCATTGATACAGAAGTATTTTTCGGAATACAAATAACATTAAAATTTGCGAATTAACATGTTAAAAACCTTAGCCCGTTTAAACATTTATACAGTATTTTTATAAACGGTTGCCATCAACAGCATTGTTGTAATTTACTATCTTTGAGTTTTAATTATTTTTAGAAATGGCTAAGCAAGGCAACAGAAAAAATGTAAAACTGAAATTCGATACACAATGGAAGTATGCAGCAGCACCTGAAACTCCCGATCACATCATTCTTGCCGATAAGTATGATTTATTTATCAATGGGAAATTTACTCCTCCACAGTCGAAAAAATATTTTGACACCATAAATCCGGCAAAAGAAACGCGTATAGCTTCAGTAGCCGAAGCCGGACAGGCCGATGTGGATGTGGCAGTGAGTGCAGCCCGGAATGCTTACAACAAGGTGTGGAGCAAAATGCCTGCACGCGAACGAGGAAAATACATTTACCGTATTGCACGATTGATGCAGGAACGTGCCCGTGAATTGGCCATAATAGAAAGTATTGACGGAGGAAAACCTATCCGCGAAAGCAGAGATATAGATGTGCCATTGGCAGCAGCCCACTTTTTTTATTATGCGGGATGGGCCGATAAATTAGACTATGCTTTGCCCGGAATGAAAGCCGAACCAATGGGTGTTGCAGGGCAAATTATCCCCTGGAATTTTCCGTTGCTTATGGCTGCTTGGAAAATTGCACCGGCACTGGCTTGTGGAAACACTGTAGTACTGAAACCTGCAGAAACTACTCCGCTTACTGCCCTAAAGCTTGCTGAAATTATTCGTGATGCCGACCTTCCTCCCGGAGTTGTAAATATTATAACAGGCGCTGGAGCAACAGGCGCTGCCATAGTTAATCATCCCGGAGTAGATAAAATTGCATTTACAGGCTCAACGGATATTGGTAAAGTAATACAACGTGCACTTGCAGGAACTTCTAAAAAATTTACCCTTGAACTCGGTGGTAAAGCTGCCAATATAATTTTTGAAGATGCTGCCATTGATCAGGCTGTAGAAGGAATTGTAAACGGAATATTTTTTAATCAGGGACATGTGTGTTGTGCAGGTTCGCGTTTGTTTGTGCAGGAAAGTATTGCATCAACGCTGCTGCGCAAACTGAAAGACCGCATGGAAACACTGGTTGTAGGTGATCCCCTCGATAAGAATACCGACATTGGTGCTATCAATTCACGAGAGCAGTTGAACAAAATAAAGTCGCTGGTAAAAATTGGTATCAATGAAGGAGGTGAATGTTATCAGTCATCCTGCTCTGTGCCATCAAAAGGTTTTTGGTTCAGGCCAACCATATTCACCAATGTGGCACAATCAAGCAAAATAGTTCAGGAAGAAATTTTCGGCCCTGTGCTTGCCATTCAAACTTTCAGAACAGTAGAGGAAGCCATTGAAAAAGCCAATAACACACCTTATGGTCTCAGCGGTGGCGTGTGGACAGATAAAGGCAGCAAGGTTTTTAAAGTAACCTCTAAAATAAAAGCCGGAGTGGTGTGGGCAAACACGTTTAACAAGTTTGATCCCACTTCGCCATTCGGTGGATTTAAAGAAAGTGGTATGGGCCGCGAAGGCGGAATGCATGGATTAAGTGCCTATCTGAAATAATAAACCCGGCAGTAAAAAAAAACAGTAACAATGGAAGTAAAAGAAAAAAATAAAAAAACGTTTCAGCAGAGTAATCAAAACGGTCACAGCGCAAATGGCAGCACCGTTAACAATAAGCGTATTCCGGTTTTAAAAACTTACAAACTTTATATAAATGGTCAGTTTCCGCGAACTGAAAGCGGAAGATACTATAAACTCACAGGGCATGATGGTAAAGTTATTGCCAACATCTGCCGGGGTTCAAGAAAAGATTTTCGTGAAGCAGTAGTGGCTGCACGCAAAGCACAAGAAGGATGGCAAAAGAAAAGTGCTTTCAATAAAAGTCAGATACTTTATCGCATTGCCGAAACTCTCGAAACCCGCAAAGCACAGTTCAAAGAGACTCTTATCATTCAGGGATATGAACCTCATCAGGCTGAACAAGAAGTTTATGCTGCCATTGATATGTTGGTGTATTATGCCGGATGGTGTGATAAGTATCAGCAGGTATTCTCTTCTGTAAATCCTGTGGAGTCATCGTATTTTAATTTTTCATTTCCTGAACCTACAGGTGTGATATCATCTATTGCATCACCACTTAGCGGACTGATAAGTTTAGTCACTGCTATTGCTCCTGCTATGGCAGGTGGCAATGCTATTATAGTGCTGGCAGCAGAAAAATATCCACTCACTGCAATAGATTTTGCAGAAGTGTTAAACGCAAGTGACGTACCCGGTGGAGTAGTAAACATTATTACCGGACACAGTAAAGAACTTCACTCTCATTTTTCATCACACATGGATGTGAATGCAATGGTGTATTGCGGAAGCAATTCTGAGGAATTAAAAACGATACAAACCAATGCAGCACTGAATGTAAAGAGGGTAGTTGTTGTTAAAGATATTTATGTCGAAAGCCCTTACCGAATAATGGAACTTCAGGAAGTAAAAACCACCTGGCATCCGGTAGGCGTGTGAAGGGTGAGCAGGTAATTATCACCTATGACAAAGGAGTTCGGGTTGGTTAACTTTAATTCAAAATGAATAATGGTGTGAGATTTATCTCTTAGATATTTTTGAAAAGATTAAATTCTTCAGTTCAGCTAATCTTTCGTTATAAATTAGCAATTCTCTTTGGCTTGATTATTCATATTTATTCCAAAAAATCAAAAAGATATTTTTCGTTTAATGGGATATCCATCTCTTTTAACATTTCAGTAAATTCTTCTTTAAATGTTTTCTTGCTATGGTGTTCTTTTTGATTCATTACATATTTTACAATATTATCAATGTGTGAATAGCCGTAAGAGAAAGCTCCATACCCTTCCTGCCAATGAAATTTCTGACTTGTGAACTTATTGTCATTAATAAATGTGGTGCTTGACTTTTTTATTTCTCTTACAAGGTCAGAGATAGAGCAGTTAGGTTTCATGTTAAAGAAAATATGTATGTGATCTTTCACACCATTAATGGCAAGCATTTTCTGTTCTTTGTTTTGAATAATACCGGTGATATACTGATAGAGACGTTCTTCCCAGTTAGGTTGTATGAGCGCCTGACGGTATTTTACAACAAAAACAAGCTGGATGTAGAGTTGTGAATAGGTACTCATAAGTTTTTTATTGATAGAGCGAAAATAGGGTTTCTTTTGAAAAGTTCGACACCCTGCGGGGTCGGGAGTGATTCGATATCATTTCTCTTTACAAACGTT
>JAFDWZ010000024.1 GCA_018268195.1 Bacteroidota bacterium | reverse complement strand
TAAATCAATTTTCTTAATTGACCCTACTGCGCCTTCTGCAAATTTTCCTATTAATTATTCGCCAGCGGGTTGGTTTCAGTTGACAAGCGGCACCACCTTTGACTGCGGCAAGACCACGCTGTGCAGTGCACCGCCAACTAACAACTATACTTCTGATGAGTTGAAAGAGTTAATTGCATCAGGTGCATTTCAAACGGATGAATACATGAATGAAAGCAGAGCCATAGCCGAAGAGTATCTTTACAGAGAGTTAAGAGAAGATTCAGCGTTATGGATAAACGATTCGCTTTATACTGCATTTATTGCGGCTAATAAAGACAGTGTAATAGGGAAGTTATATGAGGCGAAATTTAATATGGAATCTGCTTTGCAGTACGACTCAATATTTAATGCCAACATGGCAAGCATTGATTCGCAATCATTGGCTTTTGAAAACTATATAATATACATTGATTCATTAGCTGAGCTGGGCACTCCCATTTCAAATTATGAAACAGTGCGTCAGCAAACTGTTAACACCCTTGCTATGCTTGCTCAAACTAAGAAGAATATCATTTCACAGCAGGAGTCAATACATAATAATAAGTTACAAGACGCTAAATTGATAAATGATATTATAGTTCCTGATGAGTTACCTCAGTGGAATACCAAAAAGATAAATGAATTGGAAATCTTGTTTTCTGAAAGCAAGGAGAATCTGGATGTTTTAAGAAATAATTATCAAGACATTATGAACATTGCACAGCAATGCCCTTATGCCGGAGGTCAGGCTGTTTTTAAAGCGAGAGTGTTGATTGCTTTAATCAATGATTCCATACTTTATGATGATGATAACGTATGCTTGCAAAGTGATATCTACAGAATAGGTAGAACAGATTCAGCACAAAATAATTCAAATATAATTTCAAATGTACAATTAATACCCAATCCTGCTAACAACAAAGTAACTGTATTGATTTTGGGTATTAAAGAAGGAGTTTGCAAAATAAATATTGAAAATATTTTATCACAACCTGTTTTATCCGCAATGCTTGATTGTAAAAAACAGCAACACACATTGGATATTTCAAAATTGTCTGTTGGTGTTTATTATGTTAAAATAGAATTAAACAACAATAAATATTCAACTGTTAAACTTGTAATTAAAAGATGATTTATAACTTCTCATATAAAAGCATTAGAAACAGCACCATGCTGTTTCTAATGCTTTTATCAATAAATGTTTATTCACAAGGCTTAAATCATAATTGGCTTATTGGGTATAATTTTTCACCCGGTTCAACTAAAGGTCGAATATTGATTGATTCGACCTCAATAACTGTATTAAGTGAGCAACGGAAAATGCCATTTGCAAAGAGTACACAAGCCACAATTTCAGACCAAAACGGAAGTTTTTTGATGAGTAGCAATGGAGTTTGGATTGCAGATGCAACAAACGACACTATGCAGAATGGAAGTGGCTTAAACCCAAATTCATTTACTTCATCTGACCCAGATGGATTATCATTACCCAATGGAAATATTATACTACCTATGCCCGATGATTCAAATAAATATGTTTTGTTTCATCAAACTGGAAATTATTCTGTCCCTGTATTATCATCCACAGAAATTTATTTTAGTGTGATTGATATAACAAAGAATGGTGGTTTAGGTAAAGTTATTAGCAAAAATAATGTCATTACAACAGGTTTATTTGGATGGGGGCTTTCAGCTTGCAAACATGGCAATGGCAGAGATTGGTGGGTTGTAGCAATGAACGAATATGGTGATACCATAAATAAAATTTTATTAACCCATGATACAATTCAGTATATCGGCAAACAATATCTATCTGTACCTGCGTATTTGGGATTTGCAAATCAGTTGAATTTTTCCCCAGATGGAGAAAAATTTGCATATATACATGGAACGCCTTATCCCAATCCACCTACACAATACATTACCAATATGCGTTATTTTGAATTTGACAGGTGCAGTGGAACTTTTTCAAACCCTGTTGTTGTTAATATACCAGATAGCACAGTTGCTTTTGCAAACGCTTTTTCACCTAATTCAAAATTACTTTATGTTGCCTCTGTTTGGAACATTTATCAGTTTAATACCGATTCTGCTTATATTAATCCTCATTTAATTAATGTGGCGGTAAATGACTCCTTTGCAGACCCTTTTCCGCCTGTGTATGCTACTTTTGATTTAGCGTATTTAGGAGCTAACGGAAAAATTTATTTAACCACAGGAAATACTACTCATTATATTCATGCCATTGAAAACCCTGACAACATTGGTATGGCTTGTAACGTTCAGCAACATTCTGTTTTATTGCCTTGTTACCATGGGCAAGCTGTTCCCAATCATCCTAATTATTATCTCGGCAGAAAAATAGGTAGCCCTTGTGATAGCTTAACTTCTGTTGCTGAAATAGAACATGATTTTAAATTTAAAATATTTCCAAACCCCAACAACGGCAATTTCAGAATCATGTATTTGTTGCCACAGAACAAATCGGGTAAATTAGAAATATTTGATATAAACGGCAGGGTAGTTTATTCGCAAAACTTGCCTCCGTGGAGTACGTTGCAAAGTGTTTCATTGCCACGTGTTGCAAATGGAGTTTATAATTGCAGTATTACAAGTAATAATCAGAGGGTAAATAAAAAATTGGTGGTGATTCGTTAACTTTACCCAATGAAACCTTCGGCATGGATATGTAAAACAGTTGTAGTATGTACTTTGATGTTCATGTCTTATGAGCTTACAGCAAAACATTTATTTTTTGAAGGAAATGCTGTTTGTGTTACAATTATAAATCCCTGCACCACCTCCGACACCACGTTTTTAGACAACACTTATTCGGGAAACGCTACACTAAGTAATTTAAGTGTATTTGTAGCAGGAACGTATTATGTGAACGGCACACTTACGTTGAACAACTGCATGGTGTATGTTGGTGCAGGCGGGCAAATAATTGTTCAGAGCAATGGAGTGCTGAACCTGAACAACACCACCATCCAAAGTTGCGACACGATGTGGAGAGGGATAAATGTACTTGCAAAAGGGAAAATAAAACTAAACGGAAGCACATTAAGAGATGCAAACACCGGAATTTATGCTTTAGATCAATCGCAAGTTGAAATTCTGCAAAGTGAAATTTACGATTGTGTAACAGGACTGAAGATACCAGCACGCCCGGGTGGTGGCTATAATTCTATTGCGTTGAAAGTGGACGGAAGTAAATTTAAATTGCAAAGCCCAAATTTTAAACCAGACTATGCAGGGCAAACACCACATGGCACAATACCAAAAGCAGGAATAGATATGACCAATATGATAACTACTATTGGTGATGCAAACCTGAATGAGTTTGAAAAACTGAATACAGGTATTGTAGCTATAAGCAGTATTGTTACAGTGAAAAGGAGTAAGTTCAACAACATTGGTTACGATACTTTTTATTCAGAACCCTACAGAGGAACAGCAATAGTAAGCGTGGGAATGCCTGTTGGCGACATACACACGGGAAGCCTTACGGTGCTGCCCGAAGCATTGAGCTATTACACAGTTGAGAATTGTTACAGGGGTATATATGTCAATAAATCTGCATTGTATGCTGATAACATTCATATTTTAAATGTAACGCATGGTGTTTACGGAACAAATATTGGCTTTTTGCAGAAGGCACAAGTGTCAAATTCCGTAATTACTGCAAGCAGCAATGGACTATCATTTATTTCAAATCCATTTGCTAAGTTAATTTACTTATCATATAATAACATTACTATTAGCGGAGTAAATCTACCTAATGTTCCTATACAACCTGCGAGGTATGGAATCCAGTTGAGAGAAACAAATTTATTTGCTCCTGTACGGTACAATGTAAATAACAACACAATACAACTTAATAATGCAACCTACGGCATATATTCGGGTGTGTTGAACAGAGCAAATGTGAAGTTTAATAACATTCGCATTGCAGGAAATGGTATCGGTATAAATGCACAAACCAATCTTTCAACAAGTGTTAGTTGCAACACCATTACCGGAAATTACACTGTAGGATTAAGCAACTCAAATGGAATAAACATTGGAAATTTGAGTTATAATACATCCATATATTGCAACAGTGTGGACAGTACATACAGAGGTATCTATTTTGGGGGGCTTAATCCAAACACATATTTAAAAGCTACGGAATTTCATCATCATTATAACGGCTTGTATTTGAATAATACAGCTGTTATCAGTTCGCAAACTCTTTATGGTAACAGGTGGAATAATACCAGTATCAGCTTTCAGGCATATAATGCAAATACACAGGGATTCCAATTATCTACTTTTTTTGTTGATACCATAATAGGAAGCGTGTATATGCCTGTTAATAATATTCAGGGATGGTTCTCTCATCTTTCTGGCAACACTTTCCGTTGTTCCAACTCATTGGTATGTTCAACAACACCTGTTACATTAACAGATTCTTTACTAAACGCAATGATAGCCAATGGCACGTTAGAAACAAATGGATATGTGAATGAAAGCAAGGCAATAGCAGAGGAATACTTATTCCGTCAACTAAAAGAAGATTCCGTTTTGATTGAACAAGATTCCGTTTATGCTGCATTTATGGCTGAAAAAACAGGGGACGCAACAGAATATTTATATGATGCAGAAGAATATCTAAGAGTAGCTTATAATTATGATTCTGTTTACATCAATCTTATTGATAGTGCAAAGCAACAGATAGAGTTATTAGCTGACAGTATTAATTGTATCCGTGAAAATAGTTGCTCAGGTGATGTTGAACTACTGACAACTGAAATTTCTTTTCTATATCAAACCATTCGGAATATTGAGATTCTGAGAGAGGCAAGCATGACTAATAATTTAATAAATGCACGATTAATAAATGATATAGTATTACCGGATAATCTGCCACAGGAAAATGCAAAGATTATAAATGAAATTGAAACAAATTATTTAGAAAGTGGAAATAGCGTTCAATACCTTTCAGCCAACTATTCAGAGATTTACAGTATTGCACAGCAATGTCCTTATGCCGGAGGTCCGGCAGTGGAAAAAGCCCGATCTTTCATTGCATTACTGAACGATACAATGGCTTACAATGATGATGCCCGATGTTTGCAAAATGGAATATTCCGACTTGCAGATGATACAATAAGAAGTGTAGTACCCAATCAAATAATAGTGCAACCCAACCCAGCAAACAACGAAGTAAGCATAATTCTGAAAGGTAATTTTGAAGGGTTATGCTATATTCAAATCAAAAATGCAATGGGTGAAGAAATTTTATTCAGTCAAATGAATTGTGTGGAAAAACAAAAAGTTATAGATGTTTCCAACTTTGCACAAGGAGTTTATAGTGTAAAAATTAACGTTAATAATATTACTTTTTTAAGTAGTAAATTGGTAATTATAAGATGAAAATAAATTTCATTAAATTTATAAACAAAGTAATCAGTCTTTGGCTGATTACTTTGTTTATAAATTCTGTTTCATTTGCACAAGGTTACAATCATACATGGATGCTAGGTTATGATACATCTGACACATTAATGAGATTAAACATTGATTCATCAAATGCAACACTTATAACCGAAGTAAGAAAAATGCCGTTTTTTGGAGCACAAGGAAATATAAGTGATGAAAACGGAAATTTCCTGATGAGCAGTAATGGTATATGGATTGCAAACAATGTAGGTGACACCATGCCTAACGGAACAGGATTAAATCCGGGTTGGGCGGTTGATAATTACAAAAATATTGGTTTACCAATATTAAATTCAAATATAATTTTGCCCATGCCTGATGACACGAATAGGTTTATTTTATTTCATCAAACAGCAGGCAGCATATCTCTTAGTTCCCCTGAAATTTTTTTTACCACAATAAATAAAACGCTTGATAACGGAAAAGGAGATGTAATAAGTAAAAACAATGTTGCGCATTCAGGCACATTCGGGCATGGCATGGCAGCATGCAAGCATGGCAATGGCAGAGATTGGTGGGTAGTTGCTTTCAGCGACAAGGCGGATACTATTTATAAATTTCTATTAACCCCAGATTCTGTTCAGTATGCAGGATTTCAAAAACTGAATGTTCCTGTTTATGGTGGCTGGGCAGGACAACCTGTTTTTTCACCTGATGGGACCAAATTTGCATATAGAAATGCTTTATCTGTTGTTAATACATGGAATCAGGATTTACGATTGTTTCATTTTGACAGATGTGATGGTTCGTTTACATTAGATACCATAATGGATTATAGTGATACTTATGTTGGATTCGGAATGTCTTTTTCTTCCAATTCAAGATTTCTTTATTTTGATTCATATCTGCATTTATTTCAATTAGATACTGATTCACTTACGGCACAAAATAGTTTGCAAATTGTGGCTGTTACTGATACTGCACCACCATTCCCTTCACCCATCCCGCCCTTTTATACAAATTTTCACGCCATGTATTTGGCTGCAAACGGTAAAATTTATATTACATCAACAAGCAGTGTTGTTGATCTACATTACATAAATTATCCTGATAGCTCTAGTATGTTATGCAATGTACATAAAAACAGTTTACACTTACCAAAGTTTGTTGCAGGTAGTGTTCCAGTACATCCAAATTATTATTTAGGTCGTTTGGTGGGTAGTCCATGCGATACGCTTACGAGCGTTAAGGATTTAGCAGAACATGATTTTAAATTTAAAATATTTCCAAATCCCAACAACGGCAATTTCAGAATCATGTATTTGTTGCCGCAAAACAAATCAGGCAAATTGGAAATTTTTGATATAAACGACAGAATAGTTTATTCTCAAAATTTGCCTCCGTGGAGTACACTGCAATTTATTTCATTGCCTAAATTGAGTAACGGAGTTTATGTTTGTTCCATTACAAGCAACAGTCAGAGAGTAAATAAAAAACTTGTAATTTATAATGAGTAATCTCCTACTGAATCATCCGCAAAAGGGGGACTTGAAAGAACCTTCCGAAAAAAACGGAAGGTTTTTTTATTGGCTGAATAAAATGAAAACAGAACATATAAAAATTAGCCCTGATGGAGACCAGCAAGGATTTTGCGGTAGAGCGGTGCCATGCACCGGGGCGAGAGCAGGACAGAACCAAGCCAAAAGATTTATTGCTTGCGCTGCAAAATAAAAAACAAGATGAATAATTTTTTTGCGAGGTCCAAAGCCTTACACTAATCAATTGCCAAGTTTACACCTACCCAGCTGCGCAGATTATAGTGGTTGGAGGAGGCGTATTATCACTTTACGGCACAACTATAGAGGCGTGTATTGATATGTGGAGAGGTGTTACACTTGAAAAGAATTCAAAATTGGTAATGAGCGAAAGCAGTATCATACGCGATGCAGAGAATGGCATAACTGCTCTGAACGGATCGGTGTACGATATGCGCGACAGCCGTGTGGTAGATTGTGTGCGCAGCATTTACACGCCACCGCTCACAGGCGGCAACAACATACAGGCAAGCATTGACGGTTGTAAATTCGGATTGTACGCAACTGCATTTAAGCCTGACTACACAGGGCAGCCTGCACACGAAAGCCTGCCGCGAGCCTGCATAGAAGTGAATGATGTGGTGATGAACATAGTAGGCAAGCAGCACCGCAACGAGTTTTACAATAGCAACTGGGGAATATATGCCAAACGCTCGGTAATGTTGGTGAGCAACTGTAAGTTTAACAATATAAGGAAGGGAGGGCCCCTGTACGGCAATGCTACCCACAAGGGATCTGCCATAGTATCAGAAAGCAGCACCGGGTCAACAGCAGGCAAATTGACTTTATTACCATTAAGCAATCACGACATAACTATAGACACATGCGAATGGGGTGTTTATACAGAGTGGACCAATGCAACGGTAAACAACATAAGTATGCGAAATGTAAACCTTACAGGAGTGTTTACTATCCGATGTAATGAAGCAGGCATGACTACAACCATCACCAATTGCGATATTGAGGCGGCAAAAAAGGGCATAGAATGGCAGAACAGTGAAAACGGTGTAATGATTGCATCGGGCAATCATATTAAAGTAACGGCCAACGGAAACTCAGTAGGTATAAATGTCCTATCCAAGAGTCTGAGTACGGGAAATTATAAAATAGAAAACAATGAAGTAGAAGCACAAAGCGGCAGTGGCATAGTAGCCAATGCTGCCTGCAAAGTAAAAGTGATAAACAATAACATAAGGTTAACGGGTAACACTACTAACGGAATTTCACTCACAGGCTGCGACAGCTCGCAGGTAAGCTGCAACAGCATTAAGGGAAGGTATCAGTTTGTGAGTTATCAAAATAGGGGAATCAGTATTTCGCACAGCACTAACAATCTGATGAGTTGCAATCATGTGGATTCAACTTATATAGGAGTTTATTTTGAAGGCGTTTGCACAGGCACGAGATTTAGAGGCACTGAAATGAAAAGACACTTTGAAGGATTGAGATTATACACCAATGCAGTTATAGACACACAGGCTCATGCAGGCAATCTTTGGGTGGGCTCATTTAATAATTACGGTGCAAATAATTTGAATAGTAATCCGCCTTCAAATTTAGCTTTATCTGCATTTTTAATAGATTTCAGTAATGGCGGAGCATACATACCTACAATACCTGCAAATAATACAGGATGGATGCAACCACAAACAGGGAATGAATTTGAATGTACAGGTTATGTATTATGTACAGATGAAACGCATGAAAGAAATGCTGCAACGGCATTGCAACTTACCATTGCAAAGGATAGTTTGGAAACGGCAGAATTTACAGACGAATCAAAAATAATGGCGAAGAATTATTTGTATAAGGACTTAAAGGAAAATGATTCGTTGGTTAATTCCAATTTTTCACTTGTCGCGTTTTTAGCTGCAAATGAAAATAATGTTACAGGGCAGCTATATGATGTAAATAAAGAAATAAAAGAAGCCAACAGCATTTCTGAAACGGAAATGCAAAACCTCGCGGCATTGAATAATTTAGCGGACAGCATAATTCAAAGTATTAACAGTTTAGACAGCATGGTTGCTGCGGATTCAACATTAAATCTGATAGACCAAAGAGAAATATTAATACAGCAATTAAATCTTGTGTTGCAAGATAAGGTATCTTTGTTTAATCAAATTAACAATGATAAGGAACAAGCATTATCAAATGTACAAACTGCAAACAGTTCAATCATTACAAACAATGCGCCTGATGAATACGAACAAATAATGAATGATGTAGAAATAGACTATGAAACAGGCGGCATGACTGCTTTGCAAAACAGATACAGTCAGGTTTTTGATATAGCTGTTCAGTGTCCGCACGTGGGAGGTAAAGCAGTGTATAAAGCAAGAAATTATATTGCTCTCATAAATGACAGTGTTGAATATGATGATGCCACTGTCTGCGCACAAGCTGGTTATAGAAAGGCTGCTGAAACAGGGAAAACAAAAGAGGAAACGAAAGGAAATATTAAGATAGTTCCTAATCCAGCAAGCGAAAAAATAACAATTACATTAAGCGATGATATGAGCGGAATTTGTGAAATATTGTTTTATGATGTTGTAGGAAAACTTACTTTATCAAAAGAATTAGACTGTAATCAAAAAATCCACACTTTAAATGTTAAAAATTTAAGTGAAGGTATTTATACGGTTAAGGTTAATCAGTCGGTTCATGTATCTGAACAATTTAAGTTAATAATAGTACGATGAAGAAATTAAAATCCAAAATAATAAGCAGTACTATAATACTGCTTATGATTTTGATTTCAAATCACAGTTTATCGCAAGGTTATAACCATAATTGGTTGTTGGGATATGATTATTCACCTAATTACATAAAAGCCAGAATGACTTTTGATAGCACTTCTTATAATATATTTGCAGAACAAAGAAAAATCCCTTTTCAGGCTTTTACACAGGCTAACATTTCTGATGTAAACGGAAATTTATTAATGAGTAGTAACGGGGCTTGGATAGCGAATAGCACGGGCGACACCATGAAAAACGGAAGTTTTTTAGGATATGACGCATTTATAAATGCCTACCCTGATGGACTTGCAATACCCTACGGCTGTCTTTTTCTTCCTTATCCCGGTGATTCAACAAAATTTATTTTATTCCGTGATTCGTTAGCATTTAATGGACTTTATTATCCTGCTTATTCAATAAATTACAGCATTATAGACATGACTATGGATAGCGGTTTAGGCGCAGTGGATTCATTGCAAAAATTTAATGTTGCGTTTCAGGACACATTAAATTGGAGTATGGCAGCTTGCCGCCATGCCAACGGCAGAGATTGGTGGGTCGTGGCAATAAAAGATTCAAGTGATATTGCTTTTAAAATGTTGTTTACAGATGTTGGTTTGACAAGTGTTACCGCTCAAAAACTTAATGTTCCTCTTATGTGGGGTAATGTTACGCAGCCAACTTTTTCACCTGATGGAAGAAAATTTGCTTATACAAATTATGTTCCGTATCAGCCTGATAGTTTTTATATTTTAATTTTTGATTTTGACAGGTGTTCGGGGATGTTTACAACTCATACGCCTGTATATGTAAACAGGGGTTATTTATGGGGTTTGGCTTTTTCGCCTAACTCGGAGTTGGTTTATACTTGTGCGGGCGATAAATTGTATCAGTTGGATTTGAACACGTATAATTTAGATACCATTGCCACTTATGACGGTTATAATTCCCCTTTTTCATGGTGCTGCCCTACTACATTTTTCAATTTTTATCTTGCCGCTAATGGCAAAATATATCTTACATCAGGAAACGGAGTGCAGCATATCCATGAAATGAATTTTCCTGACAACGTAGGAACGGCTTGTGATTTTCAACAACACGTAATTCCTACCCCTATGGGTGCTATCCACAGAGGCTCTGTTCCAAATCATCCAAATTATTATTTAGGATGTGATACCACAAGTGGTTGTCCGTGTCTTGTTCCAACAACAGGAATAAATGAAATCAATGTGCATGATTTTAAATTTAAAATATTCCCCAATCCTGTTACAAATAATATTTTAAATATCAGTTACCTTTTACCTCAAAACAAACAAGGTTTGTTTGAAGTATATGATGTAACAGGAAAAGTTGTTTTTAAATATATTTTGCCGCAATGGAGCAATGTGCAAAGTTTCAAACTGCCTAAACTTGCAAACGGAATTTATAATTGTTTGCTTACTTCTGATAACAAAAGAGTGAGTAAAAAGGTAGCAGTACTAAATGAATAATTATCAGCAAATATTATCAATAGCAGAACAGTGCCCTTTTAGTGGCGGTAAAGCTGTGTATATTGCAAGAGGATTTGCAGAAATGCTGAATGATAGCATTGCTTTTGATGATGATATTTGCTTACAACAGGGTTATTACAGAATACAAAATGAGTTAAAGAATAATAAAGTTCTTAATGACATAGATTTAATTCCAAATCCAGCGAACAGCTATGCAGATGTTATTTTAAATAAAAATTATGAGGGGATTTGCAGAGTTAAAATAACTGATGTTTATTCCAAGATAGTGTTTGAGCAATCGTTTGATTGCAATAAAAAGCAGTTTAGAATAAATACAACAAGCTTTTTTAACGGAATGTATAATGTTCAAATTAGTGTAAATGATAATGCTATTAATGTAACCAAACTCATAATTGTGAAATGAAAAAACTGCTTTTTGTATTGTTCATGCCCTTGCTCGCGCAAGGGCAAATGAACAACACTTGGTTAATTGGGTTTGGTAATTGGGCTGTTCGTGCACGAGTGGTATTTGATTCCACAAACTATGTTTTAACACAAGAAAACCGCCTCATGGGGTTTGAAGGCACAGAGGCGACTATAAGTGATAAGAGTGGGAATTTTCTGATGAGCAGTAACGGTGTATGGATTGCTGATGCAACAGGCAACGTAATGTTGAATGGTGATAGTTTAAATCCCAACACTTTTACTAGTTCTTATCCAAAAGGTCTTCTGTTGCCTCATGCTAATATATTTCTTCCTTATCCCGGTGATTCAACAAAATATGTTTTGTTTCATCATTCTGCAACATGGAACGGAACATATAATCCAACTTATGAAGTATTTTATAGTGTAATTGATATGGCACAGAATGGCGGTTTGGGTGGTGTGGATTCAATAAAAAAAAACGTAATTGCATTTCAGGATACTTTAAATTGGGGGCTTGCTGCCTGTCGCCATGCTAACGGCAGAGATTGGTGGGTGGTGGCAATAAAAGATTCAAGTGATATTGCTTTTAAAATGTTGCTTACTAATCAGGGATTAGTAAGTATTACAACTCAAAAATTAAATGTTCCTCTTGCTTGGGGTAATGTTACCCAACCAACTTTTTCACCTGACGGTAAAAAGTTCGGATATACTACTTATGTTCCTTACCAGCCCGATAGTGGCTTTATATGTGTATTTGACTTTGACCGATGTTCAGGGCAATTCAGTAATGCAAGGGTTGGTTTTGTAAACACTTCTCTTCTTTGGGGATTTGCATTTTCAAATAATTCTGAACTTGCTTATGCAGTAAATACTAATCGCATTTTTCAATTTAATTTAAACTCATTGATTGTAGATACCGTTGCCACTTATGATGGATTTTGTTATCCCAATCCACCATGGTGTACAACTTTTTTGTTTGCCTATTTAGCTGCTAATGGGAAAATCTACATTACATCAGGAAGCGGTGTTCAGCATATACATGAAATGAATTACCCTGACAGCGCAGGCATAGCTTGTGATTTACAGCAACACGCCATTAATTTAGGTGTGTGGAGTTTTAGGGCTGTTCCAAACCACCCCAATTATTATTTAGGGTGTGATACTACAAGTAGTTGTCAGTGTTTAACAACGGGCATAAATGAAATAGAACATGATTTTAAGTTTAAAATATTTCCCAATCCTGTTACCAATAATATTTTAAATATCAGTTACCTTTTACCTCAAAACAAACAAGGTTTGTTTGAAATATATGATGTAACAGGAAAAGTTGTTTTCAAATATATTTTGCCACAATGGAGCAATGTGCAAAGTTTCAAACTGCCTAAACTTGCAAACGGAATTTATAATTGTTTGCTTACTTCTGATGACAAAAGAGTGAGTAAAAAAATTGCAGTTATAAATAACTAAAATAACACCATGTTATTTTATCTGTAATTTTACCGACAGCACAAAAACAGGCGTTTATTTTGGAGGCAATAATTTAGGAACTAAATTCAGAGGTAATGAAATGAATACGCATTACGTTGGCTTGTATCTGAACACAGGCTCGCCAACCAATCCTACTTACATGGGAACGCAGCCGCATAATGGCAATAAATGGAACTTGCCAACCGTGAGCGGCTTTGGTGGAATTAATTTATCGCCAAGTTTTTATGTTTCATTTTCCCTTTTTACAGTAAATTCAAATTTAGGTTCAGTTTATAATCCTGTTGTTACGCCAAGTTCATGGTTTCAACCCGATACAACAGGAAACACCTATCACTGTTATTCTTCTACTATATGCAGTTCGCCACCGCCTGCAATGGCTGACACTACCATTCATAATCTAATTGAACAGGGAATTTTTGATTCAGAAGAAGTTTCGGATGAGTCAAAGGCAATAGCAAGAGAATACATTTATGCCGAACTTGCCAATGATTCCGCATTATGGGTAAGTGATTCCACTTACATTCAGTTTATGTTAGAGAATCAGGGCGAGCCTGTTGCGTATTTGTATAATGCAGACGAATACTTAAAGGCTGCGTATATGTATGATTCTACATTAATGGCATTAATTGACAGTTGTAATTTACAAATCCGTTTATTTACTGATAGTGTAACTATGTACAGCAGTGGAACAGGAGTAGGCACAATTGAGGCAGATTCATTAAAAACAGCATGGTTGTACAAAATTGGTTTCTTAAACCAAACTATAAACAATTTGAATATAACAAGAGGGGCAATAATAAAGGATGACCTTGATAATGCAAAATTGGAAAATGATTATGTTATAAACGGAGAGCAACCGGAAACAAATAGTAAATTAATGAATGAAATTGAAATCAATTACATTGAAAGAGGCAATGATATTCACTATCTCATTGACAACTTTTCAGGAATATTTGCAATAGCCAATCAATGCCCTTATGTTGGAGGTGCAGCAGTAGAGCGAGCACGTACATTTATTGCATTAATTAATGATTCAATTTTTTATGACGATGCGAATATTTGTTTGCAAAGTGGAATTTATCGTTTTGCAAAAGACTCAATAAAAAATGTTGAACAAAATAAAATCATTATTCAACCAAATCCCGCAAATGACAAAGTTGAAATATTTTTGAGTGGGAACTTGGAAGGTGTTTGCTATATTGAACTAAAAAATGTGATGGGAGAGATAGTTTTAATGGATGAAATGAATTGCAAGGATAAGCACAAGATAATTGATTTGGGTAAGTTTTCGCAAGGCGTATATTCTGTAAAAGTTCATACAAATAATTTTGAAACAATTAAAAAATTGGTAATTGTTAAATGACAGAACTGATTAAAAAATATAAAATCGTAAGACATTTTTTATGTCTTACGATTTTATTGTTATCAAAAGAGTGTTTACCGCAAGGGTATAACAGCACATTTTTCTTAGGATATAATGCCAAAGCGAGAATGTCTTTTACAGATACCTCTTATTCCATTATTCCTGAAACTCGTACTATTCCTTTCATGGACACACAAGCAAATATTTCCGATGAAAACGGGAATATATTAATGAGCAGCAACGGTATTTTTATAGCTGATGCTACGGGCGATACCATGCTAAATGGAGAGGGACTTAATCCCGGTCAATTTGCAGATGATTTTCCTGCCGGATTACCAATGCCTTATGCAAATATTATTTTACCCATGCCTGATGATTCAAATAAATATATTTTATTTCACCAAACCCTTGATTATACAACAGGAGATAGCCCTAATATTTTTTATACAATAACAGATGTTTCGTTAAATGGTGGATTGGGAGAGATAATCAGTAAAAATAATATTGCTTTATCAGGCTCGTTTGGTGCTGGAATTACGGCTTGCAGGCATGCTAACGGTAGGGATTGGTGGATAATTGCTATCTCATGGGATGGGAGTTTGATACATGAATTTTTACTCACCCCCAATGGGGTTAATTATATTGGCATTAAAAATTTGCAATTACAGGCGTATGCAGGTTGGGCTGGACAACCTGTTTTTTCACCTGACGGTGAAAAATTTGCTTTCAGGAATGGATATATTCAGGGAATGTATTGGAATTTATACATAAATATAATGAACTTTGACAGGTGTACAGGAGATTTTATTTTAGATACAGTTATTAATTATTCAGATAGTACAATTGGTTTTGGAACAATGTTTTCCTCTGATTCACGTTACTTGTATTTTTCTACTTCTGAACATATTTATCAGGTTGATACAGATGCTCCGAATATTGGGGCCACTCTTCAAACAGTTGCGACCAATGATGTCTTTCCTTTCAGCACCGCCTGTGTTTTATACTGATTTTAATTCACTTTATCTTGCCGCCAACGGCAAGATTTATATTTCATCAGGCAGCAGTGTTTTAGATTTACATGAAATGGATTATCCAGATAGTGCAGGCATAGCCTGCACTGTTAATTTACACAACATTCATACAAGTTGTTTTTTTAGGGGTATTCCTAATCATCCTAATTATTATTTAGGTCGTTTGGTGGGGAGTGCATGTGATACTATAACGAGCAGCCTCACCCCTAACCCCTCTCCAAAGGAGAGGGGAATAACTATAAGCCCAAATCCTAACAATGGAAATTTTAAAATCATGTATCTGTTGCCGCAAAACAAATCAGGTAAATTAGAAATATTTGATATAAACGGCAGAGCCGTTTACTCTCAAAACCTGCCTCAATGGAGTACACTTCAATTTATTTCATTGCCGAAGTTGAGTAATGGAGTTTATGTTTGTTCTATCACAAGCAATAATCAGAGGGTAAATAAAAAACTTGTTATTTATAATGAATGAGTTTTATGTATTTTGTTCAAACCAACTCCATACTGCCAAGCAATGTAACGCTTAAAGCTATGGAGTGTGATACATTTACTGTTTCTGGCTATTTCAGAAGTGTTGCATTAGGGTAATTGTTAATATCATGAGCAAGTTTGCTGCTGAATCGCTCGGCACCTGTTTTGTTAAGGTGCATGGAGTTGTAAAACAGATTTTTGTCGAGGCAAATACTGTCGTTGGAATAATCATAAAAAGGGAGGTTGAATTTTTCAGAAAAACTCCTGTAAAGATTAATTACGTCACTTCTGTTGCTTATATATGTTTGCCCCTCTATGTATTCAGGAGCATAAACAAGAATTAATGAGATGTTATCTGCTTTACATTCCTGAATAAACTGTTCAAAAAGGTGGATGCTTGCAGTATCAAAATTTACGATGTAATGTTCCTGTTGGCGTTTTGCTTCAGCAAGGTCGTCATTCCATTTACTGTTCTCCGGGCGATAACCATGATTTCTGTATTTCTCAGCAGTTCTGCCTTTAATTAATAATTTAATACAAGTGTTCAGTGCTTCATATTTACCTGCATAGCGCAAAAGCGGGACGTAATAATCGGTGGAGGTAAAACCTTTGTAAGATGATGTATATTTTTTGATATTTTTATTCCATAGCATAAATGGCAGAAACTGTTCTAACTGATACAAATCTTTACGTTTTTGCAGAGTGAAAATATCAACTGAAAAGATGATGGCTTTAGGTTTCTTATTCTTCCGAAGAAGCTCAAGATGGCGCAGGTATTCCAGTTGAAAGTTATGCCCGTCAACACCAAAATTATGTGCAATGCCTTTGAGTGAGTCGCCAATAATTTCAGGATCTATTTGCACCCAAGCACGTGATGAACCATAGATGGCAAAATCGCAGTTGGCATCGGAGTTATAAATATCATTCCACACTTCCAGTTCACCGGGATATTGATGCGATTGTCGCAATAATTTTGAGAGTCCATAATCCAATGGAATTGCTAAAAGGAAAATAGGGGAGAGAAACAACAATAATTGTCTGAGAAATTTTTTCATGAATCAGAATTGAAAATAGATAAACTGTTGTTCATTTCCACCAAACCAGAATATAGCAAGAATGATGGCATAATAAAAAGCGTAACGCAACGGCCATTTCCATTTCATACCTGTATGTGCAATAGCATATTGATTTTCCCGGCCTGCCCATTCTACAATCATAAACAGAAAAATGAGTGCTGATAATACCATTGCCTTGCTCATACCTATAAATTCAGGTGCACGGAAGAGCGTTGCCGAAAACATTTCTGCAAGATATTGAAAGGCATGTTCAAGACTGTTAGCTCTGAAAAACACCCATGCAATAACTGTAAGAAAAAATGTGGTAGTCATCATGACAACTTCTTTGAAGTTCGGAAACAATCTTCCCTGAGCAGCAATTTCAAGATTGTTTCTGTTGCGGTGCGTTAATAGCAACGGAAGAAAATAAAGTGCATTAAGAGCGCCCCAGAATATAAATGTCCAGTTAGCGCCATGCCAAAAACCGCTGACCACAAAAATGATAAACGTATTTCTTACTCTACTCCATGTGCTGCCGCGACTTCCGCCTAACGGCACATAAAGATAATCTCTGAACCAGGAAGAGAGAGATATATGCCACCTACGCCAAAACTCTGCAATGTCTCTTGAAAAATAAGGGAAAGCAAAATTCCGCAATAGTTCTATTCCAAGAAGTCGGGCTGTGCCTAAGGCAATATCTGAATAGCCTGAAAAATCGCCATAAATCTGAAAGGTGAAAAACAGTGCACCAAGTAGCAATGTGCTGCCATTATAGTCACCTGAATGATTGAATATCTGGTTAGCATATTCGGCACAATTGTCGGCAATGACAATCTTTTTGAATAGCCCCCAGAGAATTTGTTTTAATCCGTCAACTGATTTAGCGTAGTCAAACTGTCGAACTTTTTTTATTTGAGGCAGCAGGTGTGTGGCCCGTTCAATAGGTCCTGCAACCAATAGCGGAAAAAAACTAACGAAGAGGGCATATTCCACAAAGTTTTTTTCAGCTTTTATACGCTGATGATAAATATCGAGTACGTACGACAGTCCATGAAAAGTGTAAAAAGAAATACCAACAGGCAAAATAACCTGAATCGTATAAGGGTTTATTTTAAACCCAAAATGCGCTAATGCTTCAGCAAAACTATCGGCAAAAAAGTTGTAATATTTAAATACACCCAGGAATCCTAAATTTATAACCACACTTATCCAAAGCCATATTTTTCTATTCTTTGAATCAGGAGCATCAGACATTTTAATGCCTGTGTAATAATCGAGAAGGGTAGAGAACATGAGCAGAAACAAAAAGCGCCAGTCCCAGCAAGAGTAAAAAAAGTAACTTGCTGCAAGTAGCATAAAATTCTGCAGGTTCAGTTTTCGGTTGGTAACAAACCAATAAAAGATATATACTATAGGTAAGAAAAATGCAAAGTCAATGGTGTTGAAAAGCATGAAATGACTCTTATAAATTTACAGAAACCGAAACAAGATGATGGATTTTCCGAACCATATTTTATTGATAGAAAGCAAAAGTAACAAAATGCAATGTGAAATAGAATAACATAGATAATTAATGTGGATGCTCAATTCAAATAATAAAAACAAAGTGGATATCGTTTTATTATGTAGTTATTGGTCGTTATTAAATAAGTATAAAAACATTTGCTGTATTGGAAAATTTGATGTTAACTTTGTAAGACAAACCAAACACGTATGAGACAACTGCGAATTCAGAAATCGATAACCAACAGAGAAAGTCAGTCGTTGGACAAATATCTGCAGGAGATTAGCCGTGAAGGAATGGTTACTGCAGAGGAAGAAGCGATACTCGCACGAAGAATTCGCGAGGGCGATCAGGAGGCATTAAATAAACTTACACGTGCCAATTTACGTTTTGTGGTTTCTGTTGCCAAGCAATATCAGAATCAGGGTTTGAGTTTGCCCGACCTCATCAACGAGGGGAATGTTGGTCTTATAAAAGCAGCTTCTCGATTTGATGAAACACGAGGTTTTAAATTTATCAGTTATGCAGTATGGTGGATTCGTCAGTCTATTTTGCAGGCTATTGCTGAGCAGGCACGTATAGTGCGCTTACCACTCAATCAGGTTGGTTCATTAAGACGAATCAATAAAGTTTTTGCAAAATTAGAACAGGAGTATGAACGGGAGCCTTCTACAGAAGAGATTGCAGAAATAATGGAAGTGCCCATTGAAAAAATTGCAGAAACGCTTAAAGCTCCCGGAAAGCATATCAGCATGGATGCGCCTTTCGTAGGAAATGAAGAATCTACTTTACTTGATGTCATAGAAAATACCGACTCGCCTGAGGCTGACTCCGGATTGATGAATGAGTCGTTGAACAAAGAAATTGAGCGATCGCTACGCACCCTCAGTGAGCGCGAACGTGAAGTAGTTAAGATGTTTTACGGTATAGGCATCAATCACAACCTGTCTATGGACGAAATTGGTGTGCTGCTTGGATTAACCAGAGAACGTGTAAGGCAGATAAAAGAAAAAGCAATCAGAAGACTGCGTAACAACTCCCGAAAGCGATTGCTGAAAGATTACCTTTCCTGAAAGCGGTTGAACTTCTCATTCCAATAATCGTATTTTTGCAGGCATAAATTAATCACTGTTGTCCAAACGTGTAATTATTTCTGTCATTAACAATCTGGCTACCGACCAAAGAGTTAAGCGAACGGCCATGACCTTCGTTGAGTTGGGTTATGAAGTAACTCTTGTGGGCAGACAATTACCCGGGAGCCTTCCCGTCTATAACTTTCCCGGCATTGCCGCAGTGAGGTTTAAGTTGTGGGCACAAAAAGGAGCATTGTTTTATGCATTCTATAATATTCGCCTTTTGATTTATCTGTTGTTCAATAAAGCGGATTTGCTATACGCCAACGATCTGGATACATTGTTACCCAATTTCCTGCTTTCGAAAATGAAACGAATTCCACTTATTTATGACAGTCATGAATATTTCACCGGAGTGCCCGAATTAGAGCATAATCGTTTTGCCAAATCAGTATGGCTGCGCATTGAACGATTTGTGTTTCCCAGACTGAAGCATGTGATTACCGTTAATAATTCCATTGCTGAAATATATTTCAGACTTTATAACCGTAAGCCCGAAGTGGTACGCAATGTGCCATTGACCAACAAGCATAAAAATGTGAATGTAGAGGAAGTGAAAAGTAAATATGGCTTGGAGCACTTTGAAAATATATTTATACTTCAGGGTTCGGGTATCAATATACACCGAGGTGCAGAAGAAGCGGTTGAAGCTATGCAAACGGTTGATGCAGGTTTGTTGATAATAGGAGGTGGAGATGTGTTTTCAGAACTTCCGGGACTTACAGAACGTTTTCACGTAAAGCACAAAGTTATTATACATCCTAAAGTGAGCCAGGACGAATTGAAGAAGATTACATCGGTATGTTTTGCAGGACTTTCACTCGATAAGGATAACAACATCAACTATCGTTTAAGTTTGCCCAATAAACTTTTTGATTACATACATGCAGGCATACCGGTTATTGTTTCGCGACTTGCTGAGGTAGAAGCCATAGTTGAGGATTATGATGTAGGTATTGTGTTGAGTAGTAATAATACTAAAGCCATTGCATCAGCCATGGTCGGTCTGTTAGAAGATGAACCTTTATATAAAAAATTAAGATTGAATTGTGTGGGGGCTGCTGAAGAACTTTGCTGGGAAAAGGAAAAAGAAAAACTAATTAGTGTAATTTCGTCAGCAGAAAAAACTGAATAGGAGAGCAAAGTGAAACACAGCGGAAAGCATTTGCATATTGTTAGTTTTGATATACCATATCCTGCCAATTATGGTGGCGTAATAGATGTGTTTTATAAATTACGTGCACTTGCTTCCATTGGAGTAAAAATACATTTGCATTGTTTTCAATACGGAAGGCAACCGAGCAAATTGCTGGAAGAACTATGCCATAAGGTATATTATTATCCTCGTGATGCTTCTAAATCTCAACTTTTTCTGCGCATTCCATATATAGTTGTGTCGCGTTCCACAATGGAATTGTATCACAATTTACTTAATGATGAACACCCAATACTTTTTGAAGGGGTACACAGTACATTTTTTCTCTCGGAGGAAAGGCTACAGCGTAGAAAACTGATTGTGAGAACTCACAATATAGAACATGAATATTATAAGAATCTTGCTAAAGCAGAAAGCAACATCTTCAAGCGTTATTATTTTTATAATGAATCGGCCAAGCTGGAAGCCTACGAAAACATTTTGGCAAAAGCAAATGTCATAGCAGCAATATCACCCAACGACACAGAATATTTCAATAGCCGTTACCATAAAGCACATTACATACCGGCATTTCATGCTTATTCAAAGGTAAACAGCAAGACAGGAAAAGGTACTTATGCTTTTTATCACGGCAACCTGGCTATTGGCGAAAACGATATGGCGGCACATTATCTGGTTGATGTATTTAAGCCAAGCCCGCTGACATTAATAATCGCAGGCAGCAAACCCAGTATAAACCTTCGTAATGCCGTGCAGAAAAGAAACAATATTACCTTGCTTAGTGATTTAAATACGCGACAAATCAATGAGCTTATCATGGATGCTCATATTAATACACTGCCCACCTTTCAGCCTACCGGAATAAAACTTAAATTACTGTCGGCATTGTTTAATGGACGATTTGCGCTGGTGAATACACCAATGATTGAAAATACGGGACTTGAGCAGCTATGTACCGTTGCCGATACGGAAGTAGCTATTCGAGACGCAATGAACAGAATGTTCCGTTCAGATTTTACTCAGATGGATATTTCACACAGAGAAGAAATCATAATGGAAAACTTCTGTAATAAAACCAATGCCATTAAACTATCAGGACTGATATTTTAAAATAGAAATTATGCTGATAACAGAAAATATGAATCAGCTGATTAGAAAATTTCAACTTGTTAAACATCAATTGAAATTTATTTATACTTTTGAAAAAAAATATTTAACATGTTACAAGTAACCGGAACACTGAAAGTAAAGTATGACACCAAGAATGTCAGTGAAAAATTTCGCAAGCGCGAATTTGTTATCAGCATTGATGAAAAATCAGCATACCCTCAAACTATTTTAATGCAGCTTACCCAGGATAAGTGTGCACTTCTTGATAATATTAAGGAAGGTGAGCAGATAACAGTAAATTTTAATCTGAAAGGTCGAGAATGGAAAAGCCCTCAGGGTGAAATAAAATTCTTTAACTCAATTGATGCATGGCGTTTGGAGAGAGCAACTTCCGATGCACCCGTTTCATCTGACAATGATATTCCATTTTCTTCAGCTCCTGAATTGCCTCAGGAAGAGTATAAAGATGATTTGCCATTTTAATTCAGTTTCACAATTTTGAACAGGAATTACTGCACTTTAAATTTTCTGTAAATGAAAAATGATTTCAAAAATGAGAGATGGGCTGTTGTTAAACCGCCTTTCAAATTTACCAACAATCTGAAAATTGAAGTTTCCAATCATGGGCGTATCCGTACAACCACAAAAATTGCTGAAAAGCGTATCCTGAATGGAACACTCATTAACGGTTATCCTATTGTGCGGTTTAAATTATTTGAAAAACGAAGTAAACAGGCTGAAGATGCATTGGAGTTATATAGAGAAAAGCTGAATAAGCTTTCCGAGAAAATCAAATCATCTTCTGAAGCATTAAAAGCATCAAAGCGCAACTCCCCTGAAAAAATCAGAATAAAAAAACAAATAGATGAACAAAAGGCTCAGTTGGCTGAGTTGAAAGGAAAGTATAAAAACGAATTTCGCAGTGATGAACTGAGACGTACTATAAATTACGCACCTTTAATACACAGACTGGTAGCAGAAAATTTCGTAAGACAGCCATCAAAAAAACATGCAATAGTTGCACATCTCGATTATAACAAAAAAAACAACCATTTCGCCAACCTAAAATGGATGACTCTTGATGATAATATCGAACATCAGAAGTGCAGCCCCAAGGTCATAAAAGAAAAAAAGAACAGAGTAGGAAAACGTCCTGAAAATGCTTCCGGTTACAAACTGAACGAGAAAAAAGTGGTTGAAATTAAAAAGCGGATAAACAAAGGAGATTCGCTTTCAAATATAGCCAGAACTTTTAATGTTTCAGAAACACAACTACTAAGAATAAAACGTGGAGTTAATTGGGGTGATGTTAAAATTTCCGGGAAATAAAATTTCTTTAGAAAATTAAATTGGTGATGCAGATATTTTATTAAACAAATAGAATATGCAGCACGTATTTTTTTTTGCTTCCAAAATTTTTGATTTTTTACTTTCTCCGCTAAGCTGGATTTTTATACTATTAATCTGGGCTTTATTTGCCAAGGACAAACTCAGAAAAAGAAAATGCTTTCGCTGGGCTGTTGTACTGCTGATAGTATTTACAAATCCACTCTTACTGCATTTTGCAATGCACAGTTGGGAAACTCCAGCTATTCGTGCCAATGACTTGCAAAAAACTTATGATGCCGGGATTATGATGGGCGGAGCAATAAGATATATAAACGGTGATATGGATCGGCCGGTTTTTGGTTCGGGTGCTGACCGTTATATGCAAACAGCCGAATTATATTATGCACATAAGATACGTCATATCATTATAAGCAGTGGCTCAGGCAGTATTTATATGACAAAGTTGAAGGAGGCCGATTTACTAACAGCACAGCTCATCAGAACAGGAATTCCTGATAGCCTTGTGTTTGCTGAAAGTGAATCAAGAAATACCTATGAAAACGCTTTGTACACTGCAAAGTTGCTTCGTGAAAAAAACTTTAAACCACCATTTGTTATAGTTACATCAGCCTTACACATGCGAAGATCAATCATGTGTTTCAGGAAGCAGAATATTGATGTTATCCCATTTCCTGTTGATCAGCATTCCGGCAAACTGATGTTTACCCCCGAAAAAGTGTTTATTCCGGCTACAGAAGTTATGCTCGATTGGGATTTACTGATTCATGAATGGGTGGGAGTGATTACCTATAAGATTATGGGCTACGCCTGATAGATGTAATTTCGTTTATAATTACGTTGATAAAACGTAAGAGTAATAGACGAACTGCAAAATCATTTCTTGTTTATTTGAATTATGCTCTCAGGGAAAAAGATGCGTTTGATTTTTATTTGTTTGCTCGTTGTTATCATAGCAGCAATGCAGTTTTCATTTGTTGCTGTTCAGCAAAGTGAATATAACAGAAATGGACTTGAAAATTATCTTTCTTCCGGTGCAGAGCAATTTAAAACCGAACTTATTAAACTTCGTCAATTATCATCTGCGTCAAAGCCGAATAGCAAAGCACTCATCAGGCAATTAAAAGCATGTCGCCTTCAGTATAAAAAACTGGAAGGTTTCACAGGATACTATTTTTCGTACAGCGAACGCGACTTAAATGGTCCCGCCATGCCTGTAGTGGAAGAAGAACCTGAAAGTAAATTTGTGCGTCCGCCACATGGTTTGCAGGTAATAGAGGAAATGTTGTTTCAGTCGCCCATTCCTGTGAAAGAATTGCAGGATGAAATTGATTTTACGATAGACCTGACCGGAAAATTAGCACAAACTTTTACCACACTTCGCCCTTATGAATATCAGCTTTGGGAGATACTGCAACTGCGTACGGTTAAAGTTTACACCAATGGTGTCAATCATTTCGACTGTCAGAGTCTTAAAACAGGCCACACTGAAACGATTGAATCATTGAACAGCATGAAGGAAATACTAACGGCTACTTATCAGCATGCAGACTTTAAAAAACTTTTTGATGCTATCGACCGCACTATTGCCTTCATCAGTACACAGGAAAAACATACAGCAGGAGGGAAGGAGTTTGATTATTTTACGCTTTACAAGGATTATTTTATTCCACTGAATGAGCAGTTAACCAATTTCAGAAAATCCATACTAAAATCGGATCCGCAAAGCATCAGAGCATTAAACCTGAATGCACATTCACTGTTTGAGAAGGATGCCTATAATACTTATTTCTTTACCAAGATGCAGACCAATAAGGTGGGTACATACCTTCCCATACTGGGTAAAATATTATTTTTTGATCCCATACTTTCCAGAGATAATACAATATCATGTTCATCGTGCCATAAGCCAGAATTAGCTTATACCGATGGCAAAGCAAAAGCAATGGGAATACTTACACATGATACGCTACCACGAAACACACCTACGTTGCTGAACGCAGCATTACAGCGCAATCTTTTTCATGATGCACGAGCTTTGGTTCTCGAAGATCAGGCAAAAGCCGTAGTTCAGAATGAACGTGAAATGCATGGAGATTTTGCCGATGTGGTAAAAAAACTGCAACAGTCTGATGAGTATAAAAAGCTTTTTTTACGGGCATTTTCAGGTACCAAAGATACGGCCATCACCGAGATTGGAATCCTCACAGCACTAGCTGAATTTCAGAGGACGCTGCTTTCTCTCGATTCACGATTTGATTTAGCCATAAGAGGAGAAAAAAATGACCTCTCTCAAGATGAAATTAGTGGATATAATTTGTTTATGGGGAAGGCAAAATGCGGACATTGCCATTTTACGGGATTGTTTAATGGTACTTCGCCACCTCTTTATACCGAGAGTGAGTTTGATGTAATAGGTGTACCGGCAAAAAATCAAAAACCATATATTTTGGATGACGACCCGGGACGGTATTCCGTTTTTAGAAATGCAGAATTGTTTTACGCTTTTAAAACACCTACAGTAAGAAATACAGAAGTAACAGCGCCTTATATGCATAATGGTGTTTATAAAACCCTTGAAGAAGTAATAGATTTTTATGATGTTGGAGGGGGAATAGGTTTAGGAATTAAAATCCCGGGGCAGACCCTGCCATCAGACAAGTTGAACCTGACGGAGTTGGAGAAAAAGCAACTGGTGAAGTTTATCAAATCATTAACCGATACCTCTGCAGTGGTATATTTTAATCAACCGCTTCCGGTTATGACGGACCCCAATTCACCACTTAATAATAGAAAATCAAGGGGCAACTGATAAATTCATTTGTTCATTTTGTTTATTTTAGCCCGAAATCAAATTGCTATGTATAATCTGCTGAAAGGAAAAAGAGGAATTATTTTCGGAGCACTGGATGAAAACTCCATTGCATGGAAAACAGCTAAACGTGCTCACGAAGAAGGAGCTGTATTTACATTAACCAATGCACCTGTAGCTATGCGCATGGGCGAAATCAACAAGCTCGCTGCCGAATGTAATGCTCAGGTAATTCCTGCCGATGCAACCTCACTCGAAGATTTGGAAAATTTATTTACCAAATCAATGGAAATCCTGGGTGGTAAACTGGATTTTGTGCTGCACAGTATCGGCATGTCGCCCAACGTGCGAAAAGGGAAACCTTATACTGCACTTGACTACGATTATTTTGTAAAAACGCTGGATGTATCTGCAATGAGTTTACATAAAACATTGCAGACCGCTGTAAAACTGGATGCATTAAACGAGTGGAGCAGTGTAGTAGCTCTGACATATATTGCCGCACAGCGTGTTTTCCCACATTATAATGATATGGGCGATGCCAAATCATTGCTTGAAAGCATAACACGAAGTTTCGGTTATCATTATGGTAAAGCAAAAAAGGTGAGAATAAATACAATATCACAATCACCAACTGTTACCACTGCTGGTAGCGGCATAAAAGGATTTAATGCCTTCTATAATTATGCCGATGAGATGTCGCCATTAGGAAATGCCACTTCAGAAGAATGCGCAAATTATGTGGTAGTAATGTTCAGTGATTTTACCCGTAAGGTAACCATGCAGAATTTATTTCACGATGGGGGATTCTCATTTACAGGAGTCAGCTTGGAAGTGATGGAAAAGTTCATGGATGATTAACCTGTACTAATTTGTTAGTACTTTAAATTAATTTTTCGGACCGCTCAGGTCTTAATCTGTAATTATATAATTCGAATGATTGAATTCTTTCAGCATTTCGTTAAAGAGTTTGCTTTACCGCTAAAAAACCCGGTACTAATTTTCTCTTTAATACTGCTGATTATTCTGCTGTCACCTGTGTTGCTGCGCAGGTTGAATATTCCCGGAATTATTGGTCTCATAATTTCAGGAGTAATTATAGGGCCTCATGGATTAAATATTATTGAAAATAACTCAGCCATTACTCTTTTTTCAACTATTGGTCTGTTGTATATTATGTTTATTGCAGGGCTTGAACTCGATTTGAATGAGTTTAAAGCCAATCGCAACAAAAGCCTGCTGTTTGGATTCTTTACTTTTACTATTCCGTTGGCGATAGGATATCCGGTTTGTTACTACTTATTACATTACGATTTCAATGCAAGTTTTCTGACAGCAAGTATGTTTGCAACACATACACTGGTAGCCTATCCGATAGTAAGTAAACTTGGAGTATCAAAAAATCAGGCTGTGGCTGTTACAGTTGGAGGCACAATTTTAACCGATACGGCTGTACTGATAATTCTTGCAGTAATATTGGGAAACAAACAAGGAAATCTGGGACAGGAATTCTGGTTAAGACTAGGAGTTTCATTAACCATATTTTCAGCCATTATGTTTTTGATAATTCCTCGAATAGCACAATGGTTTTTCAGAAAACTGGAAAGCGAAAAACATTCGCACTACATTTTTGTACTCGCTGTTGTATTCTTTGGAGCATTCTTAGCCGAAGTAGCAGGAGTGGAAGCTATTATAGGAGCTTTCGTTGCAGGGCTGGCTTTGAATAAACTCATTCCTCACTCTTCAGCACTGATGAATAGAATTGAATTCATAGGGAATGCACTTTTTATTCCGTTCTTTCTGATTAGCGTAGGAATGCTTGTAAACGTTAAAGTACTTCTCAGCGGCCCCATGGCTTTGATTGTTGCAACATCACTTACATTAGTGGCATTGACAGGTAAATGGCTTGCAGCATTGTTTACACAGTTGGTTTTTAAATTTTCAGGTGCTCAACGACAATTAATCTTCGGACTTAGTGGTGCACATGCAGCTGCTACTCTGGCTGTAATACTTGTGGGATTTAAAGCAGAAATTCTTGACGAAAATATTCTGAACGGAACCATTATCCTTATTCTTATTACGTGCATAGTAGCCTCCTTTGCAACAGAAAAAGCAGCCAAAAAGATAATCACACAAACGGAAGATGATGTCTCCGACCTGATGAAAGAAAGTGCTTATAATAATGAACATATTTTAATTCCGATTGCAAACATTGAGCGTATTGAAAAACTTCTTGAATTATCTATTTTTATTAAAGATAAAAAATCCGTTAATCCGATTTCAATTCTATCGGTAGTATCCAATAATAATGAAGCAGAAATAAATATTGTAAAAACCAGAAATAAACTTGAAAAATTTGTGAAGCAAGCTTCTGCTGCAGAAACTAACGTGAATATCATTACCACTATTGATCACAATCCGGCAAGTGGCATCGCACGTATTTCAAGAGAAATAATGGCTGATATAATAATGTTGGGATGGCCCCGAAAAGCAGGTTTAATTGACCGGTTAATTGGCGAAAAAGTGGATAACATTCTGAATTCAACTGATAAATGCACATTTATTTGCCATGTTGAAAGACCTTTAATTCTGCACAAGCGAATTGTAGTAATTGCACCACCATCGGCAGAGCATGAATACGGTTTTGAACAATGGTTAATAAAGGTTTCAAAACTGGCGCAGGAACTAAGCGCCCCTGTTCAGTTCTATTGCAACACTCATACCGAGAAAATGATTCTTAAAGCAGTTAAACGACTAAAACTCACCATATCAATTAACATATCCATGTTTGATGCATGGGATGATTTTCTGGTTCTGTCAAGAGAACTACGTAACGATGACCTTTTGATTTTAATTTCTGCACGCAAAGGTGCTGCATCTTATATGAATGTTTTGGACGGATTACCTGTGAAAATTGAAAAATATTTTAATGACAACAGCAGAATAGTTATCTATCCTCAACAATTCAATCAGAATAATAAAATTGAACGATTTGAAGATATTACGGCCGAACCTCTGAGTAAAAGCATCGAAACCATTCAGAAAATCGGAAAAGGAATTGGCAATATTTTTAAGAAAGACTAAGTGTTATAATCTTTGACTGAAAAATTTATATATAAAATTAAAAGTGCATCTCTCATTTATATCAAGAAGTTTTAATAAAATTAAATGAAATGAAATGTATTGTTGTTGATGACAATAAACTTGCAAGAACTGCTTTGAAACATCTCATTAGTCAGGTTAACTTTTTGAGTTTACTTCATGAATGTGAAAATTCTACTGAAGCATTTAATATACTTAAATCAGAAGAAGTAGATTTGGTTTTTCTTGATATAGAGATGCCTGAAATGACCGGCATTGAGCTGATACGGAACCTGGAAAAAAAACCAATTATAGTACTCATCACAGCAAAATCTGATTATGCTGTTGAAGCATTTGAGCTTAATGTAGCTGACTATCTGGTAAAACCCGTTACACTACCGAGATTTATGGCTGCAGTTTCCAGAGCCAAAGAACTATATGACAGTCGTGAAGGCAAAATTGAGGCATCTGACAAAGATGATGGATTTATTTTTGTTCGCAATAAAGGCATCCTAAATAAAATTGATGTAAGTGATATACATTACCTCCAGGCTCTGGGCGATTATGTTAATATCTACACTTCAGAAAAGAAATTTACGATACATGTTACTCTGAGCGGAATTGAAAAAAAACTTTCACCCGGAAAATTCTTCAGAGTCCACAGATCCTATATAGTTGCCTTATCACATATTGACCATATTGAAGGAGAAACACTATATATAAATCATCACCCGGTTCCTATAGGCGAACAGTACAGACAGGCTTTACTCAGAAAAATTAATTTTATCTGAACCTAAAATTTACCCTTCTTAACTTGCTATTTTCCCATTTAGTCGAATTATAATATCGGGATTCCACTTTTCAGAATTACTTTTGAAAAATATTATTGAGCAATTTGTTTGGAATGAAAAAATTTCTACTATCCAATTTAAGCATAAAAATAAGCATAGGCTTTTTTCTTGCGTTTTTAACCATAATCATTGTTCAATATCTTTCAGATGATAGCATTGATAAGCTTAAAGATTCGCAGCAGGAAATGATGAAAAGTAATATGCTTATTTCAAAAGTAAGCATGGTTGAATCGGCAATAAATTCTTATGATGGAAAAATTTCTGACTTTGTTTGCACAGGAAATGATTTGTTTATTAAAAATAATGATACAAATCTGAAAAAGATAATCAGTAATATGACTTACTTACAGAGTCAAGAATTAAACTCTGAACAAAAATCCCTGATTAATAAACTTGATTCACTGGTTAAGGAAGAAATACAAATTGCACAAAAAACTCTGGCAGATTACTATAGTCAAAGAAATAATAGGGAAGTACCCAATGTTGATCCCGGAATGGGTGAAAGTGTACTTGACAATATTGCAATTGTTGCTACTTTATTTCAGACCCTTGAAACAGAAAATATAAGCCTGATTAAAAAAAGCAATGATGCCCATACTCAAAAGATGGAGTTGACAAATGAACTGGCAACTGCATTTGCTTTGATTGTAATTTTTATTTCTGTTCTCGTATTGTTAAGAGATATAAGAAGACGGAACGTATTGGAAAAAGAATTGCGATTTGCCGAAAAGCAGGCATATAAGGTGGCTGAAATGAAGGAGCAGTTTATGGCTAATATGAGTCATGAAATCAGAACGCCAATGAATGCTATACTTGGTTTTGCAAATTTTCTGAATCATACGAAACTGGACTCCAAACAACAGGAATACATTAATGCAATACGCACCTCCGGTGAAAACCTTTTGACAATTATTAATGACATTCTTGATTTTTCGAAAATTGAAGCAGGGATGTTGCGAATCGAAAACATCTCTTTCAGCCCTGCTGATATGTTACATTCACTGCAAATGATGTTTAGTCAAAAAGCAAATGATAAAAACCTTTCTCTTAATTTTAATATAGATTCAGGTATTCCCCCTACGGTGTCAGGTGACCCAACCAGGCTAACACAAATATTGGTAAACATCATTAATAATGCAATTAAATTTACGGAGCAAGGTGGAGTCTCCGTAACTGCAAAAGTTGACTCTGAAAGCAAGGACGAAATAACTCTTGAATTTCAGATTAAAGATAGCGGAATAGGAATATCTCCCGAAAATTTAAAAACAATTTTTGATAGATTTAATCAGGCCGATACCGATACTACAAGGAAATTTGGCGGTAGCGGACTGGGATTGTCTATTGTAAAGAAACTTGTTGAATTGCAAAAAGGTCAAATTAACGTGGACAGTAATTTGGGATTAGGATCTGTTTTTACTTTTCGTATTCCCTATAAGAAGAATCCTGATGTGCAATCGTTCATAACTTCTCCTAATATCATTCCAACGGCATCGGATAACATAAATTCCACAGTCTTGGTGGTTGAAGATAATCCAATGAATCAAAAGCTTGCACAATCGTTATTGGATTATTGGGGTTTTAGTTGTGAAATAGCCAACAATGGAAGAATTGCTTTGGAAAAATTAAAGGTAAAGAAATTTAATCTGATACTTATGGATATTCAAATGCCTGAATTAAATGGATATGATACTACTTCAGCAATACGATTAAACCTCAGGATACAAACACCTATAATTGCAATGACGGCCCATGCATTACCGGGCGAGCGCGAAAAGTGTTTGAGTTTCGGCATGAATGATTATATATCAAAACCAATTCGTGAGAATGAATTATTGCAGTTGATAAATAAATATATCGCAACGCAGAATATTCATGTTCCAGAAAAATCAGAAAATAAAAGAGAGGTTGTTCATCCTGAAAAAAATATTAATTTACAGTACCTTAATGATTTGGCAAATGGGAACCCTGATTTTGTAAAACAAATGATTCAACTTTTCTTAACTGAAGCACCTCAAGAACTGGCAAAACTTGAACAAGCAGTAAATCTTGAAGATTTTACAGAGATATATTCCATTGCTCATAAATTTAAGTCCACTACGTCTTTCGTAGGAATTGATAATTCAGATCTGGCAGCTATTGAAAAATCAGCCAAAGGCAATCTTGATTTGGAAGAAATTAGAAACAGACTTAATCATCTGAAGTCTGTATGTGCAATGGCTATAGTTGAATTAAAAAATTACAAATCAGCATAATTTTTAAAATTGAATCAAGTTTAAACGATTCTATAACCGTTTTCAACTACACTTTTTCCCGGTTCGTCTAAAAAACATAAGAATGCCGATTTTGTACTTGTATCTTTGATGAAGAAACAGCAAAGGAAGACTGAGTTAATATGAATGTCGGGAATAAAAATCCACCAGAGAAGAAAAGTAATGTTCTGAGTTAAATAAATGCATCAATTGTTTTTTCATCAGTTTAGAGTTGTTGTCACCTCACATAGTTATTATGTGAGGTGTTTTTTTTATGCCTATTTGTGATAAGAAAATAATAAGCCTATACTTTGAACGGAACAAAGCCCCCATTCTTAAAATAACGTACAATTTAATTGCTCTGATTTTATACAAATAAGTATTTGTTCTTTTCGGCTTAGAAGAGAGCTGTTTCATCGAATAAATTCCCGATTAGCCTGCTTGCAGAGGTAACTTTACTTCAACATTTAAAAGAAATAAGTTGAACAGTTAAAAATTAAACAAAATGAAAAGCTCAGCATTCAAAATCGTTTCCAGAAGTGCATTGGCACTGACTCTAACCTCAACTTTATTATTAGCCGGTTGTGATAAAACTGAAGTTCCCATTCCGGGATTAAACCAACCTGAAAGCGCCTTTACAAAAGCTCCCGGTACTAAATCAAACAGCGACATTGCTCCACCTTTAAGGAATGATAACAGATATGTTTTAGTATCAATAAGTCATCAACCGGGTTATACCGTTAATCCTGAACCTGATTACACAATATCACTTTATAATAATGGTGAAGTAGTGTTTCAGGGAGTGAGTGATGTTGCCAAAATTGGAACATATAGGTATAATGTTTCGCTGGATGTTGTAAATAATATTCAGAACTTGATTAGCCCTGTATTTTATAACATAAAAGATTTACTAACAGCTATACCTGATTCTCCTGATGTGATAACAACTTATCAGTTGGCAGAAGATATAGCTCCCGTATCATTAATTGATAATGGACAGAACTATCCTTTGCCGTTAATTGAACTTAGAAAACAGGTAGAAACAATGCTGAGAGATCAGTCTTACGTAGGTAACTTGAATAATATAATCAGCAATAGCAACAACCTGGGTGGACAAATCCAATAATACCAATCAAATAATAATTAACTAAGAATGCCTGTTGAATTCAATTCAACAGGCATTTTTAGTTAAAGCAAAAAACGAATGTATGATACTTAAAAATGTTAAATTGACAAAATCAGTAAGTGCAATATTTGCCAAAATGAAGAATTTGCCATTTCATCGGGTGTTTTATCCTTTCCATCGAAAAATAAATTCATAATCATGAAGTGTAGTTATTTTTGGATAGAAATTATTAAATAACATTCAATTCTGAAGAAAATGAAAAAGATAAAAAGAATTCTGACAAGTGCTATAGCAATGGTATGCATTGCAGGAAGCACCAATGCTCAAACATGGAATTGGGCAAAAACAATGGGTGGCAGTGATGTTGATTATGCAACCGGCATTGCCAATGATGATGCAGGTAACGTTTACATGGTTGGTAATTTTAAAGGCACTGCAACTTTTGGTGATAAACAGCTTACCAGCAAAGGATATTATGATATATTTCTTGCTAAATATGACACCTCCGGCAAATTACTTTGGATACAACAAGCCGGTGGAAGTGATTTGGATGAAGCAAATGGAATAGCCTTAGATAAAGATGGAAGCATTTATATTACCGGATATTTTTCATCAAATTCAAATTTTGGAGGAATAAATATTCAGAGTGGCGGTGATAAAGATTTTTTTCTGGCAAAGTATGATAATAATGGTAATATAAAATGGATACAAACCAGTGAAGGAATAAATTCTGAATACGGTAAAGCACTGGCTTTGGATCATAAAGGAAATATTTTAGTAACAGGAATCTTTGAAAAAGAAATAAAAATTAAATCAAATCAAATTAAATCTAAAGGGGCTACCGATATTTTTGTAGCAAGTTATTCTACTGATGGGTCACTTAATTGGCTAAAAACTATGGGTGGTAACGGTAAGGATGAAGCCACTTCAATTGCCGCTGATGCCAATGGAAATGCAATAATTACAGGATGGTTCAGTGGAAATGCAGAGTTTGGTAAAGTAAGTTTATTGAGTTCAGGTGATGATGATATTTTCGTTGCTAAAGTCAATCCATCAGGAAATGTAATGTGGTGCGTTCAGGCAGGAGGTAGTGAAGGGGCTGATAGGGCTTATGGTGTTGTGACAGATCCATTAAATAATATTTATGTAACCGGCTCCTTTATTGGTTCAGCAAAATTTGCAGATCAGATAATTAAAAGTGTTGGCGCTGACGATTATTTTCTTGCAAAATACAATGACAAAGGTGAACTCGCATGGGTAAAAAGTTCAGGTGGAAGAGGTGGTGAAATAGGCAGAGCCATTTCACTTGATAAAGCAGGCAATATATATGTATGTGGAGATTACAATTCTACATTCGCAGCCAACTCTAACTCCAGCAGCTATAGCGATTGGGATATCTTTATCGTAAAGTATAATAGTAAAGGCATTGCAGTTTCTGCCAATAGTGCAGGAGGTGACGGCTACGACAGACCAATAGCCATGAGCATTGATAATAATAATAACTGCTATATCACCGGTGTTTACGAAAGAAATTGTTTTTTCGGCAAACAGGAAATTGTCAGCAATGGAAACTCCGACATTTTTATTGCCAAAACAAACTACTTTGAACCTCTGCGTAAAAACTAAATCAGAAATATCTTTTAAAAAATAAGTTAAGATGAAAAATCAAATTAAATTGACCTATACTTTGATTATCGGTTTGATATTTTCAGGATGTGTAGCAAGTGCCGGCAATCAGTTTACATCAGCCCCTTCAGGAGACATAACCGTTCAGTATTTTTATGACTATCTTTCGCCCTTTGGCAAATGGATCCAAATACCTGAACACGGGTACTGCTGGATTCCTGATGTACCTGCCGGTTTTGTTCCATATAACACCAACGGGCACTGGGTTTATACCGATGAAGGTACTGCATGGGTTAGTTATTATGATTGGGGATGGGCTCCATTCCATTATGGACGATGGTTTTATGACGACTATTATGGATGGGTATGGTTGCCTGATACAGAATGGGCACCTGCATGGGTTTGCTGGCGTCATGGGGGAGGATATTTTGGTTGGTACCCTCTTGCACCGGGATGGACTTTAGATGTAAATTTTTCTTTCATAGACAGAATTCCGGTAAACAGATGGATTTTTTGCAGAGACAATGATTTAATGCATCCCCGAGTTAATACTGTGATAATTAATAACACCAAAAACATAAACGTCATCAGACAAACAACAGTTATAAACCAGATTACCACAGTACATAATGTCAGATACGCAGCAGGGCCTGAACGGCATGAACTGAGGAACGATAAAATAAAAGAAGTTCCGGTTTATAAAATTCAACAAATGGAAAAGCCGGGCAAACATGAAATAGTGAATCAAAAGATAAAAGTTTACAGACCTGTGATTTCGCGTACTCCGGAGCGTGAACATCAACCAATGCCACAGCGAATATTTAGAAGGGAAGAAATAAGACCTGTAATGAGAGAACCAGCGCCTAACAGAGGCATGAGCAGAGAACCTAGAAAATAGAACAGTTGAATTATCGGATACTTTGAAATTTTTCAAAGTATCCGATTTAATTCCTATCATTGACCTTTAGAATTATGTACAATCATTTTATATGACTGAAAGGCGATCCTCAAGAAACAATAATTCACCCTATATTTTAAATGCCAGCTCCAACCTGTTAGGTTTATGTTTTATCGTCCTGACTTCTATCCGTGTTTTGAAAATTGGAGATTCAACATTGGTTGATGAGATAACCACTGTTGCTTTTCTTATTTTTATGGTTAGTACCATACTTAGTTTTTTGAGTATGCGAAACACAGGTGCTTATAGCGAAAAACTGGAATTGTTAGCTGACTATATTTTCATGTCGGGACTTTTTTTACTGTTTATAGCAACATTTCTTATAACCTTTAAAGTTATAGCCTGACTTTGTTCTTATGTTTGTAAAGCGATTTAGATGTTTTACTAGAAGTATGACGGATGGTATATTAAAACATAATCCAATAAAACAGGTATGGAGCAAACTATTTCCTTACCTTAGAGAAAACGGACGAATGATTATTCAATCTGTTTTTACACTTCTTTTTATTGGTATTGGCATTTGGTTTCTAAAACACGAAAAAGCAGAATTAGGTCAAATTAAAAATACGATTATATTATCCGACAGTGTATGGGTATTGACAGGGATATTAATGTTTCTGTTCTATATTGTGTTACAGGCGTTAATGTATATGCAATCTTTTCGATCTGTCAGTGCAGCAATTTCATTTAATGATGCCTTAATATTATTCCTGAAAAGAAATTTTATCAGTGTTTTTTTACCCGCAGGAGGGGTGTCGTCCTTAGCATTTTTTTCAGGTATGATAAAAAATAAAGGCGTGAAAGAATCACAGATTCATATTGCTTCTTCAGTATATGGTTTTGTCGGCATACTTACAGTGATTTTAGTTGCAGTACCGGTGTTCTTGATTTTTATTTTTAGTGGGAGTGTGGCTGCCACCACATGGTTGATGCTTTTGGCTGTAGTGTTATTAATGGCAGTTTTGATTTTTATTTATCGTTCGATAGTTTCTGAGGGGCTCGTTCACAGATTAGCAGTGAAGTACTTTCCGTCAGTTATATTTTTATTCGATGAAATAAAGAATAATGTTGTGAACAGGAAACATTTAATGTTTACAATTATTATTTCCCTTCTTATTGAGATGACCGGAGTAGCGCATGTGATTATTGCAGCGAATGCACTCCATCTTCAAATTGATTTGCTGAATGCATTTAATTGCTATATTGTTTCAGTGTTGTTTTTAATCGCTTCACCCTTTTTAAGAGGGCTTGGAGCTATTGAGTTTTCAATGTCGTATTTGCTGGTGCATTCCGGTTTCACAACAGTATCGGCAGTAGCAATCACGTTTCTCTATCGCTTTTTCGAATTTTGGCTTCCATTAATTGCAGGAGCAATTTCGTTTCTGATTAAAATTAACAGATTGCTGATGCGCATTGTTCCTGCATTACTTCTTCTTTGCATGGGTGTTGTCAATATCATTTCGGCCATAACACCAGCAATTCCACAACGCCTCACATGGGTAAAGAATTTTATACCATTGGAGTTAATGCACGTTTCTAACTATTTTATTTTAATTTCCGGCATGCTTATGTTGATTACTTCTGCTTTCCTTTTAAAAGGATTAAGAATAGCATGGTGGTTTGCATTAATACTTTGTTTTTTGTCAGTAATTGGCAACATTGTTAAGGCTCTGGATTACGAAGAAGCATCACTGGCAGTATTCATTATCATAGGATTATTAATAACCGGAAAAGAATACGTTGTAAAATCTGATCCACGATTGAGGAATTTCGGATTGCAGACATCTATTGTAAGCATGATGGCAGTAATTATTTATGGCGTAATTGGATTTTACTTCCTCGATAAAAAATACTTCAACATTGATTTTAGTTTTTTGCAATCATTGCGCTACACTATACTAAATTATTTACTTATCGGTAGCTCAGACCTGGTTACTACTCATGTATTTGCAGAGAATTTTATATTATCCATTAAAATATGTGGATTTCTGTCCATCACTTTTCTTATAGTTACTTTAATAAAACCGTTTTATCATGAACAGGAAAATTTGAGTGAAATAGAGCAACATTCCAGAATGCTTATAAAAAATCATGGTTCATCAGCATTAGATTATTTTAAAGTGTACTCTGATAAAAAATTGTTTCTGACTGAAAATAAAAATGCTTTTTTATCCTATCGTATCGTTAGCAACTACGCTGTTGTACTTGAAAATCCAGTGGCTATTAATGAAGTTGAATTAAAAAATTGCATTTCTGAATTTGATAAATTCTGCTCTGCAGCCGGTTTGAGAAATATATTTTACAGAGTGCCTGAACAATCATTGGAAATATATAAATCGCTGAAGAAAAAAACCATTTTATTAGGACAGGAAGCCGTGGTTAATCTGGATACCTTTTCAGTTTCCGGAGGAAGTAAAAAATCGATACGTAACGCCATTAAAAAGCTTGAAGAAGGAGGCTATACATCTAAAATATATCAACCTCCCATTAAAGATGGTGTGTTGCAAAAACTTAAATCTGTGAGTGATGAATGGCTCGATTCAAAAGGTAGAAGCGAGATTGTTTTTTCGCAGGGCATGTTTGTATGGGAAGAAATCAAGCAACAAACGGTAATAGCTATTGAGAATAGTGAGGAAAAAATTATTGCTTTTCTGAACATTATACCTGATTATGCAGAGGGAGAAGCAACTTATGACCTGATGCGCAATATAAAAAATGCGCCAAATGGAACCATGGATTTCATTATGGTTAAAATGTTTGAGTATCTGAAATCACAAAACGGACATAAAGTTAATTTGGGTTTTGTAGCTCTGAGCGGTATTGAAAAGCCCGGAAATTTTTCAGAAAAATCAATGAAATTTGCTTACGAAAAAATAAAAACATTTTCGCACTACAAAGGATTAAGAGAATATAAGGATAAATTTGACCCGGAATGGTTTAATAAATATATGGTGTATTCTTATGATTATGATTTACTTCAATTGCCTGTGATTTTGTCAAAAGTTATTAAGCCTTATTAAATATAATATTATACAACATTAGCTTTTAAGACTATGAATGATTTTAAATTTAAAAGATTATCTGTTTATGTGTTCACTTTAATTTTTTCGTATGGTTGCTTTTTTTATACGGACACATTCGCATCAACAACTGATACTTTATCGTATGGCGCATTTGGCAAGATAGTAGTTTATCATCCGGAAACTGTACCTGATGCAATAGTGATTTTTGCTTCGGGTGATGGTGGATGGAATAAAGGTGTTGTTGATATGGCAAAACAATTTGTAAAGGAAGGTGCTATGGTAGCAGGGTTTAACATTAGAAATTATTTTAAATCATTAGAAAAGCAAAATGTAAAGTGTTATTATCCGGCAGGTGATTTGGAAGAGTTGAGTATTATCATTCAAAAGAAGTATAAGTTTAAACAATATATGAAGCCCGTATTGGTAGGATATTCCTCCGGAGCAACCTTGGTTTATGGTGCTTTGGCTCAGGCCCCTGCAAATACATTTAAAGGCGCTATATCATTAGGATTTTGCCCCGATATTGAATTAAATAAAACATTATGTGATGGCTCAGGTCTTCATACACATACTTTAAAAGAGAATCGTTCCTATTATCTGGAAGAAAGTAAAAAGTTGGAAGCCCCATTTATCGTTTTACAAGGTGTGCAGGATAGTGTTTGCAGTCATAGCACTACTGAAGATTTTTTAAAAAACTGCGGACAGTTTGCAGAGTTAGTTTCATTGCCAAAAGTAGGTCATGGGTTTTCAGTTCCCAAAAATTGGATGCCGCAATTTTCGGCTGCACTTAAAAAAATAAAAGAAACGCCATCTTATGCTGAAAGAATGAATACAAACAATGGCAACAGTACGTTGGCCTCCCCAACACTTACCTTATCAGGAAATTTGCCTTTAACCATAATTCCGGCAACTAAGAGAGATACTTTACCTTTTTTATTTTTTATTTCCGGTGATGGAGGATGGACGGGATTTGATCAATCGCTTTGTCAGTCGCTGGCAGCAAAAGGCATATCCGTTGTTGGGCTTGATTCTCAAAAATATTTTTGGAATGAAAAATCTCCTTCTGAAGCTGCAGCAGATATTTCGCAGGCATTAGAATACTACATGCAGTTATGGAAGAATGACAAGTTTATCATTGCAGGTTATTCATTTGGTGCTGATGTTTTACCTTTTATTATTAGGAAAATGCCAGCGGGAATTGCAGGGAAAATACATCGGACATTTATGTTGTCACCCTCAGAAACAGCAGATTTCGAAATACATATATCCGATATGCTAAACTTCGGAAATTCAAATGATACGTATGATGTTATCAAGGAAGTAAGAAGTATGTCAGGAAAAAAGCCTGTATGTATTTTTGGAGATTCGGAAGATGAAAATTCCCGAACGAATTTTTCAAATACGGGAGCTGAAATAATTTTACTGCCGGGTTCTCATCATTACAATAATGATTACGAAAAAGTGGCCAATGTGATACTGAAAAAATAAACTAAAAAACACCTCCGCTAACTGATTATGGACATAAAACAAGAGGCTGCCATTAATTTGGCAGCCTCTTGCTTTTGAAATATTTATTCAACAGTGTTTTATCCTTTCTTTCTTGCGAATTCTTTCATTACTTCAACCAACACTTTTACACTCTCTAATGGTAATGCATTGTACATACTTGCCCTGAATCCACCTACACTGCGATGACCTTTAATCCCAACAATGTTGGCAGCCTTTGTCATTGCTAAAAACTCCTCATCAAGTGAATTGTCCTTAAGCAGGAAGCAAGCATTCATTGGCGAACGGTCTTCCGGTGCCGCTGTTCCCGTAAACATCGGATTGCTGTCCACTTCATTGTAAAACAGGTCGTATTTCTGTTGATTAATTTTTTGCATTGCATCCACTCCTCCAATAGATTTTAACCAATCCATTACATGCATACAAACAAGAATGGAAATTACAGGAGGCGTGTTGTAAAGCGAATTGTTTTCCAGATGTGTTTTATAGTTCATCATAGTAGGTTTCACTCGGTCTGTTCTGTCAACTGAATCTTTTTTAATGATAACTAAAGTAACACCTGAAGGACCCATATTTTTTTGTGCACCGGCATATATCAAATCAAACTTGGACACATCCACAGGACGAGAAAAAATATCGCTGCTCATATCACAAATCATTGGAATAGGAGAGGAAGGGAAATTTTTTACCTGAGTACCATGAATCGTTTCATTGGAACAGATATGCAGATAATCACAGTCTGTAGGTATGGTATAACCTTTTGGCTGATAGCTATAATTTTTATCTTTACTGGAAGCAATCACATTTACTTCGCCAAACAGTTTAGCTTCTTTTATTGCTTTACCACTCCATGCACCCTGATCTATGTAAGCTGCCTTTTTGTTCAGGTAATTCATTGGTTCCATGGCAAACTGTGTGCTGGCACCGCCTTGAAGAAATAATATATCATGCGTATCAGGAACTTTAAGTAGTTCTTTTATTAGCGATTTAGTTTTTTCCAATACCGCTTCGAAATCTTTGCTGCGATGCGATATTTCCATTACACCCATTCCTGTTCCGTTAAAATCAAACAGTGCTTCTTGAGTTTTCTTTAATGCAATTTCCGGTAATATTCCGGGGCCGGCTCCAAAATTATGTTTACGCATAGTATTATTTTTTAAATATTTCTTTTTTTGTTTAATATAGTGCTAAAGTACATGTTTAGTGGCAATGTTTATTTATGCAGGTCTGAATCTTTTACAGGTGCTATTTTTTTCCCGTCCGTACTGTTTTTATTTCTGATATCAACATCGGCCTTGCCATTCCATTTTCCTTTTTTCCAAACAAAAGAATCATAACTCATATCGGGGCCATAAAATTCTTCAAGTCCTTTTAACGATTCCTTGGAAGGGCTGATATGGTCGAAAACAATACGTTTCCCGTTGTTGTAATATTTCAGGCTCATCACCGCATTGGCATTATATTCAAAAATTATACGTGTGCATTTATTTGCTGCCATCACCGGAAGCATCTTTGCAGGTGCGGTAAATATTTTTTTACCGAAAACAGGTTGAGTGTTTTTGAAAGTCAGCACATCTATCACTTTTAAGCTGGTACGCTGGTTATTCCCTCGCCATCCTAACAGGGTATAGGTCTTTGTATTTCCTGTTTTGAGAGGGATGATGCTGTAATATACTGCTGCAAAATAATTGTCAGGGGTCAGTGTTTTATCCGAAACACTGTATTTATCTTCTTTCCCATCCGTCAATTGCCATGTTTTTATAGTCTTTGTTTTTTTATCTTTTAACTGAATAAAACCAAATATCTGAAAAGTATTGCTTGACATCAATGGCATTGCCCACTGATAAAAACGTATTAATCCGTCAGGAGATTTGATTGCGGAAATGGAACGTACAGTGTCGAATGATGCATCAAAAGAGTTGCTTGTTTTCAGATATTCCGACATTTGAGTTATCAGTAATTCATTGGCTGCAAGCCTTACCGAATCGGTACTTCCCCTCAGAACACTGTCGGCCAATTGCCGAATTTGTGCATTCAACTGCACGGACAGTATAAAACACAAAATAAATGCAGTAATCTTTTTCATCATTCAGTGTGAAACGAAAAAATCCGCCAAAGTAATATAGGCGGATTTTAATTTTATCAGCTAAAATATTAAAGATGCATTCTGTTCTTCTTAGCCAGAAGTTCTTCCTTAGTTTCGCGTACATTTTCGTCATCCACGCAGCAGTCCACCGGACAAACAGAAGCACATTGAGGTTCATCATGAAAACCTACACACTCCGTACACTTATCAGGAACAATATAATAATGATCCATATTGACAGGAGTCTGAGCAGTATCGCTGTCTATTTCAGTCCCATCCATTTTGTTGTAAGGGCCTCTGAGGGATGTTCCATCAGAAAAACGCCATTCAGCACCACCTTCGTAAATTGCGTTATTGGGGCACTCGGGTTCGCAGGCTCCGCAGTTTATACATTCATCGGTTATGATAATTGCCATAATTTTGTTGTTTTAAAAAAGTGTTGGGGCAAATATAATAGATACATAACAAGAAAAAACATTTATTGATTTGTTTTTAACACAGAATGGTTAACTAAATTTCAGATATGCTTACATTAAAAGAAAGGATAAATGCCTTCATTGCTTTAGGAGATTTCCTCCGTAACGAAACTCAAGCCCCTTATAATAATCAGAAATCCTTAGGTGCTGTAATACAAAAAGCCGTAATGGCAAACTCTTGGTTTACTGCTGATAATCAGCTTATGGCAATTAAAGCTTTAACACAAATGCTTAAGCCTGATAGTCTACAACAATGGATTGATGGCTATATGATAAATGATAAAGATTGTGTTGTAGGGTTAATCATGGCAGGCAATATTCCTGCAGTGGGTTTTCATGATTTTCTTACCGTTTTAGTTTCAGGCCGAAAAGCAGTTATAAAACCATCATCAACTGACAGTGTGCTGATGCAATTTTTGGCAGAAAAACTCATTGAATTTGAGCCAAGGTTTATATCACTAATTGAGTTTGTTGATAAACTCCGTAAACCTGATGTAGTAATTGCTACAGGTTCGGATAATTCAGCTCTTTATTTTGAACATTATTTTAAAAACATTCCTCATATCATCCGTAAAAACCGAAATAGTGTTGCCATTATCACAGGAAATGAAACAAAAGAGGAATTATCAGATTTAGGTCGGGATATTTTTTCTTATTTTGGAATGGGTTGCCGCAATGTATCCAAACTTATGGTGCCTGAAGGTTACGATTTTAATATGTTTTTTGAGTCTATTCAGCATTATGGCGAAAGCCTGATGCAACATTCCAAATACATGAATAACTATGATTATTACCGAGCTGTATTTTTGATGGAGCAATTACCATTTCTGACCAATAATTTCCTGCACCTTGTAGAGGATTCGAAAATTGCATCACCGGTTTCAACCTTGCACTATCAGCATTATACTTCTGATAATGATTTGCAGCAGTTTCTGACTTTTAATCTCGAAAAAATTCAATGTATCGTCAGCAACAAACCCATTCTTGGTGAAGAGGTGCATTTCGGGCAGACACAATTTCCATCAGTTTCTGATTATGCTGATGGTGTAGATACGCTGGAGTTTATACTTTCAGCTTAAGTAAGAAAATTATAGGTGAATAACTTCACCATAAGCAGCAGCAGCAGCTTCCATGATGGCTTCACTCATGGTAGGATGCGGATGTACAGCTTTGATAATTTCGTGACCGGTAGTTTCTAATTTTCGTGCCAGCACAAGTTCAGCAATCATTTCTGTAACATTGGCACCTATAAGATGTGCCCCTAAAAGTTCTCCGTATTTCGCATCGAAGATGAGTTTTACAAATCCGTCACTGCTGCCGGCAGCTTTTGCTTTACCTGATGCACTGAACGGGAATTTCCCTACCTTAATTTCTATTCCGGCATCCTTGGCTGCTTTTTCTGTCATTCCCACCGAGGCAATTTCAGGTGAACAATAAGTACATCCCGGAATGTTATTATAATCCAGTGGCTGCGGATGATGTCCTGCAATTTTTTCTACACAAATAATTCCTTCGGCAGAAGCTACATGCGCCAATGCCTGTCCTTTTACAATATCGCCTATTGCGTAAATGCCGGGTATGTTGGTCTGATAATAATCGTTAACCACAACCTTGCCTTTATCTGTAATGATTCCACAATCTTCAAGGCCAATGTTTTCAATATTGGGAGAAATACCTACCGCAGATAACACAACTTCACATTCAATGGTGCTTTCTCCTTTGGCTGATTTTACCTTCACTTTGCATAATTGCCCTCCGGTATCAACAGCTTCAACCGAACTGCCTGTCATAATTTCTATACCTGATTTTTTGAAACTGCGCTCCAGCTGCTTGCTTACTTCTTCGTCTTCTACAGGTACTATATTTGGCATATACTCCACAATGGTAACCTTGGTGCCCATTGCATTATAAAAATATGCAAACTCAACACCTATAGCTCCTGAGCCTACAACTACCATAGACTTAGGTTGGGAGGGAAGGTTCATGGCTTCGCGATAGCCGATAATTTTCTTGCCATCTTGCTTTAGGTTTGGCAATTCCCGCGATCTGGCTCCTGTAGCCAATATAATATGAGGTGCGTTATAATTTGTTTTTTTGCCATCGGCACCGGTAACTTCTACTACCTTACCCGGAAGTATCTTGCCCGTGCCTGAGATAACTTCAATTTTATTTTTCTTCATCAGGAACTGCACTCCTTTGCTCATTCCATCAGCTACTCCTCGACTGCGTTTTATTACAGCATTGAAGTCGGTAGATGAACCCGAAACGGTAATTCCGTAATCAGAAGCATGGTGGATATATTCAAACACGTTGGCACTTTTAAGCAGCGCCTTGGTAGGGATACAACCCCAATTCAGACATATTCCACCCAGGTTTTCACGTTCAACAATTGCTGTTTTAATTCCTAACTGTGAAGCTCTTATAGCAGCAACATAACCTCCCGGGCCACTGCCTATTATGATTAAATCGTAATTCATCTTTTCTAAATAATTTGAGTGCGAATTTAACGACTTATTACCTAATTTCATGCAATAATTATCAGACAAAATTCAAGGCCAAAAACTTTTATGGAAATGCCATTGTTAAAATCCTTGCCCACAATGGTTTGATAATTCAAAAAATAGTGAAATTTGTAATGTATCAGTTATGTATTTAAGAGTTGTCCTTGCTGTTTTAATGGCAGCATCAGTGTCGTGTAATGCTCAAAATTCAAAAAAGATGGAATATAACAAACTTACTCCTCAGGAAGAACGTGTTTTAATGCAGAAAGCCACCGACAGGCCTTTTACAGGAGAATACTATAAAAAGAAAGATGCAGGAACTTATTTATGCAGGCGATGCAATGCACCTTTGTACACGAGCAAAGATAAATTTGATTCAGAATGTGGTTGGCCAAGTTTTGATGATGAAATAAAAGGGGCTGTGAAGCGAGTACCTGATGCTGATGGTATGCGTACGGAAATAATATGCGTAAATTGCGGTGGGCATTTAGGTCATGTTTTTCAAGGCGAACATTTAACCGCGAAAAATGTCAGGCATTGTGTAAACACAAGTTCATTGCGATTTGTACCTGAAGGTGCAATTCTGCCTCCTGTGATTAAGCCATAAGAGGATGAATGCAAAGCAGTAATTTTTCTGTCTTAAGAAGATGGTCTGTAAAAACGTTGATATTTCATTACCTGTATCAATCTATCTGCAAAAAAAACAAAAGCCATGAAGTGAATCATGGCTTTTGTTTTTTAATTTATTAAAAGTGCGCGATTATCTTATGACAGAAATTTTTTCTGATTTCACAAAGTTTTCTCCGCGCAATTGTAAGGTGTAAATACCGTCAGCAAGATTCTTCAGTGATATAGTTTCGTTAACAGATGTTCCGGAGAAACTATTCTGATAAACGACCTGTCCTGCAAGGTTCAGCAATGTTACATTCACTTTCTGATCCTTTCCGTTCCATCCGAATCGGATAAAATCTTTTGCAGGATTAGGGTAAGCATACCATGATTGAAGTTCGGGCTGATTTATACCTGTTGGTTCTGCACTCCATATTTCAATATCATCAACCATTGCTTCAATTAAACTTCCTGCGTTGGCATCTTCAGCAACAAATTTAATTCGCATATTGGCTGTAGGAGTAAGATAATCAGCTACACGAAATGCAAATCTGCGCCAGTCATGATCGGAAACATCCGTATTTTCTATGGGAACAAACGTTGTCCCTCCGTCATTACTTAAATATACCTGCCAGAAATCTAAACCCGGATCAGCACCTTGATCATTCGAATACATTCGCCAATAGCTTATAGCCGGATTAGAATAGGCCGATAAGTCGTAAACAGGCGAGAGTAATGAAGTTTTGCCATCATCAACATCGTTAGTGCCGGCAGGGTCGTTTGCTCCTGCATTTCCAGTAACTGCACAAATATTGTTGTTGGTGGGAGTGTGGTCAACAGGCAACTGCACATATACTCCTGGACTAATTTGAGAGCCAACGGTAGAATTTATAGTCCAGATACCCGTAGTTGCGTTATCACCCGGCAATGAAGTGGTCCATCCCTGACTGTTTCCGGTATCAAAATAATCGCTGTGAACGAGGCTGTAACCTACCAAAGTATAGTATGGAATATTAGGGTCGGAGGCATTAGCTCTGTTAGGTATAATATTAAAGTGTGTACCGCACTGATCATTGGCATCAATGTAATATTCTATAATTGTACCATTTGGTTGTGCAGGAATGTTTCCCTGAAAGATTGTACCGTTATAAGAAAATGTGAAATTATTCCAAGCGCCTATACCATTAAGTCTGTAATAACCATTAACAGCTGAACCTGCTGCTGAGGCGAAGGAAGCAGGAGCCGTAACATTTAAAGTTACCTGCTGCTGACCTGCAGAACTGAGCAATGGGGTGTGAGTAAGCAAGGTGCCTGCACCATACATTACAATGCCATGAATGGCAAAGGCTGATGTTATAGCACAGTAGTTTGGTGTTCCGTTAGTAAGGTCACCATCATTATCATCATCTGTCAATGCTTCAATAAGGATATCGGTATATAAAGCTCCTTCCTGCCCGTCAGGATAAGTTAAGGTTGCGGCAAAAGTCTGAAAGAATAAATCCTGCCTTTGCTGAACATTGTTGAAGTTTAATGCCACATCCCACCATGCACCGGCAATAATTTCGCCATCGGCATGAGGCTCACCCATCAGGTCCTGTGGGTAAACTTTCTTGTTAATGTCATACCTTCTTACATAACCACTAGCGTTATTTGAATAAAAGCCGATTCCTAAAACAGGATCTTCTGTTAATCCGTTTGCCCAGGTATCGGCATATCCTTCATGTAAAGCACTATTTCCAAAAATTCCTCCATAATAATCATACAGATATTCGTTTACTCCATGGCCAAACTCATGATATACCACATCATTAATAGTGGCAGTGGCATTACAATTTCCACCTGCAGCATAGAAGTTAAGGTTGCCATCATAATATGCATTACAAGTTCCAGAAACATCAATAAATGTCTGCATCTGAAAGTCCATGATGGCCTCAGCTCCTGAGCCCATGGCTTTCATCACATAATAGTCATGAATTTCGTTCACAAAATTGTATGCCGATAACTCACGTATATTAGCACTAGAAAAAGTAATATTGTTGACACCGGGATTTAATGTAGCTGTAAACTGAGGTGTTGTATTACCTGTTTTTACCGCTGCCCATGAGCCTTCTAATTTAAAGGTTGCTGTAGTAGATGCAGTGTTGGCTAAGCCCAAATATCCATTGGCATCAGTAATAAATTGCACACTAGAAGACGTTACATATAGATTAGGTAATGGCTTTACAGCTGTTGGCTGATATGGATTTGTTGGGTAAACAGTAGCACTTACATTGACATCTGTATTGGCGAAATAGTTTACATTGTTATGTCTGTAAAGAACTTCTCCGTTGTGTGCATCAATCAGTGTATAATATTCGCGGGGGAAACCTTCACTATCGGTAGCTTTAACAGTAACCTCGTATACCAGATGGTAAACATTTTTTCCGTTACCGGCTATTGGCAGAATTTTTAAATCGCTGTTTGCCGATGTTGAATTAATGGTAAGGTTTAAACCATTAGTTGCTGAAGATATGGCGGCTTGTGAACTTAACGAAGGATTGATATTGACATGAATGTCATTATATGCATCAAAAATAAACTGATTTACTCTTCCATCCTTGGTGATTTTTATCTGCACTTTGGACCAAAGCACTTCAAGGTTATTATATTTCTGAATGTAATTTACGTAGTAATACTTTTTATTCTGTGCAGTATTTCTGTAGTACAAATCATTCAGTGGAACCTGAAAGCCTGAAAGTTTGCTACTGATGAATGACCATGCCGTTGACTGCACGTCTATAGATTGCCCCATCATTACAGGTTTGCCATAAGCATTATGCGGAAGTCCGGTTTCCTCATTGAAAATAGCAGTCCATCCACCGTTACTTTCTGAGAATTGCTTCCATGCCTTGCTCTCTGATAGTTGTTGCTGTCGCAGGGCATCAGGTACACGTTTGGAGTCTTTAACAAAGACTTTTAAGTAGGGGTCATAATTGCGATCGAAGCGATTGAAATCATGGGATGCCATAAGCATCATAGGCGTAATTAACGCCATTAGTAGAAATCGAAATTTCATGTCAGACAGATTTGATTTTTTTGGAATGCCAAATTTATTCATAAAAAGTTTAGATGCAAGGACATTTAAGTCAGCCATTAAACATATTTTTGGGCCATTATGAAATTCATGAAGCGCATAGTAATATGGAAATCTTCATTATGGGCAATTATATTATTGGTAGTAGTTTCATTTAAACCTGCTGACTACACCATTAAACTTGCTAAACTTAAATATTCAGGAGGAGGCAATTGGTATGTAAGCCCAACTGCACTACGTAATCTGGCTCAGTTTTGTAATCAGAATTTAGGCACTAATCTTAACCCGGAAGAGGCTGTAGTAGAACCGGGAAGTCCAGAAATTTTCAATTATCCTTTTGTGCACATGACCGGCAACGGAAGGTTTGTATTCAGCAATACCGAAGCTGAGAACTTGCGAAAATATCTCATAGGTGGAGGCTTTCTGAATATTAATGACAGCTATGACATGGACAAGTATGTGCGCCCGGAAATGAAGAAGGTATTTCCCGAACTTGATTTTGTAGAGCTACCTTTTAATCATCCCATCTTTCATCAGAAATTTGACTTCCCCAATGGGCTGCCAAAAATTCATGAACATAATGGAAAACCACCTCAGGGTTTTGGGTTGATATACAACGGCAGGCTGGTATGTTTTTACGAATATGAAAGTGACATAGGTGATGGTTGGGAAGACCCTGAGGTACATCATGACCCTCAGGAATCAAGACTTAAAGCTCTGCGTATGGGTGCAAATATTTTGCAATATGTCTTTTCCGGGAATTAATTACCTTCCCATACCCATATTCATCAAACTGTCTATTCTGATGTCTTCAAGGTAAGGCGCAAGTAATGCCGAGTTTTCAAATGATTTAATCTTCTTAATACTGTTTTCCTGAATACTATACCAAAGTTCAATGTAGTATCCGTTTAACGAAAACAGATTTACGCGATAGCCATAAACTTCACGCACGTGCAGATGAATTGCACCATTCCAGATATACCAGGTTTGTTCATCATGACTCAGGTTATTAAATTCTTTGCAGGTAATCATTGACATAGACTCTTTAGTTTAAATTTCTATTGTTGTTGTCCGGTCAATATGCGCCATCTTACATACGCCAATGCAAACCTTTTGGTGAAATGCAATTTAATGGTGGCAAAGAGTTGAAAAAGATGTTTAGAATTAAATATGCAATCTCAATGGTTCAAACCGAAATACTAAATTGATCTGAGGGAAACGTAAAGTGTTTGATGTTTACGCATAAAACCGGAAGTTGAATTACATTAGCCAACAGTTTTTGCTCTTCAACACCCATAATGAAATTAGTCAAACCTACATTTGGGTCAATGGTTGTTACAATAATATCGGCATCTGTTTCTACAGCTTCTCTGGTCACGGTCTCGCATTTATCATCCAGCGAAAATTCTTTACTGATAATTTTAAACGTAATATTATTATCATTTAATACCGAAGTGAAATAGTTCAGATTATTGGTAATTCGATGTTGAACAAAGGAATCTTTATTTAGTTGTTCAAACAAAATTACTTCTGCATTAAATAACTGTGCATAACGTATTGCCACAGGAGCTACTTGCTTCACTTCTTTAGTAAAATCAATGGGAATGAGTATCTTTTTAAGTGGACGATAAGGCTTATTTTGCACAACGATGTATGGTGTTCTGCTGTGAGTGATTACTTTCATGGCATGACTGCCAACCAAGCGCTGCCAGCCTTTTACACCGTGGGTAGCCATCACTATAAGGTCGGCATTTAGTTCAGCAGCAGTGTCGCCAATCAGGTCGTATATATTTCCTGATTTTACTAACAAATTAACTGTGATGTGAGAAGGAATTTCAATGTTTGAACTTATTTGTTTCAGCTTTTTATCAGCCTCTGCATTTTCGTTTTCAGCAGTAGTGACATGAAACAAAATAATCTCTTTAACAAAAGGTAAATGCAAAGCGTAATGATAAGCATTTTCTGTTAAAGGAGTAAAATCGAGAGGGATGAGAACTTTCATGATTTGTAGAATTTGATAATTAGAACAATCTACAACAAACAAAGTTTATTATAAACCTTTACCTGCATTTCCCCACCAACCTTTTCGTCCTGAGAATAACCTTTTAAAAAATCCGGGGCCACGATAGTGTGTTGGGTGTTGTTCACGAGGGTTATATACTATACCAACCCCAAAATGAATGTAATTGTCGTTTCTGGTAGCATTAGAGCGGTTGCCGCCTTTTGGATTAAGTGGAGATTTGGTTTTTCTACGGTCTGAAAAATATACGGCTAAGTCACCATTAGGTGTCTGAGCTAAAGCATTCATATCCGGATATTTTCCACTGGCATCATCCAGATAATCTGTGAACGTAAAGTGCTCGGCAAATTCAACCTTTAATCTCCATTTTTGATTCAACCTGAAATATGTTCCAATGCCTATAGGTATTACAGCCTGATAGAGTTTGTATGGCTTTGGGTGGTCACCTTCAGTAAGGTATTGTCCCTCTGTTCCTAAAGGTTGTAGTGATATTAACTGACCATAATATTCAGGATTACTTCCCCAATAACGTGCTTTGGGGTTAAAGAAAAATATTCCGCCACCGGCAAATACATAGGGAATGGCAAGTCGTTTTGTTCGGTTGGAAAAAAGACTTAACGAGAACAAAAGAGATATTTCATCAATGCGTGATTCAAAACTAAGATTCCGCTTTTTATTATCGTTTTCTTTGGTAAGTGAATCAACACCTTCAACGCTACCATGGTAATAATTCAGTTGTACATTAAGGTGTCTTGTTAGATGTGCGCCTATGGATGCATTTCCGTAATTTCTGAAAATTCGTGTGGATGGAACTATACTTTTATCATTCAAATCGCCATTGTAATAAAGTATGCCTCCCGACATTGAAAAGAACATCCTGCTCTGACTATTTGAAGTATAGCATACAGATAAAAGAATAAGTGCAAAAAGAATTCTTTTCATGTTTTTCAATTACTGCAAAAATAAGAGGGAGCTTCTTTTTATTTATAAAGTATGAGCTCTTAAATTGTTTTTGTTATAAACATGAATATGTTAACACCCAAAGTTTTAAATGAGTAATGATTGACCTGTCATTTCAGTGGGTGGGGCAATGTGCATCAACTGCAAAACAGTAGGAGCAAGGTCAGCGAGAATGCCGTTTTTCAACTTGAAAGTTTGATTTTTTTCTATCAGAAACAATGGTACCGGATTAGTAGTATGTGCGGTATTGGGTGAACCATCATTATTAATCATAAAATCAGCATTGCCATGATCTGCAGTTATCAGAAAAGTATAATCATTCTGCAATCCACATTCAACAATTTCCTTTACACAGGTATCTACTGTTTCTACAGCTTTAACTGCGGCACTGAAAACTCCAGTATGTCCTACCATATCGGCATTTGCGAAATTGATACATACAAAATCTGTCTCACCCTTTTTCAGCTCCGTAATAAGTGCATCTTTAACCTGAAAAGCACTCATTTCCGGTTGCAAGTCATAAGTAGCTACCTTGGGCGAGGGTATAAGTATTCTTCTCTCTCCCGAAAATTCATTTTCTCTGCCGCCCGAAAAGAAGAAGGTGACATGAGGGTATTTTTCTGTTTCAGCCATTCTGATTTGTTTTTTACCTGCATTCTGAAGTACTTCTCCAAGCGTATTGTTCAGATTGTCTTTGGTAAAAACCACCTTCACGTTTTTGAATTTATCATCATAAACGGTCATTGTTACATAATGTAATTTCAAAGGCTGCATTTGCTGCTCAGTGAATTCCTGCTGAGTGAGTGCCATTGTGATTTCACGACAGCGGTCGGTACGGAAATTGAAACATACTACCGCATCGCCATCTTCAATAACGGCTACAGGTTTTCCGTTTTCAATTATGCTAATGGGTTTAATAAACTCATCAGTTACACCTGCTTTATATGATGCTTCAATTCCCGTTGCAGCATTGGCGAAGTTTTCTCCTTTGCCATGCACCAACAAATCATAAGCAAGTTTTACACGTTCCCATCTTTTATCTCTGTCCATTGCATAATATCTCCCTACAACAGATGCTATTTTACCTCCTGTTTTTCCAAGATGATTATCCAAATCTTCTATAAAACCTTTTCCACTCATCGGGTCACAATCGCGTCCATCTGTGAAAGCATGAACATAGAAATCTTTTATACCGCTATCATGGGCAATGGTGCAAAGTCCTTTCAGATGATTTATATGAGAATGAACACCGCCATCACTTACAAGGCCAATGAAATGTAACTTACGATTATTGGTTTTCACATAGTTCAAGGTGTCAAGCAAAACAGGATTGGTATCAATGGTATGTTCTTCAACTGCCTTATTTATCAGAGCAAGTTCCTGATAAACCACACGCCCTGCACCAATATTGAGATGGCCAACTTCACTGTTCCCCATCTGCCCGTCAGGAAGCCCGACATATTTACCTGAGGTGAGTAGTTCGCTATGCGGGTAACTTTTGTAACAGGAATCAATAAAGGGTGTTTGTGCATTATAAATTGCATCTGTTTTGTCTTTGCGGCCTTCACCCCAGCCATCCATAATAATCAGAACTACCTTGTTGCTCATTTTAAACGTTTAATGGAAATTTAATTTCAAATATGCTTCCTTGCGGATAATTGTCTTTAACAGCTATGGTTGCTTTGTGTTTTAATGTTATGAAGCGACAAATATACAACCCTAATCCTGTTCCTTTTGAACTTCTCGTTTCTTCGTTTCCAATACGATAAAATTTTTCAAAAATTTTACGCTTTTCCGAATCGGGTATTCCGGGCCCCTGATCGCATACCTGAAGAAAAATATCATTGTTTATTCTGCTGAGTTTAATATCTATAGGTGTTTGTTCCGGAGTGTATTTTTCAGCATTTTCTACCAGATTCATCAGCAGTGAGATGATTGCATTTTTATCAGCACTTATATGAATATCAGGATCAATAGTTCCGCTTATCGGATGTTTTCCTTCTGAAGTTTTCAGTACCTGGATACAATCGGTAACCGTTTTCGATAAATCAATATCTGTAAGATGCAACTCCAGATTGGCAGCTTCGATGCGCGTTGCGGTTAAAATGTTTTCTACTAAAAAGTTGATGCGGTCTGTTTCATTGAGTGCACGAGTAAGAACGGTAATTTGTTTTTCTCTTTCCATTTCCCGCTTCAGAAGTGTCTCAACACTTAATCGGATACCGGCAATGGGCGATTTGAATTCATGTGTAATACTCATCATGAAATTTTTCTGCTGTTGCGCTACCTGAAACTCTTTCATATATGCTTTGCGAGCTTGATAAATTCCTAATCCCAGTAACGATAGAAATACAATACCTTCGCCTGCTACCATCAGGTACTTTTCTTTCAGCTTTTTTTTCAGATTTGTTATTTCGCTAATAGTAACATCATTTTGTTCCTGTAATTGTACCTGATTAATTTTTGTTTCATAGTAGTCTTTATTTAGGTCAACAAGCAGGTATGACCACCATGATAACTGCAGCACTACATACACTACAAGCAAGTAAAATATTTTAATGGGTTTCATTAGCAGTAGTATTTAAGTTTTGGAAATAGTCTCGAATAATGTATGCTTTTTGTTTGCCAACTACCTGTTCAATTTCTTCCAATTTTGCTTCTTTAAGTTTTTTTACACTTTTAAACGCTATCATCAGCTTTTCAAAAGTAGATGGCCCTACACCGGGTATTTCCATCAGTTCTGACTGAATAAAATTACGACTTCTCTTGTTGCGGTGATGGGTGATGCCAAAGCGATGCACTTCATCTCTGAGTTGCTGAATGATTTTAAGAGTTTCACTTTTTTTGTCAAGATACATGGGTACAGGGTCGGACGGGAAATAAATTTCTTCTAACTTTTTTGCTATGCCTATGGTCTGAATTTTATTTCTGATTCCTAATTTTTCGAGGCTTATTAGCGCAGCATTCAGTTGACCTTTGCCACCATCAATTACTATCAAATCGGGCAATGAGAGTTGTTCTTCGAGCACCCGCTTGTATCGTCTATAGATAACTTCTTCCATTGATGCGAAATCATCAGGACCATCAACAGTTTTTATTGTAAAGTGGCGATATTCCTTTTTTGCAGGTTTACCATTGACAAACACACTCATTGCTGCAACAGCATTTGTTCCCTGAAAATTTGAATTGTCAAAACATTCAATTCTTCTCGGCTGAGCCTGCATGTGCAAGTCTGACTTCATTTTTTCCATCAGCCTGTTAATCTTATGGTCAGGATTTACTTTATCATATTGCTCCAATTTTTCGAGCATATAATACCGTGCATTTTTTTCTGACAGGCTCAGTAAGTGTTTCTTATCGCCAATTTTAGGCACCGTGCAAACCAAATTTTCGGCAACAGCATCAGGGTAAACGTTCACTATAAGTTCTTCTGAATCACTTTCGAAACGTTGTCTTAGTTCAGTGATGGCAAAAGATATCATCTGCGCATCACTTTCGTCTAATTTTTTTCGCAACTCTATGGTTTGCGATTGCAGAATGGCACCGTTTATAACCTTCATGTAATTCACAAATCCGTAATTTTCATCTGAAACAATGCTGAAAACATCAACATTATTAATGTTGGGATTTACAATTACCGATTTGCTCTTAAATCTTTCAAGTATTTCAATTTTATCTTTTATGGCCTGAGCTTTTTCAAATTCCAATGCTCCTGCAAACTGCTGCATAGTGTCTTCCAGATAACGAATAACCTGATTGATATTGCCTTTTAAAATGTGACGGATATTTTCAATATTAGCATTGTAGTCTTCTTCTGTTTGCAAGCCTGTGCATGGCCCCTGACAATTACCCACGAAATATTCAAGACATAATCTGAATTTCTTTTTCTGAATATTTTCTTCTGATAAAATGAGGTTGCAGTTCCTGAGTTTGTATAGCTGATGTATAAGGTCCAGTAGTACATTAATCATTTTTACCGATGCAAATGGTCCAAAATACTGTGAGCCATCTTTCATTTTGTTGCGGGTATAAAACACACGTGGGAATCGTTCATTTTTAATACAAATCCAAGGGTAAGTTTTATCATCCTTTAACAAAATGTTGTATCGAGGCTGATGTTTCTTTATCAGATTGTTTTCAAGAAGTAAAGCATCCAGTTCAGTTTCGGTAATGATAAATTTAATATCAGCAATCTGTTTTACCAGTACTGCAGTTTTTCCGCTTAATTGATGTTCCTTATGAAAATAGCTGGATACTCGCTTCTTCAGGGTTTTTGCCTTCCCGACATAAAGAAGTTTATCACTTTTGTCAAAAAACTGATATACACCCGGCATTGCGGGTATATTCTCAATAATTGATTTTATATGGTCGCTGTATTTCAAAATGAGAATGACAACTTTTATTTAGCGTGATGTTTTTACTGTCTATTTAAATCTCTGCAAAGGCATTAAATCACTTATATCAAAGGTAACGTTATCTATATATACAAACATATTTTCTGTTATTCAGTTTAATAGTTTTTTGTATTCAACCATTACAAACACCTGTAGAGTCGGCCATTTGCCAACAAACCTTTCAGCTGATTTTAATAAGAATAACCTTTTCATAAATACTGTTGTAGCTTAGATAAGTTTCGTTTTTCAAGAAGTGAATATCTCATATAAACACTTCTGGTAGAATAAACTGCTATGATCCAGCCATAATATCCATCCAAAAAACCTGCTTTAATAATATAAGTCTTAAAAAAGCATCCGGCTGCATGTAATAATGTTTTCAGGAATGTGGAAGACTCGTTTCTTTTGAATTTTGCACTGGCACCAATTATGGCAAATCTCCTTGCTTGTTCTCTATGTTGTTGTAGGCTGTCATAACTATAATGCAATAAATCACCATTAAGTGGTTTGATGGTGCATCCCTGCTGCATTACAATTTTATCATGTGGATTGGTGCCTCCCCACATTCCTTTTGTTTTATCAAACAATCTGAGTTTCGTATCCGGATACCAACCGCTGTGATAAATCCATTTATCAATATATCGGGTCAGGCGATTCATGGTGTAACCATCATGGGTATGGTTTTGTTTTACGGCAAGAATAGATTGCGCCAGCTCGTCCGATAAACACTCATCGGCATCGAGAGATAATACCAGATTATGAGTTGCTAAAGAAAGTGCATGATTTTTCTGCTCAATATATCCGAGGAATTTTTGTTTGATAAACCGCACTCCGTATTTAGCACAGATTTCTTCAGTGCGGTCAGTAGATAATGAATCAAGTACTACAATTTCATCAACAACAGGCAGGATGCTTTTCAGACATTGCTCTATTTTTTTCTCTTCATTAAACGTAATTATTACTCCTGAGATGGCTGTCATGTAGTGCTGCAGATATTTTGCAAAAATAACATTCCTTAATCAGCAATACTTAAATCGCTTAATCCGTCAGCAATTATATATTTGCAGTCATGAGTAAAATTAAACTCACTAAAGAAGAAATTCAGTCAGGCAACTATCGTGAGTTAGCCAGAGCCATTTCGGCTGTAGAAAACGAAACAACAGGATATTTTGAATTTCTGGAAGCATTACAAATTGATTATAAAGTGCCGGTAATAGGGATTACCGGGCCTCCCGGAGCCGGTAAGAGTTCTTTGTTAAATGCATTACTAAAGGAGTTGAGCCAGAACAAAAGAGTTGCCGTGCTGGCAGTTGATCCCTCTTCGCCTTTTACTCATGGCAGTATTTTAGGCGACCGTTTCAGAATGAATGATTTCTTTTTGCATCCCAATGTTTTTATTCGCTCACTTGCTACACGAGGCAATCTTGGCGGGCTTTCGCCAAAGTCAATAGAAATATCAGACGTCCTTCGTTCTGCAGGGTTTGACATTATATTTATTGAAACGGTAGGTGTAGGGCAGAGTGAGGTGGAAATTGCAATGCTTGCGGACACCACGGTGCTTGTTTTGAATCCCGGAGCCGGTGACGATATTCAGGCACTCAAATCAGGAATTCTTGAAATTGCAGACATTTATGTTATTAATAAAGCCGATCAGGATAATACAGATGTACTTGCAAAGCATCTTTATAATATGCTGAACTTACGAAATTTAAGTGGTTGGAATCCTCCGATTTTAAAAACCATAGCTACAGAACATTCAGGGATTGCCGAACTTATCAAAGCAATTTATGATCATCAAGGCCAGATAAATGCCGAGAAAAGGATTAACCTGTTAAACGAAAAAGCCGTTCGACTTATAGCAGCAGACAGGATGAAACGTTTTGATTATAAGAAACTAAGACAAGAATTACAGGAATTACAAGCTACCGATGCAAACTTATATCGCTTCCTCAAAGAGCAATACTTAAAGTCTTTGTAAAATAGTAATGATATTCTGAATGACATTAGCATAGAACTATTATGAAGAACAAAGGCTGATAAAATTTTAACTAAAAATTTGTGATTTGAATATTTTTACATTGTTTTGTGCACGTAATACCTAAACGCAGATATGCAAGATTCAGAAAATAACGGTAACTCAAGAGAAGTTATCTTTACTAAAGCGGTGAAAGCCGGAAAGCGTACGTATTTCTTTGACGTGAAGTCCACCAGAGCGAATGATTTCTTTATCACTATCACAGAGAGTAAGAAAAAGTTCAACATGGGTGATGACAAACCTTTTTATGAAAAGCATAAAATTTTCTTGTATAAAGAAGATTTCGAAAAGTTCATTGAAGGGTTAAATGATGCCATTACGCATATTAAAGCTAACGGTCTGAATGACGGAAAGGCGGATAACATAACTGATTCAAAATCGGGTAGTAACCCCTTTACCGACATTAGTTTTGATGATGAAGAGAAGTAGTTAGCCCAATTTATGGGGGTGTTTATCAACCTGTTAATAACTTTCAACAATTAAAATTTGTATTTAATTAAATTCTGACTACATTTGGGTCAACAAAAAATTAAAAACCATGGCAGTAGTATCTCTTTCAAAATCAGAATTGCAAAGCATTCACAAAATAGGTTCAATGCTTGCCGGTCTTTCTAAAGTAATTGGCGAAGATCAGATGAATGAGTTTAAAATGTATGACGAAATTGAAGCAGAAAAAGCCGCTTCAAAGTCTTCTGCAAGAAAACAAATGTACTCTGCGAAGTCAACGATTGAGCGTTTAATGTAATACATCCATAATATTGAATTTGTCCGCATCCTGAACAAGGGTGCGGATTTTTTATTTTATACTCCAATCAAGAAAGGTAATGCTTACCGAAGGCTTAAATAATCTTTGTAGGTTTGAGCCATAATTCAGTTGATTATGGTTAAAAAAATATTCTGGCCATGTTTATTGGCAATATTTATTACTTGGAACCTGCCTGCACAAAAAAATCTTACCTATAAAGACATTTGGGGTAGCCGTCAGTTTTTGGCTAATACTGTTTCTGAACTTAAAAGCATGAAAGATGGCAAGAGCTATTCTGACATGGATACTGACGGAAACATTATCAGATATGATTTTAAATCAGGACAAATACTGGATACAGTAATGAAAATGGCTGAACTCCAAAAACAATACGCTTCTTTGAGAATAAGCGACTATCAGTTCAGTAATGATAAGAACAAGTTGTTGCTTACATCAGAGTCGGAATCTATTTATCGGCATTCCACAAAAGCACAATATTATGTTTATGACCGTAAGACAAATACTGTTAAAAAAGTTTCTGAAAACGGAAAACAGATGTATGCGCAGTTTAGTCCCGATGCTGAAAAAGTCTGCTTTGTTCGCGACAATAATTTGTTTCTGAAAAACCTGACAAGCGGAACTGAAACAGCCATTACCAATGACGGTAAAAAAAATGAAATTATTAATGGTGCCAATGACTGGGTTTACGAGGAAGAATTTTCATTCAGTCAATCGTATCAATGGTCACCTGACGGAAAGTATATTGCTTACTACCGTTTTGATGAATCAAAGGTTAAAGAATTTACACTTACCTATTTTGACAGTTTATATCCTCGCGAAGAAAAATATAAATACCCCAAGGCCGGAGAAACAAACTCTGTAGTTAACATCTACATTTATGATGTAAAGAGTGGTAAAGCGGTGAAGGTATTAACAGGAGAAGAAAAGGATCAATATATTCCGCGTATTAAATGGACTAATCTGGAAGGAAATCTCTGCGTTCTCCGTATGAACCGCTATCAGAATATACTTGACTATTTACTCTGTGATGCAAAATCAGGAAACAGCCGCATCATAATTACTGAAAAAAGCAAAACCTATATTGAGATAAACGATGACCTGACCTTTTTAAAAGACAAGGTGCATTTCATTTACAGCAGCGAAAAAAACGGAAGCAACCAACTTTATCTTGCAAATATCAACAACAACTCTGAAGTGCAACTCACCAAAGGCGGAGATGTGATGCAATATTACGGGTATGATGAGGTGCGCAAGTTATGCTATTATCAGTGTGCAGAACCTACTCCGATGGACAGGCAAGTGTATGTTATTGACATGAAAGGTCAACGCAGATTATTGTCACCTCGCTATGGTACTGCTGCAGCAACTTTCAGTGCCGGGTTTCAATATAGCGTGATTACCTACAGCAGCATGGGTACACCTTATGAATGTTATGTGCAAAACGATAAGGCAAAAAAAATACGTGTTCTTGAGGGTAATGAAAAAGTAAAAAAATCACTTCAGGAATTTGCACTCTCTCCTGCATCATTTTTTAGTTTCAAAACATCTGAATCTATTGATTTGAATGGCTGGATGATTAAACCACCGGCATTTGATGCTTCCAAAAAATATCCTGTTTTGGTTTATGTGTATGGGGGGCCTCACACACAGACGGTGCTGAATAAATGGATGGGAACAAACTATTTGTGGTTTCAGATGCTGGCGCAGAAAGGTTACATAGTAGTTTCAGTTGATAACAGAGGTACACCTGCACGAGGAAAAGAATTTGCAGACTGTATCTATAAAGAAATGGGAAAGAAAGAAGTTGATGATCAGATTGAACTGGCTAAATATCTGGGGTCATTGAATTACGTGGACAAAGATCGTATTGGAGTGTATGGATGGAGTTTCGGAGGTTATATGACCACCTTATTACTTACAAAAGGAGCCGACTATTATAAAACAGGAGTAGCAGTGGCACCGGTTACCAATTGGCGCTATTACGATTCAATTTATACTGAGCGATATCTTTCATTACCTCAGGAGAACGACAAAGGTTACGATGAAAACTCACCGGTATTCTTTGCTGATAAACTTAAAGGTAAGTTGTTTATCATTCATGGTTTAACTGATGACAATGTGCATTTTCAAAACAGTGCCGAATTGGTGTTGGCTCTTCTGAAAAACAAGAAACAATTCGACTCTTTTTATTACCCCAATCAGGCTCATGGAATTGGGAGTTACAGAGGTCATATATTTGAGATGATGACAGAATATTTCCTTAAAAATTTATAATTCATGCAGAAATAAAGCACAACAATATGAAGGTGTTTGTTAATATAAAAAAAATAGGAGGAGTAAGTGCAAGCGATGTTTCTGTTAAGAAGGGAAAAGAAATGTCGGAATTCGAAATGTTGGAAAATACATTTATGGTTGTTAAAAACGGCAGAGTAGCAGAGCACGGACAGATGCGAGAATATAATGCCGATAAATTTAAGGACTATGAGATAATAGATGTAAAAAACAGAATAATGATGCCCGGATGGTGCGACTCACATACGCATCTGGTATATGCTGCATCGCGCGAAGAGGAATTTGTGGACAGGATAAAAGGGTTGACTTATGAAGCCATCGCCAAAAGAGGTGGCGGCATTCTTAATTCAGCAAAGAAGCTTGCAGCTGCTACTGAAGAAGAATTGTTTCAATCAGCATGCGAAAGAATACGCACTATGATTGCCAAAGGCACAACTTGTATTGAAATAAAAAGCGGATACGGATTAAGCTTTGAGGGAGAGATGAAAATGCTGAGAGTGATTAAAAGAATTAAAGAGCATTTTCCGTTGTTGATTAAATCAACTTTTCTTGGAGCACATGCTGTGCCTGAGCAATTTAAGAATAATAAACAGGGGTATATTGATGTATTGACGAATGAGTTGATGCCTGCCATACAAACTGAAAAGCTTGCCGATTTCTGTGATGTTTTTTGTGAGCAGAATTATTTTTCCCGTGAAGAAACCATTCATATTCTTAACGCAGGGAAAAAATATGGAATGACACCAAAGGTTCATGCCAATCAGATGAGTTATTCAGGAGGTGTGCAAGCAGGTGTAGCATGTGGCGCCATCAGCGTTGACCATCTGGAATATGTAGGCGATGAAGAAATCAATATTTTAAAAAACAGTAAAACAATGCCTGTGGTATTACCCGGTGCTGCATTTTTTCTGGGGTTGCCATTACCACCTGCCCGAAAAATGATTGATGCAGGTCTTCCTATTGCTGTGGCTACTGATTTTAATCCGGGAAGTTCACCATCAGGCGATATGAACTTTATGATTTCCCTATTATGTATTCAGTATAAACTTACACCCGAAGAAGCTTTCAATGCCGCTACCATCAATGCGGCTTACGCTATGGATGCGGCTTCCGAAACAGGAAATTTAGGTATTGGAAAGCGCGCTGACTTTTTTATAACCAAACAAATCCCTTCTACTTCGTATATCCCGTATTCGTTTAATGAAAATACGGTTGAAGAAGTTTATGTATCCGGAAATAAAATTCATTGATGTATGAATCATCTTGTTGTTTACACAAAGGAAGAAATCCTTAACGAAACACGTATCAGAGAAAATGAAACAAAAATTGGAGAAAACGTGCAGGTGCTTCCAAGTAAGGGGAATACCTTGCTTGAAAAGTTGAAGCACTCTACTGCTCGCTATATAGTCTTGGGCATTCCTGAAGACATTGGTGTGCGTGCCAATAGTGGGCGAGGTGGAGCCTACAGTGCCTGGAAACCTGCTTTATTCAGTCTGTTAAATGTACAAAGCAATGCTTTTGGTGATGGCAGCAATATTCTCGTTTTAGGACATATTGCCTTTGACGATTTAATGCTCGCTGCTGACAGTATTAATTTCAGGACAAAAAAAGGATTAGACAAAGCACGAAAATTAGTGCAACAAGTTGATGAAAGAGTGATTCCTGTTATTCGGGATATTATTCAATCAGGCAAAGAAGCAATCATTATTGGTGGTGGCCACAATAATTCTTACCCCAATATCAGAGGTGCTGCCGAAGGATTGCACAAGGCAGGTAAAGTAAAAAAAGCTGCAATCAATTGTATCAATAGTGATGCACACTCTGATTTTCGAGAAATGGAAGGACGACACAGCGGCAATGGCTTTCGTTATGCATTCGAAGAAGGATATTTGAAAAACTATAGCATCGTAGGTCTGCATGAAAGCTACAATGCAGGCAATGTATTAGACGCAATGACTTCACAAAAGAAACGTATTTCGTTATCTTTTTTTGAAGATATTTTTATTAGAGAAAATATCACTTTTAAAGAAGCTGTTCAGCGAGCAATTGATAATGTGAAGAACGAATATTGCGGAATTGAAATTGACATGGATACCATCCAGAATATTCCTGCAAGTGCGCGCACCTCCAGCGGTTTAAGCACCATTGAAGCACGAAAATATGTTACCTGGGCAGCTCAAAACCTTAAAGCCTGTTATTTTCATATTGCCGAAGCTGCTCCAGTACTATCACATATCAAAACCGATAATAAAAGCGGGAAACTTATAGGCTATCTGATAGCTGACTATATCAAAGCAAGGAATAGTGCATCTTCAAAATTGCAATAATTGCTTTTTCATCTGAATGATTTTAAGTAAGTAACTTGAAGTTGTTGAAATTTATAAGGAACACATAGTTTCATTATTACCTTTGTTTTTTTCTTTGTAAGGAAATAGTGATGTGTTTTTCAATTGTAAATATTTTAATCCAAAATCTATATGATTCAACTGATTGAATGTGTTCCTAATTTCAGCGAAGGCAATGATATGGGAATTATCAAACAAATTACAGATGCCATTGAAAGTGTTGAAGGAGTTAAATTACTGAATGTTGACCCCGGTAAGGCTACCAATCGTACGGTAGTAACTTTTGTTGGTACTCCCGAAGCTGTTTGCGAAGCAGCCTTCAGAGGAATTTCCAAAGCAGCACAAGTTATTGATATGAGTAAACATCATGGTGAACATCCTCGTATGGGAGCTACCGATGTTTGTCCTTTTATTCCTGTTGCAAATATTTCCATGCAGGAAACTGCAGAGTGGGCAAGAAAATTAGGGCAACGTGTAGGCAATGAGTCTAAAATTCCTGTTTATCTTTATGAAGAATCACAACCAGATAAAAAAAGAAGTAATCTTTCAATAATACGTGCAGGTGAGTATGAAGGATTTTT
>JAFDWZ010000023.1 GCA_018268195.1 Bacteroidota bacterium | reverse complement strand
GATTATTTTCGTCCCACACATATCCGGCAAGTACTGAGCAAATTTCACGTTTTAATTCAGGCTGCATAGTTTTGGAGTAAATAATGGTTTGCATATCGCCATTGTACCATCCAAGCACAAAGGTTCTGAAAACGTCAATTCCTTTGCGGAGGATGTTTTCATAGTCATTCATCCAGTCAACTTTTTCACCGCTTAAAGTCTTGTGCGTAAGTTTTGCAGCACGTAATCCTGAGCCTGTGGCAAGTGTCACACCAGAAGAGAAAACAGGGTCTAAAAATTCAGTGCTGTTGCCGCATAGCACATAGCCCGGTCCGAAGAGTTGTTTCACCCCTACGGCATACCCTAATATTTTTCTTGGATCGAAAACTGTTTTTTCAGTTGTAAAACGACCTTTTAACTCATCGAAGTTTCGGATATGATTGAGGAATCGTGCTCCATTGTCGGCAGAAAATTCTTCTATAAGTTTGTTATCGCTAACCACACCTACAGAGGTAGTTCCATCACTGAAAGGAATCACCCATATCCAGGCAGAGTTATTATTAAAAGAGTGTATGAAAATATTTCCGCTTTCTTCCTGTTTGCGTTTGGTATCATGTATGTGACAAAATACAGCTCCTCGAGGAGGCGTGTTCACAGGTGCATCCAGATTAAATAATCTTGGAAGTACACGACCATAACCGCTTGCATCAATGATAAAACGCGACCGTACCTGATGGGTATTTCCTGAACTGTCTTTGTAGGTTGTGAGTTGTTCGCTCTCATTGCTTTCAACGGCAGTTACATCACATTCAAATTTTACGGGAACACCCTGTTCAATAGCAGTGTTGATAAGGATATTGTCAAATTCGGCACGCTTCACCTGCCACGTCCAACTCCATCCATCAGTAAACTGATCGGCAAACAAAAAATCTGTTCTGTGGTCGCCTTTGTAAAACGATGCACCGGTTTTTTTCTGAAAACCATGTTTTGTGATATTATCAATAAACCCCACCTCCGAAAGATGATCCATGCAATGTGGTAACAGGCTTTCTCCTATCACGAATCTTGGGAATTTTTGCTTTTCAAGTACCAGGACTTTATAATTATTTTTATTAAGCCATGCAGAAGATACAGCACCGGCAGGTCCGCCACCAATTATCAGGACATCGACATTTTCCATTTCAGTAAATTTTTAGTCAAGGGTGCAAATATATTTTGTGTAAAACATTTATCAAAGCATTTATTTTTATCGCGAAAATGATTTTATTTTTTCAATAAGTTTCTTGCGATTTACAAATTCAAAACAGGTGACAATAGCTCCAATGGAAGTGCCTAATACGCCATGGAAAATAAGATTCTGCCCAGAAAGATATAGGTTGGGAATTTTGGTGCGCGGGTTAATAACTGTTGATAAGGGCGAATGGCTGTTTTTTAATATACCATAAATGGAGCCATTTACGGAGTTGGTATAATCTCTGAAGGTAAGGGGCGAGGAGCTGTAAACATGCAGAATAGCATCTCTGATTCCCGGATATAAAGTTTCTAACTTCTGAATCACGGTTTCTTCTTTTCGTTTCTTAAAATTCTCATAATCCTCACCACGACTATTCGGATGTAAGGTTGAATTAAAAGTATCTGACCATGGCGCCACCTCTTCCGGACGCATATAACACATGACCGTTAATGATTCAGCAAAAGATTTATTTTTTACGGGAACAGGTACAGAAAGGTAAAATCCGAGCGGCCAGTTCTCTTCGGTGTAATTAATGGTTTCCCAAACATCGTCATTGAAATAATGATAAATGTTGTGATTGAGGTAGGGAAATGAATAGGGTTTAAATGTTAGCTGTACTATAAAAGTGGAAGTAGTGTTTTCAAGGCTATTGATTCGTCTTACAAAGGCAGGATAAAACTTTTCTTTTCCAAAAATGTCAATGGTTACACTCGGATGAAGGGTTGATATAAAATGTCGCCCCTGAATGATTTCACCGTCATCTGTTTTAACGGCTGTGATTTTGTTTTCATCATTAAATAAGGCTGATATCACTTTTTGTCTGTTGATTTTTTGAACACCTTTTTCGCGGAGGCGTTGCGAAAACTGCCTAATAAGTTGCGCTCCTCCTGTAACAATTTTGTAACTGCCGCAGATGTAACTGTTAAATATCAGGGCAAGTACAAATAGTGGAGTTTTTTCTTTTACACCTGCATATAACATGTTGTTGCCTGCTAACACATTCCTGAGTTCAACATTCTCTGTAAGTGAAGCAATGTATTCATAGGCATTTTCACCTCTGACAACTACATCCAGATAATTTTCACTTAAATCATCAGAAAGATTATAAATAGGATAGTGATTGCATAACTCCTGAATTTTTCTGCAAAAGGAATGTATAGCTTTTTCTTCATCAGGGAAATATTTTATCAGTTGTTCAATAAAATTGTTGTATCCCATTCCATGCTTAAAGCGCCTGCCATCGCTGAAACTGATAATGTCATAACCATTTTCATCCATGCGGTGAAACTTCAATTTATCGGCAATACCGAGGTAATGAAAAATGGTATTTAAATTCTGACCGGGGTCAAATCCACCTATATAATGCAAACCCGTATCGAGTATAAATTTATCGCGACTGAAAATCTGAAGGCTGCCGCCATACTGTATATTTTTTTCGACTAAAGCAACAGAGTATCCTTCATCTGCAAGAATATATGCACAACACATTCCTCCAAAGCCACCGCCTATAATAACATAGTCATAAATATTTTGCGGATTCAATTTCATTTACGGAGAATAAATAACATGTTGGAAGTACTTTGCGAGTGACTGTGATTTTCAACTTTCAATTTAAACTTTGTTGCAAAGGTGCTGATTGTATCTGAACTGAAAAATGATAAATCGTTTGTTTTTTTATTAAACTTAAATATTCTTGTTGAGAGAAACTCCGTCAGCTTTGTGAACACATGTTTGCTGTCGTTAGTTATTCCGTCTCTGATAAAAATAATCCCGTCAGGGGCTAATGCAGCTACACATTTTTCTAATAGACGCTGTTGCTTTTCGGGAGTGAGATAGTGTAACACATCATTTAGAAAAATTACATCAGAGGAGGGAATAGGATATTCTGATACATCAGCATGTTCAAAGAGCACGTTGCCTGATTTATTATAGCCGTTAACAGCAATATCTATTTTCTCAGAATCATAATCAACAGCCGTAATTTTTCTGTCAGCATTTTTATAATGGAGGAAATAATCGAAATATCCATATCCACATCCTAAATCACAAATGTTGAGTCGGCCTTCAATCTGACTGTTATAAAAATCATAATTCTTTTTTTCCAACGACCATTTAACTCTGCCATACCATTCAACTATGGGACCCTTGAAAATATAATTGTAATAAACTTTTCGCCATAAGTATTCAGCATCCTCCATCTGATCTTTGAACAATGCATGTTCTTTCTTGAAATAAGCGGAGATGGATTTTTGGCGACTTCGGTAATCTTCACCCCATGAAACATCATCAGCTTTTATCCTTGGTAATGCTTTTACATTCAGTGAGCCTTCTTTCACCAGCATTTCTTTTTTAGGCGAAACTTCAGAAGCTCCGTGAATGAGCACAGGCTGAATATCGGCATGTAGTTTTTCAGCAAGATAAAATGCTCCGCGGTGAAAGCGGTGTATGGTAGCATCATCTGAGCGCGAACCTTCAGGGAAAATCATGATGGAGTATCCTTCGTCCATTTTAGATTTCAGAGCTGAAATATTTTCATCGGTTCCTGTGTCAGAATAAATGTAACCTACATATCGCACTGCAAAGCCAAACAGTGGTGATTTGTAAACCCAATCTTTTACCATGATAATTACTTTTGGGTTCAGCATAAGCATCAATAAAATATCCAGAAATGATGAATGGTTGGCAATGATAATGGAGGGGCGAGAAAAATCGAGTTCTTTCATGTTGTAAAATCTTTTGCGAACATGAATACCTGAGTACAATACCGAAGCTGCAAATTTGGAGATGATATAATTTACAAATTTTCGTTTGCCTGCAACGGGAAGTGGAATCAAACTAATAACCAACAATACCGGATAAAACAATAAACAGCCGGAGATGAAATAAGTAAAACAAAACACCGACATGCACAACTGAAAAAATGGAATGGGAGTACGATTTTTGGCAATTCTGTTTTGAACAAAAAGATTAAAAAGAATTGGCTGCAGAGTGAAGGAAATTATCAGAATGCAGATAATTCCGATGACAGAGATGGCAGCTACTGAATGTATGGCAGGATGTTGTGCAAAAAACAAAACTCCGGTACCTATAATTACCGTTAGTGCCGAAAGAATTATTGCTGACTGGTATGACGATAAGCTGTCTTTGTTGTATTTGTAGCGGCTCAATAATCCATCTGTAACAAAAATGCTGAAATCATCGCCAAGCCCGAATATGAAAGTGGCAATAACAATATTTACAAAATTAAACTCAATGGATGCAACAGATGAAATACCAAGAATCCATATCCATGTTATTATCATTGGGAAGTAGGCGAGCAGCGTAAGCTCTATACGTCCATATATAATTAGCAGGGTGAGAAATACAATACCTGCAGTTACGAAAAGCAGAAAATTAAAATCGGAATTGACTGACTCCAACAGAATGGATGCTGTTTCACTTCGATCAAAAATGGTTATGCCGGGAATATTTTTCAGCATCTGTTTAACGGAATCTTTGTAAGCCACCTGCACGTTGAAAGTTGTGATATAGGTGGTTTTTCCGTTCTCAGTGCTTACTAAATTGCTCAATCCGGTTTTACTGAGCATGTCACTTTTATTCAGATTCACTGAATCGGTATGCAACAGTTGCTCAAATCGTGTGAAGGCATTGGTAGCAAAACCTGCTTTTTCGGCATCTGTATTAAGTTGTTCGATGACTGTATTCCTGTGTAATGCCCAATAAATATTCCAACGACTCAGGTTTTGTGATACTACGGCCTGCGGTATGTCGAAGTTTGCCGCAGAAACAATGTTGCTAACTTTTTTGGATGAAGAAAGGCGAATCAGTTCCTGATAAGCTTTGTAATTACATTCGGATGCTGTTTCTGCATTGGAGTCGATAGCAAGAATGTAGAGCTTTTTTTCTGAAACAGGGTTCAGTCCGGTAAGTTCATTTTCCTTCTGAATCAAATCACCTGAATGAATACTCAGTGATTCAACATCTGAATTAAATTTAACATTGAATGAATGAGACAGAAAAAATACGGTAACAGAAAAAATAGAGATAAGAATCCAACGTGAGGCTCTTGGACTAAAAGTGGTAAGATTAGTATGGATTTGTTGTGGAGAGAAACTTTTGTAATTAAACCGAGTAATCCGGATGAGTACAGGCAGTCCAATCATGGTAAACAGGGCAGAGCCAGCTAAAGCTACTGAAGCAAACAAACCGAAATCGCGAAGAATGACCGAGCTTGTAAAATTAAGAGCTACTAATGCCAGAACGGTGGTGGTGCTTCCGGTAAGCAAAGGCAAACTTATTTCGCAAATGGTGGTATTGAGCGAGCGTGTGTGTTGGAGATGCGTGAAAAAGTGAAAGGAATAATCGAGAATAATTCCCAGAACGATGGCCCCCGTTGCCAGTGAAATAGCTGAAATTTCAGGGCGCAAATATCCCATCACTCCCAGTGCCAGGAAACCACCAAAAATTCCCGGTGTAACAAATAGCAACGGGATAGAAAGTTTCCGGTAAAATAAAACCAGTAGCAGCAAAATAAGAATGAGTGACAGGGCAATGGTTAAGGTGGTATCTTTTTTTATCTGAATGGCATTTTGAGCAGCTATTTCAAAAGTTCCGAAATGCGACAAATGATTATGCGGATATTTTTCATTCCATTTTTGCTCTAAAGATTGCAGGGTTTTACTTAATGCAATATTTTTTTCAGACTCCTTGGTGCTGAAGGCCAAACGCGCATTTATCAGCATACTTTTTTTACCTGCCGTGTAAACAATGCCATCTTCTAGAACTATATGATTGCTGTTGGCAGTTTCATTCAGTTGTTTGAAAAACGGGGAAGTGATGTTCAGAGGGTCGTTTATTAAAAATTCTTTTGCAAACAACCCAGCTGGCGAAAGCATGCGCTCGTAACTTTCGTTCACCGACTTTTTTATCCTATCAGCAACAATACCGGAGTCAATATGGGTGTAATATGCGGAGTCAATAAAAGCCGGGAAATTGGTGTAGTAATAATCGTAAACATCCTGTTGAATATCGGGTCGTGTGGCAATGATGTCTGTAAGATAATTTTTACAAGTTGAATCCAGCAATGCAGCGGCTTCGTCAATCAGTTGCTGATGAGGGTCGGGGTCGTTTTCTCCGTTGGCAGCAATTGAAAACAAAACCTGATTGGAGATGTTTTTAGTTTCAATAAGGCTGTTAAACTGCTGGAATAACTTTCCTTTGGGTAAGGCAGCGAAAATATCTTCGGTAATGCTGAGTTTTCTGATACCATTGAATATGAAAATAGTGACTGATAATAGCAATATAGCCAAAACCAGAGGTTTCCTGACCAGAAACTGAACCAAACGTGTTAAAGTGTTATTCAAAAATATTAGGGAAATAAGGATGCGAATTTAAGCGAATTTATTTAGAGGGAATGAAGGGGATAAATATTTATAAAATAACTATTTTTGTAAACGAAATTTATAAATATAAATAATCATGGCAGAAGACTTTCTTCCGATTAACGGAACAGATCACATAGAATTTTATGTAGGAAATGCCAAACAATCGGCATATTATTATCAATCGGCATGGGGTTATGAACTGATAGCCTATGCAGGTCCTGAAACGGGCGTACGCGACCGTGCATCATACGTTTTGCAGCAAGGTAAAATACGTTTTGTGCTTACCAGTGCAATGCATCCCGACAGCGAAATTACCCGACACGTTGCACAGCATGGTGACGGAGTAAAAGTACTGGCATTATGGGTTGATGATGCCGAAAAATCTTTTTATGAAACCATGAGCCGTGGCGCGAAGGAACACACCAAGCCGACTACCCTCTCTGATGAGTTTGGCGAAGTGAAGATATCGGCCATTCACACCTATGGCGAAACGCTCCATAAATTTGTGGAACGTAAAAACTATAAAGGTGCATTTCTGCCAGGATATAAGGCGGCAAAAAGTTCAATTCCTGTGAAATCTGTTGGATTACGACATGTAGATCATTGTGTAGGCAATGTGGAACTTGGTCAGATGAACCAATGGGTGAAATTTTATGAAGATGTTATGGGCTTCAAACTGCTGATAACATTTGATGATAAAGATATTTCAACTGAGTATTCTGCGTTGATGAGTAAGGTGGTTAGCAATGGAAACGGTTATATCAAATTTCCGATAAACGAGCCTGCTGACGGTAAACGCAAGTCACAGATTGAAGAATACATAGAGTTTTATCATGGTTCAGGAGTTCAGCATGTGGCTATTGAAACCGCTGATATCATTTCTACAGTGAAAGAATTGCGTAGCCGCGGAGTAGAGTTTTTGCATGTGCCTGATACCTATTACGAAGAAGTGTGGAGCAGAGTAGGAAAGATTAACGAAGATGTACAAGCTGTTAAGGACTTGAATATATTGGTTGATAGAGATGATGAAGGATACCTGCTTCAGTTGTTTTCGAAGCCGGTGCAAGACAGGCCAACCGTATTTTTCGAAATCATACAGCGTGCAGGAGCTAAATCTTTTGGTAAAGGCAATTTCAAAGCGTTGTTTGAAGCGATTGAGCGCGAACAGGCTTTGAGAGGAAATCTGTAAAGTAGAGTATTGTTCTAAGATTTATTAAGACGAATATTTTTTTTGTTTTAGCAAGGGCTCATAGTACTTCTGTTTTTTATTCCTTATTCATTCTGCAAAATGGTAAATTACTTATTTTAGCCGAATAATTTAAACAATGACGTATGGCTACTAAAATGGACTTAAACCATGTAGAATTACTTGAATGGCTGAAAGCACTTGATTTTTATAAAAATGAATTGCGTTTTTGGCGTAAACATCTTTCTCATGTAGTAATAAGCAATACCAACAAAGATATTTTACGTGAGGCGGAACACTTTCAAAATCAGGTTATCATTCAGGAGGATCAGATTGATATTATCCGCCATGATGTGAAACAACTTGAAAACGTAATGGACGAGGAATTTGCTTTAGTGAATAAAGGAGGAAAAATTTCTCAGAATACGATTGACATGGAATCATCCTTACGCGATAGGATGAAGGTTTTTGAACATCTCTATGTAGATTTGAAACACGATTACTACACTTTCCTGAGAAAATATATGTGATAGTACAGGGAGTTAAGTAAAGTGATATGTCACAGCGCTTAACTTTTTTGCATCAACGGAATTTTAATAAGTTATTAAAATTCTGAAGTCAGTACATTTCAGTAATCGCTATATTTGAATAGCAAAATCAGCATGAGTAATTATTTAGATCAGTTGAATCCCGTGCAGCGCGATGCTGTAATGTGTATGGATGGCCCCAGCATGATTATTGCAGGAGCAGGCTCAGGCAAAACCCGTGTGCTTACCTTCCGCATAGTGCACATGCTGCATCATCAGGTTGATCCGTTCAACATTCTTGCACTCACCTTTACCAACAAGGCCGCACGCGAAATGAAAGAACGCATTATCAGTATGGTAGGCAATGATGCCATGAGCCTGTGGATGGGCACGTTTCACTCTGTGTTTGCAAAAATTCTGCGTATAGAATCTGAAAAAATCGGATTCCCTTCTTCGTTCACTATTTATGATGCTGACGATTCGAAAAGTTTGATTAAAAAAATTATCGGAGAGCAACAGTTAGATGATAAAACCTACAAGCCTTCACTGGTGCTAAATCGTATTTCATCAGCAAAAAATAATCTTTTCTCTGTAAGTGATTATTTGCAGAACGATCAGTTGATGAGCGAAGATAGGATGGCCGGAAAACCGAAAATAGGGGAGTTGTATCAGCTATACCAGAAGCGACTGAGGCAATCTGATGCAATGGATTTTGATGACTTGCTTTTTAATACTTATCTGCTACTGAAAAATCATCCGGACGCTTTGCTGAAATATCAGAGGAAGTTTCGCTATATCATGGTGGACGAGTTTCAGGATACCAATTATGCACAATATATCATTGTGAGAAAACTGGCCGCACAGCATGAGAATATTTGTGTGGTAGGTGATGATGCACAGAGTATCTATGCTTTCAGAGGTGCCAACATCCAAAATATTCTCAACTTCGAAAAAGATTATCCTGACCTGAAAACTTTTAAGCTGGAACAAAATTATCGCAGCTCAAAAATTATTGTGAGCGCAGCCAACAATGTTATTGCCAACAACAAAGGCCAGCTGAAGAAAGATATCTGGACGGATAATTCAGGAGGTGAAAAGGTAAGGTTGCTCCGAGCTATAAGTGATAATGATGAAGGGTTTCAGATTGCAAATGCTATTTTTCAGGATAAGATGAATCATCAGCTGAAGAATAAAGATTTTGCAATACTTTATCGCACCAATGCACAATCACGTTCATTGGAGGAAGCGCTGAGAAAATTAAATATTCCATATCGTATTTACGGAGGTCTTTCGTTCTTCAAACGAAAGGAAATTAAAGACTTACTCGCTTACTTCCGCCTTACCATCAATCATGCTGATGAGGAAGCGCTGGAACGTGTTTATAATTACCCTACGCGTGGAATAGGAAAAACCTCCTATGAGAAACTTATGGTGATTGCCGATGAGCGCACCTGCACCATCTGGAATGTGATGGAAGATATTCACGACAGAGAAATTGAAATTTCTTCAGGAATAAAAACCAAGATTGCTGAATTTGTGACTATGGTAAAGAGTTTTGCCGTGATGGCAAAGACACAAAATGCCTATGATGTGGCAAGCCATATTGCACAGTCGTGCGGATTGCTGCGTGAATTATTCAATGACAAAAGTACAGAAGGTGTAAGTCAGTATGAAAATGTTCAGGAGTTGCTTGCAGGTATTAAGGAGTTCAGTGATGAGGGTAATGCACCTTTAGAATCGCCATCGTCTGAACTGCGAGAATCCGATACCCGTTTGCTGAGCGAATATATGCAGGACATAGCCCTGCTGACAGATGCTGAAACCAAGGATGATGGTGAACAGGATTTTGTGTCGTTGATGACCATACATCAGGCCAAAGGACTTGAATTTAAGGAAGTGTTTGTTTCAGGTTTGGAAGAAAATCTTTTTCCTTCACAACTTTCAATCAATTCACGCGAAGACATGGAAGAGGAGCGAAGGCTGTTTTATGTAGCCATAACACGTGCCGAAAAACGGTTGACGTTAAGTTATGCCATGAGCCGTTATCGCTGGGGCACTCTCACCGGTTGTGAGCCAAGCAGGTTCCTGTCGGAAATAAATCCTGAATATATTGACATTAAATATTCCAACGCAGACGCCACCTCTCAGCAAAAGACTCAGAGCAGATATGGTAATGATGCACCCACTTTCAGTAACAACAGTTTTACTAAAAACAAACTGAAGCCACCGATTAAAAAAACAGTTGCAAGAACTGTTGACCCTAAATTGTTAGAGAATTTTGCTGCTGATGATCCGTTGAAAATAGAAATCGGTATGCAGGTACTGCATCAACGTTTCGGAAAAGGTAAGGTTACAAGCCTCGAAGGGCGTATGCCTGACTTAAAAGCTACTGTCAATTTTGAGAGTGGTGATTCAAAGCAACTGCTACTGAAATATGCGCGACTTAAAATTGTTGACCAACAATAATTTCTTTTTAGAAAATTTTTGAAGGATTTAAAATCTCATTAGGGTCGAATAATTTTTTTATTCCCTTTTGCAGACTTATTTCAACCGCACTGAAACGCAAAGGCATGTAATTTTTCTGCACCCATCCGATGCCATGTTCGCCTGAAATGGTTCCGTTCAGGCGGATGCACAACTTAAATATCTCTGAAATTCCAAGAGGAAGTTTTTCATTCCAGTCTTTATCGCTCATATTTTCTTTGATGATGTTTACATGCAGATTACCATCACCGGCATGTCCGTAGCAAACACTTTTGAATCCATATTTTTCGCCTATCTGTTTCACTCCTCTGAGCAATTCAGGTAAACATGCGCGTGGTACCACTGTATCTTCTTCCTTATACACCGAATGTGATTTCACTGCTTCGCCAACCACTCTGCGCATTCGCCATAAATCATTTTTTTGCTGTGTAGTTTCTGCAAAAAGCACTTCGCCACAGTCATGAGCGTAAAGCACTTCGCTTATCTTTTCACATTCTTTAAAAAGCACTTCTCTGTCGTTTCCATCCACTTCAATAAGTAGATGTGCTGTAGTTTCATCATCGAGAGCCACTTTTACATCCGTAAATTTCATCACATATTCAATGGCATCTCTCTCCATAAACTCCATTGCCGAAGGTGTTATTCCTTTGCGAAACACTGCCGACACTGCCTCACAAGCTTTCTCAGCCGATTTGAAAGGTGCCAGCATGAGCAGATTTTCTGAAGGCAGCGGTATCAATTTAAGCACCACCTTGGTGATGATACCCAATGTGCCTTCGCTACCAATCATAAGTTGTGTAAGGTTGTATCCTGTAGAATTTTTTAAAACATTGGCACCCGTCCAGATGATTTCTCCTGTAGGCAAAACCACTTCGCAGTTGAGTACATAATCTTTAGTAACACCATATTTTACAGCTTTAGGGCCGCCACTGCACTCGGCAAGATTTCCACCAATGAAACAACTGCCTCTGCTTGCAGGATCGGGAGGATAAAACAACCCTTTGGCTTCTACTGCATCGCGAATATGCTGATTAATTACTCCTGTTTCTACGGTGCATTGCAGATTCTGCTCATCTATTTCGATAATGGTATTAAACCTTTCCATTGACACGATGATGCCGCCATGCACAGGAAGTGCACCACCACTAAGCCCTGTTCCCGCACCGCGAGGGGTAACGGCAATTTTTTCTCTGTTGGCTAATTTTAATATTGCTGAAATTTCTTCTGCACTGCGCGGTTTAACAACAACAGAAGGTTTAAACAACAAATCTTCCGTCTGATCATGACCGTAATCCTTACGCATTTCATCATCGGTGAACACGTATGCAGCACCACTAATTTTCTGAAGCTCTTCTATATGTCTCGCTTCAGGTTGTACATATTTATTTTCTGAAACAAAAGTGTTCATACCTGCTTGATTCTGTTTTGTGATAACAAAAGTAATCCCAAAAAGGTAATGCTTCCGTTTAAAATTATCAACTCATTTCCGAATTTATATCCGTTAAACCAATTAACAGAATTTACATCCAGCACATAGCAAATTACCGGTGATAATATTCCCACTAAAGGCACCATCTTGTCCCATACATTTCGTTTGGTAAGAATTCCGAAAGCGAATAATCCCAATAACGGACCGTAAGTATAGTTGGCTGCACGGAAAATCTGTCTGATGACGGCTTGGTTATTAATGGTGTGAAAAATTACGATTACTGCCAGCAATACGAATCCGAAAATCACATGCACGCGCTTACGGATTCTTGTTTTTTGTTCTTCTGTATATTTTCCTTCTTCGAAACCCAGAAAATCAATACACACCGATGCAGTGAGTGCAGTAAGTGCGCCATCGGCACTGGGATAGGCTGCCGATATAAGTCCAATGATGAAACATATTGCCGAAACGGTTCCTAAATGATTTAGTGCAATGGAGGGAAATAAATCATCAGTAGTACGTTCAGGAATAACGATACCTTCTTTATTGATATAAAGATAGAGCAAGGCTCCAAGTGAAAGAAATATCAGGTTTACAAAGACGAGAATGATGCTGAAGGTAACCATGTTTTTTTGCGATTCACCCACATTGCGACAGCTGATATTTTTCTGCATCATCTCCTGGTCGAGCCCTGTCATGGCAATAGCAATAAACATACCTCCGAAAAAGTGTTTCGGGAAAAAGGTGCCAGCATGCCAGTCCCAGACAAATATTTTGGAATAACTGCTGTTTTTAATTTGCGATATCACTTCGCCAATATTCCAGTCAAGTTCTTTGCTGATAAGATATACTGATAGCAACAACGACAACAGCATAAAGGTGGTTTGCAAAGAGTCTGTCCACACAATTGTTTTCACACCTCCTTTAAAAGTATATGCCAGAATGAGCAAAATAAAAATAAGCACCGTGAGCCAGAAAGGAACACCCAGCGACTGGAAAACAAACAACTGCAAAACGTAAATAACGATGTATAATCTGAACGATGCACCCACCACACGTGACAGGATAAAGAAAAAGGCTCCCGTCTTGTAAGTTCTTATTCCAAGTCGTTCTTTGAGATAGGTGTAAATAGAAGTCAGATTCATACGGTAATAAACAGGCAACAACACAAAAGCTATTACACCATAACCCAAAAGATAACCCAACACCATCTGGAAATACGAAAAGTTGCCGGTGCCTACATCACCAGGAACCGACATAAAAGTAACTCCCGATAACGATGCACCAATCATTCCATAAGCCACCACATACCATGGTGAAGCTCGGTTGCCAACAAAATAACTTTGGTTATCGGCATTGCGCGAAGTGTAAAACGTGATGCCAAATAATGCAATAGTATATATGAGCACCACCGTAAGAATAAGAACCGGTGTCAAAATGAGATTTATTTAAGTAACAAGAATAATATTTAATGAGGATGGATATAATCCCAACACATGATATTTTTAAACATCTTATATTTGACAAATATTTCGTGCTAAAAAATGGAACATTATCCTTCACGATTACTGGAAGAAGCCGTTAATGAACTATCGCGCCTTCCCGGCATTGGCCGCAGAGGTGCACTCAGGCTTGCTTTGCATTTACTAAAGCAGGAATCTGCTGATGTAGAACGTTTCGGCAATTCCATTATCAGGTTAAGAACTCAAATTAACTATTGTTCCTGTTGCCATAATATTTCCGAAACAGAAATTTGCAACATCTGCTCCAATCCTCGCAGAGATGCTTCACAAATTTGCGTAGTGCAGGACATCAGAGATGTAATGGCAGTGGAAAACACTTCGCAATACAACGGACTGTATCACGTACTTGGGGGTATTATTTCGCCTATGGATGGCATTGGCCCCGGACAAATTAAAATTGAATCGCTGGTAGAAAAAGTAAATACCGGAAAAATTTCAGAGGTGATTATGGCTCTTAGTGCTACCATGGAAGGAGACACTACTGTTTTTTATATTTCAAAGAAGCTTCGCGATTCAGGAGTGAAGATTTCTATTCTTGCAAGAGGAGTAGCCATTGGTGGAGAATTGGAATATGCCGATGAAGTTACACTGGGTCGCTCCATCATCAACCGCGTTCCTTATGAGAATGCATTGGTGAAATAAGAGCGGTTTTTTTAAGGGAATGATGAAATGAAATGGGTTATATGTAAGGTGTGCATAGTTGGATTTGACACGGAGAAAGCCCACCATATTCAGGTAAGAGGAAAAAGATAAAACGTGTACTCAATAAACAAACTTTTGAATAACGGACAGTTTTCGAAATATAGGACAATTCAAAAATTCAGAAGTGACAAATTTTTCGTAATAAAAAATGGACGATTTGAAAACTAAAACCATTTTGTATATTATGATAAATTTAATGATGGCATTGAAGCAATAAGGGAGATAATATTTAATTTTCTTACCAATATTTAATATGTTTGAATATTGAAACATTTTGAGGTATATGTCAATTTGAATTTCTATTTGGACCGTTAATAATAAATGAATGATACCAGACTATCAATCTTTAATGCTTCCAATTTTAAGGCTTATCTCAGACGGCCAAGAGTATAAATACAGAGACTTGATTGAAGAACCAGCGACTCATTTTCCTTCCCAATCCTGACACTATAACCAAGAACTATTGTATTTGCCGCCACATTGGGATATGAATAATACATTGCTTTCATAAGCACTTCTTTATTTTCAGAAAAAACCTATTTTTGAAAACTTAATACCAACATTAAATTATAAAAAGATGAAACCATTTGTCAAATACGGCCTTTTAGGGTCAGCATTAACCATCGTGTGGTCACTCATAGGATATGTTATGGGAAACGAAATGCAGGAAAAATTAAAGTGGCTGTCTTCGATAGTGATGATTGCAATTACAATATTATGCTTAGTAGCTGCTATAAAAGAAGAACGCGCTGCCGGTGATGGATTTATAAGCTTTGGAAAAGCTTTTGGCACAGCCTTTAAAACAAGTATAATAATGGCAGTGTTAGGCGGAGTTTTTTCGTACCTGTACTTTCAGTTTATAAATACAGGTTATATTGCATTTGTATTGGAAAAAACTCAGGAGCAGCTGTCAGAACAAGGAATGTCAGACGAACAGATAGAAAATGCTATTAGGATGCAGTCAAAGTTTATGTCACCTTTGATAATGGGTGTTTTTGCAATGGTTGGAGGTATAATAGTTAATACAATTATATCGCTGATAGTAGGTGCGGTAATGAAAAAAGAAAATCCTTTTGGCGAAATCAAATAAAAGACTCTATACTTTTTTTAATAATGCCTATACAGTCATAAAGTTGTTCTTCGTTAATCACCAAAGGAGGGGCAAAGCGAATAATATCTCCATGAGTAGGTTTTGCAAGTAAACCATTCTCTGCAAGTTTAACACATACATCCCATGCATCCTTACCTTTATGTGGTTTGATGACGATGGCATTCAGCAGTCCTTTTCCTCTCACAAGCGTTAGCATTTCATGATCAATATTGCTGAGCTCAGCACGAAGAATTTCTCCCATGTGAGCAGCATTTTCAGCAAGGTTTTCCTGCACAAGCACCTGCAATGATGCCATACCTACGGCACAAGCCAAAGGGTTACCACCATAAGTGGAACCATGTTCACCCGGTTTTATGGTGAGCATAATTTCATCATCAGCAAGAACTGCACTTACAGGCATCATACCACCGCTTAGCGCTTTTCCAAGAATGAGGATATCGGCATGTACATTCTCATAGTCGCAGGCTAACATTTTTCCTGTACGTGCAAGTCCGGTTTGTATTTCGTCAGCAATAAACAGTACGTTTCTTTCTTTACAAAGTGCATAAGCTTTGGAGAGATAACCCTCATCAGGAACTACCACTCCCGCTTCGCCCTGTATAGGCTCAACCACAAATCCTGCAATGGTAGGGTCTTCAAGAGCCGCTTCGAGTGCAGCAAGGTCGTTGTAGGGTATAATGGTATAACCAGGAGTGAAGGGGCCATAACCTGCTGAGGCTGTTGGGTCGGTGGAAGCAGAAATGATGGATATAGTTCGCCCATGAAAATTGCCTTCGCAGAAAATTATTTTAGCCTGATTACGGGCAAGACCTTTTACCTGATAAGCCCATTTGCGGCAAAGTTTAATGGCAGTTTCAACAGCTTCTGCTCCCGAATTCATAGGAAGCATTTTATCGTAGCCGAATAATTCAGTAATATATTTTTCGAAATCCCCCAGTTGATCGTTATAAAAAGCTCTTGATGTAAGCGTGAGTTTCTCCACCTGCGATGTTAAAGCCTTTACAATATGCGGGTGACAATGTCCCTGATTAAGTGCAGAGTAAGCAGATAAGAAATCGTAATACTTTTTACCTTCGGCATCCCACACAAAAACGCCCTTTCCTCTGGAAATAACTACCGGTAACGGATGATAATTATGTGCTCCGTATCGCTCTTCTAATTCTATATAGTATTGGTTCGATGTGGTAGTACCTGTGCTCATGATTTTTTATTAAACTTTAAGATGTATGCAAAGATAAGTGAAACACTCTAAATGAAGGAGAGTTTCATTTAATAGGATTATTATTAAAATAATTAGAGTTACGTGCTATTCAAAAACAGGTCATTAATCTAATGCGCTAAAAAATCAGGTTAGCTTCATGATTACAGGTTGAAACTGATTTTCCTACTATAGTGCAGCCGGGATTTTAGTTGTATATCAGGATATACTTCAATGCTGATAGAGTAGGAGTAAGCTGAAAATTAATTTAAAGTCACGATGGTTTAAGGCTAAAAAACGAAATGTTAACTTTGCGAAATGAATATTCTTTTAATAGAGGACGATAAAACACTTAACCAAAACATCAGCGAAGCATTGAAGGCGGAGTCAATCAATACGACTTCCCTCTATGATGGTAATTTGGCTGAACGTATTTTAAAAAGAGAAAGTTTTGATTGCATAATCATGGATATAAATCTGCCCGGTAAAAACGGCTTTGATTTATGTAGAGATTTCAGGAAGTTTAACAGCACTACACCTGTTATAATGCTGACAGCATTTGCCGAACTGGACGATAAAATTCAAGGTTATGACTGTGGTGCTGATGATTATTTAACCAAACCGTTCTATATGCGTGAGTTATTGCTGCGAATAAATTCACTTATTAAACGTACCAATTCAACTACCATACAAAACGTAATTATTAATGCGGACGATATTGTAATTGATACCAAGACAAAAAGCGTAACCCGACAAGGACAAAACATCTCATTAACGCCAAGAGAATACCAGATATTAATTAAGCTTACCGAAAACAAGGGTGAGGTGATTTCAAAAAATGAACTCATCAAGGAAATTTGGGGGAATACTCTGGAGGTAAATACCAATACCATAGAAGTTTATATTAATTTTTTGCGAAACAAAATCGAAAAACCGTTTAACAAACAGAATATTAAAACCAAGGTTGGTTACGGATATTATTTTGAATAATAATGAACATCAGAAACCGTATTTCACTTTATTTTTCTTTAACTACTATTTTAGTTTCAGGAGTTGGTTTCTTATTAATTTATCTGTTGTTTTCCGCTAACCGTGAAGAAGAGTTTCAGATGCGCCAAAAACAAAAAGTGCAAATGACATTAGAGATGTTGGCTCAGGTAAAGCAGGCCGATGGTAAATTGATTGAAGAAATAGATATGCTCACCATTCACGATATGTATGATGAAAAACTATTGTTATTCAACGGCAATAAAGTACTCATTTATTCGAGCATTGATGACGTGCCCATTCATTTTCCTGAACGTATTTTGGCGCAACTTACACCTGAAAACAGATGGGTTGAAGCAAAAGATGGTTTGTATGATGTGGTGGGAGCGTATCTGATGTATAAGGGGAAATCCTTTTACGGAATCAGTAAAGCTTATGACAAATTCGGTTACAAAAAACTGCAGTTCCTCGGGTTGATACTGATTATTACATTCATAAGTATCGTATTGGTAGTAATTGTTACTTCTTTCTATTTATCCAAAAAGATTACTGAGCGCTTATCAACAGTAACCCGTAAAATCACAGAATACAATTTTGAAGAGAACTATACACCTATTGAAATCACTTACTCAAGGGATGAAGTTTCTTTGCTGACGCAACAATTCAACAAATTGATGAAGCGAATGAATGAAGTTTTTTCGTTTCAAAAACATGCTGTCCATCACATTTCACATGAATTGAAAACACCTATCAGCATTCTAGTATCAAATTTTGAGAAAATTGAAAGCGAAACTGACCTGACAAAGATTAAAGCATTAATTCAGGTGCAAAAGGAGGATACCAAAAGCCTGAGTGAAATAATCAATGCATTACTTGAAATAGCAAAAACAGAATCAGGAACAACTTTGAAACAAAATAAAATAAGAATTGATGAATTGATTTTTGATGTTGCAGAAGAGTTAAAGAAGATTTACCCTGCATTCCAGTTTTTAATAGATTATGCTACCCATACTGAAAGTGAAAATCAACTTACAATTTTTGCAAATAAGCGGTTGATAAAATCAGTATTGATGAATCTAATGCAAAACGCCATCCTGTACAGTACTGAGAATAAATCTAAAGTGCTGATTGGTGCAAATGAAAAATCTATTCAATTAATTTTCGAAAACAGTGGAACGCCTATTTCCGAGAATGAAATCCATTATCTTTTTCAGCATTTTTTCAGAGGTGAAAATAGCGTTGGAAAAAGAGGATTCGGTCTAGGTCTGGTACTCGTTCATAAAATAATCACTTTGCACAATGGCACTATATCTTACCAGGCAAATGACCAACAAAATACCTTCTTAATTACAATTCCTTTAAGTTAAAATTTATTTGCTTTAAGGACTTTTTAAGGTTGCTTGAAGTTTCTTTACACCACCAAAATAAAGGGTGTAATGAAATTGAAATCGATTAGCAGTTTATTAATTATATTATTTGCATTAACTGTAAAAGCTCAGGATACACTCAAGGTAAATATTCAACAAGCCGATAGTTTGTTCTTAAAGAAGAATTTTATGCTTTTGGCATCATCCATGAATGTGGAAGCGCAAAGAGCTCAGATTATTCAGGCAAGAGTTTATCCTAACCCAATTTTTACGGCAGATTTTAATGCTTATGATCCTGTCAATGACAAAGCATTTCATGTTGGACCAACAGGTGAAAAAGCATTTCAATTTGAACAGTTGATATTAATAGGAGGAAAGAGGAAGGCAGAAATTGATATGGCAAAAACCAATGCCAGTATTGCAGAGCTGGAATTTCAGCAACTATTGCGACAGCTCAAATTTCAACTGCACAGCGATTTGTTTTCGATAGGGCAACTTAATGCATTATTGATTAGATATAATCAGCAAATGGATTTATTGGAAACATTGCTAACATCTTACGAAACGCAGGCTGCAAAGGGAAATATAGCTTTAAAGGAAGTGGTGCGACTTAAGGGAGCGTATCTGAAACTGAATAACGAGCGTGCAGCACTTTTAAAAGAATATTATGAAACGCAAAGTTCTTTACAGACAATTTTGCAAACAACATCTGTCGTAATGTTTGAATTTTCAGAGAATGATATTTCAAAATATATTCAACAAAAGACCTTAGATGATTTAAAATCAGAAGCCCTTAAGAATCGCCCGGATTTGCAAATTGTTCAAAATAACAAAATCTTAGCCGAGCAGAATCTGAAATATCAAAGACGATTGGCAGTACCTGACCTTAATTTTATTACATCATACGACCAACATGGAGGTGTGTTCAACAATCAGGTAAATGTGGGCTTTGCAATTCCTCTGCCTTTCTGGGATAGAAACAGAGGTAATATAAAAACATCAAAATTCAGAATTCAGGAAGCTGAATATAATTTACAGTCTGAAGAAAGTAAAATGTACAGTGAATTGCAAAATGCTTACTCTGTTTATACCCAAACCGTATCTGAATATGGGAAAGCAACTACTATTTACAACTCCGATTTTGAACTTACCGTAAACGGAATGACAGAAAATTTTAAAAAGCGAAATATCAACATCGTTGAATTTATAGATTTTTTTGAAGCATATAATGATGCTTTAAATGAACTGACACGTATAAAAACACAGTTAGTTATTTCAGCAGAACAAATAAATCTTTTAACAGGAAAAGACATATATTAAAAATGAAAAACACAGTAGCAAAAATTTTATTATTGTGCATTGTAATTATACTGAATAGTTGTAAAAGCAAGGTATTGGAAGAAAATGCCAGTGCATTTTCGATGAGCGATACAATGATGACGAAATGTAAATTTTACAAAGTACAAACCGAAGATGTAAATAATGAAATCCGATTTTTCGGGAAATTGGAAGCCGACAACAACAAAACAGCACAGGTTTTTTCTGCGGTTAGCGGTGTGGTAACTTCTATCAATGCCGGTTTAGGCGACTTTGTAAAACAGGGCGATGTGTTGGCCACAATTCAAAGTAGTGAAGTTGCTGAATTTCAAAAGCAGAGGCTGGATGCTTTAAATGATGTGGCAATTGCTGAAAAAAATATGCAAGTGGCTAATGATTTATTTGCCGGAAAACTTAATTCCGAAAAGGATGTAACTGCTGCACAAAAAGAACTCGAAAAAGCCAGGGCAGAATTGGAGCGTATAAATGAAGTGTACAGTATTTACAATATTAAAAATGGGTCTACATTTTCCATTCGTGCTCCAATGAGTGGTTTCGTAATTGCTAAAAAAATCAACAACAATGAATTGCTTTTGATGAGTGAGAATGAACCATTGTTTTCAATAGCCAACACCAATGAAATTTGGGCTGTTGCTTATGTAAATGAAAGCAACATCTCAAAAATAAAAGAAGGTTACAGTGTAAATGTGAATACAATTGCATTTCCTGATACAACTTATAAAGGTTCAATTGAAAAAATTTATAACACCATAGATCCGGTAACTAAATCAATGAAATTCCGAGTACGAATTGCCAATAGCGATTTTCAATTAAAGCCTGATATGAATTGTACGGTAAGTGTTCATTATTCTGAACATAAAAAAATGATTACAGTTCCGTCCTCTGCTGTCATATTCGACAAAAGTAAATATTGGGTAATGGTTTTTAAAGACAGACACAATATTGAAACCAGACAAGTTGAGCTGTATAGGCAGTTGGCCGATAAAACATATTTGGTGTCAGGATTGAAGGAAAACGAAACAGTTATTTCAGAAAACGGAATGTTGATTTATGATGCGCTTAATGATTAATGTGCATTTGACAAGGCATATACCAATTATATTTCTGACAAAGATTTTAAAAGTAGAATTGCCTCATCACAGAATTACTCAAACTTTTAATCACAATTATTTAAACATCCCAAAGCATAAAATAATTGTTCATTAACAAATATCCATTGTCAATTAGATGAATAAGTTTATAAAAAATATCATTTCATTTTCACTTAAAAATAAGTTCTTCACTTTTTTTTGGGTAGGAATTGTTGTTATCGCTGGTGTTTTCAGCTTTATGAAAATACCTATTGAAGCATTTCCTGATGTTACCAATACTCAGATTATCATCGTAACACAGTGGAACGGAAGAAGTGCTGAGGAGGTAGAACGATTTGTTACTTCCCCTATTGAAATTGCAATGAACAGTGTGCAGCGAAAAACCAACGTGCGAAGTATAACCATGTTTGGTCTATCGGTTATTAAAATCATTTTTGATGATGATGTAGATGATTTTTTTGCACGTCAACAAGTAAACAACCAACTTCGGAATGTATCACTTCCTGATGGTGCTGATCCTGACGTGCAGCCTCCATACGGGCCAACAGGTGAAATATTTCGATACGTTTTAAAAAGCGATAAACGTGATACAAGAGATTTGTTGACTATTCAAAACTGGACGATTGACCGTGAGTTAAGACGAGTACCCGGTGTTGCAGATATTGTTGCTTTCGGTGGTCAGGAAAAAATATACGAAATTTCTGTTGATCCTGTAAAACTGCAACAGTACGACCTTACACCACTTGAACTTTATGAAGCCATTGGTAAATCGAATCTTAATGTTGGTGGCGATGTGATTGAAAAAAACGGGCAGGCATATGTAGTACGTGGTATCGGTTTATTGGATAGTAAACAAGATATTGAAAATACAATTGTTGATATATTTAACGGAAACCCTTTGTTGGTAAAAGATGTAGCAAGTGTTAACGAAGCCAGCAAACCCAGAGTGGGTCAGGTAGGATTAAATAGTAATGATGATGTGGTGGAAGGAATTGTTGTTATGCGTAAGGGTGAAAACCCCAGTGAAGTACTAGCCAGTGTAAAGGAAAAAATTCACGAGCTTAACACCACTGTTCTGCCTTCAGATGTTAAAATGGAAACATTTTACGACCGTGATGATTTGATGGCTTATTGCACTGATACCGTACTGCATAATTTGTTTGAAGGAATTATTTTAGTTACCGTTATAGTGTTTCTGTTTATGGCTGATTGGAGGACAACAGTTGTGGTTGCAGTTGTAATTCCATTAGCACTATTATTCTCATTCCTGATGTTAAAGCTCAAAGGGATGAGTGCAAACTTATTATCATTAGGTGCTATTGACTTCGGAATTATAATTGATGGAGCCGTGGTCATGGTCGAAGGGGTTTTTGTGGCCTTAGACCATAAGGCCCATCAGGTGGGAATGAAGCGGTTCAATGCTTTGGCAAAAATGGGACTGATAAAAAACACCGGTGTGCAAATGGGTAAGGCTATTTTCTTTTCAAAACTTATTATCATTTCAGCACTATTACCAATTTTTTCTTTTGAAAAGGTAGAAGGAAAAATGTTTTCTCCGTTGGCATGGACATTGGGTTTTGCTTTGTTGGGAGCATTAATATTCACGCTTACACTCGTTCCTGTTTTAAGCTCCATGTTACTTAAAAAGAATGTGAAAGAGAAAGATAATGTATTCACCCGCTTTATGAATAAAGCCGTTTCAAAAGGTTTCGGATGGACATTTGCAAATAAGAAGCTCTCCTTGATAATTGCAGGAATCTGCTTTGTCTTAACAATATTATCAACTCATTGGCTCGGAACAGAATTTTTACCTCAACTCAATGAGGGAGCATTGTGGGTTGAAGCAAAAATGCCGATGAGTTATTCTTTACCTAAAACGGTTGAAATGGTAAGTACGTTGCGTCAGGAATTACAAAAATTTCCTGAAGTTAACGGTGTGCTTTCCCAAACAGGCAGAAGCAATGACGGAACCGACCCAAGTGGTTTTTACTATGTGCAAATGCAAGTAAACTTAAAGCCAAAGAAGGAGTGGAAACGTAAAATTTCAATTGACGATTTGGTTGAAGAAATGGATGTTCAGCTGAAAAAGTATCAGGGAATTAACTACAATTATTCTCAACCTATTATTGATAATGTGGCCGAAGCAGTTGCCGGAATGAATGCGTCCAATGCTGTTAAAATTTATGGTGATGATTTGGATAAATTAGATGGATACGCCAATCAGGTAATTGAACAAATTAAAGATGTGCCGGGGATTAAAGATGTTGGGATTTTAAGAAATATAGGACAACCTGAAATTTCTATCTTACTGGATGAAGAAAAAATGGCGATTTATGGTGTTACCAAAGCAGAAGCACAGGCTGTAATTGAAATGGCCATAGGTGGAAAAACAGTTACGCAGAAATACGAAGGTGAAAAAAAGTTTGACATCCGCATCAGGTATGAAAAAGAGTATCGGAAAAACGAAGACGATATTTTAATGCTGATGATACCTACAATCACAGGAAACAGAATTCCTCTTAAAGAAATTGCAACTATAAAGCAAGTGACGGGTCCGGCATTTATTTACCGCGATAATACGAAACGTTTTATTGGTGTGAAATTTTCTGTTCGTGAGCGTGATTTAGGAAGTACCATTGCCGAAGCACAGAAGAATGTAAATGCAAATGTCAAATTACCCAATGGTTATACAATCGGTTGGACAGGTGAATTTGAAAATCAAGTGCGCGCCAGCAAACGATTGGGGCAGGTGGTACCCATTAGTTTAATTTTAATTTTCGTGTTGCTCTTTATTATGTTCGGCAATGCCAAAGATGCCGGTTATGTTTTAATTAATGTTCCGTTTGCTTTGATTGGTGGGATTTTGGCTTTACATGTTACAGGAATGAATTTTGGTATATCAGCAGGGGTTGGATTTATTGCACTTTTCGGAATTTGTGTTCAGAATGGAGTTATCCTGATTTCGGAATTCCATAAACAGGCAAAATCTTTAGACGACTTAAACCAGGCAATTATTAATGCTGTAAAAGTGCGTACTCGTCCTGTTGTAATGACAGCATTGATGGCAGCAATTGGTTTGTTACCTGCAGCTATCAGTACCGGTATTGGCTCTGAAAGTCAGAAACCATTGGCAATTGTAATTATTGGCGGACTTGTAACAGCCACTTTGTTTACTTTATTAGTATTCCCTATAGTTTATCACAAAGCATTGCATTTGAGAGAACAGAAAAAAATCAATGCTAAGGTGTAAGCGCATTTATTCTTATTATTTATTTTGCTGCGGTGCCAATGATTTGAAATAGTAATTTGTATAGGGCATCGCTCCGAAATAAGACCCATTACATTCTTAATTTTACTTGTATTGTGATTTTTTCTGAAAAATGTTGAATGTAGATTCAGCATTTTTCAGATTTTTTTATTTAATGGAGAGTAAACAAGCCTGTAAGATATTGTAGTGTTTATTCTAAGCCCGAATGGGGGTAATGACTTAAGTGAAGGTCAATAAGTTACTTTAGAAAGAATTCATACTTTTGCCTGCAATTGGTATAATATTAGTTACACCCATAAAACACAATTACACAACATGATGAAAAAACTAATCACACTAACTACTTGCGTACTTCTTGCAACATGGTTGCAGGCGCAGAACTCTAACTTAATCCTCTTTACAGAGAATGGTGAAAAATTTTATGCTATTCTTAATGGCGTAAGACAAAATGATAAGCCAGAGACAAACGTAAAAATTACCGACCTTAATGCTAATTTTTATAAGCTGAAAGTAATTTTTGATGATACCAAATTGGGTGAGAAGAGTTTTAACGTTGGACTTAATCCGGGAACAGAAACTTCTGTTTCTATTAAGTTCCATCCAAAAAAGAATGAATATGTACTCCGACCTGTAAGTGAGACACCTATAGCTGAGGCATTG
>JAFDWZ010000022.1:75561-75917 GCA_018268195.1 Bacteroidota bacterium | reverse complement strand
CTTGCATGGCATGCAAGAGGTCGTGGGTTCGAGTCCCATCTTCTCCACACTGTTTTTTCAGTAGAAATTGCAGCTGTTCCCTGCTGTAATAAGTACCATCTCTCCTTGTTTATTATTTAACAAAAAACACTTACAGAATAACGACTTTCCATTCTGTTCATGACTGGTGTTTTGCATAATTTTGCAAAATGGAAGATAACACAAAAGAGCGCTTGTATAAAAAGCCAGAGTGGTTGAAAGTAAAGTTGCCAATTGGTGAAGAGTACAAAAAAGTTCGTGGATTAGTTGACAACAACAAATTACATACGATATGCCAAAGTGGAAACTGCCCTAATATGGGTGAATGCTGGGGAGCA
>JAFDWZ010000022.1:0-75545 GCA_018268195.1 Bacteroidota bacterium | reverse complement strand
TTTATGATTTTGGGAAATATTTGTACCCGTTCGTGTCAGTTTTGTGCAGTGGCAACAGGAAGACCATTGGCACCTGACCTGGATGAACCCAATCGCGTAGCTGAATCGGTAAAACTGATGCAGGTGAAACATTGCGTGATTACCAGCGTTGACCGCGATGACCTTAAAGACGGAGGCTCTGAAATTTGGGCTGAGACCATCAGAAAAGTTCGTGAGTACTCTCCGGGAACAACCATGGAAACTTTGGTGCCTGATTTTGCAGGGAAATGGGATAATCTGGAAAGAGTGATGAGTGAAAAACCTGAAATCATGTCGCACAACATTGAAACAGTACGCAGAACTACACGCTTAGTACGTGTGCAGGCAAAATATGACAGAAGCCTCGAAGCATTGAAACGCATCAACGCATTTAAATTACGAACAAAATCAGGCATCATGTTGGGTTTGGGCGAAAAGCCTGAAGAAGTTTTAGAAACTATGAATGATTTACTCGAAAACGGAGTTCATATACTTACACTCGGACAATATCTCCGTCCTACACCTAAGCATTTGCCGGTGCAGGAATTTATTCACCCGGATAAATTTGCAGAGTATAAACAAAAAGGCCTTGAAATGGGTTTTAAGTATGTCGAAAGCGGACCTTTGGTACGTTCGAGCTATCATGCTGAAAGACATCTTACATTTAATATTGAAAATTAATATCTGTATAATATGATTAAAGTAGCTATCAATGGCTTTGGAAGAATAGGCCGCACCGTACTTAAAAAACTTATCACCTATAACAATGTTGAAATAGCAGCCATAAATGATTTAACTTCTCCTGAGACATTAGCTCATTTGTTTAAATACGATAGCATACACCGACAATTTCAAGGAACTGTTTCGTCAAAAGAAAAATCACTCATCATAAACGGAAAAGATATTCCGGTATTCGCAGAGAAAGACCCTTCCCTTCTACCCTGGAAAGCATTAGGAATAGATGTGGTAATTGAATCTACAGGGCATTTCACAAGTGCAGAGCTTGCCGAAGCGCATATTAAAGCAGGTGCACGCAAAGTAATTATTTCTGCACCCGGAAAAGGCGATTTAAAAACGGTAGTGTTGGGTGTAAATGAACACATACTTGATGGTAGCGAAACTGTTATTTCAAATGCAAGTTGCACTACCAACAATGCAGCACCCATGCTTAAAATTCTGGATGAAAACTGGGGTATTGAAAGTGCATACATCACTACTGTGCATGCCTATACCGGTGATCAGAATATACATGATGCACCACATAAAGACTTACGCAGAGCACGTGCCGCAGCCAACTCCATCATACCTACAACAACCGGAGCAGCAAAAGCTTTGTCAGATATATTTCCAAACCTCAAAGGAAATATGGGAGGAGCAGGGATAAGAGTTCCTGTAATTGACGGTTCGCTTACAGACATCACCTGCATATTGAAAAATGCCGCAGATGTAGAAAGTATTAATAAAGCATTTAAGACGGCCTCTGAAACTTCGTTGAAAGGTATTCTTGAATATACCGCAGACCCCATTGTTTCATTTGACATCATCGGCAATCCATATTCCTGTATATTCGATTCGTTACTCACATCCGTTCTAGGACGCATGGCTAAAATTGTAGGATGGTACGATAATGAAATGGGCTACAGTACGCGACTTGCCGAGCTTACTGTTATGGTAGGTAAAAAGTGATTTCGGATAACATGTTTGCTGATACTGTTTTGATGGTACGACCCGATTCTTTCGGGTATAATCATCAGACAGCTGAAAGTAACTCGTTTCAGCATAGTAGTTTACTCGACAATAGTGCCATAAAAAAGCAGGCTGTTGCCGAATCAGAAAAACTACGACAAAAACTTGTTGACTACAACATACATGTGCTTTATATGTATCAGCTTCAGAGCATGGAATTGCCAGACGCTGTTTTCCCCAATAACTGGTTTAGCACACATGCTGATGGCACCATCATTATTTATCCCATGTGTTCACCTTCAAGGCGTGCTGAATATAATCCGAAAATTATTGAATACCTCAAACATAATTTTATAGTTAAACAAATTCTTGATTTCAGAGACTACACACAGAAAGATCAGTTTCTGGAAGGTACAGGAAGTCTTGTGCTCGACCTAAAACATCAAATGCTTTTCGCTGCAAAATCAATTCGCACACATCATAACTTGGTAAACGAAATAGCATCCAATTTCAACCTAAAACCATGCACCCTTACTTTTAATGATGATTTTAATCAACCCATTTATCACACCAATGTGTGTTTAAGTGTTGGAAATGGATTTATGGTTATTGCAAAAGACAACTTGAGTGATGATGCAGAAAAAAAATTGTTGAACGAATTACTTTCAAAAACAAGTCATGAAATAATTACTATAAGTAAAAGTCAGTTGAATCATTTCTGTGGAAACATTTTACAATTGATGAATAAAAAAAAGGAACCTATTCTGGTGATGTCAACCACTGCATTCAAAGCATTTCTGCCTTCACAGATAAAACAATTGGAAAAGCATACAAGCATTATTCATTCGGATATATCAACCATAGAAACTACAGGAGGTGGCAGCGCAAGATGTATGATTGCAGAAATATTCTTAAAACCAAAGAATCAAAATTAATTTTTGTAGAACCTTTTAAGGTTGAGCAACTCTTTATTGATTAATCTGGAATCAGGGTTTTCTTTAAAGTCAGAAACCGGGATGTTATATTACTCGAATTTTTTCAGTTCAAGATTAGTACCATCCCAAACAGCATAGGTGAAATAGGTTATCCAATCACCTAAATTCACGTAGCGACTACTGCCTATCTGTTTATCAATTGGCAAATGCCTATGACCGAAAATATAATAATCGTAATGTTTATGTTTTTCGGTTTCTTTGATATACTGCACCAGAAATTCTTTGTCGTCACCCAAATAAACAGCATCGTGATGTCCGGTGTGCTGTCTGCTTTTACGGCTCCAGAAATTAGCCATATTAATTCCGAAATCAGGATGGAGTCTGGCAAATAACCATTGACAGAATTTATTGGCAAAAACCTTCTTAATAAACTTATATCCTTTATCTCCGGGGCCCAATCCATCGCCATGGCCGATTAAAAATTTCGATCCGTTAAATTCATAACCTTGGGGCTCACGCAGCAATTTAACCCCAATTTGTTTGGGTAGGTAATCGAACATCCACATGTCATGATTACCGGTAAAAATTGTAATTGGTATTCCATTATCCGCAAAATCTGCCAATTTTCCCAATAATCTTACATAACCTTTAGGCACCACATGTTTGTATTCGAACCAGAAATCGAACACATCGCCAAGAATGAACAACTGCCCTACCGTTGGCCTAATTTCGTCAAGCCAACGGCAGATTTTCTTCTCTCTTAGCAAGCTTTCCTCATACGAGGGAACTCCCAGATGAAAATCACTGAAGAAATATATCTTTTTCTGCTCCAAAGTCAAAAATTAAAAACGGTGCTAATTTCAACATTTTACCAATACAAATTCTCAGAAGCCACTAGCGGGGAAGCAACTGCTATTTTGAGAAAAGCTTACATATACAACAACTTCAGATAAATGTAACCACACCCTGATATTGGGCGTATACACCGCATCGAAAATATCATTTTAATATGAAAAGGTTCACTTATCTCCTATTGTTTATTCTGGCTTCGACCAGCGTATTTGCTCAAACAGAAAAAGTTAAAACATCTGCTTCTAAAGAATATGTATTTGAAATACCTTATATGGATTTGACTAAGCAAATGTCTTCGTTTAAGGCTGATTTAAAAGCAATTCCCAACCTTGAATTTTATGGTTTTTGCGAAAGCCGAAAACTATTAATGATAAGAATGCCCGAAAGCAGTCTCGAACAGTTTAAAAACCTATTAGGAGAAAAGGATTATCTCTACTATCAAAAAATAGAAGGAACATTTATGAGTGCTGAAAAGGATTGCAACGCAAAGGAAGAAATCAAATTTAGTCGTTCTATCAACTAATCAATTAAACTACAAAATCGTTAAAACAATGAACAGAATTTTAACTTTTGGAAAAATAGCATTACTGGCATTATTAGTAACCTTTACTAATGAACAAACTAAAGCACAATGTACAGGTGGTTCCAACGGAGGAAGTATTACTCCAGCTAACAGTTGGAATACGGTCAGTGTACGAGGCCAATACTATTATTCATTTTCTGCAATAGCAGGATATACCTACTATTTTTCATTTTGTGGTACAGATGGTGGTAGCTCAAGTTATGATACACAGATAACTATTAATACAAATGCCGGTGCGGCAGTACCGGGTGCTTACAATGATGATTACTGCGGAAATCGTTCTTACCTTGAGTGGACATGTGCAACATCAGGCACTTACCGGGTAGTAACATCAAAAAATAACTGTAACACACAATCGAATCTCGGAACGTTAGCATATAAGTATGTGGCAAGCTGCCCTGCTGGCTTGGGTACAGGTTATACAGCTGTAGCATCCTTACCATATACTTTAGCGTCAGGCACAACATGCGGAAAGGTAAATGATTTTACCAGCAGTGATATTACTACTTGTGGAGCATCAAGCTTTTATAATGGTGAGGATATGGCATGGTCATTTACTCCCGCAACAAGTGGAAATATCACTGTTTCATATAATTCTGCAACTACAAGTTTACTGGCAATATATGACGGTTGTCCACTTATCGGAAACAGTGGAAGTTGTATTAATGTTCAGACAGGTACAGGTTTAAAGAGCATTAGTTTTTGTGCTCAGGCCGGTGTTACCTATTACGCACTGATAGATAGCAAAACTTCACCCGGTTGCTTTGCCTTTTCAAACTTTACAATTTCAGCACCCACGTATGATGCATGGTGTATTAACACTTGCCCCGGAGGGCTTGGTGCTGATTTTACAGCAGTAACTTCTTTGCCATATACATTAGCATCAGGCACAACTTGCGGAAACGAAAATGATTTTAATTCCTCACGAATAGTATCTTGTGGTACCGGTTCATACTATGCCGGTGAAGACATGGCATGGTCATTTACTCCGGCTACCAATGGAACAGTAACAGTATCCTATAACACTACTGCATCACGAAACATATTATCTGTTTTTGATGCCTGCCCGCTAAGCGGAGGAAGTGCCAATTGTGTAGCATCGCAGGAAGGTAATGGAAATAAAAGTGTTTCGTTCTGTGCACAGGCTGGCGTTACTTATTATGTTTTAATAGACTGCCAGAGCAGCACTTCATGTTTTGCATTTACTAATTTCACTATTTCAGCACCCGTATACAGTGTAATGTGTGACTACACGTGCCCGGGCGGATTAGGTACAGGATACACATCAGTAGGCTCTCTACCCTATAACTTGGCATCAGGCTCAACATGTGGAATGAATAATGATATTACATCTTCAAGAATTACCTCGTGTGGAACTGCATCTTATTATGACGGAGAAGATATGGTTTGGTCATTTACACCAACATCAAGCGGATCCGTTACTGTTTCATATTCTACTTTTGCAAGCAGAAATAACCTAGCAATTTTTGATGCATGTCCTTTAAATGGTAATAGTGCTAACTGTGTAACATATCAGGAAGGAAACGGAAACAAGAGTGTGACATTCTGTGCTCAGGCAGGAACAACGTATTATGTAGTTATTGATTGTCAAACTGCAACAGGATGCTTCAGCTTTACAAATTTCAATATTACTGTACCCATATGTAATACGGGAACAGGGTTAACGAATATTGCATCTTTACCATTTTCAGCCCAATATCAAACCACATGCGGTGCAGGCAATGATTTAACATCAGCAAACACACCTTCATGCGGATCCGGTTCCTATAAAGCAGGTGAGGATTATGTTTACACATTCACTCCGGCAACTTCAGGAAACATTGTTATCAGAGTTACATCAAGCACTAACAATACAGGTGTATTTTTATATGACGGATGCCCTCTTTCATGTGGTAGTGGCGGTGCCAGTTGTGTGGCCAACCAAACCGGAAGCAGTGATAATACACTTTGTGTAACCGTGACAGCAGGAACTACCTATTATCTAGTAGTAGATTCATGGAGTTCGTGTTTTCCGTATAAAATTTCTATTTCGGCACCTTCGGCATCTACCGCAGGACGCACTTGTGCAACACCTGTACTTATCACATCTCTCCCTTATACACGTTATCATGAAACAACAGCTTGTTTTGGTAATGATTATACTAAAACATCTCCCGGGTCATGTGGTACAGATTATGAGTCAGGAGAAGATAAAGTGTATAGTCTGGCAGTTGCATCAGCACAATGTATATCTATCTCCATAAGTGGAGCAAGTACTAATGATATAGGATTTCAGGTTTATAAAGGTTGCCCTGATAATGCCAGTGCAAATTGTATTGGTTCAGCAGGAGGTGCTCTAAGTGGTGTACTTACAGGTAGTGTAACATTACCATCTGCAGGAGTTTATTACATCATTGTTGATACAAAAGCAAATCCTTTTAATGCAGATTACAACATCAGCATAACAAATAATAACACCGTTGCTAATGACCTGCCATGTAATGCAATAAATATGGTTTTTGGTAACTATTATACAGGGAATACCAATTGTGCAAATGGAACAGGTGAGCCACCCGTACCGGCTTGTTGGTCTACTCCAAATATTGTTAACTCAGTTTGGTATAGTTTCGTTGCACCGGCATCAGGAAATGTAACTGTAAGAACTGTTCAGGGAACAATAATTAGTACGCAAATTGCAGTTTACAGAGGAACATGTGGAACCGGAATGACATTGGTTGATTGTAACACCAATGCACCAACCTGCGGTGGTTCGCCAACATCAGTATCAGAGTTGTCATTAACAGGATTAACTTCTGGTCAGACATATTACGTGGTAGTTGATGGCCAAGGTTCGTCCACCGGTTCATTCAGCATTTTTGCAATAGAATCGAGCACACCGCGACCTGACATATTCGCACAAGAGTGTAACTCACCTATAATAGTTTGCAACAGTGATATTCATGTAGGAGATCCAGGATTCCAGGCTTTTGGTAACAGTTGTGATTTCCCAAACAGCAGCACCTGTCTTGCAAAAGCAGAAAGAGGTTCAGGATGGTATCAGATAAATGTGAACAATACGGGGCTTTTAGAGTTTTCAATTGTACCAAACGACTGGATTGGCGCACCTACTACACAGTGCACAGACTATGACTTTGCGATATGGAAAATAGCAGGAACAGGTGCTACTAATTGTAATGGCATAAAAGCAGGAGCAGCTGCAGTACGCTGTAATTACAGTGCGAAAGGAGTAACAGGACTTTATAGCACATCCAATTTCAATGCTCCACCCGATTATCCCGGATTTGCTAATGCCTTCAATTCAGGAATAAACGTTGTGGCAGGCGAAGTTTACCTGTTGATTGTAAGTAACTATACCAACAGTTCATCAGGATTTACACTTAAAATCCCTGCCAGTTCGCCTGTGGATTATACTGCAGGAAGTACAACCGTATATTGGACAGGAGGTGAAGACGATAACTGGTTTAATTCTGTTAACTGGGGAGGATGTAATGTGCCTAGTTGTACTGTGAATGCTATCATTCCATTATCAAGTGCCTATCAGCCCAATATTAAATCAGCAGGAGCATCCTGTAAAAGTTTAACTGTAGAAGCAGGTGGAGTGTTAGGAATTGACAATAACCAATATCTTACTGTTTGTGGAGATATTTATAATAAAGGATTCTTGGATATTGCACCGGGCTCAGGATTTATGTTGAATAACCCGGGAGTTAATCAGGATATGGATGGCAATCTCGTTGCGCCCAACAGAATTGGCAATATACAGATTAACAAAAGCAGTGGAATTGTAAACTTAAAACAGAATATGGATATGCAGGGAAGTTTAACTATTAATGGTACAAGTTCACGCTTTGATGCATTAAACAAAACACTGACCTTAAATGGCAATCTTACCAATTTTGCAGGGCAATTTAATATGGGAAACAATGGTAACCTGATACTTTCAGGGCCAGTAACCCAGAATATTTATGACACAGATACGCTTACCAATGTAGTTGTAAACAAACCAAGCGGAAATGTAAATCTTTTAAATAATCTTAAGATAGGCCCGACAGGAAGTTTGAATTTATTGTCTTCAAAAATTGTTACCTCAACTTATGAAGTACAAGTGATGAACGATGCATCTTCAGCAGTTAGTGCCGGTAATTCATCAAGCTATATTGAAGGTAATCTGAGAAGAAATGTTCCTTCATCAGTATCGGCTCGTAATTACGATTTTCCTGTAGGAAATGCTACTAAAGGTTATCAGAGACTTAATCTGAACCTATATAACGGAATAAATCCTGCTGTAGGAAGTATTCAAGCTAGGTTTAATGAATTCTCCTCAGTGGTTTGGAGTATTGGGCTGGATGCACCATGTCTGGTAAATTATGGCGACACCATGTTGAATAACGGATACTGGACTTTGACTCCTGCCGGAACTGTAAACAGCCAGGCTAATGTAACATTGTACAACACCAACTATACCAATCCAAAATCAAACTACACTGTAGGCACCAATCCCGATGGATTAGGATGGATAATTCCTCCTATTATCACAGGTCCCTGTGTAACACCACCTGTTACTGCAGTACTGAGAAATGGCGTTGGAATAAATTTCAAATCCGGTCAGCCATTCTTACTGGGAACACTTCAGGGTAAACCATCACCTCTGCCTGTTGAATTACTTTCTTTTGATGCAACTGCAGGCGAACATTCTATTTTCCTCACTTGGTCAACAGCGAGCGAGAAAAATAATGCGGGCTTTAACTTGCAACGCAGCACTGATGGATACAACTTCGAAAACATTACCTGGGTTGAAGGAAATGGTACAACAAACAATTTAAATAATTACAGCTTTGAAGATAAAAATGTTAAACCGGGTGTGATGTATTACTATCAGTTAAAACAAGTTGATTTCAATGGTGAATTTGAATACAGCCCTATCCGCAATGCAAAAATATCAAACAGAAATCAGGTTAGCATCTCAGCAATTCCTAATCCATATCAAGGCAGCACAAAAATAACTTACTCGCTGCCTGAAGACGGAACTGTGGTGATACTGATTACAGATGCTACCGGACGAATTGTTAAGAATATTGATTTAGGCAATCAAACAAGCGGTGACTACCGTATTCCGTTCAGCGCTGTTGCCGAAGGTTATGCTGCAGGATTATATAATGTCACTTTATATTTCAACGATAAGCCTTATCGCATAAAGCTTTCAGAGTATAAATAATTCAGCGACTGTTTAGGTCTCTAAGTCTGACAGGATTCAGTTTGTGTAAATCGAATACAAACCGAATCCTGTCAGTGTATTTATAGCCATTCAAATCATAGTAGGTTTTAATTTCCTTCGAGATGATTAAGGGAAGATAAATTTCTATAACATCTTTCATTAAACTAAAACATACTCCGCCATCGTATCTAATAGATGATGCACCTGGAGTAACAGCGGATGCTTTGTAGAAAGAGACTACATCAGCAAAAATCTTCACACCCGGTAAAGGTGTTTTTAAAGATACATTAAGTCCTGCAAGCCAGTGATCGGAGCCCACAGGGTAATATGCTTTCAAACCACCGTCTTTCATCAACATCTGATGACTCCAGAATCCCGTAATTTCATTACGTCCGCTATACAATTCCTGCATCAGGTAATCATCACTTCCCCTCCAACCACTATTTGTGAAATCAGCCACATGATTATAGCTATCTCTATACAAGAATGTGCCTGCGAAGAATCGCAGATACAAATCCCGTTTGCGTTTTGTAAGTGTAATTTCTTTTTCAATTGTAAGCTGACTTTTCACATATCCTTTTCCACGTTCATTCAACCAAATAATTTCTGAAGGGTCTGAATGATTGTAATTATTTCTTGTCAGCTCCACTTGCTGAAAAACATTCCTCTGCCAATATAGGTGATCAGACAAGTATTCATACTGCCGAATGTGATTCAGGATATTGCCTGCCTTGATGCTGTATTCAACATCAGGCCTACATATTGCTTTGGCCAATCTCAACTTAACATAAACAGGAAGCGAAAAATAATTCTGATTAAAATTTTCATCTCTTTTAATAAGGTAATAACTATCGGCATTGAAATAATGTGGGTTAGCCGTAATATCAATACGATCAATCAAAGTTTTATTCAGCAACAGGCTATAGTTAAACATGGCTATCCCGGCAGGCGTTCGCGACTTGAATCCATACAACGGCATCAATGAAAACTCAAATTTCTTTTTCAGCAGAGACATGTTATGCAAAATAACTCCTGCCATCACACCATTATAGGTGTTATAGCCAATAGCAGGAACATAAAAGAGCTGAGTGCGGAGTGGGTTTTCATATTTGGAAATAAAAGCAAACTCTACTTTGTTTATTCTTTTCATCAAACCGCTGTTACGATAAAAGTTATTTAACGGGTTGATGTCAAAAGCATAATCAGGTCCGTCAACAATAAAATAATCTGCATCGGAAGCAGGAAATAAAACTTCCTTTTTCCCTTTAAAAGGCTCCACCCAAATGGAACTCAGCAATTGTTGATTCTGATATGCTGCAATAGAAACGGGGGCTGTTAACGTTCCTGAATTTTTTAATTTCACTGAATAGCCTGATTCATTTTTTCTTATTGACGAAATTTTAAAATCAGCTTTATAGTTATAAGGTATCCATTCCTTAAAAAACCAATGAAGCGATTTTCCGGAAGCAGTTTCAAATGATTGCTGCACATCATCAGGTGATGGATGTTTAAATTTCCACTCATTAAAATATTGCTGCATACATTTATTGAACAATGTATCACCTAAATATTTTTGCAATGCGTAAAAATTTATAGCTGTACGTGAATATACCGTTGCTCCATATCCAAATTGAGTGTAACAGGAACTGTTGATATCTCCGAACTGATCGTTATTCTGTCTTGCTAACATATCATACATTAGCTTATTCATATCAAACGGAGTGAGATTTTGCACCCCCACTCTTTTACTTAACCACTGCGGCAAACCGATAAATTCATGCAGATAGTTTCTACTTTTATATTTCGAAGTCATAAACATCATTTCGTAAAAAGAATTTATTCCCTCATCCATCCATGCATGATCGCGCTCATTACTTCCAAGTATTCCATAAAACCAGTTATGCCCTACTTCATGCACAATGGTTTCTATAAGGCTTGCTTCGCTTGCAGCTAAACCTAAAACAGTAATGGTAGGATACTCCATTCCTGCACCAGCAGCAATAGTACCATCCACAGCAGTACAAACGCCATAAGGATATTCGCCTACCATATCCGAATAGTAGGCTATGGCATCACTCGTTACAGTAGATGCATTTTTCCACCACTGAGGTTGGGCATTGGTGTAATAAGCATAGCATTCCACATCTCTTCCTGACTTAGGTAACCTAACCGTTGTGTGACCTATATGAAAACGCTTATCGGCAAACCAAGCAAAATCATGTACGCTGTCAATCGTAAACTGAATGGTTTTCTGTTTTTCAGAAGACAATGGAAAGAAATTATTTTCCGGAAAATCAGAATTGTCAGATGATTCTTTTATTTTATTTTCAATAAATTTTATTTCAGATGGAGTTTGCAAATAACCACTGGCTGCAACAACATAATTTTCGGGTAATGTAATATTCACATTGAACGAACCATACTCTGAATAAAATTCACCTTGTGATAAATATGGAATCGGATGCCAGCCATCTTTATCATACACTGCGGGCTTGGGATACCACTGTGTAATCATATAGGAGTCCCCCACATGTCCTAGTCTTGAAAATTTTGCATCAGGTATTTTAACTCTGAAAGGTGTAGAGATTTCAATTGAGTCACCGGGGTGCAATGGAGTGTTTAAAATCAACCGACAGATATCTGAATTTAAAGAATCATACATCATTTGCACCAAATGGTCATTTACTTTAAACTCGAGATTATCCATAAAGCCGCGCAAGGAGTCAGGAGCGAAATACAAACTCATATCACCTTGGCTAACTAACTGTTTACACAATGCCGAAGTTCTGTCCTTATAGGCATTTGGCCAGAGGTGAAAATATATTTCATGAAGCACATCAGGTGAATGGTTGATGTATTTTATTTCAACATTTCCGGCTAACTCATGCAATTTAACATTCAGCGTAACTGATATGTTATAATCAACCCGTTGTTGAAAATAAGTCCGCTTATCTGTTGCACGAAGTGTGTGAGTCAGCAGACATAATAAAATGCTCCACTGAATAATGTGTTTATTAAAAAAACAAGCCATATGTTTACTTATCATCTGCTGCCAAATAATGCTGAGCCAATTCGAATCATTGTACTCCCTTCGTCAAGCGCAATTTTATAGTCTGATGTCATCCCCATACTTAAAACAGGTCTTATATTTTTATTCAATTCCGGCTTTATGTCCCGGAATAATTTAAACAAACCATTAAACTCATTACGCACTTGCGTAGTATCATTTGTGTTGCTGGCCATCCCCATTAGTCCTGCCACTCTTATATTTTTATATGATGACATAACATCCTCTTCAAACAACCTGACTACTTCTTCTCTATCAAATCCGTATTTAGTTTCTTCAGTGGCAATATAAACCTGAAGAAGCACATTGATTATTCTATTATTTCGAGAAGCTGCTTTATCTAGTTCAGCAAGCAGGTTCATATTATCTATAGTTTGAACCGTATGAATAAACGGGGCAATATTTTTTACTTTGTTACGCTGCAAGTGACCAATAAAATGCCATTCTATGGAATCCGTTATTTCCGGTTGTTTAGCACACAACTCCTGCACATAATTTTCTCCGAAAATTTGTTGTCCTGCGTCCAATGCAAGTAGAATATCACTCACCGGTTTTTTCTTGGAGACTGCAACCAATGCTGCATTATAAGTATTTAATTCCTGAATGAGTTTATGATAAAATTGAGAATCGAACATTTGATTTCATTCTTTCAGGGGTAAAGGTCTAATTTTATTTTATCAAAAATCAACCTTATCTAAAAAATCATTCACATACTTTTCCTCAACGATAGTTTTATAAAATCAGCAGCAAGACATTGTTTGGCAGAATAAAAAAACCATTTAAAACAAAGAGAAATTGGCAGTAAAAAAGTGCAAGCCATGCTTAAAAACACAGCTTGCACATCAGATAGTAAAACAGATTTTCCGGAAATCCGATATAAAGGTGCTTAAGCTAACGGTTTTTCATACTTTTGAGAAAATAATATTTTTAAAAATGAGGAAGCTACTATTTTTTGTACTGGCATTTGTTTCAATAGCAGAATCCGTACCGGCACAAGATGATTTTATAAAAGACAGTCTCGATACTTATATTGTCCGAGAAATGAATCAATGGCAAATTCCCGGTGTGGCAATTGGAATTGTAAAAGATGGTAAAATTGTTGCACTGAAAGGTTATGGCGTGAGAGAGCTTGGAAAGTCAGATAAAGTAGATGAAAACACTTTGTTTCAGATTGCAAGTAACACAAAAGCATTTACCGGGACTGCTCTGGCCATGCTCGACAATGAAAAACGCTTGAGTATTGATGATAAAGTTCGAAAATACTTACCTTGGTTTGCTCTGAAAGACCCTTGTGTAACAGAAATGGTAACGATTAAAGATGTTTTATGTCACCGCATTGGCTTCAGCACTTTTCAGAGTGATTTTCTGAACTGGAATTGCAATATGACAGAAGAAGCTTTGATAAAGAATATGCGAAACGTGACGCCATTGAATGAATTCCGATATCAATATGGTTATTGCAATATGGGTTATGTTACCGCAGGTGCCATCATCAAAGCCGTTACCGACACCTCCTGGCAAGACTTTTTTCAACATCGTTTTTTCGATAAGTTGGATATGAATCGCACATCCGTTCATTATTCAAAAATAATCAGTGATGCCAATGCCGCACGACCTTATACGCTTGTGAAAGGAAAACTTACAAGATTAGATTATGCCAATATAGATAACATTGGAGCTTGTGCAGCCATAAATTCATGTGTAAATGATATGGCACACTGGTTACTCATGCAATTGAATAACGGACGTTATGCAGGACGAGAAGTAGTGCCCATGGCAGCTATAAAAACTACTCGCAACTCTTACATGATCAGCAAAGAATCCGCCAGCCCCTCAAGAGCATTTAATCATTTTACAAATTACGGATTAGGTTGGGTTTTAGAAGACATGTATGGCACATTGGTAGTTTCACACAATGGTGGTTCAAATGGTTTTGTATCCAACACCACCTTGCTGCCTGAGTTGAATACAGGTTTTGTAATCCTCACCAATACCGATGCAAACTGGTTTTATGTGGCATTGCGTCAGCAACTGATAAACTATTTTACAAAACAACCTTATAGCAATATCAGCGCTGCTTACTTTAAACGATTTGCTGAAAACGACAAAAAGGATCAGGAAGAAGTAAATGCACTGGAAGAGAAAACAAAATCGAATTCGAAATTAGCTGTAGGTGATGATATGATAACAGGAAAATACAAGAACGAAGTATATGGCGAAATGGAAATCAGAAAAAACAAAAAAGGGTTGACCATGTATTTCAGTCACCACCCTACGCTTACCGGAGCATTAAAACCATCGGGAGCAGAAACACTGCTCTGCACTTTCAGTGACCCTACCTACGGCATTCACGAGTTTCCGTTGGAAATTAAAGGCGGGAAAGTAAAATCAATAACCGTAAAAGTGAATGACTTCGTAGATTATCAGCCTTACCGATTTGAAAAAACGGAACAATAAATTAAAGCTCATAAAAAGCAAGTCTATCCTGCCCCGATAAAGTGATAAGATATACTTTGTTATCTTGTTTTAGTATATCGTAGCCCGTTGTTGCAACAGGAAAGCCACTAACGGCTTTAAGATGCTGATCAAAGATATTTAACATTTTATCAATAATCATTACGCAGTAAACCCCTTTGTCACCTGCTACAAGCGTTGATTTGGTTACCTGTTCTTTTAAATCAGCCGAGGATAATATCTTTTTATCAGAGGTGATTTTCAAAAGTTTATTATCCGATATGATATAGTTCACAGTATTTCCACCTTCTGCTAATTGTCCAATCCATTGCCATGATGCAGCGCCTGCCTGTTTGGTGAAAGAACCATCCATATTGATGCGCACCAGGCTACCTTCCTTATCCTGACAAACAAACTGTGGCACTGAGTCATTTGACCAGCGATAGTTCTGCAAGTTAAAATCAGTAGCAGATTTTAGAAAACGACTGGCTCCATCAATGGTATAATACATCAGATTCTGATTGTCCATAAACACAACTGACTTACCATTGGGGCTGAAAGAGCATTGCCAGTCATTGCCACTCCACTTTACGTTATTCCACTTTTTAGCAGGGCGTCCTCCGTATTCAAATGCATAAATCATTTCATTATCACAGGCAACAAAATAAACATCTGTAGATGGCGATGAGGCCAAACCGTATTTTGCAGATACCGGCAATTTCATTGGATATCGTGTAGCAATATTTCCTGTTTCATTCACAACATACACTTGTGAAGTTGTGGCAAAAGCAAATTGCAACTTTCCTTCATTATCATTCGGTGCCAGGCATATTCGTCCAGCTATCAGTGAGTCAACCTGAAGGCTCCATCTGTTGTTACCATTCTGATCAATGCAATGAAGAGATGCACTGTCATCCTGATAGAGAATAAATTTTTCATTGTCGCGAGCAAAAATATAGGGCCCGTTTTGCAATGCATTGTCTGCAAAATAAGCCCACATGCGCGAGGCGGCCTGCTTCATACCACCACTTTGAGTGTTTATAAAAAAATTGCAGTTGCCTTCTGCATTACTGATATTGGATACTGCGTAATAAAAAGTATTAATCCGTTCAAGATAATTGCTGCGTGCCAGCATTTGTTGTGTTGGTGCTGATGCAATAGCTTGCCATACGGGTGTGCATTGCTCAGGACGAATGAGCAAGGTAAACATATTGTCAGAAGTCTTTTTTATTTCATTCTGCAACGACTCAGGCAACCTACTCAAAAGCAAACCGCCTTCCACATCTTCAATATATTTTCTGAGCAAACTGGGCTTGTTGGCAAACACTAAAAAATTATCCTGTATGGTGTAATAGTTTTTTCTGATAACAGAGAAGGAACTTCCGAACAGTGCAGGTAACAACCCTTCTATATTCAGCAAGCGTATTTCATGATTTTTAAATTGCTCAACGGCAGCAGGACTGTTGCTTTTACTCAGCGCTTTATCCATTCCACTAAGTGTTTGCAATGCAGCTTTCACATTTTTTACTCTGATAAATGCCAGCGTATTGTTATCCAACGAGCCGGATGGGTTTCCTGAAAGTGCCAAAGTAACTTCCTTGTCAATAACGTCTTTAAATTTCCTTCGCACAGGAAAATTTATTTCCTTTTCTGTTTTCGCAATATTTCTTTCAACAGCTTTGATAAAGTCATTTGCTACTATTCTTTTTTTACTCTCATCAATCCAAGGGCATGCATCAGAAAAAGAATGCGTCTGATATGCTACCGTATTTTGCGACAGCACTTTTATCACATCAGAAACTGCGCCATGACAATTATTAAATCCGGAAATAATCTGCATTGTATCAGCTGCAAGAATGTAACCTTTGGCTGTAATCTGATTTGCTGCAAATGAAAGAGCATGAACAGACCATCCTGCCCACTCTGTCAGTTCATTTAATTTATCATTAGAATCAGGATTAAGTGACACGGCAAACAAACCGCTGAGCTGTGCATAGTTTAATGCTATGCAATAAGAAGATGATACAGAAACAGAATTAAAAAGCGCATCTAATTTTTTATTTCCCCAGAAGGCCTTACCGGTTTCTTGCTGACGAATGGCATCTTCAACCAAACCTGAAGTGAAACTTCCAATGAATACACCATTGGATATTGAAAAGGTAAACTGCCATCCATGCGGAAAACTTACTTCGTAAATATCTTTACCTGAAAAAGAGCGTTGTCTGTATTCATCCGGTCGCTCACCAAGGAGTGTTTTTCGCATGGTAGAAATGCTTACATCTTTGGGTGATGGCATCAGAAAAAGCAAATCTGCTTTATCAGCACCGGTAACATGCAAGGATACCAGTGTTTGTTCCGATTCAAGAAGGTCAGCAATTTCCGATTTATCAGAAGTGTTTTGCAAAAGCACTTCAAACTCTTTCCTGATGTCGCCCATCAAGGATAATGAATCAAGCTGACTCCAGATTCCCTGATTCTCCAGTTCGGTGTAAACGTTTTTGAGGTTACCTTTTATGATGAGTGCTGCACTGGCAGGTAAAGCCTCCTCCGGGTTTGAAAATTTCTCTTTATAAACTGAAAAATAATAATAGCCCACTGCCATGAGGGCAATGATAAAAATTGAAATAATGGATGATACAACAACTCTGTTCACGGAAAGAAATCTGTTTCAAAGCTACAGGGTTAGTTGCTGTAACAATGCATGAACAAGTATATGTTATTTACAGAATGTTGTTAATTCTACGGGGGGCAAAAAAATCAGAGCCTTCCGTTTTTTATTTCCTCCACAATATTCGGATCGAGCAGTGTGGTAGTGTCTCCGAGATTCGACATTTCTCCTTCTGCGATTTTACGTAATATTCTGCGCATGATTTTGCCGCTTCGTGTTTTTGGAAGTCCCTTTACAATCTGAATTTTATCAGGCTTGGCAATAGGCCCTATAATTTCTGTCACTGTCTGAAGTATTTCCTCACGAAGCTTTTCTTCATCAGCATGAGGCGTCTTGCTGATAACAAATGCATAAATACCCTGCCCTTTGATATGATGTGGAAATCCCACAACGGCACTTTCAACTATATCAGGATGCATATTGATGGCATTCTCTACTTCGGCAGTGCCAATACGGTGCCCGCTGACATTAAGCACATCATCTACCCTACCGGTTATACGATAGTTTCCCTGCTCATCGCGAAGGCAACCATCGCCTGTGAAGTACATATTTTTATAGGCTGAAAAATAAGTAAGTCTGCAGCGCTCATGATCGCCATAGGTGGTACGTATGATTCCCGGCCACGGAAACTTGATACATAAATTTCCACCTTCATTGTTATTTGTGATTTCATTTCCCTTTTCGTCAACCAGACAAGGTTGCACTCCCGGAAGAGGTAAAGTTGCAAATGCAGGCTTATGCGGAGTAACTCCTGCAATGCAGGATATCATTATTCCGGCCGTTTCTGTTTGCCACCAGGTATCTACAACAGGGCATTTACTTTTACCAATATTTTCGTAATACCATTGCCATGCCTCTTCGTTAATTGGCTCCCCTACTGAGCCAATCACTTTTAAAGAGTCGAGTTTTTTCCCTTTCAGATAATCCGGACCATAAGCCATCAGGCTTCTAATTGCAGTAGGGGCTGTATAGAGAATGTCCACTTGATGTTTGTCAACAATATCCCAGAAGCGTCCTGCATCAGGATAGGTCGGAATTCCTTCGAACATCAGTGAAGTAGCTCCTGCACTGAGAGGCCCGTAAACAATGTAACTATGACCGGTAATCCAACCAATGTCTGCCGTGCAGAAATAAATTTGTCCGGGCTGATACTGAAACACATTTACAAAAGTATAATCTACCCACACCATGTAACCCGCTGTGGTATGAACCACCCCTTTAGGTTTACCTGTTGACCCTGAAGTGTAAAGAATAAACAACATATCTTCTGCATCCATCACTTCGGCAATGCAGTCGGGGTTGCCTGCTTCCTCCACTTTTTTTATTTCATCGTGCCACCACACATCGCGCCCTTCCATCATATTCACCTGTGTATGGGTTCGCTGATACACAATCACCTTTTTAACAAAGGAGTGATGCTCTACAGCCTCATCCACTACTGCCTTCAGATGTATATCTTTTGCTCCTCTGAAAGCGCCATCGCACGTGATGATACACTCTGCATGTGCATCCTCCACTCGGTCGGCAATGGAACGTGCAGAAAACCCTCCGAAAATCACTGAGTGTATCGCTCCGATTCTTGCACAGGCAAGCATGGCAATGGGTAATTCAGGAACCATTCCCATGTAAATACACACGCGGTCGCCTTTTTTTATTCCGTTATTTTTCAGAACAGTGGCAAACTGTTTTACCTTAAATAAAAGTTCCTTATATGTTAGTGTCCGGCCTTTTTCATCAGGGTTGTTGGATTCCCAGATGATGGCAGGTTTATCTCCTAATTTTTTAACATGTCTGTCGAGGCAGTTTTCAGTAATATTCAGTTTACCTCCGGCAAACCATTTTACTGAAGGTTCTGTAAAATTCCATTCAAGAACTTTATCCCATTTTTTCTGCCACTGAAAATTTTCTGCTATTTCTTCCCAAAATTTTTCCGGATTATCTACACTTGCCTTATAAGCTTCCCGGTATTCTTCCAGTGATTTTATTTGATATGGATACATAAAAAAAGTATTTAGGCATGAAAGGTAAATTCCTTTTTCATGCGAATAATTTGAGTGACGAAGTTATAAAGTATTGAATACAATCAAAAAACCGTAACCCATTTTTCTTCTTTTTCTAACACTACCCCTATAGGGTTCCCGATTTGAAATCCTTTGCTTTGACACAAATTTTTAAACTCACTCACACTGTCATGTCCTACAGCAATAAGCAGCCCTCCGCTGGTTTGCGGGTCGCACGTGATGAACAACTGTTCAGCGGTAAGTTCATTGACATCATTAGAAATATTTGTATAAATTTTTGTGGTCATGTCAGGATAAATAAACTCAGCTACATATTGTTTGCACCCAGGTAACACTGCCACATCATCAAACTGTATATGAGCAGAAACATTACTTCCCTTGCACAACTCCATCAAATGACCCATCAATCCAAAACCGGTAATATCCGTCATGGCATGCACTCCGGGCAACTGACTTACCGTTGCACCAATGTCATTCAGTTGCATCATGCTTTGAACGGCAGCATCCAAATCCGATGGTTTTACTTTGTGCTTGCGCAATGCAGAAGTAATGATACCTGTACCTAAAGGTTTGGTGAGAAACAAAACGTCTCCGGGTTGTGCTGTATTGTTACGTTTAATATTTAAAGGTGAAACCATACCGGTTACCGAAAGGCCAAAAAACGGTTCAACACTGTCAATGCTGTGCCCACCCGCAAGCGGAATTCCGGCTTTGACACAAATATCTTCTGCGCCTTTTTTAATTTCAGCAGCAACAGAAACGGGTAAGCTGCTCACCGGAAAACCCAACAGCGCTATTGCCATCAGTGGTTTGCCGCCCATAGCATACACATCACTTAATGCATTGGCAGCAGCAATACTTCCATAATGATAAGGGTTATCAACTATTGGAGTAAAAAAATCGGCAGTGCTGATTATGGCTATATCATTTTTCAAATCAAAAACGGCAGCATCGTCATTGCTTTCATTTCCTACCAACAACTGTGAAGTATTCAAACTATTGTTCTTGCCACTTAGTATCTGAGTAAGTACATCCGGGGCTATCTTGCAACCGCAGCCTCCATGTTTGCTATGTTCGGTCATTTTAATTGCTGAATCCATTGGTTGTAATTTTCTTTGCTTCTTGCAGCAGCAGCTGTACTACATCTGATTTTGTATCTATACTGATTATTTTATCAGCATTGCGCTGCATATTGCTATGCTGATAACTCTTGTCATAATATTCCATCACTATATCACACCACTCATCAAGTCGGTTTTCTGATAATGCCTCGAGTGCATTCTTTAAGCGCAAACCGCCTAAACGTTTTTTTATTTTCTCCGTGCAGGATGCAAGGCTTCCGGTGTCAAACTTTCCATAGCTTTTCAAAATATGCTCTTTACGTAAAGCATAAGGCACCTCCAGCTCAAAACAAATAGCCTGACGCATCTGCTGAAAAAACTCCATTGGCAGGGCACATCTTCCTATTTTATGACTTTCGTTTTCGAGCCAAATTAATCTATCAGCAGGAGCACGATGCCAGAGTAAGGCAAGCATATTCTCAAACTGTTCGGTAGAAGGTTGTGCGGGCATACCTAATGAACCAAATGCAGAACCCTTGTGATTGGCCAATGCTTCCAGGTCAATGATATACTGATTATGTTTCTCAAGTTCATGCAATGTTTCTGTTTTTCTGCTTCCGGTTTTTCCTCCAACAATGGCAATAGGTTTTTGAATTGAAAATTCATTGAGTGCCCAATGACGGTAAGCTTTATATCCACCCTTAATGATAGTAACAGGAATTCCACCCATACCCAGTACCCACGACATAATGCCGCTGCGCATACCTCCGCGCCAGCAATAAACAAAAACTTTTTTGCCTTGTGCAATTTGATTTGCCTTAGTAATAAATTCAAAAAAACGTGGGCCTATTAAACGAAATCCTTCCGTAACAGCTGCCTGCCTGCCTTGCTGCTTATAAAGTGTTCCGATAATTGCACGCTCCTCATTGTTCATTAACGGGAATGACATTGCACCGGGAATATGTGCATGTTCGTATTCAGCAGGGCTGCGTGTATCAAGAAACACCACATCATCTTGCAGAATAAAAGGAATTACATTTTCAACCGTAATGATACCAGCCACAATAAAAACTATTTATTAGGATAGGAGAACTTGTACTTTTTGGAAAAAATAAACTTCCTCACCTTTATTTCTCCTTTGATTGCAAACCGTTTATCGTCTTTCTTAAACAACTGAGTGATCCCTAACCATCCCAGCTTAGGCATGGCCAACAATTCCGGTTTAACCGTAAAAGGAATTTGTGTTTTTTGTCCGGCAGCAAAGCGTTGCTTATGACTCAAACCTACCGATGCCACCACACTGTCGGCAAGCAGTATTTCTGTTTTCATTGATTTTAATGTAACCCCAAAGGAATTGGGATTTCGCAACCCAACATTAAACTCAATACTCATATCTTTTGATAAGTCGGTCAGGCGCACATTACTTATTCCTGTTACTTCAGGCATTTTGAGTGAAACGCAGCCTGACAAACAAATTACCGTAGCAGGCAACCACAAAACTTTTTTAATCATATTTAATTTTCTGATGAGGGTAAAATTACGAAGAAAATATAACGTAAAACCGGTTGCAGATGTGCTGTCGGTCTCATAAACATTGGGTGAAAAGAAATAAAATTCAACCTTAAATTATATTGCAGATAAACGATTCCATAAATATAAATGGCAAAAACAAAGTCATCCCCCAACAAGAATCACCGATACATCTCTGCTATATTCATCTGTTTTTGAAAAAATCTTACAACTCCTTCATTGACTGTAAGATGTGTTTATAATGAATTTTTTGGCAAGATTGTTGCAAATTGGTTGAATAACCCCAAAAAGTATAACTGTTTTTAATTAAAACCTTACAGCTATGAGGCAGCTGAAAATCACAAACTCAATCACGTTACGTGAAAACGATTGTCTGAAAAGATATCTCAACGAAATTGCCGCTGAGCAACTTTTATCGGCTACTGAAGAAGAACAGTTAGCAGCACGAATTAAAAATGGCGATAAAGCAGCTATGGAAAAACTGATAAAAGGCAACCTGCGTTTTGTAGTAAGTGTTGCCAAACAATATCAGAACCAAGGCATGTTATTATCAGACCTTATCAACGAAGGCAACATAGGATTAATTAAAGCAGCACAGAAATTTGATGCCACCAAAGGTTTTAAATTTATCTCCTATGCAGTTTGGTGGATTCGTCAGTCAATCATGCTTGCATTAATTGAGAAAGTTAGGCTTATTCGTGTACCATTTAATCAGGTGACACAATATTCACGAATAAAAAAACTGCAAACAGCATTTGAACAACAGCATGGGCGCGAAATGAACGACAAAGAACTTACAGAAGCTACCCAGCTCAGTGAGCAGGCAATAAAAGAAGCTATAAGATTACAATCAACTCCCCTTTCCTTTGATATGCCTGTAGGTGCTGAAGATGATTCTTCGATGTATGAATTTATTCCCGATTACTCCATACTCCCTACCGATAATAGTCTGGAACGCGAATCCGTAAAATACGACATTGAACAAACACTTACCGTATTGCGTCCTCGTGAGCGCGAAGTGGTTAAAATGTATTACGGCATTGAGCATGAAAGCGATTATTCTGTTGAACAAATTGCCGATCACATGGAAATATCAAGAGAGCGTGTGCGCCAGATGAAAGACAAAGCACTTAAGAAGCTTAAAAAAGCTACTACTTTAAGCGTCCTGAAAACACATTTATGCTGACCTGAAACCAAACTATTCAGGTATAAACCCGGAAGGCGCTGCAAACAACTTTTGCAGCGCCTTTTTTATCAGATAAACCACTAATTAACAACCTGTTGACAACATTCTTCAGGGTTTAGCTTTTGGTAGCCAAAATTTACTAATTTCGCGGCTTGAAAAATAAGTCAACAGCTAAATAAAAAAGTAATTTTATAATTCAATGAATAAAGGTAAAATAACTCAGGTAATCGGTCCGGTGGTGGACGTTTCCTTCGAAGGTGAGAGTTCTAAACTGCCACATATCCTGGAAGCTCTTGAAATAAAACGCCCTGACGGAACAGCTTTGGTGTTGGAATGTCAGCAACATATTGGTGAAGACACTGTAAGAGCTATTTCAATGGACTCTACTGACGGATTAGTAAGAGGCATGGAAGTGATTGCTACCGGTGACGCTATTAAAATGCCTACCGGTGATGCCATAAAAGGGCGTCTGTTTAACGTGGTAGGTGATGCCGTAGATGGTATGAAACCGGTTTCTAAAGATAAGGGAATGGCTATTCACCGTGAAGCACCTAAGTTCGAAGATCTTTCTACTGCTTCTGAAGTACTTTTTACAGGGATTAAAGTTATTGACCTTTTGGAACCTTATTCCAAAGGTGGTAAAATCGGTTTGTTTGGTGGTGCCGGTGTAGGAAAAACCGTACTTATCATGGAGTTGGTTAACAATATTGCCAAAGCATACAGCGGATTATCAGTATTTGCCGGTGTAGGTGAACGTACCCGTGAAGGGAATGACCTTCTTCGTGAGTTTATCGAGTCAGGCGTAATTAATTACGGTGAAGACTTTAAGCACAGCATGGAACAAGGCGGATGGGATTTGAGCAAGGTAGACTACAACAAACTTGCTGATTCAAAAGCAACACTCGTATTCGGTCAGATGAACGAGCCTCCCGGAGCACGTGCACGTGTGGCATTATCAGGTCTTACTGTTGCTGAGCACTTCCGCGATGGCGATGGTACAGGCAGCGGCCGCGATATTCTTTTCTTTATTGATAACATTTTCCGTTTCACTCAGGCAGGATCTGAGGTATCCGCTCTTCTCGGTCGTATGCCATCAGCCGTAGGTTATCAGCCTACTCTGGCTACAGAGATGGGATTGATGCAGGAACGTATTACTTCTACCAAGCGTGGTTCCATCACCTCGGTACAAGCGGTTTATGTACCTGCTGATGACCTTACCGACCCTGCTCCTGCAACTACATTTGCTCACCTTGATGCCACTACCGTATTGAGTCGTAAAATTGCAGAACTTGGTATTTATCCTGCGGTTGACCCATTGGATTCTACTTCACGAATTCTTACTGAAGATGTTGTTGGAAAAGAACACTATCAAACAGCACAACGTGTGAAACAGTTATTACAACGTTACAAAGAATTGCAAGATATTATCGCCATTCTTGGTATGGACGAGTTAAGTGATGAGGATAAAATGGCTGTTCACCGTGCAAGACGTGTTCAGCGTTTCCTTTCGCAGCCATTCCACGTAGCTGAGCAGTTTACCGGTCTTAAAGGAGTGCTTGTGCCTATTGAAGAAACCATCAAAGGCTTCAACATGATTATGAACGGTGAAGTGGATGAATATCCGGAAGCTGCATTCAACTTGGTAGGAACAATTGATGATGCTATTGAAAAAGGTAAAAAACTTCTTGCTGAAGCTAAATAATTGAAATCGTAACACATTATGTTTTTAGAAATAATCACTCCGGACAAAAAGGTTTTCTCAGGCGAAGTTACCTCTGTTTCGGTACCCGGTACTGACGGAAAATTTCAGATGCTGAACAACCACGCTCCTATTATTTCCACATTGGGAAAAGGAAAAGTGAAAGTAAAGACTGCCAAAGAAACACTTGAATTTAATGTAAAAGGCGGTGTGGTTGAAATGATGAAAAACAAAGTGGTAGTGTTGGCTGAGTCAGTGTAAAGACTATACTAATTACTTATTATAAAAAAAGCTGCCCCCAGAGGTAGCTTTTTTTATGCTCACTAGATTTAAACCGGTCGCAAAAAACATTCTTCTCGGCAGCATGTATTTAATTGCATGTCTTTTCATGGTTAGCTTTATAACCGCACAGTGTGTAATATTGTTCCGAAAAAAAATATTTTGCATTACCAAAAACTTTTCAGAGCACACTTTGAAAACATTTACAAGAAAAAAAACAAATGGTGTACCTAAGCGATACAGAATGACAAACTGATTATATAACGCCTCATTCACAGCAATGCTTCCAGCGATATTATGAATCAAAACGACATCGCGCTCAGAGCAGGGAATTATTTAGTAAGTATTGAGAGTGATGACCGAACATGAACTCAGCGTATTATTAAAATTTGAAAGTATTTTTTCTTATTCGAAAACAAATAAAATATTGATCGAATTTTCAGAAAGGAAATCCTACTTTATTTCTTACTGACAAATAAGGATATTCAATCTTTGAAAGATAGAGCCCGCAAGCCGGAGCTGCCGGTCCCGCCTTTTTACGGTCTTTGGCTTCAATAATATGTTTAAAATCCTCCAAATTTATTTTTCCTGTTCCGACATCAGCCATAGTGCCTACCAGCGCTCTGACCATGCCGCGCAAAAAGCGATCTGCCGTAATTTCAAATTTTAATAATCCGTTTTCTTCCTTCCACTCTGCTGAATAAATTTTACAAATAGTTGTTTTGGATTGTGCTCTCGACTTACAAAAACTGTTGAAATCAGTGTACTGAAGAAGTATCTGAGCGGTTTGATTCAGAATTCTTAATTCAGGCTTTTTAAAGTAGCAGGCTGAAAATTCAGTCAGAAATCCATTTTTTTCAGAGTGAATAAAATAATGATAAGTACGTTTCACAGCATCAAAACGAGCATGAGCATCATGTGAAACAGGGTGCATATTAACGATAGATATATCTCCGGGAAGAATACCATTTAGGTGGTAAACAAAACTATTGATGTCGGAAACCGGCTCGGCAGAATCGAAGTGCATAAAAAACTGTGTTGCATGAACTCCTGCATCAGTACGTCCGCATCCGGTGGTTTCTACCGATTCGAAATTGATTTTCAGTAGCAAAGCCAGTGCCTCATTGATTTTCTGTTGCACAGAAACAGCATTCTTTTGAATCTGCCATCCGCTGTATGCTGTGCCTTTAAAAAATAGCTCTAAAAAATACCTCTGCATATGCTCCAAAAATAAGATTTAACATTATCACTTAATATTATATTTGCATCTCACCGCTTAACATAAATTAACACACTATTTCACCATCCATTCACAGCCATTATCTTAAACTTGCATCGCTTAAAACACATTTCATCACATGTTTGATATCAGAGAAATAAACGAAAAAATTCAACGCGAAAGCGAATTTATCGATTTGCTGCAGTTAGAACTGAGCAAGGTTATTGTAGGTCAGAAATATATGGTTGAACGCCTGCTTATAGGTTTGTTGTCTAACGGCCATTTGTTGCTTGAAGGTGTTCCCGGGCTTGCAAAAACATTAGCCATTAAATCCCTTGCATCAGCGATTGATGCACGTTTCAGCCGTATTCAGTTTACACCTGATTTGTTGCCGGCAGATTTAATAGGTACTTTAATTTATAATCAAAAGAAAGAAGAATTTGCAGTTCGTAAAGGGCCCATTTTTGCAAATTTTATTCTTGCTGATGAAATTAACCGTGCTCCCGCCAAAGTGCAAAGCGCTCTTTTGGAATCCATGCAGGAAAAACAAGTTACCATAGGCGATGAAACATTCAAACTGGAAGAACCTTTTCTGGTACTTGCAACTCAGAACCCTATTGAACAGGAAGGTACCTACCCCCTACCGGAAGCACAACTCGACCGGTTTATGTTGAAAGTTGTTATCGGATATCCTACCAAAGACGAAGAAAAACTCATCATCCGTCAGAATCTTTCTCAGGAAAAAACCAACATTGCTCCCATTGTTCGCACAGCTGATATACTAAAAGCCCGACAGCTGGTGAAAGAGATTTATATGGATGAAAAAATTGAAAAATATATTGTAGATATTGTTTTTGCTACGCGCTTTCCAAAGGATAACAAATTAGAAAAAATTGCACAGCTCATCAACTATGGTGGCTCGCCACGTGCAAGCATAAATCTAGCGCTTGCTGCAAAAGCTTATGCTTTCATTAAGCGCAGAGGATATGTTATTCCGGAAGATGTGCGTGCCGTATGCCATGATGTGATGCGTCATCGTATAGGACTTACCTATGAGGCCGAAGCTGAAAACTACACCACCGATATGGTGATTAACGAAGTGCTCAACGTAGTTGAAGTTCCATAACAGTTTTGAGTTTTACTGCCATCACTGCTCTATTAACTTAAACGGTAAAATAAATTTTGGAAACAACAGAACTGCTCAAGAAAGTCCGGAAGATTGAAATTAAAACGCGGGGATTATCCAGTCAGATATTCTCAGGCGAATATCACTCTGCTTTTAAAGGTCGTGGAATGGCGTTCAGTGAAGTAAGAGAATATATTCCCGGTGATGACATCAGAGCTATTGACTGGAATGTAACGGCACGACTAAATCATCCTTATGTAAAAGTTTTTGAAGAAGAACGAGAACTTACTGTAATGCTTTTGGTGGACATCAGTGCTTCCGGAAATTTTGGAACCAACAAACAGTTTAAACGTGAACTCATCACTGAAGTGTGTGCAGTTCTTTCTTTCTCAGCTATTCAGAATAATGATAAAACGGGATTAATTTTATTCAGTGATAAAATTGAAAAATTTATTCCTCCTCAGAAAGGGCGTTCTCATATTTTAAGAATCATTCGCGAGCTTATTAAATTTCAGCCTGAATCAAAAGGCACTTCTTTATCAACAGGCTTACAATATCTGAGTAATGTGATTAAGAAAAGAAGTATCGCATTTATTGTTTCCGATTTTTACGATAACTCTTTTACCGACAACCGTACAAAGAGCACATTTGAAGAATCGCTCAAGATTGCAAGTCGCAAACACGACCTGGTAGCTCTGAAAATTAACGACAGAAGAGAAACCGAATTACCTGATATAGGTTTGGTGAGAGTGAAAAATGCAGAAAGTGGTCGTGAAATTATTGTGGACACATCAAATCCTACTGTGCGAAAAAACTATAAGCATCAAAGGCAATTGCACGACCTGCAATTAAACGCATTGTTTAATCGTAGCGGAGTGGACAAAACAGATTTATATACCGGTGAGAATTACATACAACCTCTCATGAAACTATTTAAAAAGCGTGAAAAAAGATGAGGCTGTATAAATTTATTTTGTTTTTCTTTATACTGAATGTATTGGGTTCAGCTCTTATTAAAGCTCAAAATGCCAATGCTGTTTTTGAATTAGATACCAACCGTATATTGGTAGGTCAACAGATTAACGGAAAATTACGATTCAGTATTCCATCGGGCTATCAGTCACAATGGCCATCTATTCCTGATACACTGAATGGCATTGAGTATGTTGCAAAAGGTAAAATAGATACTCTTAAAAGTAATGATCAGAGTATTCTTACCCGCGAACAAAAAATTACACTTACTGCATTCGACTCAGGATTTTATGTAATAACTCCTTTTAGTTTTAATTATCACAAACCAGGTGATACCACAACTTATTCAGCAGAAACGCAGGCACAGTTGCTCACTGTTAACCTTATACCCGTAGATACCACCAAGGCAATACGTGATATCAAAGGACCTATTGAGGTAGGTATATCGTGGCAGGAAATTGCTTTTTATATAGGCATTGGCTTAGTATTTATTGCACTTGCATTGCTGATAGTTTACTTATTGAAGAAAAAGAAAGTAGCACCTACGGAATTTAAAGAAGTAATAATTAAACGTCCTGCACATGAAATTGCTCTTGAGAAATTAAATGCGTTGCAAGATGCTAAGCTTTGGCAACAGGGAAACATCAAACAATATTACACCATTATTTCCGATACTGTTCGAGAATATATTTCAAACCGCTGGAACATTGATGCCATGGAACGAACCACGGATGAAATCATGCACAGTAGTTTTATACAGCAGGTTTCTAATGAGACTTACAACCGATTAAAATCGGTATTAACCATAAGCGATCTGGCAAAATTTGCCAAATACACTCCTTTGGCATCGGAAAACGAACAGACCATTACAGAATCATTCACCTTTGTAAATGAAACAAAGGAGGAGAAAGTAGAAATAAACACCTTACCCGATAAAGAACAATCAGCCTGACGAAGCATGGAGTATTTCAATAACATACATTTTGCCTATCCGCAGTTTTTCTGGTTGTTGCTGCTCATACCATTGCTTTTGCTATGGCACTTCAAGGTTAATTCTAAAAAGAAGGTAAGCCTTAATGTTTCAACAGATGATGGATTTAAAAACTATAAGCCCACATTGCGTCAGCAATTAGGATTTCTGCCATTGATGTTGCGTGTACTTTCAGTAGCAGCTATAGTAGTTGCACTGGCACGACCACAGTCATCTTCCAAAGGTCAGGAAGTAACTTCTGAAGGGATTTCAATTGTGATGGCAATGGATATTTCAGGAAGTATGCTGGCAGAAGATTTCAAACCTAATCGTATTGAAGCAGCAAAAAAAGTAGCACTTGAATTCATTGATAAGAGACCGAATGATTTAATAGGATTGGTAATTTTTGCCGGTGAAAGTTTCACCATGTGCCCTATCACTTCCGACCATGCCGTGTTAAAAAATCAGGTTTCGAAAATAGAAAGTGGAATGCTTGTTGACGGAACTGCAATTGGTGAAGGACTGGCAACAGCAGTGAACCGACTGAAAGATGTTAAAACAAAAAGCAAGGTCATAATTCTTCTCACTGACGGAGTAAACAATGCAGGCTCTATTGCACCACTTACTGCAGGCGAAATTGCTAAGACATTTGGAATACGTGTTTACACCATAGGTGTAGGCACACAGGGAATGGCGCCCTATCCTTTCAAAACTCCTTTTGGCATTCAGTATCAGAATATGGAAGTACAGATTGATGAGGCTGTCTGCAAACAAATTTCTGATGCTACTGACGGTAAATATTTCCGAGCTACCAACAACAGTAAACTAAAAGAAATTTATAATGAAATTGACAAACTGGAGAAAACTAAAATAGAAGTCACAGAGTTCAGAAGATATAGCGAAGAATTTTTTCCTTTTGCATTAGCAGCCGGAATATTTCTGCTGCTTGAAATATTATTAAGATATACCTGGTTACGTAAACTACCATAATAACACCGAAGAAATGTTCCGATTATCACATAGCGAAGCACTTTACGGACTCTTACTTGTTCCGGTTATGGTGGTTTTATTTATTGCATTACTGCGATGGAGAAAAAAATCATTGCGATTATTTGGTGATTACGAATTAGTACGTCAGCTTACTCCGGGGAAAGCTTATACCAAACCTGTTATCAAATTTGTCTTGCTTGCGCTTGCGTTTACTTTTTTGATTATAGGAATTGCCGGCCCACAAATAGGAACCAAGTTGGAAACCGTGAAACGCAAAGGCGTAGATGTGGTGATAGCTCTTGATGTGAGCAACAGCATGAATGCAGAAGATATTAAACCCAGCAGATTACAGCGGTCGAAACAAGCTATCTCCCGACTGATAGACCAATTGCAGGGCGATAGAATCGGGTTGATAGTTTTTGCAGGGGAAGCTTACACGCAGTTGCCTATAACCACCGATTATGGAGCTGCAAAACTTTTTCTCGCATCGGTTAACACCAACATGGTTCCAACACAGGGAACCGCTATTGGAAAAGCGATTGATTTAGCTGTTCAGTCATTCAGCAACAGCGATTCTGCAAAGAAGAATAAAGCCATCATTGTAATAACAGATGGAGAAAATCACGAAGATGATGCAGTGCAAGCAGCAAAAAATGCCTATAAAAACAATATTATTGTTCACACAATTGGTATGGGAACAATAAACGGAGGCCCCATTCCTGTGTTTAATAACGGGCAACGCACCGGTTATATGCAGGACAACAATGGGCAAACCGTTATTACCAAACTGGATGAAAGCTCTCTGGCAGAAATAGCACAGGCAGGCAATGGAAAATTTATTCGAGCTACCAACAGTGATGACGGACTTGGAATTATTATGAAAGAAATTAATGCCATGCAGAAAAATGAGTTTGGCAGCAAGATGTTTACAGATTATGCAGATCAGTTTCAGTATTTTTTAGGAATTTCGTTATTATTATTGCTGATTGAATTTATCATTTCTGAAAAGAGAAGTAAATGGATGGAAGAACTTAATTTATTTGGAGAAGGTGATGAGAAAAAGTAATTTAATTCTGATATTGTCATTACTGATGATTCCGTTTATCAGCATTGCTCAAAATGAAAAGCCGATGATACGTGAGGGTAATCGTGATTATAAAAAAGGAGATTTCTCAGAAGCCGAAATGAGCTATCGTAAATCCATTGAAAAAAATAACAAGACCATAGAAGGAAAGTTCAACCTGGGAGATGCGCTGTATAAGCAAGGAAAATATGATGAAGCTGCGGGGACATTTCAAAATCTCTCCAACGAAAAAACAGACAATGAGCTGAAAGCAAAATCATTTTACAATCAGGGCAACGCCATGCTGAAGGCAGAGAAGTATCAGGAAAGTGCCAACGCATATAAAGAGGCTTTAAAACTTAATCCAAATGATGAGGATACACGTTACAATTATGTTTATGCACTTTCAAAACTAAGACAGCAGCAGCAACAACAGCAACAAGATAAAAACAATAAAGATAAGCAGAACCAGAAAAAAGATCAGAAACAACAAAATCAGGACAAGAAAGACGATAAGAAAGAAAATCAGGATCAGAAACAGCAGCAAAATCAGGAACAGAAACAACAACAAAAAGAACAGGCACAACAACCAAAAATTTCAAAAGAAGATGCAGAACGAATGTTGCAGGCTGTAAATAATGATGAAAAAGAACTTCAGAAGAAGATGGCCAAAAAAGAAGGTACACGTGTCAGGATTGAAAAACAATGGTAATGATTATTAAAAATCTTATTTCACGATTGAGAAAGTCAGGACAAATTGTTCTAACTTTTGCATTATTGTTTTTAGGGTTAAGCACACAAGCTGCTGAAATAAGTTTCACCGCAACGGTTAACCGAAACCCTATTGGCACCAACGAGCAATTTTCAATTACCTTTACCATAAACGCTCAGGCAAGTAATTTTCAGGCACCATCTTTCAAGGATTTTAATATTCTCAGCGGGCCTAATCAAAGCACTAGCATGCAGTTTATTAATGGTAATATGTCGCAATCAGTTTCATTCACATATTATTTGCAGGCTAAATCAGAAGGCACTTTCCGTATAGATCCCGCTACGATTGATGTGAATGGAGTGAAAATAAAATCGAATGTACTAACACTAAACGTCATTAAAGGTCAGGGTAAACCACAGGCAGGTGCTGCAGGCTCACAAAGCAATGATGATGACAATGGAATAACTACAAAGAGTGTGTTTTTACGTGTGAGTGTTGACAAATCTTCTGTTTACAGAGGAGAAGCCATACTTGCTACTTATAAACTTTATACCAAGGTTAGCTTAGTAAATTATACTATTGATAAACTTCCGGCACTGAATGGTTTTTGGTCGCAGGAACTTAAAATGCCCGACCAACTGGAGTTAAAAACAGAAGTAATCAATGGAGAACAATATCGCGTAGGTATTGTTAAAAAAGTGATTCTTTTTCCTCAGCAATCAGGCACATTATCTATTGACCCCATGCAGGGCAGTTGTATTGCCAGAGTACAAAATCAACGTAAACGCTCCAACAACCCTTTTGACATATTCAATGACCCATTCTTTAATGATCCATTTTTTGGAATGGCACGCGATGTAAAAGTGAATGTAAAAAGTGAACCTGTAAAAATAACCGTGAAAGATTTGCCTCCTGCACCTGATGATCATTTTAAGGGCGCTGTAGGAAACTTTACTTTACAGGCAGCATTAGATAAAGATCAGGTAAAGGCGAATGATGCCATCAACTTGAAAGTAAAAATCAGCGGAAAAGGTAATTTAAAATTAATTGATGCTCCTGAGTTAAAACTCCCTACAGACTTTGAAACCTACGACCCTAAAATTGATGATAATGTATCTGTTTCGGAAAATGGTGTTAACGGAAGCAAAACTTTCGAGTATCTGATAATTCCTCGTCATGAAGGAGATTATACCATTGACCCCATACATTTTACTTTCTTCGACCTGAATAAAAAACAATATGTTCAACTGTCATCCTCCGCTTTAAAAGTTACCGTTAAAGGAATCAGCGGTGATGCATCAGCTGCACAATCCGTTGCATCCTACCAGAATAAAACCGATGTAAAACTTCTCGGAAAAGATATTGCCTTTATTAAAACAGGAACCATGACAACTTTTGCTCATGGTACATTTTTCGGAAGTTCACTTTTTTATATTCTTTTATTGATTCCAATAATACTGCTGATAGTACTTATCGTTTATAAAAAACGTCAGGAAAAAATGTCAGGTGATGTAGCTTATATGCGAAGCACAAGAGCAACCAAGATGGCTCAAAAAAGACTTGCCTCCGCTAAAAAAGAACTGGATGCAGGTAAAACAGAATTGTTCTACGAAGAAATTTTTAAAGGCCTGAATGGTTATGCTTCCGACAAACTAGGAATTGATATGGCAGACCTTAGCAAAGAAACTCTGGCAAAAAAATTAGCAGAAAAAAATATCAGTGAATCACTGATAACAAAAATGATTAACACGATTGACACTTGCGAGTTGGCACGTTTTGCCTCTCAGTTACAGAGTGTGAATCCGCAGCAGATTTATGCTGACAGTGTTTCGATAATTACTGAATTGGAAAACTCATTAACCGCGTAATCACATGAGAAGAATCCTTTATCTGATAATAGTATCAATTGGCATCCTCACTGCTTCTGCATTTGCACAAAGTGCTGATGATTTGTTTAAGCAGGGCAATGATTTTTACTTAAAACAAAATTACAATCAGGCCATTGAAAAATATGAGAGCATACTAAACTCCGGAACAACCTCTTTTGAAGTTTACTTTAATCTTGGTAATGCCTATTACAAAACAGGAAATTACACAAAAGCCATACTTAATTACGAACGTGCCAAAAAGTTGAAACCTGATGACAACGATGTGGATTTAAATCTTGCCTTGGCAAATCAAAACACTATTGACAAAATTGAACCTGCACCCAAAGTGTTTTACGAAGAATGGTGGGAGAATTATTTGACTTACTCTTCAACTACTACCAGAGCCATTATTTTTCTTATCATTTTCTGGCTTTCTGTTATATCCTTCGGACTCTATATTTTTTTTAAAGTATATTCCGTTAAAAAAACTTTTTTCTTTCTTTCATTTTTGCTGCTTGGAATATCTCTTTTTTATTTTTATGTAACCTATCAGCAAAACAGGTTAAACGAAAATTCCAATAGTGCATTAATCATTTCGCAGAGCGCCTATATTAAAAGCTCGCCCGATGACAAAGGAACCAACCTTTTTCAATTACATGAAGGCACCAAAATTAATATTACGGACGAACTTCAGGGTTGGAAAAAAATCAAGATTCCTAATGGAAACGAAGGTTGGATTCGTGATAAGGATATTGAAAAAATATGATTAAGTATTTTTAATAAACCATCGGTGCAATGCTATCAGACACCAAATGCGGTTATACAGAAAATCACTTCCTTCAAAAAACTGGTTTACCAATTTTCGTATTTCTTGTGGTTCAAATAAACCTACCTGCTCAACAACTTTATCGTTTAAATAATCATTGATTAAATAACTCCACTCATTTTTCAGCCATTTAACAAGTGGAATGGAAAACCCTTTTTTAGGTCGCATAAAAATATCTTCCGGCAAATATTCTGAAAGCATTTTTTTCAGAGGATACTTATTGACTCCGTTCTTAATTTTTTCCTCCGGGGAAATCTGCAATGCCAACTGTACTACATTATTATCCAACAAAGGCACACGCGCTTCAATTGAATGATGCATGGTTGCGCGGTCAACTTTCGTAAGTAAATCATCCTGCAACGAAAATTTTATTTCAAAAAACGATTGCAACTCTTCAGGAGCAATATTTTTAAGGTTTCCATACTTGCTACGAAGTGTTCCGGCATAATTTTCAGTAAAGGTCTTAAAGTGGGAACGCGAATGCTTACTGAGCATACCTTCCATTTCTCCAATGTTGAACAAATATTGCTCTTGTGAGTAAATATGCTCTGGTAGAAATATACTATCTGCATCATAGTCCAACAACTTTGAAACTCTTTGGTATCGTGATGATAGTTGAGAGAATAAAATCCGTAACGGAACTCTGCATATATTGAAAGGGAACTGCTTAAGTCGTTTTGACCAGTTGTGCGTACCATAGCCAAAAAACAATTCATCACCACCCTCTCCTGAAAGTACAACTTTTACATGTTGTGAAGCAAGATTTGAAACCAACATAGTTGGAATTCCTGATGTATCAGCATACGGCTCATCATACACATCAAAGAATGTTTCTATCAATCCAATAGCATCATTATGCGAAACGATAAACTCATGGTGATTGGTTCCAAGATGTGCGGCTACAGCGCGTGCATGCGGAGCCTCATTGTGTGAATGTTCTTTAAAACCAATAGAGAACGTATTCAGTTTACCGTTTACATGTTTTGATGCCAATGCTGTTACCAAACTGGAGTCAACTCCGCCACTCAAAAAAATTCCATAAGGAACATCACTACGCAACTGAATTTTTACCGCTTCGGATAATGTTGAATGTAACTTCTCCTGAATTATCTTCTCATCATTAAGTTTATCAGCACAATACTGTTCGGCAGCTTGCCAGAATTTTTTTGATGCTACTCCTTCTGCGCTAACAGTTAAATAGGTTCCGCTTTCAAGTTTATGAATGTGTTTAAAAACAGTAAGTGGTGCAGGAATAAAACCAAGCCTTAAAAAATAAAATATTGCATCTTCGTCAATTTCTCTTGAAATATTTTTCATCGCCATGAGCGCCTTCAACTCCGAGGCGAAAGCTAAATTTCCGGCTGCATCTTGATACCAGAACAAAGGCTTTATACCTATTCTGTCGCGAAACAAATACAACTTTCCTTCCTGACGGTCGTAAATACAAATAGCAAACATGCCGTTTAGTTCCGTCACAAAGTCAGGTCCGTAAATTTCGAATAAGCGAAGTGCTACTTCCGAGTCGCTGGTGGTTTTAAATTCAGCTAATGAAGAATCACTATGTTCCTTAATGATTTTCTCTTTCAGCTCAACATAATTATACACTTCACCGTTGTACACCATCACATAACGTCCATCATGCGAATACATAGGTTGTGAGGCTCGTTCATCTAAATCAATGATGGAGAGTCTCCGATGAGCAAGTAAAACCTTTTCATCTTCAAAAAAACCATAACCATCAGGGCCGCGATGTAATAATTTATCAGCAGCTGCTTGTATGTCGCCTTTGCTGAAAAAACCATTAACCGAATAAGTACCTGCTATGCCACACATCAGTTTATGAATAATTTAATCAATGCTTTGTAAAAAAGTACATTTCTGTAAGTTGAAGGATATTTCAGCACTTTAACCAACTCACGAAATCCTTCCTTGGTTTTCTTTGCCGATAAATAAACGTTACTGATAACCAATTGCACATACTGTTGCATATCCCTTTTAACAGATTCCGTAACGCTGAAATTATCAATGAAATAATTGGTTGCAAAAACATTCCAGTAAACAAAAAGCTCAGGTGTAATAAGATTTAAAGAACGATTTTCGTGTGTGTTCACAAAATTGGTAATAATACCTGTTTTCAAAATTTTAAATCGGCAGCTAAACATTCTGAAAAACAATAAATCTTCTGCCGCAAGAATGTTTATTTCAGGAAAAAGCAAATCAGTATTGCTGGCTTTATGATAACAAAATTGATTAAGTGAAATAGGATTTGTTACTGCAAAATCCTCTAAACTTAATACCACAAAATCACGATAATAACGGCACTTGTTATGATCACGGATTCTGTCTTCAAAAACCAACTCCGTAGCAATTCCGTTGAATGAAGGAAATCTCTTAATCAGCTTACGCAAAGTCTCCAGATGATTATCAAGGTAAAAATCATCTGAATCCAAAAACGCAACCCATTTTCCTTTTGCATTTTTAATTCCTTCATTACGTGCCTGACACCTTCCTTTGTTTTCATGTGAAAAAACTTTAATACGTGAGTCATGGTGCTCCATTTCTTTTAATACTTCAAGGGTATTATCCGTACTTCCGTCATTGATACATATCAATTCAAAATCACAAAATGTCTGTCTAAGAACAGAGTAAATAGATTCCTTTACCAGTTCGGCACGATTGTAAACAGGCATGATTACGCTGAAAAATGGCTGTTGTTCAGTCAACATTTACCATTCCTCCTTTTATACCTTTACGCAAGCCTGCGATACAACACATCATTTCATTGAGCAACATGAACGAGGAAACGAGTTTCATTCTTACAAATAACAACCAAACACTGTTTCTATAAACCTTGCTCGTTAACTTTATTCTTAATGCGTGGTTATCGTTTATCCAATTGCGTACTGCAAAACTGATGGTAAGTATTCGCTGTTCGAAATAATTTCTGTTGTAATTGCGTTCTGCCTCCTTACAGGAGCAAGTAAACCTGTTAATCTTTTGTAAAGAAAATGATTTCATAAATGACAACTTCACCATAAGGTCTGAATGCGAATCGAACCATAATGCGGGCAGGAAAATATTTTGCGCTACCGTATGATAAATCATCATCTGACTCAAACTTATTGCTTCCTTTATGTCAACATTATTATAGTCAATCTGATTAGAATCAAAATATGGATTAGAGATACACTTCAGACTGCCTTTAACATTCTGCGAGTAAAAAAACTTGCTTCCGGGGCATTGCTCTGTAGCATCTTTCATGGCTGTGAGATGGTAAGGCATCCACTCATCCGAAGGTTTCAAAAAACAAATCCAACCATCCTGAATGGTTTTAATAACATCGGCAAGCAAACTCAGGTTTTCATAAGCAAGCCCGTTCACAAAATGCACTTCCCATCCTCCTGAAGTGCTATGCTCCATAAACTCTTTGTTGAACTGCTCTCTTGCTGCAATATCAGCAATAATATGCACAATATAATTCTTTTGATATTGTTTGCTTAGGTTTTGCAGATTTTTGCGCAGCAATGATAAATCATCCTCGCAAAATAAAATCACATGAAACTTATCAGATTCTTTCTTCTCCATTTCATTCAGCATAATTATAAAGTGCAAGCAGTTTACGAAAATACAGATTAATGCCAAACCTGTGAGCAATACTTCTTCTGCCTTCATTGATGATTTGCTCTCTCAAATCAGCATTCGTAATCAATTCAACAAGTGCATGATAAATTCCATCAGAATCTTCGAAGTTGCAAACCAAAGCATTCTTTCTATCCTCAATAAACTCACGCGCAATGCCGCTTAATGTAAACACTGATGGAATTCCAGCAGCAAGAGCTTCTACATACACCTGACCGAAGGCTTCATACTCCGCATACTCTGGAACATGTATAAACACATCGAATAACTTATACAAGGCAAACAAATTATACTCAAAGCGAATTTCCCTGTAAGATTTTTCAGGTAGTTGCTTTAACATAGCTTTAATTTCCTTTGCATAAGAGCCATGACTGTTTGCCAGTACCAGCACGGCATCAGGAAATTTTTCTCTCAGTTTTTTAAATGCAGGTATCACATATTGTATGCCTTTACCTTTTTCATAACGGCTGATCATACCTACTACAGGATGCTTCCCCCTCAAGTCATACTTATTCCTAAGGCTCTCTACTTCATCGCTGTTTACATTTTTAAATGCATCAAATTCAAATCCGTGATGAATAAGATGCACCTTTGATTTTTTCACTTGTTCGGTATTTATGATTATATCTTCTACATTCTTGCTTATTGCTACAATATCCGTGGCAAGTCTATTACAATAACGGTCGTACTTAACTGCTCCTGCATGAAAGCGATGATGAAAATCGGAATGATGTCGTGTATAGATTCTTTTCTTTACGCGGGCAAGCCATGCAGCTGTAAGTCCTGAGATATTGGCATCAAACAAATGAGTATGCACAATATCAATTTTATTTTTTATCAGATACTGATATATTAAAGCAGTAGCCCGCGGAATATCTTTTTTAGAATGATATTTTATAAACAGACATGGAATTTTACGATGCCTCACATAACGTTCAATATGCCACTGTTCAGGATTGAGAAATATAAAGTGCAACTTCATTTGATGCTCCAGCGCTTTCTCAATGAACCATTCGTACTGAACAGCTCTGTCGTGAAAAGATAAAATAAGGCATACCGATGGTTTCATTACTTGAGAATAAGAAGTATTTTATCTGCAAGAATTTTTGCCTGATTTTCGCGAGAGTAAAACAACTCTCTTTCTGTAACCGTTAATGGCGGCAGATTTCCTGATTTCCATTTCTGATATGCATGAGTAAGTGCCGATACAAATTCATCTGCGGTATTTGCAATAAAACCACGTTTAGACTTATTTATCATTTCGTCAATTACATCATCATCACCCGGAGCAACCAGAATCGGACGCCCGGAGCCGAGATATTCAAAAATTTTTGTTGAATATATACCCTGAAATTGTTTCCATGCAGGAATAAGCAATATATTACTTTGTTTATAGTATTCCATCACCTCACTCCTAGGTAGTTTTGCTGTAACATAAGGATGCAACTCCTTAAGTTCTGTTTCAATTTTTTGAGCGATAACATCAACAGCCTTCAACCCTATAAAATTTAGTTTAAATCTGGTTTTATCATCTAGCTGAGTATAAAATTTCTTCAGCCCTTCAATAAGAATGGAAATATCCTGAACAGGGTAAATAGTGCCTATGCTTGCAACAACAAACCGGTCGGAAGGTGGAGATGTTTCCTGCACAGGTTTAAACAAACGCCATTCGAATCCATTGGTGATTTCAGCAGTATTCCCTGAATAAATTCTTTTAATTTGTTGTACTAAAGCATTGCTCACCGTAGTTACAAGGCTTGCTTTTTTCAGCCATTTAGAAATATAAAATTCTTCTGTGCTATTCATCAGCCTACCACGCAAACTCATTCGATGGTCAGCACCTGTAATGCGATTATTCCATATATCGCGAAAATCAACCACATAAGGAATTTTAAACTCCTGACTTAACTCTGAAGCAAGACGCACCAGATTATGTGGAGGTGCTGAAACTAAAATCAAATCTGTTTTTTGTGACGACAAAAGTTTCCTGCAGTAATCTTTGAACGCATGATAAGCATCAATTTCGGGGTTGAAATATCCGGACAGAAATTCTTTCAGATGATACATTTTACTTAACAGCCTATTGCTTTCGGCATATACCGGTTTTTTAGGTTTATAAGGCAAATAGTGCACTGTAAAAGCCTCCGTTTTCACCACAGAAATTTCTTTTTCTGTAGGTTGAGTAAAATCAATCCAATGTGATTCGTTGCCCGTAAAGTGGCGGGTAACAACCGTGAGTTCAATCCCATGTTTATAAAAATCGTTTGCCCAACTCATTACCCTAGGAGTTGCAACGGCATTTCCGGGATCGAAATAATAAGTAATCAGCAGAACTTTTTTCAAAAGAAAGAATCGTTATCTGAAACATCCATCAGTTCAACATCAAAAATCAAGGTTGCTTTAGCAGGAATTACAGGAGGATATCCGCGCTCACCATAACCCAACTGATAAGGCACATACAATCTGCACTGCGAACCTACCGTCAACAATTCAATTCCCTGATCCCATCCTTCAATTACTCTTCCCATCCCCAACTGAAATTCTATAGGCTCACCTCGTTCAACCGATGAATCGAAAAGCGTACCGTCATCCAGATAGCCGCTATAATGAACAGATACTGTTTTGCCTTTTGCAGCCTGCATGCCATCGCCTTTTTTCAGCAGTACATACTCAAGGCCTGATGGAAGTTTTATTTTTTCCAACCCTTCAACATTAAATGGTACTGCATTTACTTTCGGAATTATTTCCAGTAATTCAACATCAAAAATCAGTGTAGAGTTTGCAGGAATAGTTCCAACAGCACGCTGACCATAACCTGCATGTGCAGGTAAGGTTAATGTTGCTTTGTCGCCTTGTTCCAACATTGCAAATGCTTCATCCCAACCCTTTATTACCTGACCTACTCCTACATTAAAAACAAACGGCTCTCCTCTGCTTACCGAGCTGTCAAAAACAGTTCCATCTTGCAGTTTACCGGTGTAATGTACTATAATGCGGTCGCCTGCTGAAGGTTTTGCTCCATTTCCTTTGTGTGTGATTTTTATTTCTACTCCCGAATCTGTTGTCATTTATTTTTTTCTGATTTAAAATTGAATCTGTTTTTACTTCTTACATCTGAAAGCAAACATACAATTAGTTTCTGCAATTCAGAAGAGTGTGTGCCCACTATTTTTCAAAGTTTTCTTATTGCAATTGTTAGTCATCAGTAAAACTGCCAATTGCTCTTTTACTTCGAGTATCAGTTGATTTTTTCGAGTAAAGCTACGTTCTCCACGTGGTCAGTTTGCGGAAACATATCCACAGGCCGTGCTTTAACAAACCGGTAATAATCTTTCATAAGAGCGATGTCGCGTGCCTGTGTGGCCACGTTACAACTTACATAAACCACTTTTTTTGCATTGCTGTTGCAAATAACTTTCACCACATCAGGGTGCATGCCTGCTCGCGGAGGGTCGGTAATTATCACATCGGGATATCCCTGACGGTTGTAAAAATCAGGTGTAAGAATTTCGCGCATGTCGCCAGTGAAAAAAGAAGTGTTTGAAATATGATTCAGCTCGCTATTTATTTTTGCACTTTCAATAGACTCAGCCACACTTTCAATACCGGTGACATGCTTGCACTGCGATGCTACAAATGCTGCTATTGTACCTGTGCCGGTATATAAATCATACACGTGGTCATCCTCATGAAGTGCGGCATATTCTCTTGCTATTTTATATAATTCATAAGCTTGCAGAGGATTGGTCTGATAAAATGTTTTAGGTCCGATTTGAAAAATCAAATCTTCCATTTTTTCGGTAATTAATGGCACTCCACAGTACAACTCAAAATCAAGGTCAAAAAATGTGTCGTTTTTCTTGGTGTTGACAACGGAATAAAGCGAAGTAATTTCCGGAAACTTATCTGCAACAGCCTGCAATAATTTCTCGCGTTGCGATTTATCGGCATCCTTAAACATAATCATCACCATCCACTGCCCTCCGGAAGTATTACGCACTATCATATTTCGCAACATTCCTTCCTGACTTATTCTGTTGAAAAAAGTATAACCGTTTTGCAAAGCATACTCTCGAACAAAATTTCTTATTTTATTGGAAACATTATCCTGCAACAAACATTCAGTGATATCAAGTACTTTGTCAAATCGCCCCGTAACATGAAATCCCAGTGCAGGTTTAGTTACGTAATCCTTATTACTAACCTGCTCTCTGGTCATCCATTCTTTATCAGAAAAAGCAAAATCAAGCCTGTTGCGGTAATAAAATTTCTGTTGAGAAGGAAGTATGTTTTCAAGCAACGGATTTTCAATACCTGCAATTCGCTGTAAGGAATCTTTTACCTGTTTCTGCTTATAAAAAAGCTGGGTTTCATAGTCCATATCCTGACGTTTGCATCCACCGCAAACGCCAAAATGCTTGCACTCAGGTTGTATTCTGTGAGGCGAAAAAGCAGTGTACTCCAACACAGAGGCTTCAATAAATTTATTCTTTTTCCGTTTTACTTCAACATTTACCACATCACCGGGTACCACATGCTTCACAAAAACCACTTTGCCTTCCCACCTTCCAATACCGCGGCCTTCATCTGCAATATCTGTTATTGCAAGCCCTTCAATTATTTTAGTCATAGCGCCAAAAATAGGATGTTCCTTTGTAAAAATTTTATCACTCTTCACAATTATCAAAGGTAATATCACCAAACTTATGAATATATAATAATCTCTCTACTTTAAATTTTAAAAATACCCTTATTTTTATTTATTTTTGCTTAATTGATATTTTATTAATCTGATGCCATTGAAATTAAAAATCTTCTTCTGTACTATTCTTCTATGCATGTCAGGGCTTGAAGTAATGTCCAAACATATAGCAGGAGGTGATTTTACCTATAGGAGGCTCAGTGGCAATCAATTTGAAATTACCTTAAAACTTTTCCGCGACTGTTCTGATTTTGTACCATTTGACAACACCATTCTCATAGGAGTTTTTAATAAAGGCACCAATGGGCTGGTAGGCTCTTATACCGTAGCATTAAAAGATTCAGGAGGATTGACTCTGACAGGTTCTTCCTGTCTTACGCCTCCACAGGGTGTGTGTATGGATAAATGCACCTATGTTGATACCATTACACTTGCCAATAATCCAAGCGGCTATTATGTATCATGGGAGCGTTGCTGCCGTAACAATACCACATTGAACCTGAATCGCCCGGGTGATACCGGCATTGCTTATTACATGGAAATTCCTGATCCTGCAATGATTGATAATTCACCTCGGTTCACAACAGATCCGCTTCCGTTTATGTGTGTTGGTCAGGATTTTTCATTCGATTTCAGTGCTACCGATCCTGATGGAGATGTACTAACCTACTCACTTGAAACACCTCTTGCCGGAGATCTTGGATACCCTGTAAAAGCTACCGTTTCTCCTGTGTGGTCAGCTCCTTCTCCCGGGCCTTATGTCACCGCACAATGGGCTCCCGGTTACAGCCTGAGTAACATTACCGGAAGTTCCCCTCCTATGACGCTGAACAGTTCAACAGGGCTGATGCAGGTAAAAGCAAGCTTACAGGGTTACTATGCCATGGCCGTAGTGGTACGCGAATACAGAAATGGAAATCTCATTGGAATGATAAGACGCGAAATTGAATTTACGGTTATCAATTGTCTGGGTAATACTGCACCTCAGATAACTTATCAGAATTCAACTGCAACGATTAACGGGCTTACGTTTACCATCTATGAAACAGATACGTTGTGCTTTACGATAAAAGCAACAGACAGCGATTCAATGTCGCTCACTTACACAGGAGATATTTTTTCAGGGAGCGGTATTACTCCTCCTTATGCTACCACTTCTACGGCATCCGGTAACGGCACTGTCACCAGTTCGTTTTGCTGGTACACCACTTGCAATCATGGTCGCGCAGCACCTTATCACGTAACTTATCGTGTTGAAGACAATGGATGCCCAACGCATTTTACCTCTACGGACAGTCTCCACATTTATGTTTTACCTTTACCTGCCATTCCTCCTCCTAACCTGTACTGTCTGGAAGTAGATACGGCAACTACCTTTATTAAACTAAATTACCGCGACACCTTTGATATGCCGAGATTCATTAAGCGTTTTGATATTTACAGAAATGTAAATGGCGGGGCATTTACGCCTGTGGGAAGTACCGTTAAGGGTCAAAACTCTTTTACTGATAATACAGCCAGCAACAGTATTTCCAATAATTACTGCTACTTTATTCGAGGAATTAATCAATGTGGAGATATTGGTATCAGTTCAGATACTATTTGTTCCAATGACCAGATCAATGTCAAGCCACTGACCTTGTATAGTTCGCACATTAACGGCAGTAGTATAGTTATCAATTTATCTACTGCACCTGATAATGTTTCCTCTATTTTTTATATTGAAAAGAAACTCAATGAGTCGGGGTATAGCTATGAGCCATATCTTACACTCAATGGTATAAGCGGTGATACACTGGAGGACCTCAATCAACAGGTTTCAGAAAAGTCGTTTTGTTATCGAATTACCAAACAAAATTTCTGCAACAAAACCAGCCCTGCCAGCAATGAATCATGCAGTATTTTACTCACCGGCAGCAGCATTCCGTTGCAACACCATCTGAAGTGGACGCCTTATACCGAATGGGCAGGAGGAGTGAGCGGTTATAATTTATTTCGCAAAAATCACAATGGTGGAACGTATGCTTTACTAGCAAGTTTTCCTTCCAATGAATTTGAATATACCGATGGCAATATTCCGCAAGATGACGGTGTGTTTGATTATTATGTAGCCGCAATCAGCGATTCTCTTGGCTTAACCTCTACGAGCAACGAAATTTCACTCATTCAGCCGGCAACTGTTTATTCGCCTAATGCTTTTACTCCCAACAACGATGGGCTGAATGACACTTGGCTTCCGTTATCAGGATTTATAAAAACCTATAATCTGAAAGTTTTCAATCGTTGGGGAAATATAGTTTTCGAAACTTCAGGAACATCAAACGGATGGGATGGCACTTACAAAGGTGCTGATGCCCCAATAGGCGTTTATTTCTATGTTATCACTTATCAGAATTATGTTGACAATCAAACAGCATATAAACGTGGCACCGTTACTCTGATAAGGTAAGCCAATCTGATAATTCTGAATTTTATTTTTCAACAAAACAAAACTCCCGCACAAACATTATAACTATGCCTTTACCTTTGTGGGCGTTAATATGCATACAATAGAATCACTCGATCCCAAAAAATATATCATCATAAAAGGCGCAGCTGTACACAACCTGAAAAAAGTGGATGTGGCCATTTTGCGCAATAGTTTTACGGTAATCACAGGTCTTTCCGGTTCCGGAAAATCATCACTGGCATTTGATACGCTTTATGCCGAAGGTCAAAGGCGTTATGTTGAAAGTCTTTCAAGTTATGCACGGCAGTTTATGGGGCGGCTTGACAAGCCCGATGTGGAATACATCAAAGGCATTGCTCCTGCCATAGCTATTGAACAGAAAGTTAACTCCAGAAATCCAAGGAGTACCGTTGGCACTTCAACAGAAATTTATGATTACCTGAAACTGTTGTTTGCACGTATCGGCAAAACCTACTCACCTGCGAGTGGTAAATTGGTAAAAAAACATACGGTAACCGATGTGGTAGATTTTCTGCTTCAACAATCTGCAGGAAAGAGATTTTATATTCTTGCAAAATTACATCCGCATCAGGGTCGCAAACTTGGCGATGAGTTATCCGCATTGCAGCAAAAAGGATTCAGCAGAATAATTCAGGAGGGAGAGATGATTAAAATAGATGATGCATTGGCTGCATTACCTACCGAAAACGAAACTCCTGAGCCTAAAAAAAGAGGGCGTAAGAAAACGAAAACCGCTGATGACCTTCATCCTGTTTTTCCTGAAATTGAAATTTTGATTGACCGATTGGTTGTACCGGAAGTTTGGACGGAAGAATTACAATCGAGATATGCAGATTCCATTCAGACAGCTTTTAACGAGGGACATGGCTACTGTACTTTAATGGAGCTTGACGAAGCAGGAAATCACAATTACTCATTCAGTAATTTATTTGAAGAAGACGGAATCAGATTTGAAGAACCGAGTGTTCATCTGTTTAGTTTTAATAATCCCTATGGTGCCTGCAAAAACTGTGAGGGATTTGGTAATGTCATAGGCATTGATGAGAATCTGGTAATTCCCAACAAATCATTGTCTGTTTATGATGGAGCTGTTGCCTGCTGGCGTGGAGATAAAATGTCGGAGTGGCAGCAGAATTTTATCATGAAAGCCTATAAAAATAATTTCCCTGTACATCGCCCGTATTATGAATTGAACGAGTTTGATAAACAACTTTTATGGGAAGGGAATAAACAATTAAAAGGCATCAATGAATTTTTCAGACATGTAGAAACACAAACTTATAAAATACAATACAGGGTTATGTTGAGTCGCTATCGCGGAAAAACCGTTTGCCCTGAATGTAGAGGTACACGGCTGCGTAAGGATGCCAATTTTGTAAAAATTAATCAGCACTCCATCACCGACATTGTGCTGATGCCGGTAAGTAAAAGTTTACCATTTTTTAAATCGTTACAATTAGACAGCTACGAACAAAAAGTTGCAGGAAGGTTATTGATTGAAATCACAAACCGGTTGCAATATCTATCTGATGTCGGATTGGGTTATCTTACACTAAACAGACTTTCCAACACCCTTTCAGGAGGAGAATCACAACGCATCAATCTGGCAACTTCTTTAGGAAGCAGCCTTGTAGGGAGCATGTATATTCTTGATGAACCAAGTATCGGTTTGCATCCTCGTGATACGGAAAGACTCATAAGCGTATTGAAATCGCTGCAAAAAGCAGGCAACACACTGATTGTGGTAGAACATGATGAGGAAATCATGCGCAGTGCCGATGAACTGATAGACATGGGACCTCTGGCAGGAACTCATGGAGGCAAGGTGGTATTTCAGGGAAATTTTGACCAGTTGCAACACAGCAATGAAAGTATAACGGCTCGCTATCTTACAGGTAAAGAATACATACACATTCCAAGCCGAAGACGAAACTGGACACAACATTTGGAAATAACAGGCGCAAGAGAAAACAACCTGAAGAATATTAATGTAAAAATTCCATTAGGAATACTTACTGTGGTAACAGGAGTAAGTGGCTCCGGGAAAACTTCTCTCATTAAGAAAATTGTGAATCCGGCAGTGAAAAAAGTTTTAGGAGGTTATGATGACGAATCCGGAAAATACGACCGATTAGAAGGAGATTATACATCACTTCACGGCATTGAAATGATTGACCAGAACCCGATAGGAAAATCATCAAGAAGCAACCCCGTTACCTATGTTAAAGCCTACGATGAAATAAGAGCGTTGATGGCAGAAACACCTTTCGCACGTCAGCGTATGATGAAACCGGCATTGTTTTCTTTCAATGTTGACGGAGGGCGCTGTGAAATGTGTCAGGGTGAAGGAATGGTTACTATTGAGATGCAGTTTATGGCCGACATACAATTGAAATGTGAGTCGTGTCAGGGAAAGCGTTTTAAGAATGAAATTCTTGGTATTACCTACCGTGATAAAAATATTTTTGACATCCTTTCGATGACTGTTGCTGATGCAATTACTTTTTTTAATGCTGAAACAGACGAAAGATATCTGCATTACACTAAAAAAATCATTGCAAGATTACAACCACTTGCCGATGTAGGACTAGGTTATGTTGCCTTAGGACAAGCATCAAGCACCTTAAGTGGTGGCGAAGCTCAACGTATCAAACTTGCATCTTATCTCGGTATTGGCAATGCCACCTCCAACACATTATTCGTTTTTGATGAACCTACCACAGGGCTGCATTTTCATGACATACGCAAACTACTGGATGCTTTTACGGCTCTTATCCGAAACGGAAATTCCATTCTGGTAATAGAGCACAATCAGGATGTGATTAAATGTGCTGATTGGGTGATTGACTTAGGTCCTGATGGAGGTGATGAGGGAGGAAACATCATTTTTGAAGGAACCCCTGAAGGACTTGCAGAATGTGAATCGTCACTAACAGGAAAATATCTGAAAGAAAAACTCACACAGCTTCAGGAGTAGAACTCAAACTCAACTGAAGAATATTTTTACTCTCACTTCGGCACTATAGCAATTCTGTTGATGCAGGTGAAGTATCACTCTGTGATTTTAGAAATATTTTAATACTGCAAAAGCAGAATTTCCAAATTTCCCAATTATCGAAATTAAAAAAGGGAAAGTCATGAATATATAACTTTCCCTTTACTGATTTTCAGCTTTATTTTATCTCACCTCAAGTTTTCTCTTGATAGAGTAATCATCAGTTTTTACCTCTATAATATAAACTCCACTGCTTAATGTTGCAATATTCAGATTATGATTATTGACTCCGGCCTTTGATATTCCGCCTTCGGCAAAACGACTCTTACCAAGGATATCATAAACATTGATTTTGTAAGTCGAACTTTTTTCAGTGTTAAAACTTATTTGAACAGCGGTAGTTGCCGGATTAGGCGACAGTGTCAAAGACTGTAAATTTTCTAGAGGTAATTCTTCGCCAGCTTCTCTGCAATTCATCACCGCACTGTAAGTTGTAGTACCACTGTTACCGCATGTGTTGCTACTGGTTACACCTACAATACCATTGGCATTTCCCATATTAGCAACAATGTTATTGGTTCCCTGTCCTGCAGTTATTACCGTTCCTGAAGGTGCGATCCACTGATAAGAAGAAGCTCCTAAACCACCTGCAGTTGCAAATCGCACGCCTTGTTGACCCATACAAAATACGGTTGGGTCTGCTGTAATAGCTGAAGGTCTTTGAGGCACTGCTCTTACGGTTATACATCTTGTATTTCCGGTACGACAATAGTTAGTTCCTGCCACACACATATTATATGAACCACTTCCCGGGTTAAGAAAACCAACAGTGACAGAATTGGTACCTGCACCAGAACTTATAGAACTATTAGGAGGTAACGTCCATGTATAACTGGTAGCATAATTTGAATTTCCGGCAGTGTAACTTAACTGCGTATTACAAGCACCAAAATTAGTTCCTGTTAAAGATGTTGGAACTCCGGGAACATCAATTACAGTAGTCAGCTTTTTTACCGGTGTGGTAAAACAAATATTTGATGCCGTCACAGTAATATCACCACCTGTATAGGAGGGACCAAAATCAACGGTAATGGAATTGGTTCCTTGTCCGCTAACAAGTGTAGCACCTGCAGGAACATTCCAATTGTAAGAATTTGCTCCAGCAATTAATTGCGAACTGTAAACTATGCCGGGCAATTTATCGCACACTCTTTTCTGACCACTGATAACAGGAGAAGATATAGAGTAACGTGTCCATGAAGTGGCAGAATCAATGCTTGAACCGCATCCATTTGTTGCGAATACATAAACCGAATAACCTGAATTAATAGTAGAATCAAATTGGAGAGTAACAGTGTTTGTTCCCTGTCCGTTTAATATCTGTACTCCGTTAGTGTATCCCCATGTGTAGCCGGTGGCATCAGGTTGCAATGGTATTGAATATACAATTCCTGTAGTACCCGGGCAGGTCACAGATTGAACACCTGAAATAATTCCGGGTTTTGAAGGAACTTCTTTAATAACCAAGTTTTTTGCTGATGATGTAACTTGCGAATTACACAAATTAGAAACAACAACATCGTAAGAACCTGCATCCAAGCTATCGGCACCGGTTATGACCAGTGAATCGGTAAGTGCTCCTGATATTTTACCTCCATTTGTTAATGCAACACCATTTTTTCTCCACTGATATTGAAGATTTATCCCGTCTGCATAAACTGTGAAATGAGCATTGGTTCCGCTGCAAGTTTCAAAATGCTGAGGCTGCCCGGTGATTATAATATCTTTAGATGTTGCTAAACAACGAGATCCACTTGTACCGCAAGCGTTGGTAATTGAAACACAAATTTTACCTGAAACAAAATTCATCGGATAAGTAATATTTATGGCATTAGTTCCTTGTCCATTGCTAATACTACCTGGACCCGTCAGAGTCCAATTGTAACTTACGGCAGTAGGATCTGTTTGAATTGAATACGAAGTAGTACCGCTACAGATTCCCGCAGCCAATCCCGATATTGGAGCTGGAACAGCAGGTATTTCGCGAACTTTTAATCCTCTTTGTCCACTTGATCCACAATTATTATTGGCCACTACAATTACATTTCCTGAACTGTAATTTGCAGGCATTTTTATCTGTACAATACTATCTCCCTGTCCGGTTATCACACTACCTACAGGTGCTGACCATGTGAACGATGTCACAGGAGCATTTCCTCCGAATCCTGTTGAAAATGTTCCGGTTTGACCACCGCATAACACCACCGGACCGGTAACAGCAATTGGTGTAGAAGGTGAAGAAGCATATACAGACATACAGCGATAACCGCTGTAAACACAACCATTTCCTACTCTCACACAAATATCACCTCCGCTAAATCCGTTATTAAATTTCACGGATATCACATTCGTACCTTGTCCACTTAAAATGGTGGCATTGGCAGGCATTTTCCAGTCAAAAACTCTGTTTACATAATTATTGACGCTGTAAGTTAATGTTTGACCCGGGCAAGCAAATATAGAACCTGAAATCTGTGAAGCGCCTGAAGGCGACCCGGCAGGCGAAAGGCTTTTACAATAACTTCCCAATGATGAGCATCCATTGGAAGCTACCACACAAATATTGCCCGGTGCCGAAAACGATGGCCCATAATTAACGGTCACAGTTGTTGATGCAGATGTATAAGGATTCATTCCACTGATGGTAGCTCCCGGAGGAAGCTGCCATGTATAGCTTGTTGCATTAGTAACAGGATTAATAGTATAGGACAACGACATCCCGGGGCATGCACCAAAATCGCCAGTCATACCGGTATAGTGACCTAATGGAGGACACTGAGCCATTACCTGACCATTCAAGACTGGTACAAGTGTCAGTGTTATTAAACATCTTTTAATAACACTCATTATAACGTTTTGCTTTTTCATTTTATATAGCGGTTAAAACATTTTTCGAAATTTTACGAAAGACTATATCGTTGGGTTATAGCTTTATTGAATATTTTTTTTCGCAACCGGAAACTTCATCTTATCTGACAAAAGTGGCCTCAAACGTTGCCATCAAGGCACTTCCGTTTTACCATATTTATCTGTTTTTTCCACAATAAAATGTTCATTATGTTGTTCGATGAAGAATATTACAGACTTACATCTGACCTACTTTAGCTGAAATTATACTTTTACGATTAACAACAGGCATAATGGGCAAACGCAGTAAGGTTATTGCAGAAGCAAATACTTTCGATACCGGTAATTCAGAACCAAAGACTGAAGTCAAAAAGACTAAAAAGTCCAAGGCCTCCAAATTTAATTTTCACTGGATTCACAATGAGCAGATACATCAGATTACAGGATTATTACTGATACTGATAAGCGTATTTCTCACAATTGCATTTATATCTTATCTGTTTACCTGGCGTGCTGATTTCGACAAGGTTCAATCCGGCTGGTGGTCATTCATCTCCAACAAAGATTTAAAGGCGGAAAACTGGCTTGGAAAGTTAGGATCTCTTACTGCAAATTCTTTTTTTTATAATAGCTTTGGTATCAGCAGTTTTCTTTTTGTGCTGATGTTTTTTCTAACAGGATTTAAATTGTTATTCAAAGATTCACTTCTGCCCTTTGGTCGTACCATACGCATTTCTGCTTTTCTGTTAGTATTTGTTTCTGTTGCAATGGGCTATCTATTCAAAAATGCAAGCACTCTGCTGTTTATGGGTGGCACATTCGGTTATGAGTTATCACAATGGATGCAATTAATGATGGGCAATGCAGGCACCGGACTTTTCCTCGGTTTCACTTTGCTTGCATTCAGCATGGTGACATTTAAATTCAAACTAAAGCTACCGCAACGCAGTTTAGTTAACAATGATGAAGATGATATTTCAATTGCTGAAACCGATGATAATACCAATGCATTTAAAGAGCCACTGACAACCGAACTGGAAGAAGAAATATCTCAACCCATAGATCTTACTCCTGAGCCGGATATGGAAAAAGCCATTAAAGACCTTATGGAGACTCCGGTTGAAAACACCCCTTCTATTGAAGATAATTCTCTGGAACTTGAAATAAACAGCAACGAAAATCCTGAAGAAAATGTAGCTGATGACACTATTCCATTATCCATTGAAACACCTATTGAGGAAGTTATTAATCCGGTTGTAACTGCCGTTAATGACGAACTTCCCGATATGTCTGCTTTTGGTGAATATGACCCTACGCTCGACTTGTCAGGGTATCAGTTTCCGTCAGTAGATTTGCTTGAAAACTATCAAAGCAAATCCAAACTTACTCCTGAAGAATTGAAAGCCGAGTTGGATAGCAACAAAAACAGAATTGTTGAAACACTGGGACACTACAACATCGGCATCGAAAAAATAAAAGCTACTGTTGGCCCAACGGTAACATTATTTGAAATTATTCCTCAGGCAGGAGTACGTATTTCTAAAATTAAAAATCTGGAAGATGATATAGCATTAAGTCTTTCAGCACTTGGTATTCGTATCATCGCTCCCATTCCCGGCAAAGGCACTATTGGTATTGAAGTGCCGAATAAAAATCAGGATATGGTTGCCATGAAATCTGTTTTATCTTCCGACAAGTTTGTTAATTCAGAAATGGATCTTCCTATCGGATTAGGAAAAACTATTTCCAATGAAGTGTTTGTTACCGACCTTGCAAAAATGCCTCACTTGCTCATGGCAGGAGCCACCGGTCAGGGAAAATCTGTAGGACTTAATGCCATTCTGGTATCACTGCTTTACAAGAAACATCCTTCGCAAATAAAATTTGTACTTGTTGACCCCAAGAAAGTAGAATTAACGTTATTCAAAACCATTGAACGACATTTTCTGGCAAAACTTCCCGGTGAAGAAGAAGCTATTATTACCGACACCAAAAAAGTAGTCAATACCCTTAACTCGCTTTGTATTGAAATGGATCAGCGCTATGAATTGCTTAAAGAAGCTCAGGTGCGCAATATCCGTGAATACAATGCAAAATTTGTTGCACGCAGATTAAACCCGAACAAAGGTCACCGTTTTCTTCCATTTATAGTTTTGGTGGTTGATGAATTTGCTGACCTGATAATGACTGCCGGCAAAGAAGTGGAAGCGCCTATAGCACGTCTTGCACAACTAGCTCGAGCAATTGGTATTCACTTAATTATTGCAACACAACGTCCTTCGGTAAATATCATCACGGGAACTATCAAAGCCAACTTCCCTGCGCGTATCGCATTCAGGGTAACATCTAAAATTGACAGCCGCACCATCCTCGACAGTGGTGGTGCTGACCAACTCATAGGTCGTGGCGACATGCTCCTTTCACTTGGGGCAGATTTAATACGATTGCAATGTGCTTTTGTTGATACTCCTGAAGTAGAAAAAATTACTGACTTTATAGGCTCGCAACGCGGATATCCTGATGCATTTTTGTTGCCTGAATTTGTTGGCGACAACGAAGGCGGCAATGGCGAAGTTGATTTATCCGACCGTGATCCGCTTTTTGATGATGCGGCACGCATGGTCGTTCAGCATCAGCAAGGCTCAGCATCTTTATTGCAACGCAGACTGAAGTTGGGTTACAACCGTGCCGGAAGACTTATTGACCAGTTGGAAGCAGCCGGAATTATAGGTCCCTTTGAAGGAAGTAAAGCACGCGAAGTAAAATTCAAAGACCCTACCGATTTGGAAAACCTGCTTTCCAATCTTAAATAAATATTTACGGAATCTTTAACTTTGTATTTCATACGCTGTTCACCTAACCAACGGTTAATGGCATTGTTTTTATAGAATCTTTAAATAAAACAATCATGTACAAAACAATTGCAACAGTATTTTTCTGCTTATCAATCTTAGCTACCCATGCACAGAAAGACGCTAAATCTCAGGAAATACTCAAAGGTGTTTCGTCCAAATACAAAACACTAAAATCACTTTCGGCCGAATTTAAAATCAGTATTGAAGATAAAAAGACAAAAACCACACAAAACCAAAGTGGCACCATGCTTATCAGTGGTAATAAATATAACCTGACCATCACCGGACAGCAAATTATATCTGATGGCAAAACATCCTGGACCTACCTTAAAGATGCCAATGAAGTGCAGGTTAACGATGCCACAGCTAAAGGCGATGGCATTTCGCCTTCCAATATATTCACCATCTATGAAAAAGGGTTTGATTCGCGGTTTGTAGAAGAAAAAAATGTGGGTGGAAAACCTTTACAAACGATTGATCTTACACCATTAGACAAATCAAAGCCCTACTTTAAAATTCAGTTGCATATTAACAAAACTGATAAAACCATAGCAGGTGCCAAGGTTTTCAACAACAATGGTTCCATCATGACCTACACTATCACAAAATACACCCCGGAAGCAGCTGTTTCTGAAGCACAATTTACATTTGACGCAAAGAAATATCCCGGTGTGGAAATAGTGGATTTGCGATAATAATCATCTCACAACCTTACTGAACTTTCTCAGTAGAAACACTTTGCCCTTAAATTACCGTTTTAAAGAGTAAAATTCCTTTGTGATTAGGGGGATAATGGCTATTTTTGCGCGCTTATGCATTTTTCCTGATGATTCAGCACGATACAGTGGTAATAGGCGCAGGCCTGGCGGGTTTGAGTTTTGCCTACCATTACGATAAAAATTTACCTGTTTACGAGTCGAATGACATTGTAGGAGGGCTGGTGCGCACTATTGACTTCAATGGCTGCAAATTCGACCTTGCTCCTCACCTGCTGCACTTACGTAATCCTTATGTGAGAGAATTGGTTTTTGAAAAACTGGGGCTAAAAGTTGAAACACATAAACGTAAAGCTCATATCTATTACGACAATGTAATCATCCCCTACCCTTTTGAGCTGAATCTTCTTAATCTGAGTGAAAAAACAAAACGTGAATGTCTGGAGGGTCTGGAACAAGTTAAGCACCTTTCGCGCGAAGAAGAACAGGAAATCAGAAAAGGTTCCTACCGTGATTATGCATTGAAATGTTTCGGTAGTGGCATTGCAAATCATTATCTGTTGCCTTATAATAAAAAAATATGGGATACCGACCCTGCTGATATGACATGCGAGTTTATGTCGCACCTTATCACCGTTGACAAGGATAAAATCAGACAGAATGCTTTTGAAGATAACACTGACAGTTTCGGCTACAATGTGGACTTTTACTATCCCGTGCTGAAAGGTATTCAGGATCTGGCTGATATTTTTGCTCAACAATTGGAAAATATCAAGCTGAACACTACTGCTAAATTTTTCAATACCCGAAATAAAACTATTGAAATGTCGGATGGCACAGTTGTGAAATATAACCGTTTGGCATCAACAGTTCCATTACAATCCATTATCAGAAACAGTGACCGCGATGATTTAAAATCATTGGCTGATGATTTGGTTTACACTTCTGTTTACACGGTAAATCTGGTCATCAAAGGAAAGGTTCCTGATACACACTGGATGTATTTCCCTGACAAAGAACTTTCGTTTTACAGAATCAGCTTCCCTAAAAATTATTTTAAAAAAGCAACGCCCAACGATGAACAGATTATTGCTGTAGAAGTTGGAAGCCGCAATCATGCTCTGAGCATTGAGCAAATTGAACAAAAAGTTGTAGAAGAAATAAAGCGTATGCCGATATTTCAGATTGACGAAATTGTATTTGTTCATTCCATAAAAATTCCGGTCGCATATTGCATTTATGAACCCAAACGCCCCCCTATTGTAGAAAAACTAATGACAGCACTGGAAGCAGACGGTATTTATCAGATTGGCCGTTACGGAAGGTGGGAATATTCAAGTATGCAGGATGCCATCATGGATGGAAAACTCCTGTCTGATAAATTTAAAGAAAATGACTGACAACTGTTCCATAGTAATACCTGTATTTAACGAAGAAGAAATACTTGAAAAACGCATTCGTGATCTGGCAGTAGATTTACAAAAATATTTCCGTGAATTTGAAATCATCATTACCGAAAACGGAAGTGTTGATAATACCAAAGCCATCATTCGTAAACTTGCTTCCGAATTAAGTTGCGTAGTTGCTGAAATTGATGATGGTGCTGCTGATTACGGACAAGCTTTGATAAATGGAATAAACAGAGCAAGATTTGATAATGTTACTATTCTTGAAGTGGATTATCTCGATATGATTTTTCTTGAAAAGTCGAATGAACTGCTTGCAAATTATGATTTAATCATCGGTTCAAAAAAACTTGCCGGAAAAATGGACCAACGGCCTTTTAAACGTAAACTATTTACTTCCCTTTATAATTTTGGGTTGCGGATTACCTGTGGGCTTAAACTTACAGAAACACATGGTTTGAAAACTTTCAAAAAATCAAAACTTGACCATATCACAAATGGATGTGTTACAAGACATGCTGTGTGGCCAAGTGAGTTCTGTATTCGTGCTTCAAAAGATAAAAACATCAGAATAAAAGAAATTCCTCTTTCTATTCCATTGGTTGAAATCCGAACTACACGTATTAAAGCCATCAGCCGCCTGAAAAAAACCATTTCAGATGTGATGTTGCTGAGCCGCACAATCAACAAGTAATCTTAAAACAAAGGAAATCCCAAAAGCTGCGGATATTACATTCGATTACAGGTAAATACTTTTGCCCTTCTAAGCTTTTACGTTTATAACAAAATAATAAATATTTTTTCTGCACGTTATACAAAGCAAAGCAAAAACGATATTCGCATCTTTGACTTGTCATACCAATGAAACGTAAAACATCCATAGCCATTTTATTTCTCGTCATTTTGTCGGTAAGTGCTAATGCACAACGCAGAAAAGTGAGTAAACCCTGGGGATACGGTGCAGGAGTAATTTATAATTTTCAGGCTGAGAGTTTTGGTGCTGAAGTAAGGATGAGAATTCCTGTAACCGGAAAGCTGTATGCCGTTCCTGAAGTTTCTTATTACCCGTCATTCAACAGATATCATGATTTGTTTGCAGGAGGCGCGCTTCAATACGATTTGTTTGCCATAAGAAGTTATAATTTTTATCCTCTTGCTGGAGTTTATTATCATAACTGGCTGAATGTTGATGAATATGCTCCCGGTCAGCGAAAGAAACATAATCTGTCGCCACAGGCAGGGGTAGGATTGGTTCGTAACAGAGGTTGCTGGAGACCCTTCATTGAAGACCGATATGATTTCAAGTGGAAAGAAGATCATTTGAGAATAGGAATATATTATTATCCGGGGCAATGCGGTAAAAGCAGAAGTAAAGAAAAGTGTCCTTCGGTAAAAGGAACCTGATAAAAAATATTTTAATAAAATATATAAAATGAAAAAGCAAATTCTTGTGTTGGCAGGATGCCTACTCGCATTGCTGACTACGGTTTTAATTTCTTGTCGTAAGGATCGTGTTCCACAGGACGATTACAAAGACATGGATTCGTTTTACAGTAACCATGAAGAAGAAGAGCAGGAATATACCATTGACTCTACCGGCAATTGCCCTTTGGTATGTAAAAAAGGAACAAAAATCTGCGTAGGTGCCGATATGTTTGAATTTACGGGCGGTGGCGCTGTTACCTATCCTTTTCAGCTTAAAGTTATAGAACTCTACTCTATAAAAGATATGATTCTTCGCAGAATTCCTTCAGTAGCATCAGGCAATGTTCTTGAAACAAGTGCCGAAATCAGAGTGAGAGCATTTAAAAATGGAACTGAAGTTTTCTTAAAACCCGGAAGAAAATACTGGCTTGAAACTGCAGCATTACCTTCGACTACCACCAATATGCAATCTTATTATGGTTACGATTCGGGAGGAAAAAATAACTGGACAAGCAATATTTCTGATTTCATTCCGGGATTCAATGATACACTTTCTTCTATAGTCACATCATCAGCCTATTACACCACCACTCCTGCAACCACAGGATGGTTCAGTGCGGCTAAGCTGTTTCCTGCTACTAATACTTCGCTTACACTTACCGTACCTGGCACCAACACTCAAAACATACAGGTTTATGTTTCATTCGGAAATTTCAAAGGGGTGATGCGAATAGAAAATTTAGCTACTACAACGCTACCTTTGGGAGAGCAGGTTAAACTCATTGCATTTGGCCAAAAACAAAATAACGATTTTGTGATGGATCAGCAAACGTTTACCGTAAGTGCCAATCAGCAATTACCATTGAATATGCAGGTAGTAACCGAGAATGATATACTGAATGCTTTAGCAGCATTATAAACTACTTACCGTATTTCGTTTTAAAATATGCGACAAGTGCTTTTACATCACTTTTGCAGCTGTCAGCATAAATCTGCTCGAGCATGGGCTGTGCTTCATGGTAATCACTGAATGAAAGAAACCAAGTATTACCCGGAAGTTTATCATTAATGAAATTCCATCGGTATTTTTCAGGTTTGTGATAAGGCAACTTATTCATGTCTGATAATATGGAAGCAATCATTTTATACTTCGCCTTATATTTTTCTTTCCTCGTCAGCGAAAGAAAGTGCGAATCTTTATATAGAGAATCTAACTTCGAAACGGAGTGTACCACATTGCTGCTGTAAAGTTTATTATCGTATAACCGCTGATTGTAATCATCGGTTTCCTCAGGCATCCGTTCCGACAAAAATTTCTGAGCGCCTTTTTCGCCAATGAAAGTTGCAAGATTTTCGTTAAACGTCACATCGCTTTTCACATACAAGGTGGCATGAGTCATTTCATGAATTATAAGTTCTGCTAATGAGCCTTCTTTTCTCTTCAGCATACCTGATAAAATCGGATCTCTGAACCATCCTAATGTACTCCATGCCGAAACTGGTGACAAATCTGTATCATATCCCTTCTGCATAAATTGTTTTTCTTCCGCTTCTCCGGCTTCCTTACTAAAAAATCCTTTATAAGATAATTTCCCGAGGAATGGATATTTCCATTTATATGCTTTCATGCTGAATGGCTCGGAAGCTGTAAGCACCCACAAAACAGGTTTTCCCTTCTGATCATAATAAGCCTGATAGTTCTCTGTGTTTTTCAACCCCAAGGAATCAATGGCATACTTACGAACCTCTTCTATCAGCTTGAGTTTAATTTTAATTGAATCAGGTATGGAAGAATCGTTCAGAATTTCTGTGACCGGCTTGGTATTATAAATTATCGCCAGTTGCCCTTTCAGTTGTCTGACTCCATAAATAATAATTGACCAGTTGGCGATAAAACCAATAAGTAATGCAAAGCCGATGGTAAGAAAGATTTTCTTTTTCATCCATCAAGATTTTTTAAAGCATCATGTTGTTAACCTGATGCCCGGCAGGAATCAAAAGCAATAACTGTTTTCCTGAATCAATTTTGCTGCAATTCTTCTTCGCGATTCCTTGGTGTTGTAAGGTTGCACTTTTGAAAATCTTTTTAACCCCATTAACAACATTCGTTGTTCATCGCCTTCAGCAAATGCATAAATAGCTTCCTTGCCGGCAATATTAATTTTATCGGCAGCATCATGAATGTAAATACGCATCATATCAAGCTGTGAAGTGCAAGCCTGTTCACCTTTTACATTCACTAATTTTTCGGTACGCAACAGAATAGACTCACCAACATAAATGGCAGTAGCCATATCAGCAATGTTCATCAGTATTTCCTGTTCTTTAGCCAATGTCATCATCAGTTTCTGAACGGCAGCTCCGGCAACTACGAGTAATGCTTTCTTAAAGTTCGAAATATATTTTTTCTCTTGTGCAAAAAGCGTTTCATCGGGATCACCAAAGTCTGGTATGCCCATCAACTCCTTCTGCACATTCATAGCAGGAGTCATTAAATCAATTTTACCTTTCATGGCACGCTTGAGAATCATATCAACAATAAGCAGACGGTTTATCTCATTAGTACCTTCAAAAATTCTGTTAATCCTCGAATCACGATAAGCTCTGTCCATAGGGAAATCGGCACTGTAACCATACCCTCCGTAAATCTGCACGCCTTCGTCCACAACATAATCCAACGTTTCTGAACCATCCACTTTCAGCATTGCACATTCCACAGCATACTCTTCAGCAGCTTCCAGCAATGCTTTTGAGTGTTCTACTCCTTCGTTAAGTTTTTGCTTCTCCAGTTCATCAATCATATAGGCTGTACGATACAAAGCACTTTCGCAGGCATAAATGCGGATAGCCTGCTGAGCAAGTTTGTATCTGATAGCTCCGAATTTTGAAAGAGGTAGTTTAAACTGCTCACGTGTGTTGGCATAAGAAACAGAAAGTGAACTGACTTCCTTAGCACCACCAAGCGCTGCTGCGCAAAGTTTCAAACGACCAATATTTAAAATATTAAAAGCAATCAAATGTCCTTTACCTACTTCACCTAAAAGATTTTCTACCGGCACTTTGCAATCGCTAAAGAAAACCTGACGTGTGCTGGAACCTTTGATACCCATTTTGTGTTCTTCCTCACCCAGTGTGAGCCCGGGGTACGATTTCTCAACAATAAATCCAGTGAACTTATCTCCGTCAACTTGCGCAAATACTGTAAACACATCTGCAAAGCCGGCATTGGTAATCCACATTTTTTGTCCGTTGAGGATATAATGTTTTCCATCCGGTGAAAGCACTGCCTTTGTTTTTGCAGCTAATGCATCCGATCCGGAGCCCGGTTCTGTGAGGCAATAGGAAGCCTTCCACTCACCTGATGCAAGCTTAGGGAGATATTTTTTCTTTTGTTCAGCGGTACCAAAATATAAAATAGGAAGTGTACCTATTCCGGTATGTGCAGCAAATGCAACAGAAAAAGAGTGACCTGCACCTAATGTTTCTGTGAGTAATGTTGCCGTGATAAAGTCTTTTCCGAAACCTCCAAATTCTTCAGGAACAGAAATTCCCAACAGACCTAACTCCCCTGACTGATCAAGAAGTGAAGGCATCAATCCGGGTTCCATTGCATCAATACGATCAAGGGACGATTGTACTTTCTGCTTCAGGAAATCATGTGCGGTTTCCCTTATCATCAAATGTTCTTCGTTAAACTGTTCAGGTATGAAGGTGTTCTCTGCTGAAGATTCCTTGATAATAAATTCTCCTCCTTTTACTGAAGCGGATTTTTCCTGTGTATTGCTCATAAATGTGGTCTTTTAATTTCAGAGTTAAAAATATGTAGTTTAACCATTATAATGGCATTATAGTTTCACAAATTAAGATGATGTTTATCAACAAAATCAAATCTATTGAATTACAGTATTTTCAGAAGAAGATGTAAGATTTATAACTTTTTTTCACCTTCTGCGTAAATATGCTCAATATAAATTGAAATCGGGCATACAGTGTTAACCAAAAATCCATTAAAAAAGGTAATCGGCTATAGTGCATTGCTGCTTTTGTTGATGACAAGGGTAGTATATGCGCAACAACCTGTTGCATCCTTCAGTGTAAGCCAAACGGAAGGTTGTGCACCTCTGATTGTGAATTTTATTAATAACAGTCAAAATGCAACTTCCTACCACTGGGATTTTGGAAATGGCATGTCGTCTGCCTTACCGAGTCCGGTAATTACATTTAATAATGCCGGTAATTACACCATCAGCCTGGTAGCTATTAATGCATCAGGGGCTGATTCAGTTATTCTAACCCATCTAATAAAAATTTCAAATAAACCCGTAGTACAATTTTCTGCATCAAAAACATCTGCTTGTATGAATGAGTTGATATCCTTCAACAATCAAAGCAGCGGATATGACAGTTGTGAGTGGGATTTTGGTGATGGCGTAACTTCTAAAATTAATAACCCGGCACACAGCTACTCACTGGCAGGTAGTTTTCCTGTAACTCTAATTCTTTACAAAGGCGGTTCGGCATGTACAGCAAGTCTTACTAAAAACAATTATATCACCATACATGCATTACCTTCCATTACAGCTACAGTAGATACTTTTGCAACATGTGATGTAAACAAAAACTTTCAGTTTACCGGAACTTCTGCACCTGCAGGTACCCTTGTCTGGGATTTTGGTGACGGAGCTACTGCTATTGGCAGTGCCGTGCAACATCATTACACTTCACCCGGCAGTTATACTGTTTCGGTAACATCAACATCAGTAAACGGATGTACTTCTACTCTGCAAGTAAATAAGCAGATAACGGTATTAAGTAATCCTGTTCCTGTAATCACAGCTTCAACACTTTCAGGATGCACACCTTTTTCTACTGTGCTTAATGCATCAGCTCCAGGTGCAGTTTCCCTGCAATGGGATTTAAAAAACGGTATCACTTCAACGCTCGGTTCTGTTGCTACGCTGTATAATTTTGCAGGAACATACCAACCATCACTGACAGCAAACTATGCCAATGGTTGCAGTAACAGTGCAACACCTGTAAGCATTTTAGTGCTTGCATCTCCTGTTGCTAATTTCACTTCCAATATTACCAATGGTTGCAAACCTTTATCGGTAACCTTCAGTCCTCAGGTGGCCAACGGAGCTTCATACCAGTGGCAAAGTGATGACGGAGGCAGCGGAACAGGTTCTACTTTTACCTATACCTATCAACATGCAGGCAACTATCATCCATTATTAACAATTACTGCTACCAACGGTTGCAGTACTGAATACACTTTTGCCTACGGAATTAATGTAAACGGACCTGATATTGATTTTGTAGCAGATAAAACAACAGGATGTAATCCGCTTACGGTTAATTTCACGAATCTTAGTCTGAATGCATCGTCATGGTTGTGGAAATTTGGAAATGGTGATACCTCATCGGCTTTCAGTCCTACATACACTTATCAGCAGCAAGGATCATACAGTGTTACACTTTATGGCATGGATGCTTCAGGATGTAAAGACTCTCTTATCAAAACAAATTATATCCATCCCGGTGGAACCGTAAATAATTTCAGCAGTTCACAACCTATTACGGGCTGTGCACCGTTAACTATCAGCCTCAGCGACTCTTCCAGTGCAACTTCATGGCTATGGGATTTTGGTGACGGAAATACTTCGACTCAACAAAGTCCAACACACACCTATAACGCTCCCGGCACTTACGCAGTATCATTACAGACACAAAGCAGCGGTGGCAACTGTTCGCAGTTGATTACCAATTTTGCAACTTATAACGTTGGCGGTGGAACTGCTGAATTCACTTACACACAAACTTTATGTCCACCCTTCATCGGCTACTTTACCGACAGCTCGACAAATGCTATCTCCTGGCTGTGGAATTTTGGTGATGGCCAGACCTCAACCGTGCAGAACCCTACACATACTTATTCTCAGACGGGCAATTACAATGTTTCCCTGTCTATTACTACTGCTGACGGATGTCATACAAACACGGTACATCAGTATGCCATGAGTTTTATTTCCTTAGGTGCATCGCCCTCTGCAATAACTACGGATACTGTTTTGCCAATGAATGTTCAGTTTTATGCAAATACAGTTGGTGCCACATCCTGGCTTTGGACATTTGGCGATGGAGATTCTTCAACTTTAGAAAACCCTCTTCATCCTTACACAACAACAGGTCCATTTACTATCACACTTACTATTGCAAACGACAGTTGTACTACAAGTTACAGTTTTCCTCCTACCGATTTCGGCTCCGGAGGAACTTTATTTGATGCAACAACCGACTCTACTACCTACACCATGAATTATGATGGTTGTGCACCTCTTACTATCAACTTTCACAATCCGCTTATCAATATTACTTCCAGCTTTTGGGATTTTGGTGATGGAAACACTTCAACCCAACTAAACCCTTCACATACCTATACCATGCCCGGTATTTATGATGTGATGCTCATCAGCGTGGATAATTATGGCATCCCGGATACTATTTACACATCGCATGCAGTTAAGGTGGCAGGCACAAGTGCTGCATTCAGTTTACAAAACGTTTCAACCTGTTCAGGCGTCAACATTGCTGCTATACCACAAAATCAGAGCGCAGCAACCTATCACTGGGATTTTGGCGACCAGACTACCAGCAACTTAATGTCGCCAACACATACCTTTACTAATACCAATAACTATATTATCTCATTACAACTAACCGATTCTTTAGGTTGTACATCAGTTTACAGTACTTCATTTTACTCTTACACTTCCACAAATCCGGTAATGGTAAATAAATCAAGAGCATGTGCCGATGAAGTGCTAACATTCAGTTTACCTAACTCCAATTATGTATCATATCTCTGGAATTTTGGTGACAATACTTCGGCAACGGGCAATACGGTGGCTCACAGTTATTCTAAGGCAGGATTTTATCCGATAAGTGTTGACGTTACCGATGTGAGTGGATGCCATCAGACTTTCAATTCAGCTGCACCTGTTGAAATAAACAAACCTGTTGCTGATTTCAGTATGGGAGCTCCCACATCCAATTGCAACTGGGTGCATTATGATTTTTCAAATTCATCAACAGGAAGTACATACTACCTGTGGGACCTTGGCAATGGCATTACATCTACCCAAGTCAACTGCAGCAATTATTATTACTACAATCAGAATGCACCTGTAAATTATGCAGTAACTCTTACAGCTTATAAGAACGGATGCTCTTCTTCCAAAACCATAAACAATGCCGTTCATATCCCCAACTTTTATGCAGATTTTACTTACACCCGCACAAACGGATGTCTGCCTGTGACTATAACAGTTGCTGATTCGAGCAACGAAGTTTACAAATGGAAATGGTATTGGGGTGATGGAGATTCATCCACTGTAAAAAATGCTACGCATACCTTCCATACTGTTCCAACAGGAAAAATAACTCTTGTTGCAGAAGATGTGAATGGCTGTATTAAGCAGATTGAAAAAGATAAAATCTTGTTCCCTGATGCTATCGGAAATGTTTCTGACACCTCAGGCTGTAATCCATTGGCGGTTACTTTCACGAATCAAAGTATGAATGCTGTTCAGTGGTTGTGGAATTTCGGTGATGGCACTACTGCAAACACCATTACAGCCACACACACTTACTCGCAGACAGGAAACTTCACACCCATGCTGATTGCTACCGACTCGTTTGGATGTGCAGATACAGCCATGCTAACACAGGTTAAAATTACAGAGCCTACCTGTAACTTCGGTTATAGTATTACATCAGGATGTGCACCTGTTACTGCTCAGTTCAATAACCTTTCGCAGAATGCAGCTACTTATCTCTGGAATTTTGGTGACGGCTCCACCTCATCACAGCAACACCCTACTCACATTTATACATCCGGAGGGAGTTACAATGTATCGCTGACCATTACCGACTCGGCAGGCTGCACTGCTACTCATACTTTGAATAATTCTATTGTGATTCCCGGTCCTCGTGCAAAATTCTCAGTTGATATATCCCATGGATGTGCTCCACTGACGGTTACATTTACCGACTCTTCGCAACAGGCCGCAAGTTATTTCTGGAGCTTCAGCGATGGTGACTCTTCAACATTGCAATCACCGGTGCATACCTTTACCACTTCCGGAACATATCAGGCTTCACTGATAATTACCGACAATAATGGTTGCCAGTCAGTATATACTCAACTCGATACCCTAAAGGTGGATGCAGCTCCATTGTTACAATTTACCGTAAGCGATACTGCTATCTGCAGCAGCCAAACCATCAACTTTATAAACACCACAACTGGCGCCAATCAATATTATTGGAATTTTGGCGATGGCACTTCGTCATTCAAACGCTCTCCAACACACCATTATCAAAATGCCGGCATTTATACCATCACACTCACCGCTTCCAATGGTGCATGTACCGATAGTTTAACTTACAACCACCTAATCAGAGTTGTTGCTCAGCCGACAGCCGATTTCAGCATTAACTCTCCTACAGGGTGTGCTCCTCTCAGTGTTACGTTTACAAACAGCTGTAGCAATACACAAAACGCAACTTATCAATGGTATAGCGACAATGGATTTCAGTCCTCTGTATTCTCACCATCATTTCAATATGACAATCCCGGGCATTATTCTCCGAAATTAGTAGTAACCAACGAGCATTTATGCTCTGACAGCATTGTCAAAACACATGCAATCACCGCTTTTAACAGCGATCCATTACCTCCTGCAGAGATAAGTTATATCACTGTACTGGATTCTTCTTCCATAAGGATAACGTGGAACAACTCTACTGCATTAAACCTGAAACAATATGAATTATACAGAGCCGATGATCAAATACATTATCATCTAATCAGCACGCTCAACAATTCTAATAATACTTCTATGGGGCCAACATCTGTTTTCATTGACACTTCAGTTCAACCTAACAATCAATCTTATTCGTATAAAATAGTAACTGTAAATTCCTGCGATACCGCTTATCCTCTTGATAGTTCCGAAGCCCATACTTCTGTTTATCTGAAAACATTGGCAGGAACAGGCAAGGTAAATCTTAACTGGAACGCTTACACAGGAAGACCGGTTGACGTGTATTATGTTTACAGAAGTGAAGATGCATTGAACTATGATTTGATTGGAGAAACAAATGCACTTACTTACATAGATACAGCAGCATATTGCGCCATCCCTTTCTATTATAAAGTTGAAGCCGAATTTCAGGGCACAAGTTTCAGCTCTGAAAGTAATAATAACAGCGCTACGCCACAACCTCCAAATATCAGCCTACTGCCAAAAATTAAACGCTCTACTGTTGTAAGAAACGAATATGTTTTGACTGAATGGGATGCTCCTGATACCATGAGTTTTCTTGTGGCCTACTATCTGATTTACCGCTCTGACGACAGCCAGCCGGGAGAATATATCTTTCTGGATAAAGTAGATAATAACACATTCTCCTATGTGGACCGCAATACAGATGTCATCAACCATAGCTATTCATATAAAATAGAAGTGGAAAACATCTGTAATCTCACAACAGGACTGACATCTGAATCAGCTACTATACTTTTAAAAAGCTCTTTGAACGACATGAATGGGTCGCGACTGGAATGGACGCCATATAAAGGTTGGGAACAAGGTGTTGAGAAATATGAAATACAACAGCAGGATGCAGATGGCAACTGGAAGACCATCAAAACCGTAGATGGCAAAACCAATCATTATGAGGAAGATTAATAAGCTTGTCTAGCATGTAACCTTTTTTCAGAAAAGCGCTATAAAAGAATAAAGCTTTCATCATGAACAATAAAAAAATTCTTGTTACAGGATATAGCGGCTGCGGAAAGACGGCTTTAGTAAATCGCTTTACCAATGACCGGTTTTCATATTCTTATAATACAGATGAACATCTGAGGATTGAGAAGAAAGATGTTTCCATTCACAATAAAAACCTCAATCTGATTTTATGGACTGTACCGGGATCGGCATCACAATTAAAATCGTTTAAATCATTCTATCTCGGAACCGATGCATTGATTCATGTCATTGACATAAACAGACCTTCAACCTTCTGTGATTTTGACAGCTGGATTGAACATTACAAAAAACACATGCCTTCAACACCGGTATATCTGGTGTGCAATAAGATTGAAGAAAATCTGAACATTGACTGTAGCAGCTATTTTGATGATTTCGATTGTTACAGAACGTTCTTCACCTCAGCAAAAAATAATTTCATGGTAAGTGAAATGTTTTATTCTATAGCTGCTGACCTGATCAATGAAACATACTTTCAAAAAATCAAAAGCTATTAAATGAAACAGCAAGGTGTAAGTCAAATCATAATGTTTGATAAGAACGGTATCATTCTTCAGAGTTGTGATACCATGTTTACACTAAGCGATATGTTAGGAAGAAATATATATAAAAAATTTCCTGTATTGAATTGTGTAGAGCCTGAAATAAGATGCCTGAGTTATCATAACAAACCATATTTCGTTCCACAAATACCATTTGCATACAAAGATTTTTACAGCATCTGTGATTTTGTTTTCATTCATCATCAGGAAACGAATGAAGTTACTTATACCTGGATGATTACTGACAACCGTATTCACAATCGCTGCCGAATTGAAAACAGCAAACATAATCAGTTAAATAGGTATCAACCCGCTCAGATATTTACCCGCATTACCGTTCGCTGATTAATTTACTTGCACCACTTCACCGGATTCAGGATAATATAAGAAAGTCTCCACGGTGGTGAATCCAGCCCCTTCCAATACATTTTTATAACCTAACATCTGTTGCTGATGTTCATTTAACGGCTGTCCGGTTTTGTAGTCGAGCACAATTGCTTGTTTATTCTTAATCATGAGCCTGTCAGGTCTGATAATATTCCCTTCACTGTCACAAATCTCGGTCTCATTCAGTACTTGATATTTTTCCTTTATCCATTGTCGCTGCTGAATCAAATCAATTGCACTGTCTGCATCTTTTCTCAGTTGCATTTTTTTTGCATCGTTCAGTGGCAAAGTTTCAATCTGATTTAAAATTTTGCTTTTATCCTCTTCTGAATAAAAAGTTGCCATTAAATCATGAAGTCTGATGCCAAATGCACGCTGATCATCTTCCGAAATATGTTTTCTGATTTTAAAACCTTTATGCACGCCTCTCTCATTAATCAAATATTTTTTAAGCGAATCCGTTTTATAGGTATCAGGCAAATCATTCGTCTTCTTTTTCGAAGCGGGTTTTGAATCATCCTCACCCACTGCAAACAACCTTTCTGACTTCTGTTGTATCACTGATTGCATCTCTGCAAAACCAAGTGCTGCTAAAACAAAATGATTAATTTTCTTCACTTCTTCAGGCCCCTTTCCTTCAAGAAGTATAAACAGCTTATCTTCAGCGCGTGTGCAAGCCACATAGAATGCATTGAGTTCATCCAATTGTTTCTCGTCTCGCTCCTTATCAAAATCACTCTTAAAATAACTATCTTCCAGACCGCTGTCAAACATAACAGGAACTACGCCAAATTGGTTAAACGGTTCAACATCTGTTTCAACCCATACCTCCCCTTTACTTGATGCAAATTCAAAGCTTGTAAATGGCAAAATCACAACAGGAAACTGCAAACCTTTTGAACCATGAATGGTCATTACCGTAATGGAATTATTATCCGAAGGTGTTTGAACTGAAATTTTCATTCTTTCATTCTCCACATCCCACCATTTCAAAAACAACTGCACATCGTATAACCCCTTGCTGCTTTTTTGCAAAAGCAAATCTTCAAAACGTTGAATGTAGGCATCCGGAGTTGTATTCAGTCTGAAAAGGTGAATTAATGCAGCACCTACTTCAGTTAAAGCCATTTGCCTATATTGCTTTTTAGAATGAAAAAACATCTTATCCAATTCCTTCTTATCAAAATTAAGAATTTTGGATGCATACCAACGAATATGAGCTTCAGCAATGTCATCAGATTCATTGACAATAAAACGAAAAGCACTGATTAAAAATCGAATCTGCGGAGCTTTGTTTATCAGCAAAGAATCGCGCGAATTTATTTGCGTAATACCGTTGAGAACTAAAAAATCAGCAAGCAAACTTCCCTTAGCATTCTCACGAACGAGCAAAGCAATATCGCCATAAGTGTAACCTTTGCTAATTTGCTGCTGAATATAAAGCATTGTTTTACTGAGAATACATTTTACATTGTCCTTAACATTATCAGGATAAATAAAATTCTCTTCTACATTTTCATTACTAACTATTTCAACCTGCACGTAACCTTTCATGTGATTTTTAACAACCTTTTGCTCTACCTGCTTCTTTTCAAAAGCTCTTCCTATTAATTGGTTGTCTGCAAAAATGTAAGATGCCAGACTGAACAAGGTATTATTAAAATTTATGACAGCTTCTGTTGACCTGTAATTTGAGCTGAGATTCTTCTCATCTGTCTTTCTTGCATGATGACTCAATGACTTCTTTACTTCTTCCATCAGCAATTTCATATCTCCACCACGCCAACGGTAAATAGACTGTTTAACATCACCCACTGTCAGCACCTGATTGTTTTGCGAAAGACTATTAATGAGTAACGGGAGCATGTTCAACCACTGCGTCACAGAAGTATCCTGAAATTCGTCAATTAAAAAATTGCGGTAAGCATTCCCGGCCTTTTCATAAATAAACGGTGTGTCATCATTTGAAATAAAATTCCTTAAGATACCTCCCACATCACTAATCAGCAACACTTGATTTTCTTTTCGGTATCTGGTAAGCTGCTGATTTAAATAACCCAGCATGCCTTTCAAATAAATATTTTTAAGAATAGCATCAGCCGTTTTGAATCTAGTTTTGCCTTCTTCAAAATATTTGCGCAATTTCTGCAGCTCTTGTCTGATATCATTTGCCAATGCATAGTTGCCTAGCTCATTACTGAAGATTTGTCCTCCATCACATGCTTTTAGAAAATGGCATTTGAATGTTAAATCCTTCGGAAGTTTATCTTTATTTATATGCCTCACTGCCGATATAAATCCTTTGGATTTCTGAAAAAGATTATCGTCAGAAATGCCTACCGAATCGAGTATCAGCAAAATATTGGCGGCTATTTGTTGCAACGTGTCTTTATAATCATTGGTCCAATTTCTTATTTGCTTTATAAGTTCGGCATCCACCGTTAAATTCTGCAACCTACTTTGCACTTCATCACTAAAAAGATACTTTCCGGCATTTCTAATGGAGACTTGCAAATTCCACCCATTCTCATTTTCCATTCTGTAAAAAGCAAAATCAATAAGCCAGTTGGTTAGTTCCATATTTTCACCTGAAGCAAGCAACACTTCAGCTGCCATAAAATCAAGTGCAGCATCACGATTGAGATCAATATTGTAACGCCCGGGCAAACCGGTTTCGTAAGCTACCGACCTGGTGATGTTGAGAAAAAAACTATCAATAGTCTGGATGGCAAGTTCTGAATAATGATGCAGAATATGATTTAAAACTATTCCTGCTGCTTGCTTGATATTGAATTTATCACCTAAAGATTTTTCGATATCGTTTTTTAAAACTTCGTTTTTTTCTTTTGATAATTCCCACAGTGCTTTCACAACTCTTTCCTTCATTTCGCCAGTGGCGTCATTGGTAAAAGTCACTGCAAGAGTGCTGCGGATGTATGCCGGATTTTTCAATACGAGCAACAAATACTCTTTCACAAGTGTGTAAGTTTTTCCCGACCCTGCTGATGACTGATAAATTTTTAAATGACTCATACCGGAAAAATAAAGATGAATCAAAAGTAATGGAATATCTTATAACCTTACAGGGTATTGAAATTTACTTTTATTTTGCATGTAAATTAAAACATCATGCAATATCTTCTTGTATTTCTGGGTGGTGGATTAGGTAGTATAACCCGTTTTAGCATCAATAATTTATCTGCAAAATATTTAGGGGCTACCTTTCCTTTTGGTACGTTAATCAGCAATTTAATTAGTGCTTTGATAATAGGAATGCTTATTGCACTTGCTTTTGAAGTCACTCGCATCAATGAGCAAACCCGCTTACTATTGATAGCAGGATTTTGTGGAGGGTTTAGCACCTTTTCATCCTTTACTTCGGAAACATTTATGTTGTTCAGAAATCAACATGCAATGGCAGCAGTTGCAAACATTATTATTTCTGTAGTAGGGTGTCTTTTATTTTTCTGGGCCGGATGGAGATTAATTATTGAATTGTATCAAAAGTAAACTCCATTGCTAATGTCCTATGTGCATTAATAAGATTTAAGGATACTTTTAAGTATGGAGTCTCTTTGTTGGATTGTTCCATAGTTATAATGATACAATGCAGATTCCCAATCGCCATATCCTGAATTAGGCAGAACAATAAATTTTTTACCAAACAGAGAAGCATTCTGCTGAGCATTTGCAGCTCTTTCATTCACCGATTTCTTGTCGAACATAGAGCTGAAGTCAGCAAGATTATCGCCAATCAACAAAACAATATTATGTGTTTCTGCTACTTTAAGCCTTCGCTCCTCCTTGCTCGATTTATCCGATTTTGTTATCAGGTGAGCTTCATCAGCAAATGGGAAACCATACTTCTGCAAATTCTTTAGAGTTCCTGCTCTTTCTTCAGCTACACGGTTGGTAATGTAAAATACTTCTACATTTTTTGAAGCTGCATATTTGAAAAAAGAAAGTGCTCCGGCTAAAGTGTCGGCATCTCCAAGTGATGTCCATTGCTTCCATGTTACTGTATCATAATCTTTACCCATCAAGCCCTGATGAACGGCATATTTACTGTTATCGAGAAAGGTTTCATCAATATCGGTAACTATTGCTTTGGGCTTTGTGTTAACAGTATCTTTTAAACTTTCATCCAGACGAAGCGTAGCAATATTATAAGCCTGATAACAGAGTGCCATATATTCGGCTGCCTTTTGCTGAAACACGGCATTAAAAAGTTTTCCATCAGGAACTAAAAGCCCGTTAGGAGATGTGTTTTTCGTTAAATCTTTTTGTGCGGTGCAGGAGGTAATTAATGCAATAATAACAAGAAATCGTTTTTTCATTCTTCAATAATTTCTATAACTCTGTTAACAATTATGTTCTTCAAAAAAACACTTTTTAATTTTCGCAATAAGATTGCTCAAAGGAAATTAAAAAACACCCCAAAGTTATATGTTTTAATTGCTGAAAAAATTATTTCAGAATACTATTTAAAAGTATTTTTCAGATAAATGCCGGTCAGGAAAAGGAAAATCCTACTGAATAAAGAAAAAATATTCTGGAAAGAAACTTACGGCAAATGGATTAAAAAACTAATCTTTAAACCCTTCCTTCATCAGCGTATTGTGATAAGTACGGATGAGAGTTTTGTCAAGTCTGTTTTCAAGTTCGTATTCTTCTGCCGAAACTTCCTGGTGGATTCGTTCTTCTTCTCCGGTAGGGAATTGAGATTTCATTACTTCATAAAGACGGTTTCGTGTTTCAGAATAATTTTTGGCTAATGCTTCAAGATCCACAGTTCCTGTATTGTCTGACCGAACTGAGTTGCGAACTGCAGCGAGTTTGGATTCAGGGTAAGCATTCTTATAAGCAGTAACATCCCATGTCAGCATTTTTGCATTGTAATGATCACTCATTTTATATTTCAGTCTCGAATAAAAATAGGCTTCATACGTTTTAACTGCATTGTTATCTGCCGACAACATTAGTTTAAGATGGTCAATACCGCTTTTTCCATACGGTAAAAATGTTTTATTGATAGAATCATTAATGGAAGCAATAGCTACCATATTGACTCTTGATGTAACCAATGGTGCACGCTTATTTACATAAACCTGTGAAAACTCACCTCCCGTAAGTTTCGCAATTTCATCCCATCCGGGAATTTCTTTTTGTCTTAGTTGCTTATCGTTTTTAATACAATAAACCGTATGAATGATGATTCCTTCTTTTGCAGCTTCATCACATCTTGCACGATAATCAAAACTGCCAAGATTGACCACGCCATTTCCGAGGACATACATAATTTTCACAGCATCCGGTTTTTTACTCCAGGTAAGTTGTGTTGTTGCTGTTCCAATGGCAGCACCCACAAACTGAATTCCGTTTTCGACATAGGGCTGCACTGCGAACATCTGTTTTGATAAAGCATCATAGTCATCAGTAAGGTCGCTAAAGACTCTTACATAACCACTTCCATCAGTAAATGAATATCTTGAAAAACCAATTAAACCAATCCGAACAACAGGGCGCGGTGAGTACATCTGCCATTGATTGATAATGTCCCACATTTTATCTCTGAAATTATCCAACAAACCATTGGTACTGCCACTGAGATCCATACATAAAACCACATCTACATCTCTTGGCTTTTGCGGGCTTTGAGCTTGAGAAAATAAGGTGATTGTACAAAGTATTACCGAAAGGCTGAAATACTTCATTAAATTCACTTTAACTATACTTTTGACGATTGACATTGGGCACTTCTTATTTGTCCTGATTTTACGTACATAAATGCCAAAAGTTATCTTTTTGTAGAAATAAAAAGTAACTTTAAGTACAGATTTCCTACATACGATGAAATTTTGGATTTTTTCACAGATTTTGAGAGAGAAAACCCTTTTTTTTCTATTTTTGGGCTTAGAGAACCTGATAAAATTATATGAACCGCGAGAATAAACTCTTGTATGTGAGATTCTTACGACATTTTAACAAGCTATTGATAATGCTTATAGCTATTATTTTGTCTTCCACATTCCCCTCATTTTCAAACACCGGAAACAACCCAAATAACCTTAAATCACGGTTTCTGGCTCCCGTTATATCCTCCAATTTATCCAATTACAATGGTTTTAATATCAGTTGTCATGGATTAAGTGATGGTTGGATTGACATTACCGCTACGGGAGTAGGTCCATTTACCTACGTTTGGAGTACAGGTGATATTACAGAGGATATTAGCAACCTACCTGCAGGCACTTATACCGTTTCGGTAACTGACGGAAACAATGAAATCAGTGTTGAAACCTTTATTTTAAGTGAACCTGATGACATAGTTCTTTCCGCTTCAACAGTAAATACTACTTGCGGCAACACCAACGGAAGTATTGATTTAACAGTTTCAGGTGGTGTTCCTACCTTCACTTATTTGTGGTCAAATAGTTCAATTACTGAGGATATTTCATCCCTTGCAAGTGGTAGCTACTCTGTGACTGTTACTGATTTGAATAATTGTAAGGATTCCGCCACTTATATCGTAGCAGCAAGTACTCAACCGGTAATTAATATTGATTCGATTAAAAATGTAAGTTGTTTTAACGGAACAGATGGCGGAATTTACATTAGCATTGCAGGCAACAACGGGCCTGTTA
>JAFDWZ010000021.1 GCA_018268195.1 Bacteroidota bacterium | reverse complement strand
GTGGTTCGTGTGAGCAAAGAAGTGAGAAGAAGTGATGGCTCTTACATCCGTTTTGATGATAATGCAGTAGTTCTGTTGAATCAGGCAGACGAATTAAGAGGTACACGTATTTTCGGCCCGGTTGCCCGTGAATTGCGTGAGAAACAATACATGAAAATAGTGTCATTGGCACCGGAAGTAATTTAATAACAAAGAATAAAATAGCAGTTATGCCTAAGTTGAAGATAAAAAAGGGTGATATTGTAAAAGTGATTGCCGGAGAATCAAAAGGAAAACAAGGTCGTGTACTCGAAGTGTTTCCTGAAACTAACCGTGCAAGCGTAGAAAATGTCAATATCGTTTCCAAGCATACACGTCCGAATGCAAAAAACACACAAGGTGGTATCGAGAAAAAAGAAGCACCTGTGAATGTTTCTAATCTTATGCTGATAGATCCTAAATCAGGAAAACCATCACGCGTGGGACGTAAAACCGAAGATGGTAAAATAGTTCGTTACGCAAAAAAATCAGGGGAGGTAATAAAATAATGAGTTACGCACCACGCCTTAAAGGCAAATATAAAAACGAAATTATCGCTGCACTGAAAAACCGTTTTCAGTATAAAAGCATCATGCAGGTACCTAAGATTACTAAAATCTGTTTGAATCAGGGAATTGGGGATGCTGTTAGTGATAAGAAAATTGTAGATGCATGTGTTGCCGAAATGTCAACTATTTCAGGTCAGAAAGCAGTAGCTACCTACGCTAAAAAAGATATTTCTAATTTCAAGGTTAGAAAAGGAGTTCCTATTGGAGTACGCGTTACACTACGTGACGAAAAAATGTATGAGTTTCTGGACCGTTTGGTTTCAGTTGCTCTCCCACGTATCCGCGATTTCCGTGGTATCAACAATAAGGGCTTTGATGGAAAAGGAAATTATACACTCGGAATTACCGAACAGATTATTTTCCCAGAAATCAATATCGATAAAGTAAGTAAAATTCGTGGTATGGATATCACCTTTGTTACTACTGCCAAAACAGATAACGAAGCAATGGAGTTACTTAAGGAGTTCGGATTACCTTTTAAAACCGGTTCTTCTAACTAAGAAATAAAAAAAACTATGGCAAAAGAATCAATCAAAGCAAGAAGCAGAAAAAGAGAACAACTGGTAGAGAAATATGCCGCTAAACGTGCCGCTCTAAAAGAAGCAGGTGACTATCAGGGATTGGCATTATTACCACGTAATTCATCACCGGTAAGATTACACAACCGTTGTATGATTACTGGCCGTCCTAGAGGTTATATGCGTCAGTTTGGAATATCACGTGTGTTATTCCGCAAAATGGCACTTGAAGGTAAAATAGCCGGTGTAACAAAAGCCAGCTGGTAAAAAAAAATTTAAACATCAATCAATAAGAATAAAATGACGGATCCGATAGCAGATTATTTAACAAGACTTCGCAATGCAGTGAAAGCAAATCACCGTATAGTAGAAGTTCCTGCGTCAAATACCAAAAAAGAAATTACCAAGATTCTGTTCGATAAGGGGTATATCCTTAACTATAAATTTGAAGAAACAGAAAATAATCAGGGTAATATTAAAGTTGCGTTGAAATACAACCCTGTGACGAAACTTCCTGCAATCACAAAAATGAGAAGAGTAAGTCGTCCGGGACTGAGAAGATATGTTAGTCATGATAAATTACCACGTATCATTAATGGATTAGGAATAGCAATTATTTCTACCAGCAAAGGTATTATGACTGATAAAGAAGCACGCCAGCTTAATGTAGGCGGAGAAGTATTATGTTATATTTATTAATTATCGAGTAAGAAGATGTCACGAATAGGAAAATTACCCATAGGACTCCCCGCAGGCATACAGGTTTCTGTGTCAGGGAATGTGGTTACCGTTAAAGGTCCAAAAGGGACTTTGACACAATCCTTATCAGAAGGAGTAACTGTAGAAGTAGATGGTGGTCAGGTCGTAGTAAAACGCGCTTCTGACGAGAAACAACATAAAGCATTGCATGGTTTATATCGCGCTTTAATTAATAACATGGTTAAAGGTGTTTCTGTAGGATATAAAATAGAACAGGAACTTGTTGGGGTAGGTTATCGTGCCAGCCATCAGGGTCAACAACTGGATTTGGTTTTAGGCCATTCGCACCATGTTATATTCCAGCTACCGACAGAAATTAAACTGAACACAAAAACAGAAAGAGGTAGCAATCCTACCATTATTCTAGAAAGTCACGATAAGCAACTTATAGGACAAGTAGCAGCTAAAATACGCTCTCTCCGCAAACCTGAACCATACAAAGGAAAAGGTATTAAGTTCACCGGTGAAGTATTAAGAAGAAAAGCAGGAAAATCTGCATCTAAAAAATAATTAAGTAATGTCAAAAGCAAAAGAATTACGCAGAGCTAAAATCCGCAAAAGAATACGCGGAAGTGTAAAAGGAACACAGGAGATGCCACGACTCTCAGTATTCCGTAGTAACAAACAGATATATGTTCAGGTGATTGACGATGTTGCAGGTCATACTATTGCTTCAGCTTCATCAGCAGAAGCCGGAGTTGCTAAGGGAAACAAATCAGAAATATCTGCATCAGTAGGCAAACTGATTGCTGAACGTGCAATTGCTAAAGGTATTTCAGCAGTTTCATTCGACAGAGGCGGTTATTTATATCATGGCAGAGTAAAAGCATTAGCTGAAGGTGCCAGAGAAGGTGGTTTAAAATTTTAAAAATAGAACATGTTAGCAACAGCAAATAAAAAAGTAAAACCGGGCGAAATCGAATTAAAAGACAGGCTCGTAGCAGTAAACAGGGTTACCAAGGTAACTAAAGGTGGACGTACATTCTCTTTCGCAGCCATTGTAGTGGTAGGCGATGAAAAAGGTGTTGTTGGATATGGTTTGGGAAAAGCTAAAGAGGTTACAGATGCTATCACCAAAGCAATTGATGATGCAAAGAAAAATCTAGTGAAGGTAACCGTTCATAAAACAACTGTACCTCATGAACAAGACGCAAGTTTCGGTGGTGCTAAAGTGTTCTTAAAGCCTGCTGCTCCCGGAACCGGTGTGATTGCAGGTGGTGCAATGCGTGCCGTATTGGAAAGTGTTGGAATCAGTGACGTGTTAGCAAAATCTAAAGGATCATCTAACCCACACAACGTGGTTAAAGCTACTATTAATGCACTGGCCTTAATGCGTGATGCAGTAACCATAGCAAACCAGCGAGGTGTTGATTTAAGTAAAGTATTCAACGGTTAATAAGTTTAGAATAAGAGTATCGCATGGGAAAAGTAATTATCAAACAAGTAAAAAGCGGGATTGACCGCCATTATTCTCAGAAGCTTACTTTAAAAGCACTGGGTTTAAGAAAAGTATATCATTCAGTTGAAAAGGAAAATACTCCACAGATTCAAGGTATGATTGAAAAAGTGAAACATCTGGTGGAAGTAACTGAAATTTAAATATTGAGGAAGAAACTATGAACTTAAGTAATTTAAAACCTGCAAAGGGTTCAACAAAAAACCGTAAAAGAGTAGGACGTGGTACCGGTTCTGGTCGTGGAGGAACATCTACACGTGGACACAAAGGTGCTCAATCTCGTTCTGGTTACTCCAGTAAAACTGGTTTTGAAGGAGGTCAAATGCCTTTGCAAAGACGTGTTCCTAAAATCGGATTCAAGAATTTTTTCCGTGTTGAATATACAGGAATCAATCTTGACGTCATCCAAAAACTGAACGAAAAGTATGGCATTTCTGATGTTGACCATCAAGTATTATGCGAAAAGGGTCTTGTAAGCAAACGAGATCTCGTGAAAATACTTGGACGCGGACAACTGAAAGCAAAAGTGAATATCAAAGCTCATGCTTTTTCTGAAACCGCAAAAAATGCAATAGAAGCCGCTGGTGGCACTACAACCATTGAGGAAAAATAATGAAAGACCTTATACAAACATTACGGAATATATTTAAGATTGAAGAGTTACGCACCAAACTCCTCAATACATTTCTTTTTATTGCCGTTTATCGTCTGGCATCGCATATTGTGTTGCCCGGTGTTGACCCTAATTTACTGGGAAGTCTGAAAAATCAGGCATCGCAGGGGATATTCGGTTTGCTCGATATGTTTGCAGGAGGTGCATTTTCACAGGCTTCAATTGTAGCATTAGGTATTATGCCTTATATCTCTGCTTCCATCGTGGTGCAAATACTCGGAGTAGCGGTACCTTACTTCCAGAAAATGCAGAAAGAAGGTGAAAGCGGAAGAAATAAAATTAACCAGATCACCCGTTGGTTAACCGTACTTGTTGTTGCAGGTCAGGCTCCCGGATATTTGGTAAACCTTCGTGCCCAGGCACAATCGGCAATCATTGCCTATTCCAATCCGGAAGCTTTATCGCCAACATTATGGTGGATTACCTCCATAATTATCCTCATATCAGGAACATTGTTTGTAATGTGGCTTGGAGAACGTATTCAGGAAAAAGGTATCGGAAATGGTATATCACTCCTGATCATGGTTGGTATTATAGCTAGGCTTCCATTTGCATTGCGCGATGAATTTTTATCACGATTGAATCAAGCCGGAGGTGGTCTGATTATGTTCTTGGTTGAACTAGTTGCATTATTTGCTGTGGTGGTTGTAAGTATCTTATTGGTTCAAGGTACACGCAAAATTCCTGTGCAATTTGCAAAGAAAATAGTTGGTAACCGCCAGTATGGAGGAGTAAGACAGTATATCCCATTAAAAGTAAATGCAGCAGGTGTAATGCCTATCATTTTTGCTCAGGCAATCATGTTCATTCCTGCTACTGTAGCTCAGTTTTTCCCTGAGTCATCATCCATGCAGGGAATAGCACATTCAATGACCGATTTTCATTCGGTTGGTTATAATGTGACCTTTGCGGCTTTAATTATTCTCTTTACTTATTTCTATACAGCTATAACTGTAAATCCTAATCAGATGGCTGATGATATGAAAAAGAACGGTGGATTTATTCCGGGGATAAAACCAGGTAAGCAAACGGCTTCGTTTATTGATGATGTGATGTCAAAAATAACATTACCGGGTTCAATATTTCTGGCAATAGTCGCCATATTACCAGCCATTACCAAGATAATTGGAATAAGTAATAATTTCGCCCAGTTTTATGGAGGAACATCACTACTTATTTTGGTAGGGGTAATATTAGACACTTTACAACAGATAGAAAGTCATTTGCTGATGAGGCATTATGACGGATTAATGAAATCAGGACGCATTAAAGGACGTACATCCATTAGTGCACCTGTATAATAAAACAAAAGGAAGGTCGTGCAGGTTGAATATCGCTCCAAAGAGGAGATAGAGTTAATAAGAGTTAGTTCTTTACTTGTTGGAAAAACTATAGCAGAAGTTGCTAAGCATCTGAAAGCAGGAGTTACCACAGCAGAGTTAGATAAGATTGCTGAGGATTTCATTCGCTCTCATCAGGCTGTACCTGCATTTAAAGGGTATCATGGCTTTATCGGTTCATTGTGTATATCAGTCAATGCCGAAGTAGTACATGGAATTCCCGGAAGCAGAGTCATTGAAGAAGGTGATTTGATTTCGATAGACTGTGGGGTGCTGAAAAATGGCTATTATGGCGATTCAGCTTACACCTTTGCTGTAGGAGAAGTTTCGGAAGAAGAAGCAAAGCTGATGCGCATTACCAAAGCATGCTTATATAAAGGGATTGAGAAAGCAATTGCAGGAAACAGAATAGGAGATATAAGCAATGCTGTGCAAAGACTTGCTGAAGAGAATGGTTTTGGTGTGGTTCGCGAATTGGTAGGTCATGGTGTGGGACGACAACTTCACGAAAAACCTGAAGTGCCCAATTATGGCAAAGCAGGGCAGGGGATGTTGCTAAAACCCGGATTGGTAATCGCTATTGAACCTATGATTAACATGGGAACAAAAAATGTGAGGCAGCTTAAAGATGGATGGACCATTGTTACTGCCGATCAGAAACCTTCGGCACATTATGAACATACCATTGCAGTTGACAACATAAAAGCAGAAATACTATCATCATTTGATGATATTGAAAATAGTGAGAGAGAAAATAAAAATCTGTGCAATGTACATACAACACAGAATAATATAGTTTAAAAAACGAAATGGCAAAGCAATCATCAATAGAGCAGGATGGAACCATCATTGAAGCGCTGAGCAATGCAATGTTCAGAGTGGAATTGGAGAATGGACATGAGATAATTGCACACATTTCAGGAAAAATGAGAATGAACTATATTAAAATATTACCCGGTGACAAAGTAAAATTGGAAATGTCGCCTTATGATTTAACAAAAGGTAGAATAACCTACAGATATAAATAAAGATTATTGACTAAGAGATAAATATTCAGAAATGAAAGTCAGACCAAGTTTAAAGAAAAGAAGTGCCGATTGTAAAATCGTTAGACGCAACGGCAAACTGTATGTAATCAACAAAAAGAACCCACGTTTCAAACAACGTCAGGGATAATTACATCTAAGTTAAAAAACGAAATAACAAAAAAATTAAAACGAATTAAGATTAAATGGCACGTATAGCAGGTATAGATTTACCAAGGAACAAAAGAGGTGAAATAGGCCTCACCTACATTTACGGAATTGGTCGCTCAACAGCTCAGCAGATTCTGGACGACTGCGGCATTTCTTACGACAAGAAAGTAGATCAGTGGGATGATGAAGAACTGAATAAGATTCGTTCTTTCATTAACGACAATCTGAAAATAGAAGGTGCGCTGCGCTCAGAGACTCAATTGAACATAAAACGTCTGATGGACATTGGCAGTTACAGAGGTGTACGCCATCGTCTGGGGCTTCCTGTACGTGGTCAGCGTACGAAGAACAATTGCCGTACACGTAAAGGTAAACGTAAGACTGTAGCTAACAAAAAGAAGGTAACTAAGTAAAAAAAGAATAAGATGAGGTCAGTATCTCATCTTAAGAATAACTCATAAAATGGCAAAACAACAACAAGGTTCAGCGGCAAAAACAACCCGCAAAAAAGTAGTAAAAGTGGAAGCTACCGGAGAAGCTCACATCAATGCAACTTTTAACAACATCATCATTAGTCTTACCAATCTGCAAGGTCAGGTTATTTCTTGGGCAAGTGCCGGCAAAATGGGCTTCAAAGGTTCTAAAAAGAATACCCCTTATGCAGCACAAATGGCTGCTGCCGATTGTGCTAAAGTAGCTTATGACTTAGGCCTTCGTAAAGTGAAAGTATTTGTTAAAGGTCCCGGAGCTGGACGTGAGTCTGCAATCCGTACTCTTCACTCTTCAGGCATTGAAGTAAGCGAAATTCTGGATCTTACTCCTATACCGCATAATGGTTGCCGTCCGCCTAAACGCAGAAGAATATAAACTCAATAAACATCATTATTTACTAAAACATTTACATAAAAAATGGCACGATACATTGGTCCGAAAACGAAAATAGCACGAAAATTCCGTGAACCTATATTTGGCCCTGACAGGTATTTTGAAAAAAGAAGTTACCCACCGGGACAACATGGAATTGCAAAAAAGCGCGCAAAACAAAGCGAATATGCTGTTCAGCTTTTGGAAAAACAAAAAGTAAAATATACTTATGGAATTCTGGAACGTCAGTTTTCACGTTTCTTTAGCATTGCATTACGTAAAGAAGGTATTACAGGTGAAAACCTTCTGAAACTTATGGAATCAAGATTGGATAATGTGGTTTTCCGATTTGGGATTGCTCCAACTCGTGCAGGTGCACGTCAGTTGGTAAGCCATTGCCATATCACCGTAAATGGAAAAGTAAATAATATACCATCTTACATTATTAAACCAGGTGATATTGTTGGTGTACGTGAACGTTCTAAAGCCAACGAGGTAATTACCGATTCATTAGCGTCTCGTTCTAACAAATACGGATGGCTTGAATGGGATACTACTGCAATGCAAGGAAAATTTGTTACCACTCCATCACGTGATGAAATTCCTGAAAATATCAAAGAACAACTTATTGTCGAGTTGTACTCTAAGTAATAATCTTTGATAGACCCTGAAAAAGATTAATAATTGAATAAAAACAAGCATTAAAAAATAAAATATAAAATGGCCATACTTGCATTTCAACGTCCCGACAAAGTAATTATGAACCACTCTTCCGAAACATTCGGACAGTTTGAATTCAGACCTTTGGAACCGGGTTATGGTATTACCGTAGGTAATTCATTGCGCAGGATATTACTTTCATCACTGGAAGGTCATGCAATTACCAATATACGCATTGCCGGAGTTGATCATGAGTTTTCTACTATTAAAGGCGTAGTGGAAGATATTACTGAAATTATCCTCAACCTTAAACAAGTACGTTTCAAAAAACAAATTGAAGGTACTGACTCTGAAAAAGTACAGGTAGTAATCAATGGAAAAACTGAATTTACAGCAGGTGATATTGCAAAACATACCTCTGCATTTCAGGTGTTAAATCCCGATTTGGTTATTTGTACAATGGATCCTTCAGTAAAAATTGTTATTGATATCACCATTGACAAAGGGCGTGGTTATGTGCCTGCTGAGGAAAATAAGTCGAACAGTCACCCTCTCGGAACTATTGCTATTGACTCTATTTATACGCCAATTAAGAATGTAAAGTATGCAGTTGAAAATTATCGTGTAGAGCAAAAAACCGATTATGAAAAGCTGATACTTGAAATTACAACAGATGGAAGTATTCATCCTAAGGAAGCATTGCGTGAAGCAGCTGAAATTCTGATTCACCATTTTATGCTGTTTAGCGATGAGAAAATAACCCTCGACACAAAACCAAAAACTCCCGTTGAAGAATTTGATGAAAACACGCTTCACATGCGTCAACTTCTCAAATCTAAATTGGTAGATATGGATTTGTCGGTTCGTGCATTGAATTGCCTTAAAGCAGCAGATGTTGAAACCTTAGGTGATTTGGTATCTTTCTCTAAAACAGACTTGCTTAAATTCAGAAACTTCGGTAAGAAATCACTTACTGAACTTGAAGAATTGGTACGCAGCAAGAATCTTACCTTCGGAATGAATATCCAGAAATATCTGCTCGATAAAGAATAATTATTGTAAACAAAGAAATTGAATCATGCGTCACGGAAAAAAAATAAATCACTTAGGCAGAACTCATAGCCACAGAGAAGCAATGCTTTCGAATATGGCTTCATCACTTATTCTGCACAAAAGAATCAATACAACAGTTGCTAAGGCTAAAGCTTTACGTAAATACGTTGAGCCTATCATTACCAGATCGAAATCAGATAATACTCACTCTCGCAGAACAGTATTTAGCTATCTTCAGAATAAAGAAGCTGTTGCTGAGTTGTTCAGAGAAGTTGCACCTAAAGTGGGTGAACGTCCGGGAGGTTATACCCGCATTTTGAAAACCGGATTCAGACCCGGTGATGCTGCGGAAACCTGCATGATGGAATTGGTGGACTTTAACGAATTAATGATTAAAGATAAAGCGCCTGCCAAAAAAGCTAAAACGACTCGTAGAGGTCGTAAGCCAAAAGCTAAGGCTGATGATACTACAACTTCTTCCGATAAATCTGAAGAGTAAGCTTTTTATAAAATAAATTCAGGAAGGATAATACGAAAGTGTTATCCTTTTTTTGTGTAAATGATCAAGATGTAAATACTGAAATGGATCTCAACTTCAACGCGCAGCATAGACAGAAAATATTCGGACTCGAATATTCAATTTATTGTTGGCAGCTGATGGTACGAAACTTTTTTGCAGTTTAGCTGTTGGTTTTTAAAATACAAATAATTATGAAACTCTTTGTGATAATGGCAACTTTAGTGGCAGGTATGAGCACTCCCGCAGGAACAATTTATGATTTTAAAGCGGATGGACTGTCGGGAGGTGTAATAGACTTTTCGCAATACAAGGGCAAGAAAATTTTAGTGGTCAATACTGCATCCAAATGTGGTTATACTCCGCAATATAAAGAGTTGGAAGAACTCTATGAGAAATATAAAGATAAAGTGGTTGTGATAGGATTTCCGGCTAATAATTTTTTATGGCAGGAGCCCGGAAGTAATAAGGACATAGCGGAGTTTTGTACCAAGAACTATGGCGTATCATTTCCGATGGCGGCAAAAATTTCTGTAAAAGGAAAAGATATGCACCCACTGTTTAAATGGCTCATTGAGCAGCCAAACCCTGATTTTACAGGTGCTGTAAAATGGAATTTCGAGAAATTTCTGATTGACGAAAACGGTAAACTTATTCATCGTTATCGTTCGGCAGTGAACCCGATGAGTGACGAGATTACCAATAATTTCAAATAAAATTTCTTTAGAATAACCGGTACTGCTGATCCCAGTTTAAAGTATCGGTTGCAGCGCTGTCAATAGGTACTACATATTTTAATGCAGGGCCTTTTAGTTTTACCTGAGGTTCCAGATTAAAAGTATCGAGAGGAGTAATCCATGTTTTAGCAAGCATACGATTGGATATAATCCTATAATACGAGGCAAGATATGGTTTGAGATTTCCGCTTTGATCGAATGAATATTTATAATACTTCGGCTTGGGGATAATACCTGCAAGAAAAATACTTTCGGCAAGGCTTAACTGTGCTGGAGTTTTATTAAAGTAAAAGTGTGCAGCGTCTTTAATACCGTAAATGCCGGGTCCCCATTCAATCACGTTGAGGTAGATTTCAAACATCCGTTCTTTACTTACAAGATGTTGATTTTCGATGAGCCACACAATAAGCATTTCCTGAAGCTTTCTGGAAATGGTTTTTTCTCTTGAAAGAAAAACATTTTTCACCAATTGCATACTAATGGTACTTCCTCCACGTACAAATCTCTTCGCTTTTATATTTTCAATCATACTTTCTCTGAATGCATCACTTATAAATCCACGGTGATAGAAAAAAGAAGGGTCTTCTGAAGTAAGCACAGCATATTGTAAATATTGGCTGATTTCAGATAATGGTACAAAGCCGGGATTTTCTTTTCCAACAAGAATACTTTTAACATAGCGGTCGCCATCAAAAGCATCAAACACAAATGTATTATTGATATTTGAAAAATTTTCTTTTCCGTATTTTTCAATTCTTAAATCTGATGAGGAGAGATTGGAATTTAGTTCTAATGAATCAGGATTATTGAGGTCGAGAAATAAATGAAAGTCGAAGGCGATATTTCCTTTTGCTTTCATACCATTGAAGAGGAAAAATATTCCATCAGGAAGGGAACTGAAAAAGGAATCAGCTGAAGTGTGAAAAGATAAATTTGTCTGCAACTTTAAATTGTTAAGCGGCATGATGTATCCATTTGCCTTCATTTCAACCTTGTGGATTTTAAGTACTGAACTGCTATCTATTTCTAAAGTATTATCTCGGAGTCTGAGGTTGGAATTAATTGCAAGTAGAGGGAAACTGACGGTTTCAGAAGCAATACGCCAGTAGTTGATGTTCATACTGTCAACAGATGCTTGTATGAGAAACTCATTGGGTTGATTTTGTTTTATATGAAATGAAATATTCTGAACAGAGACTTTAGGTTTATTCTCTAAATCGAGGAATGGCAGCCATGCATTTCCAATAGAAGATATTCCGGCAGAAAGTAAATTCTCATTACTGTTAATCTGAAATCGAGCTTCCCATTTTTTGGGAATAGCGGACTTCTCAAATAACTCTATTGTACTTGTTCCGTTGTTGTTCTTAATCTCAGGAATATAAAACGATTTTATCACACTGTCCTTTGCAACATCAATATGCATACGGTGTAAATTAAAATTGATATCCGAAAGCGACATTAGTTTTGACCATAATCTTTGAACTTTGTCGGCAATAGTTATTTGCTGAGTGTTTGAAGTTATAGTAGTATCTTTTTTATTTCTGAAAAGAAAACTATAGTTGGCAGTACTGTCAGTGGATACTACCGATAACTTAACATCAGAGAAAGAAACCGATGACAGGGGAGGGTGAAGGTGCAATAGTTTCCATAACGACAGATTAACAACTACCGTATCGGCACTGAACACGGTATCGGAAAGAGGTGACCGAACAATAATATTATTCAGTTCGATTTTTCTTAATCCATGAAACATGAGTTTTTCAATGGCCAGTGTACCGCCAGTTTGCTGATGAAAAGAATCCGTGAATGATTTTATTTTTTGTCTTACAATGTTTTCACGTAATGCAATAACCAATCCTGCCATTGCTATCAATAGCATAAGCGTAATAAGAATTATTTTCTTTAATGCTTGCATAAAAAATCAGGTTGTTAAAAGTCCTGATTTTTTTTGAAAATAAATAATCAATGGATTATTTTACAAGATCCAACATGCCATAGCCTTCATGAGTGAGGGCACCCATACCGTTTTGCCACACAAACTTATGCACATCAGGATGGGCATGAAGTGTGAAGGGCAACAAATAGCCCGATATGTTTTTGCCGTCAGAAGTACGATAAGTACGGATATATTTTTTATTCTGACCTGTCATTTTTTGAAGATATTCAGCATCTGCCTGAATATCGAATTCAGAATAGGTTGACACTACTGATTCAGGAATTCCTGATTTTTCCATAGTGTCAAGGGTGAGGTTGAAGAGTATATCAGAGAAGTTGGAGCTTTGAGGATCTACTTGTTCGGCTACTTGCTTGGTGTCTTTGGCTGGACTTAATAATACCAATGGAGAAATACACAAATAGCGCATTTGTGTAGTAAATTCCGGGTCGGGAATTACGTCCCTGTTTTTAGGAACCAAATTCATTCGCCCGATAGTTAATTTTTCATTGGAGAAAATGTGATCCACCAATTTTGTAACCAATGTTTCATTGCTGCTTGAAACAATGAGTGTAATTTTGGAAGATAAGAACTTCATAAATCCGTTGTGTATTTTAGAAGTGCCTTTTAAAGAAGAAAAATTAAGCTGATGACGGTCTTCTCCAATTGATTTTAAAATAGCGGAAAGACTGTCGAATATCAGTTTCTGATGGTGTAGCGGTATGGTATTTCCTGAGTTATTGTCTCTGGTGAAAGAAATTTTTACGCGCATACAAGAAAAGTTTTTAGTGGTTAAAAGTTGGTTTTTATATGATAGATTAATAGTATTAAATCTGGATGTACAAATTTATAAATTTTTTTTATTTCCAATGGACTTGAAATTAAAAGTTAACAACAGCCTGAATGGAATGATGATCTGACAACTTGCTGTTTACCCTGGTGTACGACACACAATTAATGGCAGGACTGTGTAGTATATAATCTATCCTGAGCCATGGCAGAGGACCTATGTAGGTTGATGAAATACCTTTTCCCTTCTCTAAAAAAGAATCTTTAAGTTGCCTGCTGATTAAATGGTATGCATAGGATGACGGAGTGTCATTGAAATCACCGGCTACAATAATTTTATAGGGACAGTTTTTGATACTTTCAGCAATATCTTCAGCCTGCCTTGCCCGTTTACCAAAGGCCTTCTTTAGCAGTTTTATTATCCTGAAAGCACCTTGAAGTTGTTGGCCTGATTGATTGGCAGAAAAATCATGGATATACCTATAATCTTTATCCATAAGACGGATGGACTGCAGATGTACATTATAAATCCTGACGGTATCTTTATTCACCACTATATCGGTTGCTATGCATCCGTTGGCCGAATTGGAGTCGGAAAAGATGGTTTCACGATGAATGATAGGGTAGGAAGTGAATGTTGCAATTCCCCATTCATCCTGTCCGCGCTCTTTAATGGGAAGCAAAGCATGTATATTTTTTGCCCGTAAGATTGTTGGGAGTGTGTCAATATTGTTGAATGGCTTAATTGAACTGGTATAAAACTCCTGCATACATAATATGTCAGGATCTTGCTTTTGGAACTGCTTGAATATTTCTGCTCGGGTTTCAAGATTATGTATCCAGTTATAAAGATTAAAAACCCGTACATTATAAGTGACAATTTTAATTGTGTTTTCAGAAGTGCCATGGGTGTTGTCAGGTGAAAAATTCCAAAAGTTAAGAAACATGCGAATGCCAAAAAGTAAAATAGGTAACGTACACCACAGC
>JAFDWZ010000020.1 GCA_018268195.1 Bacteroidota bacterium | reverse complement strand
TTTTTCATTTTTGTCCAGATGGAAAAAATTGATTTGGGACGACCTTTTACTTCAAATTTAAATCCTTGTTTTGTCAACTCTGTTTTTATAGGTTGAATGAATTCGGAAATAAACTTATCACGTTCTTTTTTAGACTGCTGCAGTTTATCTGCGATGTTATTAAAAACTTCAGGCTCTGTATATTTAAGGGCAAGGTCATCAAGTTCGGTTTTGATGTTATAAAAGCCTAATCGATGTGCGAGTGGAGCGTATAGATAAGCTGTTTCAGAGGCGATTTTAAGTTGTTTATCGCGCGACATGCTTCCGAGCGTACGCATGTTATGGAGCCTGTCAGCTAGTTTGATAAGAATTACTCTCACATCATCACTTAAAGTGAGAAGCATTTTGCGAAAATTTTCAGCCTGAAGCGAACTTGTCTGATCAAATACACCGGAAATTTTTGTGAGACCGTCAATGATTTTTTCGGCAACGGGGCCAAACATTGTTCTGATGTCTTCGAGGGTAATATAGGTATCTTCAACTGTATCGTGCAGCAACGCGCAAACTACCGGAATCGCTGAGCGAAGTCCAATTTCTTCGGCAACTATTTGTGCTACGGCAATAGGATGGTAGATATAGGGCTCACCGGATTTTCTGCGAGTGTCTTTGTGTGCTTCAAGTGCAGTATCAAAGGCAAGGCGAATTAATTTTTTATCATTCTTATCGAGGTCAGCCTTACAGGCTTTGAGTAAATGTCGATATCGTTTGCTGATTTCTTTTTTTTCAGCTTCAAGATCAATGGCTAAAGAATCTTTCGTTTTTGGTTTGGACGAATTGTTTTCGGGAGCCTTGTTGGTTCTTTGATTTGCGTTGCCTAATTCCATCAGGCTAAAGATATTAATTAATTATTACTTAGTGAGATAAACTGTGAAGAATTACAACAAATTCAAGGTTTAAAGGTTTCGTTCGCGTAATCTCAAGGCAGTGATAACTTGCTTGGTATCTCTTGAGAAGTCGCCTTTGAGCATCCAGTCGTAATAGCTTGGGTCGGTTTTGAAAACATCTGTTACCAAACGGCCTCTGTATTTTCCAAAGTTAAAGACTTCTCTTTTTTTGTCATCATACACAATTCTGCCAGCAAGATCCACATTGTTGGAGTTGTTGCAAAATTCATGAAGTGCATTTACATCAGGTTGTAGTTGTTGGCCGTACTTTTCCAATTGAGCTTCAAGAACAGCAAAGGTAGCTTTGATATCGCCCTCTGCAGTATGAGCATTGGTAAGTTCACTTTGGCAATAATATTTGTAAGCAGCCGAGAGCGTACGCGGTTCCATTTTATGATAGATGTGTTGCACATCAATGAGTTTATGATTACGTATGTCGAATTCGACACCGGCACGAAGAAACTCATCTACCAGCATGGGAACATCAAATCGGTTGGAATTATATCCGGCAAGGTCCACATTTGTCAGATATTGTTTTATGTCAGAAGCAACTTCTTTAAATGTAGGACATTCGGCTACATCGGCATCAAATATGCCATGTATTTTAGAAGCAGAAGCAGGAATAGGCATTTCGGGATTAATACGCCAGACTTTCACATTCTGAGTTCCATCAGGCAAAACTTTGAGCACACCTAATTCAATAATCCGGTCGAGGCCCACTACAACCCCTGTGGTTTCGAGATCGAATATGACTAAAGGTCTATGTAGTTTTAATTTCATGGTAAAAGTTTATTTTCCTTCTTTAACAGGAGGATTTAATTTGATAGTGCGGATATACTGAAAGTCTTTTTCGTTTCCGGTTATTGTGAAGTCTTCATCCAGTCTTCCGGATTTTACACCTTTAACTTTCAGTTTATAATTACCGGGAGGTAGATAGGCTATCATTATGCCGGTGTTACTATTGGCATTAAAAAGTCCGAAGTTTTCACCTGTATCGTTTTTTACCAAAAGGCAAAGCGCATCCCTTGCCGGTGTGCCATCTTGTTTCTGAAGCGAAATTTTAGTTACCACTCGGTTTTGTAGTACAATAGGTTTTGCGGTAGTAAATTTTATCAGGTCAAGTTCGCCAACACCATTTTCATTGGCTGCAGCAATATAACCTGTTTTGCCATCAGCAGTGAGGCAGAAAAATTTATTGTCATCGGTATTATTCAGAGGGTAACCAAGATTAACGGCATTGCTCCATTCCATTGAGGAATGAGGTTGTGTTGACATAAAAATATCGAACCCACCCATGCTGTTATGACCTTCGGAAGCAAAGAATAAAGTTTGATCATCAAAAAACAACCAGGGATTTACTTCGTCATATTTTGTATTGACCCCATCGCCCAAATTTTTTGGTGCTGACCATTCGCCTTTATCATTTTGTGTGGTCATCCAAATATCTTTACCACCTTTTCCGCCTTTTAAATCAGCAGAAAAATAAATGGTTTTGCCATCTGATGTCATACATGCACCTTCAATTTTACCGGCAGGAAATTTCTGAATCGGCACAGCTTTATTAAAAGTTTTTCCATTGAGTTCGGCAATGTAAAGCGGAGATGAAGCAGAGCCTCCTTCTTTGTAAGTTAATAATCTATCGCCACTGGCATTAATATGTAGAGGCTCATCATAATACATGTCATTGATATTGGGGCCCAGGTTTTTTGCTTTGGAATACCCGGTATCTTTCATAGTGAAATATCCGTCAGAAATCATTTCGCCATAGCCATCTACAATAGCTCCTGTGTTTCCTTTTCTATTTGAGGTAAAATAAATAATATCGCCCATTAAGTTACATACCGGACGGTAATCATTGTTAGGTGAGTTTACCAACTTGCCTAAATTTGAGAAAGACACTTGGATAGGAGCCTTTTTCAGATCACGTGCATGATAACACCATTCTACCTGATTTTCAAAATTTACTTTTGGATTAACTTTCCCATGATTATCAATCTTATACTTTTCATACGTATCGGCTGCATCGTCAATTTCTTCTAAAATAAGTAAAGCTCGTCCCAAGTATAGATTTACATCCTTAGGCGCATCTTTAGCAGATGCAGCTTTCACAAGAAAACCTGCAGCAGATTTGCGACTGACAAATGTGTTGAGATAGCATACTCCAAGCCGATAATTGAACTCTGTATTTTCCGGTTCGCTGGCCTGCAGTGATTTATATATTCCAAGTGCTGACTTATAATTCTCACTTTTATAATATTCGGCAGCATCTTTTTTCATCGAGCTGATTTGCTCTTTGGAAAGTGTTACTGGTTTTGCAGGTTTTTTGCTTTGCTGAGCAAAGGAATTTATTCCCAGCAGAGTGATAATAATAGTAGTAGCAAATAATTTATTATATACCATTTTAAAGTGCATTCCTGTTAATGTCAAATTGTTCGAGGTAGTCGGCAACTCTACGTACAAAACTTCCTCCAAGGCTGCCGTCAACAATCCGGTGGTCATAAGATAAAGAGAGGAACATCATGTGGCGAATACCAATGGTATCGCCAAATTCAGTTTCGATAACGGCCGGTTTTTTTCTGATGGCACCGGTAGCCAAAATTGCAACCTGTGGTTGGTTGATGATGGGAGTTCCCATTACATTGCCAAAGGTTCCAACATTGGTTAGGGTGAAAGTACCTCCTTGAATTTCATCAGGAGAAAGTTTGTTTTTACGGGCACGGTTGCTTAAGTCATTCACCGACTTTGTAAGCCCTACCAGGTTCATGCGGTCGGCATTTTTAATTACCGGCACAATTAAATTTCCTGAAGGCAGAGCAGTGGCCATGCCGATATTAATATTCTTTTTTACCAGAATACGTGTGCCATCGAGGGAGCAGTTAATCATTGGAAAATCCTTTATGGCACGAACAACAGCTTCAATGAAAAGCGGAGTAAAGGTGATTTTTTCTTTTTCACGTTTTTCAAACTCATTCTTGATTTTATTTCTCCACATTACCATATTGGTGACATCGGCCTCAACAAATGAGGTTACGTGAGGAGAGGTGTGTTTGGACATCACCATGTGATCGGCAATGAGTTTCCTCATTCTGTCCATTTCAATTATTTCCACATCACCATCAACAGACTGAGCAGGTGCAACAGGCTGAACAGATTGTGAAACAGGTGCTGCCGAAACGGAAGGTGTTGCTGGTGCAGCGGGTTTTATATTTTTATTTTCAGCCCGGTTTTTTATGTATTGTAACAAATCATTTTTAGTGACACGTCCTTCAGCTCCGGTGCCTACAATAGCATCTAGCTCTAATGTTGAAACATTTTCCTGTTGAGCAATATTGCGTACCAGCGGAGAATAAAAACGATTGCTTCCTGATGGGGATGGTGCTGCAACCACTGTGGCAGATTGATTAGGTTTTGAAACCACGAATTCGGCCGGTTGAGTTGCAACGGAAATCTGAGTTGCTGCTGGGGGTGCTGTTACATCCGACATAGATTCACCTATTATGGCGATAGCCGCTCCTACAGCCACCACATCGCCTTCTTTGAAAAGATGTTTTACTAAAACACCTGCCGCTGTTGAAGGAACTTCTGAATCTACTTTATCGGTTGCAATTTCCAATATAGGCTCATCTTGTTCAACACGGTCACCTTCTTTTTTTAACCATTTGATAATAGTGGCTTCCGCAACACTTTCACCCATTTTGGGCATTTTTAATTCTACTTGCGACATAAAAAATATTTATCGGTTTTTTAATCGCTCAAAAGTAAGATTAAAATAAAAATGACGAAGCAAAACCATCTTTAATTTATTGACAATTGAAAATTGTCGTGCAGCAATCCGAAGAAATCAACAAGTTAAAGCAATGAGTTCATTCCTAACGGTGTATTATTTAACTTAAATTCTATATTTGCAGATAAATCACATTTTCATGAATAAAATTATACGTCTATTAGCAGTAACAGCAATGCTGTCGTTATCAAGCGTTTCATTTGCTCAAATAAATTTGCCCGGAACACTTGATTCAACATTTGGTGTAAATGGTAAGGTAATGATGGCTTTTAGTAGCAATGCCTGTATGGCAAGAGCGGTTGCCGTTCAATCTGATGGGAAAATACTTGTTGCAGGAGAAACCTACAATGGAACTTCCAATCAGTTCGCAGTTGCCAGATATTTATCAAACGGCACATTGGATAGTCAGTTTGGAACTGGTGGAAAAACAACCATATCTTTTGGGTCGGGAAATAGTGTGGCACGCTCCATAGCAGTACAGCCCAACGGTTTCATTGTAGTATCAGGAAGTTATCAAACACCGTCACAAACATATTTTGCAGTAGCAAGATTAAATAATAACGGAATGCCTGATGCACTATTTGGTTCAAGTGGTAAGGTGCAAACGTCCATTGTTCCTGGATTTAATACTGCTTATGCCATGGCAATTCAACCTAATGATGGTAAAATAATATTAGCAGGAGTGTCATTCGATACACTTAACAACGGAGACTTTGCATTGGTGCGCTACAATCCAAATGGTACAATAGACCCATATTTTGCCAATGGAGGTAAGGTTCGTACGTCTCTAGGCACTACTTGGGATCAGATAAACACAATAGCAATAATGCCCGGAAGCGGAAAAATTGTTGTTGGCGGACGCACCTCTAATGCATATGCTTTGGCAAGATATGATTCCAGCGGATTCTTAGATAATAGCTTTGGATTTAATGGTATATCAACGTATACATTATTCAGCCAATCAGAAATCATTAACTCACTTTATATTGACAATCAGCAAAGAATAATGGTTTGCGGAAGCACTCTAATCGGTGGCAATATGGATGCAGTATTCATGCGTTATTTGTCAGACGGAAACCTTGATAACACTTTTGGAAGTAATGGGATTTCAAGTTTTGACTTAGGAGGTATTGAAGTGATTAGTGCCATAGCACCACAAGATGAGTTTATTGTTGGCGCAGGCACAGCATCATCAGGTGGTACCAGTGTTTTTTTAGCGTTGAGAATGGATACAACAGGGGTATTAGACGGACTATATAATGCAGCCGGTTTTAATTTGATATCATTTCCCGGATCTTCGGGAGCTAATGCTTTGGCGGTGCAGCCATGGGATTCTTATTTAGTAGCCACAGGCTTTTATACTTTTGGTACAGTTAATAATTTTGCAACAGCCCGCTTCACAAGCAATTTTACTTTCACTGGAGTAAGTGATATAGAACAGACATCGTCAAGCATACAAATATTTCCAAACCCCGCAACTTCCATTGTGAGAATACAGTCAGAAGCAGGGTTTGATAAATTTACTATTTGCGATTTAACGGGAAAGATAGTTTATGAATCCGCATTATCCGAGCGCATGAGATCCATCAGTTTCGACAGCCGACAACTCCATAAAGGAATTTATCTGGTAAGTACTCAAAGAGATGGCGTTATATCAGCATCTCAGAAGTTTATTGTTGCGGATTAAATTTGAAAAAGTTAATCATAACGTATTGTTAACCTTTTAACCGGTATTAACTTATTTTATTTGTACTTGAAAAATTAAAACTCAAATGTTAAAACAAATTCTTACAGGTGTTGGAGCGATATTATTCTCAATATCGGCAGTAGCACAAAAAAATCTTCCGTCTAATTTCTTTATGAAAAAAATGCCTAACGGACTTGAAGTGTTGGTGATTGAAGATAATTCAGTTCCATTAGTAACGATTGAAATATGTGTAAAGAACGGATCATTTACAGAAGACTCTGCCTATAATGGATTGTCGCACCTGTATGAGCACATGTTTTTTAAAGCGAACAAAGCCATTCCATCACAGGAAAAATTTCTTGAACGAGTAAATGAATTGGGAATTTCATTTAACGGAACAACGTCCAATGAAAGAGTAAATTATTTTTTCACTCTTAGCAACAAACTGATAGATGAGGGTCTGGAGTTTATGAACAATGCAATCAGATACCCTTTGTTCTTAGAAACAGAAATGAAGAATGAAAACCCAGTTGTTGACGGAGAGTTTCAACGTGCTGAATCTAATCCTGCTTTTTTTCTAAGTCAGGATTTTGATCATCAAATGTGGGGGCAGAATTATTATCGCAAAAATCCAATAGGACTACACGATGTAATTCTTACAGCAACAGCCGCAAAGATGAATGTGATTAAAGATAAATATTATTACCCTAACAACTCCATATTAGTAATAGCAGGTGATGTAAAGCATGATGAAGTGTTTAATAAAACTACTTCAGTTTTCGGTGACTGGAAGCCATGTGATTTCGATCCATTTCAGAAATGGCCTATCCCTGAGTTTGAACCCTTAAAGGGCGATATTAAGTTTTTAACGCTGGACAAAAATTCCAAGATGCCAATTCTTACGATGGGTTACCATGGACCTGACACAAGAAATGATATTAAATCCACTTATGCAGCTGACGTTTTCAGTACTATATTAGGACTTACTTCCTCTGAGTTTCAGAAATCACTGGTGGACAGCGGATATGCTTTGCAGGCAATGCTTGGTTATCAAACTTGTAAATACACCGGCCCCATACAAATGTTTGTTGTACCTAATCCGATGAAATTAAAAAGTTTTTATGCTAAACTTTTACAACAGATTTCAAGATTCGATGCACCTGATTATTTTACTGATGAACAATTGGAGACAGCAAAGAATAAATTGATTATGGACGACATCTATTCAAAGGAAAAGACATCAGACTTTGTGCACACTGTAACTTTCTGGTGGGCTTCAGCAAGTATAGATTACTATACAAGCTATAACGACATGATAAAAAAGGTTACAAGAGAAGATATAAAAGCTTATGTGGACAAATACATTAAGAATCAACCTTCAGTAACAGGTTTATTATTGTCGCCAGTAATGAAAGAGAAATTGGGTATAGAGAAGGCTGAAGATATTTTAAAATAACTTAAATAAGAAAATCAAATGAAATTGAAATACATAATCACTTCAATAGTTGCTGTGTTTATATGCAATGCAGCATGGTCGCAAGCCACGAAAGAAATAAATGTGGACGGATTAAAAGTAATTTTCAGACACACTCCGAAGGAAGTAATAAGTGTTCGTTTGTATATAAAAGGCGGTACTGCAAACTATACAAAGGATAAAGAAGGAGTAGAAAATCTGGCATTTTCTATGGCTATGAATGGTGGAACTAAAAAAATGGACAAGGTTGCGTTTAATGATGCTGCCGAAAAAATCGGTACAAGTTTTAGCTCAATGACTTCTCTGGATTATGGAAACATGAGCATGACATGCCTTAAACCTTTTTGGAATGAATCGTGGAACTTATTTGCCGATGCAGTAATGTCACCAGCTTTCGACTCTAAGGAGTTTGATTTGGAAAAGGAAAAGGCTCTTTCAGCAGCAAAGCAAAGCGAATCAGAGGCTGATGGTTCACTTAACATTATTGCAATGGAAGAAACTTTTAAAGGACGTAATTATGCAAAAATGCCTGATGGTTCGGTTGGCAGTCTTGAGAAACTTACTCTTGACGATGTAAAGAAACATTATAAAGATGTTGTTACAAAGGGACGAGCGTATTTAGTGGTTGTGGGTGACCTTACTGAGAATGATATTGTGGGTCTTGTACGCCAAACTTTATCAAAATTACCGGTTGGTACGCAGCCGGTAGTTGAGAATAAACTATTAATCACCAAAGGCAGCGAAGTGATTGTAGATCGAGATATAGCAACCAACTATTTAATGGGAATAATGAGTGCGCCATCGCCCAACTCAGATGAAGGTGTACAAATCAACCTGGCAATGAGAATGCTTTATGATCGTTATTTTGTTGAACTACGCACAAAACGAAGTTTATCATACGCACCTGCTGCAGGATATAACAGTTCAGCAATCAGTTCCCCTTATTCTTTTGTTTATATTACAACCACCGATCCTAAAGCAGCTTTAAGTGTGATGGTATCCATCATTGATTCGGTTAAAAAATATGGCTTTACAGAAAAAGAATTGAAAGATATGCGTCAGAAATTCCTGACCAATTATTATCAGAAATTAGAAACATCAGAAACGCAATCAGGAGCATTGGGCAGGAGTGAAGCAGCAGGCTCATGGAAGATGGATGAAACATTTTCGGATAAAATAAATAATGCCAAACTGAAGGATATCAATAACACATTCAATAAGTATAGTGCAGCTATTAAATGGAGTTATCTGGGCAAGAAAGATGCTGTTTCCAAAGATGATTTTAAACAGACAAAGCATGAAAAAGGATTAGAAAGTCCGTATTAATGTATTTTTTGTTGTTCATATTTTTCCTTTAGGGAATGGATATGTGTTGTTAAGTTTTTGTTGTTTAATGATAAAGTAAACGCCTCCCAAAGGGGCGTTTACTTTTTTGTGGCAGGTGATTCTTTTTTGGCGCCTTTATGGTTTATAATTGTTTTACTTTGTGTTTATGATTAAACGCAACAGCATAATTTTTTGCCTGCTTATTGTTTCTCAATTCTCCTTCGGTCAGGTGTTCAACTTTGCCAAAAGAGTAGGAGGAACACAATTTGAAAATGCAATGGGAATAGCCATTGACAGCAGCAGTAATATAATAGTATGTGGCTATTTTTCAGGTACTGCAGATTTTGACCCTTCGGCATCAGTGCAAAATCTTACAAGCCATGGCGGAAATGACATTTTTCTCGCTAAATATGACAGTGTAGGAAATTATAAGTGGGCAATAACTATTGGTGGGCAAGGAGAGGAGTTTACTTACTCCGACCCTGCAGTGGATGAATATGGAAATATTTACTTATGTGGAATATTTGATAACGGAGCAGATTTTAATACCGGTGGAGTGCCGTATATTTTAAATAGTCATGGCGGTGCTGATGGGTTTATTGCAAAATATGATTCTACGGGTATGTTTCTCTGGGTTCGTGCTCTGGGAGGTAATGGTAGTGATATCGTTTATAAAATTGATTATAAAAATTACCTGATTGTTTTTTCAGGAGCATTTGCCGACAGTGCTTACTTAGATAATGGTTTAACACAGACAGGACTTTATGGTAATGGCCAGACAGATGTAGCAGTTGGGAAATTTATTCCTGATGGGAATTTATTGTGGGTTTATTCTTTTGGAGGAAAAGGAGCTGAGTATGCACAAAATATAACTGCTGATGTGAATGGAACAACCTATGTAATAGGGACATTTAATGATACCTTGATTTTGAATTCTTCAGATACTTTATTTGCGGATGGGACTACGGCATTCATGATTTCATTCAGTGGAGCCGGTAATTACAATTGGTCATTTGCGCTGAAAGGTTGCATTCCTTTTGGCATAAGCATGGACAGTAACAATAATATACTCACCAGTGGGATGTTTACCGGCAATGTCGACTTCGATCCGGGAACTGCCACTGTTGTTTTACTTTCTCAAGGAGCTTATGATGCATATTTTGCAAAATATTCCGGTAGTGGAGCATTTATATACGCGAAGCGTGTAGGAGGGAGTGGAATGGACGTGGGGTATGCCATCCATGAAATGAAAGACGGTACCGTTTTGTTAACAGGATATTTTTCTAATACTGCTGATTTTGATCCGGCAACTACGGTTGCTTCACTCACATCAAGTGGATTGGCAGACGTATTTGTTGCACATTACGATAGCTATGGTAATTATCTGAATGCATTTCGTTGCGGAGGAGCAGGATTTGATTTTGTCAGAAATGCAGTTGTTGACAGAGCGAATTCAATTTATATAGCAGGAGGTTTTGAGCAAACAGTAGATTTTAATCCTGCTGCGGGGGTTAATTATCTTACAAGTGCAGGCTTGCGTGATGGGTATTTTGCAAAGTACAGTTACAGTACAACCGGTTATGCTGAAGCTGATTTTTTAAAGGATGCTATACAGGTTTTTCCCAACCCTTTTGTAGAATATATTGATATTAGACTTCCTAAGGTTACAGCATATAATTTAGTTCTTACAGATATTACCGGAAAAGTGATTCTTCAATCAAAAGGAGTAGATCAATTTGTAAGGATTGATGCCTCACATTTAAGCAATGGCGTTTACGGAATTAGTGTTGCATCAGAATATACTTTACCTGTTTATAAGAAACTTATAAAAGCAAAATAAAAAAGGCTGCCTAAGCAGCCTTTTTTATTTTAGTTGTAAAGAGGTAATTACTCTTTCACAAATTTCTTAGTGATTTGAGTGTTTCCATTGTTTACAGTTACTGAATAGATACCTGCAGACAATTTGTTCACATCTAAAGATACAGTGTTATTGCCATTCTGTAAATTGAAAGTCTGATTCATAACAACACGTCCTGTTATATCATTTACGGTAACATCAGTAACAGTAGTTTTTTCAGCTGCAATTACCATGTTAAGTATGTTTTTCACAGGTACAGGATAAATTCCTGTTACATCAAATGAAGTGTTATTCAGATTTTTTACTGAAGTTGGGCAAGCAGTACCTTGGGCTAATAATGTCACCATTACAGAAGCTCCTGTATAAGTACAGTTAGGATCAAGAGTGAGGTTAAAAATGCTTCCGCTTCCTGTAGCATTACCATAAACCGTAGGAGTGAAATAGTAAACTCCGGCAGGGAAAATGTTTCCGTCATTGGTTAAATTTGTTACACTGTTTCCTGAAAGTGCCGGAATTGTTCCTGTTCCACCAATTACTAAACCTGTACTGTTAGGGTTTGTGCTGCCACTAATGTCACCACTTGACACAATTAAACTGAACCCATGAACTGTACCAACTGTTGGTGCTAATATTCCATTAGTAGTAACTGATAATGTACTGTCAAAACAAACTACAATATTATTTACGGTAGTAATTCCGGAGCTGATACTTGGATCTCCACAAGATACAGTAGTAACAGGAGCAAGTGTGCCGGAGAATTTCCATGCACCGCCAACGCTGCCTGCAGCAATAAATTCACCACCGAAACCTGTAGAATCGTTTGCAAATGAGAATGAGGTATGTGAAGCGCTGTTGTCAAGGTCGATCCATGTAACACCATTATCAGGGCTGTAAGATGAACCAAATCCATAGGTTTGGCTAGAAGAACCGCTTACAAAAATTGATGTACCCGGAACACCACTAATATCATTTGGGTAGAAATTTCCTACAGGAGTAACACTTGTCCAAGTAGCACCACCATCTGCAGTAGATTTTATCAAATATCCAGTTGAATTAACCTGAACAATCATTCCATGCATAGCATCGCTGAACGCAATGTTAGAAATATCCTGACGGTTTCCGGAATTCACGTTAGCTGGAAAACCTGATGCACTTTTTGTCCAATTCAAACCTTTATTTGAAGAGTGGTAAACATCACCATAAGTTGTAGCAAACCAGATATCATCACCAATAGCTGAAAACAGATTGGTAATACCATATTCACCGGCATTAGTTAATGCAGGAATGTTAGCAACAGGAACCTGAGTCCAGTTTGCTCCTGCATCAGAGGTTGTCCATAACTCATAACGTTTGTTAGCACCTGTTCCAACAGGGTCGCCTTGTGCAAAACCATTCTGAGCATCTGCAAAATACACTACATTACAAAATGAAGTACTTTGAGTGTACATTGCTGCTGTAGAACTTGCTGTCCATGTAGCACCTCCGTCAGTAGTTTTGTAGATGGCTCCCCCGCCAGCATTCACATTACACATAGCAACGTAGCAAGTGTTGCCATCAATTGGCCAAATGTTGGAAATCACAAGGCCTGCAGTTGCTGTAACAGTTCCTATTGTCCAGGTATTTCCACCGTCAATAGTTCTTGCAAAATCAGCAGTGTAAGGAGTAGCTGCTCCGGTAGTGCCATTCCATAATGCACCCCATGCTACATTTGAATTGACGGTTTCTACGTCAAACATATAGCCATCATAAGCAGTAAGCATCAAATTCTGATTGATCCACTGCGCCTGAGTTGCCAGCGAGAATATTGCTGCAACCGCTGTAAGTAAAATTTTTCTCATGTTTATTTGATTTTTATTTTTCGAAATGCAAATATAAAAAATGCTTTTATATCAGCACTCTCGAACAGATTATTTGTGAATAATTATTTTTACTGTATCTTTAAGATTATTGTCAGAGAATAACTGAAGTATATATTCACCATTTTTAAACGCTGCACAATTGAGCGTCAGTTTGTTCTGGCCTTTTATCTTCCATTCTTTTAATTTTCTGCCGTCTAAATCATGTAACTGTAATACTCCTTCCTGATTGTAATTCATTTTAGCTGTAATAACACAGCTGTCATAAGCAGGGTTAGGTATGACTGAGAGGAGTTTTTCTGTTTTTACCGGTTGGGTAATGTTTACCGTAAAATCTCTATACCCAAGTGCATATTCACCAATTTGAAGTGTGTCAACCGTAAAAGTTCCAATTTTATCCCATGCAGAACCCATATTATGTGTGGCAGATATATAGTGCCAGTCATCGGCAGTCGATGTTCTAAATAAAAGTACCAGGCTATCTTCACTGCCTGTTATCAGTGTGTTATCAATATACCCTGAACTGGTACTTGATGAACCATTGTACTGAAAAGTTATTTTACTAAGGAATCCCGGATTTATTATTCCATCCACTTTCCAGTAATGATAATCACTTAGCCTGATTCCCGGATTACTCTGTTTGAAACCATCGGGTGCAACCCAGTTATGTTCAACTCTGATGGTGGAAGGTGTAGCACTCAAAGTCTGAACGTTTAGATTGGTATTGGTTTCCTTCATATTCTGATTACCTGTGGATGTTATCATTAGTTCATAGTCTGATATTGCATCACTGATTTTTTCATTTCTGTCTAATGCCACCCACGTTGCATTGGCTATAATCAAAGGAATATGAAACACATTCGTAGTGGAGTCTATAACTATAGTAACGGTAGTATCACTTTGTCCGTTGCTGAATGTTATTTCTACAGGCATTTCATACAAATGCTGATTTCCCTTAGAGCGTTGGCGTGTGTAAACAAAATAATGGTCGAGACCTCCGGGGAGATACACTACAGAGTCAATGGAAAAGTGAGGGAAACCGGGAGTAAAAACCCAATCATCAAAAAATCTGTTCATATTTATTCCTGTAGCTGAAGTGAGTGCATTACGCAAGTCAGCACTTGATGCATTACCATAGGCAAAGGTGTCAAGATAAAATTGTGAACCGACTTTAAATAAGGAGTCTCCCAGATAATTTCTAAGTGTATGTACAATATCTGCTCCTTTCTGATAAGCTGTTGTGCCATAGGTGTAATCTGAAGGAACAGCATTCAGTGCTAAATAGGAGCCATCATTGATATGAGCAAACTGCAATACTTTACGATGATTGGTTCTTATCCAATTTTTATATTCAGTGTTTCCGTAAAGTGCCTGAGTAAACAATGCTTCATTAAAAGATGCCCATCCTTCGTTTAGCCACATATCTGCATCGGTTTTGCAAGTTACTTTGTCGCCCCACCACATGTGCGAGAGTTCATGTGCCCACAATGTTTCATAACCGAGTGTGCCATTTACAAACGCACGACCAATAGCAATATTGGAAGCATGCTCCATTGCTCCTGCTGTGAAATTAACCAAGGAGTAACCAATTTTATTAAAAGGGTAAGAACCGTAATAATCTACAAAAGTGTTGATGGCTGAAGGAAGGTTGACAAACGTTGCTGCAACATTTGCTGTGTCTGATGGTAAGGCTGCAATTTCAACAGGAATTCCTGAATAGTTGCGTGTCCATGATAAATAAGGGCCTGTAACTATACATGCCAGATAGGTGGGTATTGGTTCGTTCATTATCCAATGCCATGTAATAGTTCCATCAATGTGAATAATGGAGTCATTTAAAAAGCCATTACAATAAGCTTTATGACCGGCAATTGTACGCACATGAAAATCGTAAGTGCTTTTATCATCAAAAACATCAACACATGGAAACCATACTTTACCCAGATTGTGAGGAATGGCTGCAAAACCTACTCCCATATTAAATGCCATGGTAGGTGAGAAATAAAATCCACCGAAACCGGAAGCATCTTTCTGAGGATGGCCATGATATGCAACTGTAAACTCAACCGTGTCATGAATGTTTATCGGATTTCGCAGTTGCACTACTAACAGAGTATCGTTATAAGAAAAACCAAGTGCACCATTGCTATCGTAAACCGAATCAATATTCATGACCAAAAGATCCAACGTTACTGTAGCAACAGTATTCATTTTTGATACAACCTGAAGAGTGGTGTTGGCACTTAAGGTTTGCTGAGTGTATGCAACAGTGTCAATGTTTATCGAATAATGATATACATGTATGGAGTCGGTAATAGTTTGAGCCGATGCAGCATTAAACTGAAAAATGATAGCGCAAAACAGCAAGAGAAACTTGATGATTTTCATTTTAACTGAAATTGAATGTTTGTTTTCGATAGGGTAAAAGTAAGTTTTAATTTTAAATATTCAGGCGTTGATAAAGATTGAAATTGAAATTAATTAATATTAATTTTACGGCATGTGTTATAACTATGAAGCGCTTACGCGAACAGGTATTAAGCGAAGCATTCGTGATATAGGAAAAGAGGATACTCTGGCATCGCTTACATTGATGGAAAGGAAAATCATTTCGTCATTGGATGATTTTGAGCCTGCCTCAGTTTACCCGGGTGCAGAGGCTGTGGTTATACCATTAGATTCGCAGGTGCCTGAATATTATTACTTCGGATTTCTTCCTTCATGGGCAAAGGAAATCAAACAATCGGCTTTAAATTTTAACGCAAGGTCTGATTCGTTAAATATTAAACCCACATGGAAGAAAGTGTGGGCAATGAAACAGCGATGTATTGTCTGTGCAACCGGATTTTATGAGAAAGATCGTAATAGCGGCAAGAATTATTTTTTTAAACATCCCAAAGGGCGATACATGAATCTTGCAGGAATATATAATCATTGGGCAGATCCTCAAACGGGAGAAATTATTAAAACATTTGCCATCATTACTACTGAACCTAATAACAAAGTGAAGCCATTTCACGACAGGATGCCTGTGATACTTACAGAAGATAAACTTAAGATATGGCTGGATGCTGCAACAACATCTGCATCCGCTGATAGCATGCTCGTTCCTATAGATGAAAATATGCTGGAAGTAATAGAAATGCCTGCACCACCGAAAAAGGCAAAAAAAACTAAAGGCAATTCGCAGGGAAGTCTGGATTTAGGAATTTGATTTTTTTTTCAAAAAAAAAGAAGCTGCCCTTTTGAGACAGCTTCTTTTATGAAAATTAAATTTTAATAGCGATAATATTCCGGTTTAAACGGACCTTCAACTTTTACACCAATATATTCTGCCTGGCTTGGAGTGAGGGTTTCTAATTCAACACCAATTTTCTGAAGGTGTAAACGAGCAACTTTCTCATCCAAATGCTTAGGCAGGGTATAAACTTTGTTTTCATATTTGTCAGAATGATTCCAAAGTTCCAACTGTGCCAATGTTTGATTGGTAAATGAATTACTCATCACAAATGATGGGTGTCCGGTTGCGCAACCCAAATTTACCAAACGTCCTTCTGCAAGAACAATGATGTCTTTGCCATCAATGGTATATTTATCTACCTGAGGTTTGATGGTGTCTTTTGTTTTGCCATAGTTTTGGTTAAGCCATGCCATGTCAATCTCGTTATCGAAGTGACCGATGTTGCAAAGCACTGCATTATGCTTCATTGCTTTAAAGTGGCGGTCAATAATGATGTTATGATTACCGGTAGCTGTAACAATAATATCAGCTTCTTTAACGGCATTATCCATAGTTTTAACTTCATAACCTTCCATGGCAGCTTGTAATGCACAAATAGGGTCAATTTCTGTTACAATAACACGAACACCTGCACTGCTAAGAGATTCAGCTGAGCCTTTTCCTACATCACCATAACCGGCAACTACTGCTACTTTTCCTGCAAGCATCAGGTCGGTAGCTCTGCGTATTGCATCCTGCAATGATTCACGGCAACCATATTTGTTGTCGAATTTTGATTTTGTTACGGAGTCATTCACGTTAATGGCAGGCATAGGAAGAGTGCCTTTGTTCATGCGCTCATACAGGCGGTGAACACCTGTAGTGGTTTCTTCACTTAAACCTTTTATGCCTTTAATCAACTCAGGGTATTTATCAAATACCATATTGGTAAGGTCACCACCATCATCAAGAATCATATTTAATGGCTGGCCACCATCAAAAGCAAACAATGTTTGCTCAATACACCAGTCAAACTCTTCATTGTTCATACCTTTCCAAGCATAAACCGGAATTCCGGCAGCAGCAATAGCCGCTGCAGCATGATCCTGAGTCGAAAAAATATTGCATGAACTCCAGGTAACTTCCGCACCCAATTCTTTAAGAGTTTCAATTAATACTGCGGTTTGAATGGTCATGTGAAGGCATCCTGCAATACGTGCGCCTTTTAATGGTTTTTGTTTTCCATATTCTGCACGCAGTGACATTAATCCCGGCATTTCAGCTTCTGCCAGTTTAATTTCTTTGCGTCCCCATTCTGCAAGTGAAATATCTTTTACTTTATATTTCAACTTTGTTTCTGTTGCTGTTGACATTTTTTTAAAATATATGATTTAACTATTTAAAATTTTGCGCAAATTTACAAAATAATGCACTACCAACAAAGCAGTATTTATGCCGTTAACAGAAATAATAAAAAATGAAGACAGCATCATAGGAATATGGTTTCTGAATGAAAATTCGGCCATGTTACAACAGATGCTGAACTTTTATGGCTTTTATAAAATACCGCCACATTATACGCATCAGCGCAGAATCTCGGAGTGGTATGCAGTGAGGTTATTGCTTCATGAAATGTTGCCTGAAAAAAGATTTGAAATCAGATACGATGCTTATGGAAAACCATTTCTTGCTGAGCCGGAAGGCTTTGTTTCAATTTCACATTCGCACGGATTTGTAGGAGTGATGTATCATAAAACAAACAATTGCGGATTTGATATGGAGATGATGGATGACAGAATCGAAAAAATCAGTTCTAAATTTTTAAGAGAAGATGAAGTAAGTTTTATTGGAAATGATGACCATAAAGTACACCAAACCTTTGTGGTGTGGAGTGCTAAAGAAGTGATGTATAAAATCTATGGTAAAAAATCACTCGATTTTAAAGCCAATTTAAGAATTTTACCATTTAACCTTCAGCGCCAAGGTTGCGTACAAGGTCAACTGATGATGGAGAATAAAACTACGGAATTTGAAATTTTCTATAACATTGCCGGAAATCTTTTGAAAGCAAACGCTATTGATAAATGATTTACGAAAACCACATACTGAGGAAGTTTAATGAAGGCCGAAAGCAATTGGCTGTATTGATAGACCCTGATAAGGCGGAGAAAGAGCAGGTTGAAAGACTTTGCTATTATTCCAAAGCACATGAAGTGGATTATTTTTTTGTAGGTGGAAGTGTAATTACGCATGGCAGCATTCATCAAACCATACAACTTCTGAAACAGCATACGGATATTCCTGTAATTATTTTCCCGGGGAATGCTTCACAAGTTGACAAGCATGCTGATGCACTTTTGTATTTATCACTTATTTCAGGTCGTAATCCTGATTTACTCATAGGGCAACATATAATCAGTGCACCTGCTATCAAAGAATTTGGTTTAGAAGTAATATCCACAGGATATATTCTGATTGACAGCGGTAATGTAACCACCGTTCAGTATGTGAGCAACACTAAACCCATTCCGCATGACGGAATTGAAATTGCAATGTCAACAGCACTTGCAGGTGAATATCTGGGCATGAAACTCATTTATCTCGAAGCAGGAAGCGGTGCAAGAAGAACAGTATCTGAAAAAATGATAAAAGAGGTGAGAAACGAAATCACAGTGCCGTTAATAGTTGGCGGAGGAATTCGTACAGCTGAAAAAGCAAAAGACATATATTTGGCCGGTGCTGACATTGTGGTAATTGGCAATGCAATTGAAACCAATGCAAATCTTATGACAGAAATTGCAGAAGCGAAAAAAGAAATTAATGAAACCCTGAAAAAGAAATAAGCTGTGAACTTTGATTCTCTTCTCATTCTTGGTATTCCGCTGGTGGAATGGATTGGATTTGTATTCGGAATAGCAGGAATTTATTTCGGCATTAAGGAAAAGATAATCTATTTTCCGGTTAGTTTGGTTAATGTTTGTGTGTCGTTGTACATATTTTATCATCAGAGTTTATATTCTGATGTCATTCAGCAGTTGGTTTATATTTCATTGTTAAGTTATGGATGGGCGCGATGGCTGCAAGGTAAGAGACCGGATGCTGACATGCCTGTTACCAATGCAAGTAAGAAAATGATTTTCGCATTGCTGGCCGGAGTAGTGGTGCTCACTATCGTTATGGGCACATTTTTCCACACATACACAGGAGCATCGGTGCCTTATTGGGATGCGTTAGCAACAAGTTTGTGTTTTGCTGCTCAATATATGATGGCCGAAAAGAAAATTGAAAACTGGCTGGTATGGATTGATGCTAATATTATTTACATCGGAATTTACCTTTACAAAGGGTTACCACTTTATGCCATATTGTTTTTTGTGTATTTACTCATGGCCATCATCGGATATTTCAAGTGGCAGAACCACCTAATTGCCCATGAGGAAAATAATTAAAATTGCTATAATAGGTCCTGAGTCAACAGGCAAAACCGAACTGAGTAAACAATTGGCCGAGCATTACAAAACAGAATGGGTGCCCGAGGCAGCAAGAGCATATCTTGAAAAACTAAGCCGCAAATATGAATATGATGATTTAGGAAAAATTGCTTTGCAGCAGTTAAAAGACGAGAAGGATGTTGCGCAAAATGCAAACCATTTACTGATCTGTGATACCAATCTGGTAGTTATCAAGGTGTGGAGTGATTTTAAGTTTGGAAAAACCGAACCTTGGATTATTGATACGTTAAGAAAGCAGGGTTATTTTCTGCATTTACTTACTGATATAGATATGCCCTGGGAATATGACCCAATGAGAGAGCATCCTGACAAACGAAAAGAACTTTTTGATATTTACGAGAGAGAACTGAAATCTTTTGGAATTCCGTATCGGATTATATCAGGACTTGGCAAAAGGCGTTTGGCAAATGCAATCAGGGAAGTTGATGAGGCTCTTCAGTTGATTGAACAGAAGTGAAATCATCAGGCAGACGAAATGCCAAATAACAAATAGGTTTGCCTTCTGAAAGATATTTTCTTTCATACGCAGTTTTGATATCAAGATTGATAGGAATCTCGGTGCTGCTATATAAATCATTTGTAGCTGCAATCACCTTGGCATGGATGTTCTTTGCCAAATTACAGGTATATTCCCACAATTGAAAATTATCGGTTTTCAAGTGAATAATTCCATCAGGCTTTAAGAAGGTGGCATATCGCTTTAAGAAAAGCAAGGAGCTTAATCGTTTGTTTTCTTTTGCCTCACGCGGTTGAGGATCAGGAAACGTAATCCAAATTTCACTCACTTCATTGAGGTTGAAAAACTTTTGAATGGTTTCCATTCGGATGCGTAAAAAGGCAGCATTGCAAATCTGTTCGTCATTGATGGTTTTGGCGCCCCGCCATATACGAGCGCCTTTAATATCTATGCCAATAAAATTTTTTTCAGGATATCGTTGGGCAAGGCCCACCGTATATTCTCCTTTGCCACAACCAATTTCCAAAACTATGGGATGATGATTAAGAAATACTTTCTCATTCCAATTTCCTTTCAACTCATGATCGGGTGAGTGGTAATTTACCTGTGGCTGAAAGACCCTTTGGAAGGTTGTCATTTCGGCAAAGCGTCTGAGTTTATCTTTTCCCATAATTTGAGGTCGCGAAAATACAGGGTAAAGCCAAAAAATCATCATTATCCCATTTAAAAATGGCGATAGGAAGAGGTGAATACAACCTCAAATGACAGAATATGGCGATTTTGTTAAGTTGAAATAAGCATTCCTGCATTTCCATCAAGCTATTACAATAGATTAGTGTAAGACTAGAGTGTAATGCATGCAAAATGCACATAATCAGCATGATGCCTAAAGTTTGAGTAACAAATAAATGAATAGGATTTCTAAAGAAAAATATCTCAACCGCCTTTCGAAATTAAGTTGAATAAAAAATGGCAGAATTGTTTTAATGAAAAGGATAAGTTTCTATCTTTGCCGTCCGTTTAAAAATAGGCTATTAAACTGAAATAATATATAAACAAATGTCAAATCAGTACGAAACCGTATTCATTTTAACACCCGTACTCAGCAATGAGCAAATGAATGAAGCGGTTGACAAATTCAGGAAAATCCTCACCGATAACGGTGCCAAGATTGTTCACGAAAACAATTGGGGATTACGCAAGCTTGCCTACTCAATACAGAAGAAGAATACGGGCTTCTATTATCTGATCGAGTTTAAGTCAAGCGGAGAACTCATCAATAAGTTGGAAATCGAATACAAGCGCGATGAGCGTGTAATGCGATTCTTAACTGTTGCACTCGATAAGCACGCTGTTGCTTACAATGAAAAGAAAAGAAAGAATGCGGAGTTGAAGAAGAAAGAATCTGAAACAGAAGCTGCTAAATAAAAGGAGGAAAATAATATGAGTTCAAAACAAGGAGAAATCAGGTATTTAAACCCTGTAGCGGTAGAAACAGCAAAGAAAAAATACTGCCGTTTCAAGAAACTTGGTATCAAGTATATTGATTATAAAGATGCAGGTTTCTTACTGAAGTTTGTGAATGAGCAAGGTAAATTATTGCCACGCAGAATCACAGGTACTTCTTTAAAATATCAGCGCAAAGTTGGTCAGGCCGTTAAACGTGCACGTCATCTTGCTTTAATGCCTTATGTAGGTGATTTGTTAAAATAACAAGGAGGGAATTAATATGGAAGTGATTTTAAAACAAGACATTAAGAACCTCGGTTATGCCGATGAGGTCGTAAAAGTGAAAAACGGATACGGATTAAATTATCTGATACCACGCGGTTATGCAGTAATTGCCAGCGAAGCCAATATGAAAGTACATGCTGAAACAATGAAACAGCGTGCACATAAAATGGCTAAAATCAAAGGTGATGCTGAAAAACTTGCTGATGCTATTTCAGGTGTTACACTTACTATCAATGCCAAAGTTGGCGAAAACGGTAAGTTGTATGGTTCGGTAACTTCACAAAACATTGCAGATACTTTGAAGAAAATGGGTTATGCCATTGACAAAAAGCAAATCTCAATGCCTGAAGAACATATCCGCAAAACCGGTACTTACACTGCAGAAGTGGCATTGCACCGCGATATTAAAGCGAAGGTAAACTTCGATGTTGTTGAAAATGCATAACAACAGTAAATTATAATAATCAAAACAGGCATCGGTTAAAATTTCGTTGCCTGTTTTTGTTTAATTAACAATATAAAACAATCAGAAAATGGCAGATACAGGAGATATAAGCATAGGCTCAGTGATACGTTTCAATGGTGAACTTTATCAGGTAGTAGAATACCAACATCGTACTCCGGGTAACTTGCGTGCTTTTTATCAGGCAAAACTTCGCAATTTGAAAAACGGAAAACTTGCAGAAAACCGTTTCAGAGCAGGAGAGTCTGTTGAAGTAGCAAGAGTGGAATATAAAATAATGCAATACCTTTATAAGGATGGCGAAAATTTGGTGGTGATGGATGGTGAAACATTTGAACAACATTATATTCCTGAAGTGATGATTGGAGATGGCGCAAAATATCTGAAAGAGGAAATGATGCTGAAGATAGCTTTCGAAGGCGATAACCCAATTCTTGCAGAACCGCCAACGTTTGTGGAGTTAGTTATTACATACAGCGAACCTGGCGTAAAAGGCGATACAGCTACTAACACGTTAAAAGCGGCAACTCTTGAAACAGGAGCTGTAGTTCAGGTTCCATTATTTGTAAACGAAGGTGAGAAAATAAAAATTGATACCCGCACGGGAACCTATGTGGAAAGAGTGAAATAACTTCATTTATAAAGCACAAAAAAGCGAACTGTTCAGTTCGCTTTTTTTATTAGAAAAACGTGGTTGCACTCACGTTGGTTTACGAGTAAAAAGCTACAAATACTTCAGGGATAGTTGTTGATTTGTCAAAAACGCCCAATGGTATTTATATGCGCAGGCTCATTTCTGACAAAACTCCGGTTAATAAGAAAACTGAAATACAGAATTAATATTTAAGATAAAACGGGGATGTAAGCCGCTGCGGAGAAGTTCGCAGCGGCTTTTTTTATTATCAAATCAACATCATGAAAATTTTAAAACCCATCATTGAACTTATAAGCTCATTCACAGCCGAATTGTGCTTTGTTGCATAAGACGACATTTATTTATGTGAGCCTTTCGGTTTTCATTATCGAGCGGTAAAAGTTCACTCTTTTTTTAACGAAAATTAAAAATTCTTACAATGTCACTGAATCAGCATTAGTCAATGCGGGTAACCATTCATCTGTATCAAAGTATAAGACTTATTTAAAATTCAGTATGAGTATGATGAATGACGTGTTACCCAGTATTCTTCTTGTTGAAGATGATGACATTGATCGTATGGTTGTGCAACGTGCATTTGCAAAAAACAAGATTGCCAACCCACTGCTGATTGCTCGTGATGGCGAAGAGGCTTATGAGCATTTGAAAGGGCTGAATGGAAAACCGAAGTATGATACCATGCCCAAAATTATCTTGCTCGATATTAACATGCCAAGGATGAATGGCCTTGAATTGCTGAGCGCTATTCGCCAGGATGAGGAGTTGCAGACCATTAGTGTTTTTATGCTGACAACATCTAAAGATGATCATGACCGATTGGAAGCGTATAAGAAGAATGTAGCAGGGTATATCATTAAACCTGTTTCGTTTGATAAGTTGGTGGAGGCTGTTGGCGTACTTAATTTATATTGGAATCTATCTGTTTTACCTGATTAATTAAATAATAATGTCAGAAAAGAAAATAAATATATTGGTGATTGATGATGACGCTGTTGACAGAATTGCGATTAAACGAGCAATAAAGTCATCAGGATTTAATGCTGATTTAACCATTGCTGAAACGTATGAACAAGGAATGGACGCAGCACTGAGTAAGGAATATGATGCGCTTATAATTGACTATTATCTTACAGGTCTTACAGGTTATGATTTTATTCTGGAGTTTGCTCAACGTGGAGGTCAGGCACCTGTCATTGTAATATCTGCACTGGGTGATGAAAAAATAGTAGTAGAAATAATGAAGGCCGGTGCAGTAGATTATTTATCGAAAGCCACACTTTCACCGGAAAATATAGCCTGCGCATTAAAAGATGCATTAAGAAATAAGGCATCAAAATCATCGCAAAGCAGTATGGAAAGTGTGTTGTTACAGACGGAACGAACACTTAATGCAGTTGTTTCGAAATCGCAGCTTATATTGTTTAGTATAAATCAATCAGGCATTTTCACGCTATTCAAAGGCCAAGCCATGAATACGCTAAACCTTTGTGAAGATGATGTGCTTGGAAAATCTGTTTTTGAAGTTTGGAGTAAACTCCCTGTTAAACTTAAAGATGTAAAAAATGCATTACTTGGGCAGGAGTTGAAAGAAAATATTCAGTTTGAGGGTCGTTTTTTTGAAGTTCATTACATTCCTTCATTCAATCATGATGGAATGCTTTCGGGTGTTATGGGAATAGCAACAGACATTACCGGACATAAAGAGCAGGAAGATGAGCTGAGGCAACAAGTAATCATTTCAAGTGAGACTCAGAAAATGAAAGAGCAGTTTCTTGCCAATATGAGTCATGAAATTCGAACACCTATTCATGGTATTCTCGGAATTACCAATATTCTTCAGCAATCACATCTTGATAAGGAACAAACTCATTATTTGAATGCCATAAAAAAATCGGCTGATAATCTACTCGTAATTATTAATGATATTCTCGACTTCTCAAAAATTGAAGCAGAGAAAATGACATTTGAAGTGGTTTGTTTTAACTTAAAGGAATTGGTGAATACCATCAATGAGTTATTTAAAGCACGTGTTACCGACAAGGAAGTAAAAATTAAATTAGATTATGATACAAAACTGCCCGAGCTGATAAAGGGCGACCCTGTTAGGCTTAGCCAGGTGATAAATAACCTCATGGGTAATGCAGTGAAGTTCACTCATAAAGGCGCAGTTACTTTGCATGTAAAACTTGTTACGTCCGCTGATGGTGTTGCAAACATTGAGTTTCAGGTTTCTGATACCGGTATCGGCATTGCCGAAGATAAGCTATCAACCATTTTCGATTCTTTTTCGCAGGCAGGGAGTGATATCACTCGAAAATATGGTGGAACAGGTCTTGGATTAAGTATTGCTAAGCGAATTGTTGAATTACAGGATGGTAAGATTCAAGTCAAGAGTGTACTTCAGAAGGGAACTACATTTATTTTTGAAATGCCATTTGCACTACCGGCAGCCGGTGAAGTAGAAACGGAAGCAAAAGGAGTTGCCGAAAAACATATTGATTTTGCAGGAAAGATAAACCTGTTGGTAGTTGAAGACAATGAAATTAACCGTTTAATTATTAATAAGCATATCAAAGACTGGGGATTTGATCATGACGAAGCATGTAATGGTCTTGAGGCGATAGAAAAAATTAAGGCTGCAGACTTTGATGTGGTGCTGATGGATATAGAGATGCCCGAGTTGAATGGGTATGCAGCAACTGAAAGAATAAGGACCACTCTGGAAGGTAAAAAACAAAACATACCCATTCTGGCTATGACTGCACATGCATCACTGAGCGAGAAGGAAAAATGTCTTGCCAATGGCATGAATGATTATGTTTCTAAGCCTTTTGATCCGATAGAAGTGAAAAATAAAATTATTGAATTGTCAGGTAAGGCTCATGCCGGTGAAAGTAAGGAAGGAAAAGCTGAACCGATTGTAATAGAAGAAAAACAGACAGAGATGGTTAAGCTTACTAATCTCTCATTCCTGAATGAAATGTCAGGAGGGAATGCTGACTTTATCAGAGAGTTTCTGCAATTATTTGTCAACAATATTCCTACCTCAGTAACTGACCTTGAGGATGGTTTACAAGATAAAGACTGGGAAAAAGTACGACAAGCAGCCCATAAAATGAAACCTTCTTTGAATTATGTAGGTTTAAAAGAGACGTACCAAGATGTTATGGTAATTGAAACGAATGCAAAGGATTTGAAAAATCTGGACGACATGGCAGCTCTGATAAAGAAAGTTTCTGATCAGTGTGCAGTGGCATGTATCGAACTCGAAAATGAGTTAAAACAAGAAGAAGCATAAACAAAAAAATAACTATGGCGAAGATTTTTATTGTAGAAGATGATGCGATGATGGTAACGCTCATGCGTCAGACATTATCAAAAAATTCGAATTATGAGATTCAGCATTTTGAGTCAGCAGAAGATTGTCTGAACAATCTGCATCTCAATCCCGACATTGTAACAATTGATTACCATCTTCCCGGCATGAATGGGGTAGGGTTGATGCGTAAAATTAAAAGTTATAATTCGTCTATCATGTGTGTGCTGGTTTCAGGGCAGGAAAGCCTTGAAGTGGTAGTGGATGCTTACAAAAGCGGTGCGCAAGACTACTTGATTAAGAATGATAATTTATTTATCAATCTGGAAAACTCTATAAGCAATTTGAGTGCGAATGTAGTTTTGAAACGAGAGAATGAATTACTCAAAGATCAGATTATTGACCGTCATAAGTATAGTAACATACTTGGCAACAGCAATGCTGTGTTGAGAATGTTGCGCCTGATACAAAAAGTTGAGAAAAGCAATATGATGGTACTGGTGACAGGGCAAAGCGGAACAGGCAAGGAACTTGTTGCCAAAGCACTTCACTATAATTCACCACGTGCAAGAAAAAATTTTGTTACAGTAAATATGAGTGCCATCCCTGAGGAGCTTATAGAAAGTGAACTTTTCGGGCATGAAAAAGGCGCTTTTACGGATGCCCGTGAACGCAGGATCGGAAAGTTTGAAGAGGCTAATGACGGAACAATATTTCTGGATGAAATTGGCGAGATGCCATTAAATCTTCAGGCAAAATTATTGCGAGTGCTTCAGGAAAAGGAAGTGCAACGTATCGGAAGCAATAAGACCATAAAGCTTGACTTCCGGATGGTGGCAGCTACCAACCGAAACCTGGCTTTGGAAGTGAAAGAAGGACGTTTCAGAGAAGATTTATTTTATCGTATTCAGGGCTTCCTGATTCATCTGCCTCCATTAAAAGAAAGAGGTGATGATGTGATATTACTTGCTAAACATTTTCTGGAACAGTATGCGCAGACCAATAAAACTCCTGTAGCCAGCCTTTCGAAGGAAGCTGCCAAGTTTATGTTGGAATATGAATGGCCCGGTAATATTAGAGAGCTGAAAGCTGTTATGGAACGCGCAGCTATACTTGCCGACAATGGTTCAATAAATGTAGATGATTTGATGTTTGTTAATTTATAGATTTTGAAATGTTTTTTATGAAGCCGCACCGTAATGCGGCTTTTTTTATGCAACCTTTTTTGATATTTTTCATATAAAGGCTAAGGGGAAACAGCATAATGGCTAAAAGAAAGTTCAGTAATAGAGCGCGAACTGGGCAGCGACAAAAGATGCGAATAACATTTAGGATGGTACTTGTGGTATCATCTGCTGTTGCAATATTAACTGCCGGGATTGTTATATTTTTTCAAGTTACCAACTCTACAAAATCAAAAGCAAAAACAACTACAGCTACAGCAACAGCAAAACCCGTTGACTTTAATGTGCCCGAACTGAAAACTGATTTTGAAGCACAGACTATACAAGGCTCCAGAGTGAGAAATATTATTAACACGGATAATAATAAGGAGGAGAAGTAAGATGAGACTTGGTTTAATTATTGTCATTCTTATTCAGTCATTATTTGCTAATGCGGCAAACAAAACTACTGTAGCATCCGGCAACTGGTCTGATCCATCCTTGTGGAGCCCCATAGGAGTTCCTGTTGCAGCTGATGATGTAACTATTTCATCAGGTCATGTGATTCAGCTAAATATTAATTCAATTTGCAAATCACTTACAATAAATGCACAGGGGCAATATATTTTAGCACCAGGTAAGAAGCTTACTTTAAATGGTCAGCTTACAGTGAATGGAAGCCTGGATATGAATGGTGGAGATATTACTCAGATGTTGACAAATGCTGTTTTCTCCATAGGATCTGCCGGTGTTTTTACATGGAATCCTTCTGACAACACATCAGCAGGAGCAAGTTTGTTTACACAATCTGCTGAATCTTTGGCTCCAACTTCAACACTGATAATTAAAAAGTGGTATTCATTTACAACAGTTCCTTTGGGATCTGTTGTTACAGGAAATTTTGGTAATGTAACTATCAATACCCGTGTAGGAAATACATTGTTTGAATGGAATCAGGATAACCAGTTTGAAACACATGAGATAAAGGGAACTCTCACGATTGATGACGGCTGGGTAGTGCTTGACAAGTCAGGAAAAATAAAGAATACAAGAATCGGCAACATAGTGCTTGCCACTATGAACTCTGTTTTGGATTTACATAGCGGCACACATCCATCATCATTTAAAGTTACTGTTGATAGCATTTCAAATATTGGTGGCGAGCTTAATGGGATTTTTAATGGCGATGGAGATATTCAACTCAATGTGCAGAAAGGGTTTTTGAATATGGGCAATGTAGAATTAATTTACAATGCAGGGGTTGCAAACATCGGTACGGGTAATGCCCAACTTACTGTTGGCGGAAAATTAAAGCAAACGCATGGTGATTTCAGAGGAATATTTAATTTATCAACCGTAAAGGCAGGTAAGGTAGACATGACAATACATGACCTGGAACTTAATGGAGGTATATTCATTTGTTTTTATGGGTGCAATGAGTCAGGGGCTCAGAATACACTGACAGTGCAAAATAATCTCACCGTAAATTTTTCCAACGCAACAGATAAGTTCAGAGTAAATGGGTTGACTACGCTTATGGGGAAATACAGCAACTCAAAATCACTTTTAACGGTTAACGGAATTACGCAGTTAGATGGGATTGCAGCTGCGGAGTTTACTTCCAGTGGTAGTGTGGGTGCTGAAGAAAATAATTTTCAAGGCAATGTAATTATCAACGGTTTGACAAATAGTTTTAATTACGGTAGCCATGCAGTTAAATTGAATATTGCCGGTGACTTCGTAGTAAGCGGAGGCACTACCTGTCTTTCTAAAATGCCCGGAATCAGCACGTATAATTTCAGTAAAAAGATGATGATTTCTTCAGGGTTACTGATGCTCAAAAACAATAGCGGCATGGTGGATGCAATTCTTCAGGGGGATTACATACAAAGTGGCGGCACACTGATGTTTCACTCTAATAATCTTACTGCAACTTATGATTCTGTTAGGATGTCGGTATTTGGTAAATTTCAGCATCTCAACGGAGTTTTAAATTTTGATGACAATTTACAGGGAAGCAGTAACAATACGCTTAAATTGTTTGGTGATGAATTCAAAGCTTATGGCAACTCATTGATAACACGTGCAGGCACAGGAAGCGGAACTTGTTTTGGTAATTTGATTTTTGCCAAACAGGGAGTTATTCAATATAAACGCAGCAATGTCGCCATCATAGATCAGGTAAAACAAATAATTGCTAAAGGTTGTACCGTTCAAATGACAGATGGAAATTTCATGGTGAGTAGCTATAATTCCAGCGCTAACAATTTTCTGACCATCTCTCCGGCAGGTAAATTGATTTTAGACAACGCACAAATTATTTCGAACAAAAAATATCTGTATTCGGGTATGTTAGTTCAATCGCAAGGCACCTTATCAATTTCGAGAAAAGAAGGGCTGTATAATACTATTGAAACAGGAGCAATTAACTCAAAAGGGAATATGGATTATTTCTTGGAGCCACAGAGTATTATAGAGTATGCAGGTAACGATCAACTGATAACCGGGTTTAATACCATTTCTTCAGTATCTCATCAGTATGGTATATTAAAAGTAACCGGAAATGCAATGGCAGGAGCTAATATAAACATCAGAAATTCGCTCGTAATACAAAATGGATATTTGGATTTGAATAATCAGAAACTTGTTTTGAACAATGGAAGCACGGATGCAATTAACATCACGAATGGTTATTTAAAATGCCGAAGCTCTTCTGATGTTTTAATGTGGCAAAGTATGCAGGCAGGGAAGGAATATAGCATACCTTTTTCATCTGATGATATAACGGTTAGCAATCTGAAAATTACACCTTCAAAAGATGGTGATGCCAGTGTTTATAATTATTTCTCCAAACCTATGTCTGAAAAAACACCAGTTGGAGTGACACCGGTTATTTCTGATTCAAAAAATATTACTGATGTTTCATTGGTGCAAAGATGGTTTGGTATTCAAAGTGATTTTAAAGCAGACATCAGTATTTCATTTTCAAAAAATGAGTTACCTGATGGAGTAACTATCGGTGATGAACTATCGTTGCTGAAGTTTAAAAATAGATGGACTATTGTAAGTAATGATGTTTTACAAAGCACTGCATCAATGCAAAAGGTAACCATAAAGAATATTCAGGCAGATGGTGTGTTTGTGCTCAGCAGAAAAGGCGATGTTAAAACTCCGGAACAGATTCCGGACACTGAATCACCAAAAATGGATTTTAAAATAGAATCGGCATATCCCAATCCATTTGAAAAATCGTTGCGCATACTTTACAGTGCACCTGACAATGGCATTGTCAATATAACCATGATTAATGCAGAAGGCAAAATTTGTTACCATTCACAGCAGCAGGCTACATCCGGCTCCAATGAATTTAATTTGCCTGAAAATATTAGTCTGGCTCCGGGAATCTATATGCTGGAGGTAAAAGGTTTCAAAAGTTCAGTATTCAAAAAACTCATTCATCGCTGAATTTTGTAAGAAATAGCAGAAAGTAGTTGAGTTTTTTATAAAACTATTAGCACTAACCTGAAGTATAAGTCTTAGGTTCATTAACAACTTTTATTTTATGGCAAAAAGAATCAGATTACGTCAGCGGCAGAAGATGTCGCTCATGCATAAAGCAATTTTCGTAACAGCAGGATCATCAATATTAGGACTGGCAGTGTATCTTACGGTAGTAATGAATACATCCAATGTTACCGATTCCCGAGCGGGAGCTCTGTCGAATATGATGCTTGGATATGATGTAAATAATGGTGAAGTGATACTTGCATTCGACTGGAATGGTGATGACCCTACCAAAGCAAGCAAGGGGCCTGATGCTATAAGAATAAGTTCATTTGCAGCAGTAATGTCAGAAGGTGTAGAAGGTACGAATGGGCTCAGCGCTGGTAAGTCAAAAGATGGAATTGATATGGTCATTCCCACTGACAATTACTTCAACGCTGATGGCATAGATGTAAGTTTTGATTACAAAAGGTTAGATGATAATTGCGACTTTGTGAGCCGAGGTCGATATTTTAATTTCGGAATGAAGAATGGAAAGCTCGCCATTGCCTACAAAGTAAATCTGGAAAAGGGCAGAAGTTACTCCGTAAATGAAACGGTAGGTTACGAGCTGTTAAAAGATGATGAGTTTCGTACTTATCGCTTTTCTTATGACCCAAATTCAGGAAAAGGTGAAATCATGGTTGATGGTGTAGTGGTGTGGAATTATCAAGGCCCCAAAGAACGTTCGATGTTCTGGAAGTCTTCGGATAATATAATCATCGGCAGAAATATGAATGGAGGAGGAACCGATAAAACCATTCTGGATAATTTTATCATCCGCAGCACAACGCATGTGCAGCAGTTGCCTGTTTCGTTACTAGCATTTCAGGCAGAAGCCAGAGAGCAACATGTAATGGTTAGTTGGTTTACATCACGCGAAACAGATATTGATTCTTTCATTGTGGAGCGTTCAGTAGATGCAATTGAATATTACAAAATTGGAGCTGTTAAAGCCAGCGGAAATTCTGATGTGTTGCGTGCGTATGCATTTGTGGATAAATCGCCAATGGAAAACCGTATTGCATATTACAGGCTGATGCCTTCCAACAAACCTTTAAAATCCATCGCTGTTCCAATCATTGGTTATCGTTACAGGATTAATCATCCAGAAACGGCATTCAATCCAAAAGATTATCCGGCTGATACGGTAAAATAATTTATTTTTAAGAGTCAGAAAAAAGCAATCCGGAAATTTCATCCGGATTGCTTTATTTTGGTGCTTTACGTAACAAGTAAAATGCTATTGCAGCATAAATGATATTCGGTATCCATACAGCAATGATAGAGGGCAGATTGCCATTCGTAGCAAAAGTGGTGCTTACCTGCATAAACATAATGTAGGTAAAACTTAATAAGATGCCGGCTCCAAGTTGCAATCCAATTCCGCCTCTGACTTTTTTACTTGAAATTGAAACACCGATAAGTGTGAGTATAAATGTTGCGAAAGGGTCTGAACTGCGCCTGTATTTTTCAACCTCATAAAAAGGCAGCGTTTCGGAACCACGCATTTTCTCTTCCTTTATAAAATTATTTAATTCACCATAGTCCATCGCCTCCGTAAAATTTAACCTTCTGTTGAATTCTTCCGGATTAATGGCAAGTGTAGTATCCATTCGCATACCTCTTACCAGATGTTCATTCATTCCGTCAATATGGCGAATAGTATAGTTTTCCAATGTCCACGATTTTGACTGAGGATTCCAGGTTATTCTGTCGGCCATGACTTTTGATGTCAGCTGTCCGTGATCAAAATTTTCAAGGCTGAATAAAAAACCGGTATTTGCTCTGTTATCATAACTCTCAAAATAGAGATATTGCCCGGGTTTAATCTGGCGGTGAATATTTCGGTTTCGATATACAAAAGGGTTTCTAACATAAACATTTTCGAATTCAAGTCTGCCTTTATTGGCATGTGGAATTACCCAGTTGTTCAGCAAGAAAGTAGCAAGAGCAATAACGGCTGCACCTATCATGTAAGGTCTCAGAAAGCGATTGAAACTGATTCCGCTGTTCAGAATGGCAATTATTTCTGTCTGAGAGGCCATTTTTGAAGTAACAAAGATTACCGAAATAAATACAAATAATGGGCTGAATCGGTTGGCGAAATACGGAATAAAGTTGAAGTAGTAATCAAAAATAATGGTTTTGAGTGGAGCCTGACGTTCAATAAAGTCGTCCATCTTTTCAGAAATATCGAATACCACGGCTATGGCAACTATCAGCCCTATGGAAAACAGAAAAGTTCCAAGGAATTTAAGGATAATGTAGCGGTCTAATATTTTAATTCGCAAATCCGGAAAATTTTGCTGCAAAACTAAATTAATCCTGCTAATTAACGGCTTTATCTGAAGGTTAGCTACTACGTTAATAAATCTTTCAGCCAAGCATCATAGTAAATCATACCAAAGCTATTTTAGCTTTTAAATAGCATCTTAATGAAAGTACATTTTATAGCTATTGCCGGTAGTGCCATGCATAATCTGGCTCTGGCATTGCATAACAAAGGATATCAGATTTCAGGCAGTGATGATGAAATTACCGAGCCTGCAAAGTCGAGGCTTGAAAAAGCCGGCATTTTGCCTGCGCAAACAGGTTGGTTTCCTGAAAAAATTAACAAACATACCGATGCTGTAATTCTCGGAATGCATGCACGTGCCGACAATCCTGAATTGCTGGCTGCAATAGAACAGGGCATTAAAGTTTACTCTTATCCTGAGTATTTATACGAACAATCTAAAAACAAAACTAGAGTTGTGATTGGCGGGAGTCACGGAAAAACTACCATTACATCCATGATTTTACATGTTTTGAAAAACACAGGAAAAAGTTTTGACTACATGGTAGGAGCACAACTTGAAGGTTTTGATACAATGGTTAAACTTACTGCGGAAGCGCCTGTAATAATACTTGAAGGCGATGAATATCTCACCTCGCCAATTGACCGAAGACCTAAGTTTCATTGGTACAAACCACATGTTGCATTGCTGAGTGGCATAGCCTGGGATCACATAAACGTGTTTCCTACTTTCGAAAATTATGTGGAGCAGTTCAGGATATTTATTAATCAAATTGAACCTGATGGCAAACTTATTTATTGCCTCAATGATGCTGTACTTAAAGCATTGTGTGAAGAACCTTCCGTTAAAGTAGAAAAGCAGGGATATACTATTCCGCCACATGAAATAAGGAATGGTAAAACATTGCTGAAAACCAAAGAGACAGTGAATGAAGAAACAGAACTACATGTTTTTGGCGAACATAATCTTATGAACTTAGAAGGTGCCAGGTTGGTTTGTGAGGCAATAGGAGTAAAGTCTGATGATTTTTATGCAGCTATCGCATCATTCAAAGGTGCTGCAAAGCGTTTGGAACTGATGGCCCGTACTGATGACAGGGCGGTGTATAAAGATTTTGCGCATTCACCATCCAAGTTAAAAGCTACTGTAGAAGCGGTATGCAGACAGTACCCTGAACATGAGATTGTAGCATGCATGGAGTTGCATACGTTCAGCAGTTTGAATGAGAATTTTTTGAATGAATATGCTCATTCCATGGATGAGGCTGATGAAGCAATCGTTTATTTCAATCCTAAAACCATAGAGCACAAAAGGCTAAAGCCAATTACTGAGGAAATGGCAAAAGCAGCATTTCAAAGAGAAGATTTAAAAATATTTACCGACTCTGCTGAATTAAAGAAATATCTGACGGGTAGGGAATATGCGAAGTCTGTTTTGTTGATGATGAGCTCAGGAACTTTTGACGGTATTGATTTGAAAAAGCTGGCTCTGGAAGTAACTGCAATTTAACATTGCATAACGTTACTTAGTAAATATCCACTTTTTTTCTGTTGCCGAATGCCCATTGCAGAAACTGGGGGAGTGCCTTTGCCCATGTTTGCTGATCATGTTTTCCATTTTCAATTTCAACATACTGAATATCTTTGGCAAGGAAACCTTTCTTTTTCATCTCTGAAATAAGGTCTAATGAGTCGTCAATAGAGTCAATGACTCCATTATGATTCCTGTCGGCAGTTTCATCATCCGTGCCGGTTTGAATCCAGCAACGGATATCCGGTTTAACCTTTGTTTTGCGAACAATGTCATGCATGATTCTGTCATTATCCGTATATCCGTCAGCATAATCTTTTTTGCGCCACCAGAACGATCCGCTGAACACTCCGGTGATACCAAATTTTTCAGGATGATGCCATGCAATATCAAAAGCGGTAAGACCTCCTAATGAACAGCCTGCTATTGCTGTTTTGGCAGGTGATATCCGCAACTGAAGGAGTTGCTCTGTTAGTGGAATCAATTCTTCAATTATAAACCTTGTGTAAAATTTTGCCAGTCTGCCACGTTTAAGATAATCAGCTTTTGATGCAATTCCATACTCCAGCATTCTTTTATCTGCGGCATGCACAGCCACTACTATAACAGGCTGAATTTTATGTGCAGAAATTAATTGGTCGAGTGTAGGCCTCAGTAACAACTGTTCGGCATCCTGCCCATCATTAAGTATTAGGAGGCGGCAGTTTCTCGGGTATTTGGAAGGGAAATAAAAATCAACGCGTACTTCTCTTTTTAAAAATTCTGAAATTTGAATTGTTGAAATGAAAGAGTAACGATTGGGTGTATTGTTAATCATAGTTAGCAGAACTCTTTAAAACCATCCCGATTTTTTTCTTCGCGTAGCGCCTATGCCCAAAACACCAAGCAATCCTCTGGTAAGCTCTCGTGATACGGTTCTCATAATCTGCCTTCCTGTAGTACTGTTTACTGCCTGCTCCAGCATTCCGGGCTCTTCTTTGTCTTGTTTGGTTGTTTTTTCAGCAGCAACTTCAGTGGTATGTGTTTCAATTTTTTTTGATAATATCTCGAAAGCGCTTTCACGGTCAATATTCTCGTTGTACTTTATAACTAATTTCGATTCGGATATCACACCATCAATTTCAGAAGGTGTGAGTATGTCCATGCGCGAGGCTGGCGATATGAGTAAGGTATGGGCAAGGGGCGTAGGCACACCTTTTTCGTTGAGGACGGTAATGGCTGCTTCACCAATTCCAAGTTGAGTGAGCATTTCATCAGTTTTGTAATATGCAGATAACGGATAATTTTCAGCAACAAGCTTCAATGCTTTTCTGTCATTGGCTGTAAACACACGAAATGCATGCTGAACTTTCATGCCTAACTGAGCAAGCACTGAGGAAGGAACATCTTCAGGTGACTGAGTAACAAAAAACACTCCAACACCCTTGGATCGGATAAGTTTTATTATAGTTTCAATCTGATTAAGTAAAACTTTGGAAGCATTATTAAAAACGAGATGTGCTTCATCAATAAAAATTACAAGTCGTGGTGCATCAGGGTCGCCTACTTCAGGAAAGGTGCTGTACACTTCGGCAAGCAGGCTCAGCATAAAGGTCGAAAATAACTTAGGTTTATCCTGAATGTCAACAAGCCTGATGATATTGAGTTTTCCTAAACCGTTTTCGTCAAGACCCATGAGATCTTCTACCTCGAACGATTTTTCACCAAAGAATTTGGTAGCTCCCTGTTGCTCTATTTCTATTACTTTTCGAATGATTGTGGATACGGATGCGGTGCTGATAGCTCCGTATTCATTTTTAATTTCATCTTTCCCTTCATTGGTCAGATATTGCAGTGTCTTTTTAAAATCCTGTAAATCGAGAAGAGGAAGTTTATTGTCATCGCAATATTTGAAAACCAGCGAAACTACACCTTGTTGTGTGTCGTTCAACTCAAGAATTTTGGAAAACAAAACGGGGCCGAATTCCGAAACTGTAGCTCTTAATCGAACTCCTTTTTCATCGGAAAGCGATAAAAATTCTACCGGAAATTTTTGTGATTTCCAGGTAAGTCCTAATTTTTGATAGCGCTCATCTATTTTAGGGTTTGGTGAGGCGGCAGCAGCAAGCCCACTCAAATCGCCTTTGACATCCATAAGTAAGCAGGAAACACCTTTTTGCGACAGAGACTCAGCAATGCCTTGCATTGTTTTTGTTTTTCCCGTTCCGGTGGCTCCTGCAATCAATCCATGACGGTTAAACATTCTCAGCGGAGCTTTGATAAAACTTCCTGTTATGGGTTCTTTGTCCAGTATTGGGGCACCAAGAATAATGCTGTCACCTTTAAAGGTGTATCCGGCATTCATCACTTCAATAAAAGCATTGCGATCAGCCATTTCTTATAGATGTTAAGTTGCAAAAATAAAATGAATTTATTTGCATTTCACATTTACTAAGTAAATAATGTGTGAACTCTTATTTTTGGCAACTGAATATTATTGAATGAACAACATCCGGTATTTTTTGCATAAGACGATTTTATTGTTGAAATCCGTTTTTACCTTCTCTTATCTTAATTCTGTAAAGAATAGATATTTAAGATGGCTTGCTAAGCTGCTGATGCTTGTTGTTTATTATGTAATTGCTCTTCATATCAATTTTCTTTGGTTATTCGGATACATGCCTAAACTGAGTGATGTAAGAAACCCACAGGTGGCTATTGCAACAGAGATTTATACGGAAGACAGTGTTCTTTTAGGTAAATTTTATAATGAAAACCGTACACCGGTGCAGTTTTCAGCAATTTCCAAGAATGCTGTTGATGCATTGGTAGCAACTGAAGACGTCAGATTTTATCAGCATCATGGTTTGGATTTGTTTGCACTTGCCGGAGGCATTTACTCTACAACTCGTGGTGACGAACGTGGTGCCAGTACCATTACTCAGCAGTTGGCCAAGAATATGTATAATATCCGCAAGCGTAAAAATCAGGGACTACTTCAGCATGTGCCTTTCTTAAATACCATCATCAGTAAAACCAAAGAATGGATTACATCATTGAAGCTCGAGGTTTTTTATTCGAAGGATGAAATTCTCGAAATGTATTTCAATACTGTAGATTTCGGGAATAACTGGTATGGGATAAAAGTAGCTGCTCAGAATTATTTCAGTAAGCAGCCTTCACAATTGAACCTTGAAGAAAGTGCCACTTTAATCGGATTGCTGAAGGCTACGAGTTCGTATAATCCGCTTACCAATAAAAAGCGTTCCAGAGACAGAAGAAATGTGGTGCTGTCGCAGATGAAAAAGTATGGATTTATTTCACAGCAAGTAGCTGATTCTGTCATGCAGCTACCACTGAAATTAAACAGAGCTAAAAATAATCCCGGAACCAGTGATTCTTACCTGAAACAATTAGTTTATCGCATAGTCAAGTCAGAGTGCGAATCCAAAGGATTGAATATTTTTGAAGACGGGCTGAAAATTTATACAACTATAAACTCACATCTGCAATTATACGCACAACAAGCAGTTGCAGAACAAATGAAAAAAAATCAGAAACAATTTGATGAACAGTGGCGGCAGCAATCACCCTGGCGTGATGACAAGGGTAATGAAATTAAAAATTTCGCAGAATCAGCCATTGTTTATACTCCGGTTTACGAACGACTGTCTAAATTGTATGATGGTAACAAAGATTCTATAACTGTTGCACTGAATATCAAGCGACCGATGAAAGTTTTTACATATACAGGAAGTAAAGACACTATGTTTTCATATCTGGATTCGCTAAAATATTATGCAAAAATTCTGAATACAGGAATGATGTCTCTAAATCCGGTTAACGGTGAAATAAAAGCCTATGTTGGTGGAATAGATTATAATTATTTCAAGTTCGATCATGTTTGGCAATCTAAGCGTCAGGCTGGTTCCACCTTTAAACCATTTGCATATCTTGCCGCCATTGAAGATACTTTTTCGCCATGCACCAGAATGAATGATGTTCCTGTGCGAATTATATATGAAGGTAATCAGGTATGGGAACCTAAAAACAGCACCGGAGGTTTTACCTATACCAGCAAAACATTAAGGCGCGCACTGGCACAGTCTGTTAATTCCATTACGGCACAAATTACGGAAGATGTTGGTTGGGAAACGGTAGTGGAATATGCGCATCTTTTGGGCATACGAAGTGCATTAGATACGGTGCCATCTATTTGCCTTGGCTCCAGCGATGTGAACGTGTATGAAATGGTATGTGCCTATGCTGCATTTGCCAATGGAGGTAAAAAAACGGACCCCATACTTGTGAAATCCATTTACAGCAATGACGGAAGCCTTATTCAGGAATTTAAACCAACATTTACTCAAGTAATAAGTGAAGAGAATGCATGGTTGATGTTGTATATGCTTCAGGGTACACTGCAGGAACCGGGAGGAACGTCACAAGCATTATGGGGTTACAATGTATTTCCAAAAGGAAATGAAATAGCAGGTAAAACAGGAACCACTTCTAACTATTCCGATGCATGGTATATGGGCATCACCCATGATTTGGTTACTGGAGTGTGGGTAGGTGCTCCTTATCGAAGTGTGCATTTCAGAGGCGCTTCAGGACAAGGTTCGAGACTGGCTTTGCCTATTTTTGCAAAAATGATGGAGAAAGCATACAAAGATTCGGAAAGTGGAGTAGTACCGGGCAAATTTGTGAAGCCAAACACACGTATTAAGAAGGAATATTATTGCGATATGGAAGATTATGATTTGTCAATGACTGATTCACTGGCTATGGACTCACTAGTGGCAGACTCACTCCGAATTAGAAACTATCATCTATTTGAAGCAGATTCTCTTCGTGATACAATTCCTGTTTCAGGAGATTAAAATGACTGAATATTTTAGTAAACAAACATACAGATATGAAACGAAAAAAAATTGTAGCAGGCAACTGGAAAATGAATGGAACCTATGATGATGCCTGCAAGCTTACCTCTGAAATTGTGGCAATGGCAAAAGATGAGCTGAATGGCAATACGGTAGTTATTCTCGCACCGCCATTTCCTTTTATCCCTACGGTAAATAAACTTACTGAGCAAACCAATATTAAAATTTCAGCACAAAATTGTTCTTCAGAAAATTCAGGAGCGTTTACAGGGGAGGTTTCAGCAGCAATGATTGCTTCATGCGGTGCAGCTTATGTAATCATTGGTCACAGTGAGCGCAGAACAATATTTAAAGAGCAGGACGATTTGTTACTTAAAAAAGTGCAAATGGCATTAGCCAATAATCTTTCTGTTATTTTTTGCATTGGCGAAACAAAGGAACAAAGAGAGCAGGCAATACATTTCAAAGTGGCAGAAGAACAATTAAACAACAGTATTTTTAAACTTTCAGCCGATGAATTTTCTAAATGTATTATTGCCTATGAACCCGTTTGGGCCATTGGTACAGGGCTGACAGCCACACCTGCTCAGGCTCAGGAAATGCATCATTATATCCGAGGATGTATTGCAAAATCATTCACCCCTCAGGTGGCTGAGCAATGCAGCCTATTATACGGAGGAAGTTGTAATGAAAGTAATGCTGCCGAACTCTTTGCACTGGAAGATATTGATGGCGGACTCATAGGAGGAGCTTCGCTTAAATCGAGAAGCTTTGTGAATATTATTAAATCAATGAAAGATTGACTTTGCAGTTGAGATACATTTGGTCTTTGATTTTTATTCTGATAGCGGCTAAGGCATTTTCGCAGTCTTTGCGTAGTCCTGCATTTGTGGAGTATAACCTCAGTATCGGAAAGATTGTAAAAAATTACCCTGTATTTCCTGAACGTAATGCGGCAATAGTACAAAGCCTGATTATTGGAAGCAGATTGAATGGCACCAAAGCATGGCATCCTTATTACCGTTTTCCGGTGGCATCTTTTGAGTTGAACTACGGCAGATTAGGTAACACATCTGTCTTAGGAAATATGATAGGAGGGCTTTATCGCCTTGAATTTCCATTCAGGTTGAATGATAAATGGTATGCCGAAACAGTAGCAGGGTTTGGAGTAGCCGGATTTACCAAACACTATGACTTAAATGATAATCCAGAAAACACTCTCATAGGGTCAACTTTTACATTTAATGCTTCTGCAAGAATTCTTCTCCGATATTATATTTCTCCATTTTGGTCTGTTCAGTTGAATGGAGGAGTATATCATTGCTCCAATTCGCATTATCAGCTTCCCAACCTCGGAATTAATTTGCCTGTTATTTCAGCAGGTGTAAGATATCATATTCAACCTGCATCATTTCTGTTAGGAGGAAAAAATCTCGAACGCGATAGGCGCATTCACTATCAGCTGCGATTAGCAATAGGACAAAATGAGCAGGGCGCAAGCACCTTTCCTGTAAACGGGCCACGGTATCCGATTTATCTGGCAGCAATGTATGCCACACATTATTGGTCTCCAGTAAATAAGTTTCATGCAGGCATTGAAGGCTGGTATAATGCAGGAGTTTATGATTATATCACCAGTCAGAAATTATATGATAAAAGTGAGCATTGGCGCTCTGTTGCCATTCAAACGGTTATTGGCAATGAGTTTTTGTTTGGTCATTTCAGTATGCTTGTAAATGGTGGAGTGTATGTTTACAATCCGACTTATCACAAAAGAATAAAAGTTGAGAAGAACGAAGGCTTTAAAACGGAGCTTAAAGGCTGGATAACGGCACGACTGGGATTTCAGTATTATCTCAAAGATGCTGTGATTCATACCGGGTCAAATTTTTATGCCGGTGTTTATATTAAAACTAATTTAGGTCAGGCTGATTTCCTTGAAACAGGATTGGGATATTGTTTCTGAGAACTAAAGTTTACTCAGCTTCCTCTCTATATTCGCTCATAACTTTTACAATTAAATATTGTGCAAGGATATAGGTCAGTAACCCCCAGAATCCTGAAAATGGAATTGGTGAAACAAATTTATTTGTTGCAATGAGGGTGTCAGAGGTCAAATATAATAGGGTGCCGGTGATTAATGTAAGAAATGCCGGTATGGCCAACTTCGACATAGTAAGCGCACTGGTAATAATGGATAGTGTGACTATAGAAGCATATAAGAGAACAGGAATTGTTAACCACCCTAAATGAGGTCCCAGATAATTCAGGAGAATAATTCCATAAAGGATAAAAAATATTATTGCTGAAATCAAATAATACCTCGAAACTTTTTGGAAATTGATGATGGAAAGAAATATCATAACATACATCGCATTCATGAAGAAGTAAAAAATCAGGTCAGCCAAAAAAAACCATTCGCTGAATGATGCCAGCATGGCAGTGGTATCTCCTGCTGTTGCAAGTACCAGTGCCGATATTATGCGTTTCTGAACAAAGGTATAGGGTTTGTTTATCTGCGAAATAAACCACCACAACAGTGCCGGCATTAACAATGGACGAGTGAACCAGACTATCCAATCATTAGCCACCAGTTGCCCAATCAGATGGATTATGGAGATAACAACAAACAACAGGGGTTTTTGCTTCATGACTAGGGGTGGAGCTTTAGCGGTTGCAGTTTATTTATTAGTTCAAAGGTATAATATTTCATCTAATTAGTGAACTGCTTTATAAACTTTGAGCAATGAGTGAAGTAGTTCTTCCAACAAATCCAATCTAAGCATATTGGCCCCATCACTCAGAGCCTTCGCAGGCTCGGGATGGGTTTCAATAAATATACCATCGGCCCCTGAAGCAATGGCTGCTCGTGCAATAGTTGTAATTAATTCAGGTTTACCACCGGTAACTCCTGATGATTGATTAGGCTGCTGCAGTGAATGAGTTACGTCCATTACTACAGGTACATTATTTTTTTTCATCTCCGGAATGCCGCGCATATCCACCACCAAATCTGTATAGCCTAACATAGTTCCTCGCTCGGTAAGTATTACAAGGTCATTACCACTTTGCTTGATTTTATCTACAGCAAATTTCATAGATTCAGGAGAGAGAAACTGACCTTTTTTTACATTCACCACTTTCCCTGTTTTGGCTGCGGCTACTAATAAATCTGTTTGTCTGCAAAGAAATGCGGGAATCTGTAAAACATCTACATAAGCAGCTGCCAATGCAGCATCATGACTTTCGTGAATGTCAGTAACCACCGGAATGCGAAATCTGTCACGTACTTTTTTTAGTATCTCTAATGAGGCTTCATCACCAATACCGGTAAATGAATCTAACCTTGAACGATTAGCTTTTTTAAAACTTGCTTTAAAAATATAAGGTATCTGTAATTTATCTGTTATGGAGATAATTTTTTCAGCTACAGACATACATAATTCTTCTGATTCAACAACACAGGGTCCTGCCATGAGGAAAAAATTTCCGGATGAAAGATGTCGGATGTCTGGTATTTTACTTAGTACATTCATTTTATTGTTAAATTAAATTATTTCTTTTCATGAAACATACAAAACTAATCCTTTTAAATATTCGCCTTCGGGGTGATATACAGAAACAGGATGGTCGGCAGGTTGAGAAAGTTGATGCAATATTTTAACTTGTCTCATTGCTTGTTTTGCACTCTGAAAAATCAATTTCCTGAACAACTCCTTATCAATTGCCTGAGAACATGAAAAAGTGAAAATAATACTTCCACGTTTAGCTTTTTTCAGCACGGAAGTGTTCAGGTTACGGTAGCCTATCATGGCATTTTTTATCGTGTCAATTCTTTTGGCAAATGCAGGCGGGTCAACAATCCATACGTCATATTCGGCTTCGAAGTTTTTAATAAATTGAAAAACATCTTCGCAAAAAAACCGATGATTTTTCAGGTTGTTGAGCTCCACATTTTTTTCAGCCCACAGTTTTGCTTTTGACGAACTGTCAACAGAATCAACTTTTGCAGCTCCTGCAGCAAGAGCATAAACAGAAAATCCCCCCGAATAGGCAAACAGATTTACAACAGATTTTCCTTGACAGTATGACTGCAACAACTTCCTATTGTCACGCTGGTCATTAAAAAATCCTGTCTTTTGGCCTTCACCCCAGTTGACATAAAACTGTAGGTCGTTTTCCTTTACCACACCATCAAGAGCATTACCATGCAACAGACGACTTTCATTATTTTTAAAAAATGTTTCTTCGCTTTTATCGTAAATTACTTCAGGTTGAAGAACTGAATGCAACGCCTTAGCAATTTTATTTCTGAAATTGAACATTCCCTGCACATGTGCCTGCATCACGATGTGCTTATCATAAACATCAATAATTAATCCTGAAAGTCCGTCACCTTCTCCATGAATCAGACGATAAGCGTTGGTATGTGTGCTGTTGACTAAGTTTAAGTCCCGTCTTAGCTGTAAAGCTTCTTCAATTTTTAATTTCCAGAAGTCGGCATCAAAGCACACCTTCTTAAAAGCAAGAACTCTTATTGCAATGCTTGAGTAATGAAATATGCCTGTTGCTAAAATTTCTTTGGTTGAGGATAAAACATATACCGGATCGCCATCTTGAAGATTTTCCGGTTTCTGAGCTATTGCACCGGAAAAAATCCAAGGATGAAAATTCTCAAGACTTTTTTCTTTTCCTTTCTTAAGAATTACCGATGCATAGGTTTGTGTCATTTCCTGAACGATGCTGCAACAACAAGTTCCTTGCTGCCTGTTATGGAGTAGTCATAAAATCCTACTCCTGATTTTCTTCCAAGATTACCTGCTGTTACCATATTTACCAATAACGGGCAAGGTGCATACTTTGGATTTCCAAAGCCATCATGCATTACATGGAGTATTGCAAGACAAACATCAAGCCCGATAAAATCTGCCAGTTGCAAAGGCCCCATCGGATGTGCCATACCCAGTTTCATTACAGTGTCTATTTCATTAACACCGGCAACCCCTTCGTAAAGAGAATAAATAGCTTCGTTAATCATAGGCATCAAAATGCGGTTGGCAATGAAACCGGGATAATCATTTACTTCAACAGGTATTTTGTTAAGTTTTTTAGATAAATCAAAAATGATGTTGTTAACTTCATCACTGGTTTTATAACCACGAATAACTTCAATCAATTTCATCACCGGCACCGGATTCATAAAATGCATTCCTATAACTTTCTCAGGTCTTTTAGTGGCTGCTGCAATTTTGGTAATTGAAATGGATGAAGTGTTGGTGGCGAGAATACATTCAGCTTTGCAGGCAGCATCCAATTCTTTGAAGATTGAAAGTTTTATCTGTTCATTTTCTGAAGCAGCTTCAATTACCAAGTCAGCCTCTTTTACACCCTCTTTCAGTTGTGTGTTGGTTTTGATATTTGAAAGAGTTGCTGTTTTTACTTCAGCGTTGATAGTGCCTTTGGCTATCATTCTATCGAGGTTGGCGGTGATGGTTGCTATAGCTTTTTCTAAAGCTTTTTCAGAAATATCAATTAACGATACCGAGTAGCCTGACTGTGCACAAACGTGTGCAATGCCATTTCCCATTGTACCTGATCCTATAACTGCTATGTTTTTCATAATGTATTTATTATTAAATTAAAATGTTTAACTGATTTTATTTTCCGCGACCTTCTACAATAATTTTTAAAGTATAAAACATTATTTTGAAATCGAGTGCAAGCGACATGTTTTCAATGTAGATGATATCATATTTCAATCGTTCAACCATCTGATCTACATTTTCGGCATAACCAAATTTTACCTGCCCCCATGATGTAATTCCGGGTCTTACTTTATGCAAATGCCTGTAGTGCGGTGATTTCTGCATTATCTGATCAATGAAAAATTGTCTTTCAGGGCGTGGACCTACTAAAGACATGTCGCCAATTAATACGTTAACAAACTGTGGCGTTTCGTCCAATCGTACCTTACGCATAAATTTCCCCAATGGAGTTATTCTGCTGTCATCTTTAGAGGATAATTGAGGAACGCCTTTCTCCGCACCTACATACATGCTTCGGAATTTAAAAATGTAAAACGGATGACCATGCAAGCCGATGCGCTCCTGTTTAAATATCACTGGCCCTTTACTGGTAAGTTTTACCATGATGGCCGTGAGCAAATAAATAGGCGATAGCAAGATGATAGCAACCAGTGATGCAAGCACATCTATAATTCGTTTGGCATATTGCTGCCACACCGGCATCAATTGAGGATATATTTCAATGAGTGCTGCACCAAAGATTGAATTCATTTTTACCGAACCGGAAAGGATGTCGTACATATCAGGAATTATTTTTACAATGGCATTGGTGCTTTCCAGTCCGTTTATAATATGACCTATATTTTCATGCTCCGATGATTCAATAGCTATGATAACTTCTTCAACACCATACCTGGAAATAACAGCACTGATGTCATCCACACCTCCCAAATGAGATAGTTTTCCATTCAGGTATTTACCGTTGGTGTCGTCCACATGCACATAGCCGATAAATTTATTCCCCTGACTGATTTTTTGGGATTCCAACTCTGTAAATATTTTTAATGCATTGCTGCTGCTGCCTACAAGTAAAGTGTTGAAACCTATTACTCGTTTTTTAATTTTATTACCGGTTACCGAGGTGATGATTAGTCTGAAAAATACAGTGATAACATAATGCAAACCAAGTAATGTCAAGTAAGTTTGGTAATAGCTTTTATAGGAAATGATAACATCGTCAAGCAGTAATGCAAAGAAGATGATAGTCACTCCTATGATTGTGGCTATCGCTGTTTGTGCCAGATCGCGCAAACGCGATTTCCTGTAAATGTTGTTGTACGTTCCAAGGAAGGTGTAGAAAATTATCCAGCAAAATGGAAGTATGCTTACTCCGAGTAAATATTTTTTGTCGTGCAGAAACTCAAAGTTAAAAGGGCCACTACCGGGTTCAATCCAGATTTTGCGATACATAAAAAACAAAGTCCAAGCAATTATTGCTGAAAGTAAATCAGCAATTAAATATTTTACGACTTGCAGTTTTTTATTCATAGCATATCTACAGAACAACTATCAGTTGTAAATAACCTTTACGTTGTCAAAAAAGAAATTTTCTTTGGTACTTGCATCCGTTCTTTCCATTCCGAATAATACCCGGAAGCGTGTTGCCGTTGTGGTAAGTTGCATTGTAGGTTTTAGTTCAATGTAAATTTTATTCCAACCTTCGCGAGTATTTATGGTCATCACGCTGTTGTTTATCACATTGCCAAATATATCTGTTGATTGTAACACCACTTGAAACGGATAAGTATTTTTATAATCCATTTCAAGATATACATTGGTTCCGTTATTCGGCAAAGTCATTTCTTTTGATTTCACCTCGAAATTATACATGCCCGTGTCAAGACGTACCACTCCATAACCGCCTTCGAACATATTGGACGGGTCAAATTCAGAAGTCATACCTACAGGGCTGTTGTCACTCTTCTCAAAGGAATAAAGACCTGAAAAATCTTCGTTAAGCGCAAACGTTAACCCTGATATATAAGTGGTGGACAAATTGGAAAGCAACGCTACTTGTCCGGGTTGTAGATTTACATTGCGATCAATGAAATTAAAAAATGAATACTGCAGATGCATAGCACTGATACCATTAAGCCAAACACCACCTCGAACTGAAACCATGTGTTCGCCTGAATTTAATACCGGAATTTTACAAGGCAGTTCATAAGCACCTACTAATTGATTGTCGAGATAAATCCATGCATCACGTATTTTATGAGAGGCACTTCCCTGTGTGGCATAATCAGTAGTGAACATAATAGTATCAATCTGCAGATAGGAGGGAGTTGGTTCTGCCGGATTTATCAGGTTGCATGAGGAAGCGAATGCAATGATTAAAAGATAAATAACAAATAATTTTTTCATGCTTTACTTTATAACGATTTGATGATTCATGGCATCCATTATCTGAGTTGCTATCTTCAATGCATAGTATCCGTCTTCTGCCGAAACTATTGGTCTGGAGTTTTGTAAAATACATTGAGCAAAACTGCTGAGTTCTTCTTTGATAGCATTGCTTTCCTGCACCACAGGATTATTAAACTCAATAGTCTTTCGAGGTTTTCCGTTTCCGGGATCTATTATCAGTGCAAAAGGATTTTCCTTTTCTTTAGTATCATGCATGGAAATAACTTCAGCCTTTTTCTTCAGAAAATCCACGGAGATATAACTATCGCTCTGAAAGATGCGTGCCTTACGCATGTTTTTCATAGAGATTCGGCTGGCAGTAAGATTTACCACGCAACCATTTTCAAATTCAATACGTGCATTGGCAATATCAGGCGTATCGCTGATGATAGAAACACCACTGGTACTGATATGGCTGACTTTGGATTTTACAATACTTAAAATAACATCTATATCATGTATCATCAGGTCAAGCACAACGGGAACATCCGTACCTCGCGGATTAAATTCGGCCAAGCGGTGAGCTTCAATAAACATGGGATTATGGATGTGGTCACGTGCTGCTACAAATGCAGGATTAAACCTTTCCACATGTCCTATCTGTACTTTTAACTGATGCTGATTTGCCAACCTGATAATTTCTTCGGCCTCACTCAGCGTATTCGAAATAGGCTTTTCAATAAAAATATGTTTACCTCTGCTTAATGCTTTTTCGGCATACTCAAAATGTGATAACGTAGGAGTTACAATGTCGAGCACATCCACACTTCTGATAAGTTCACTGATGTCGGAGATATAAGGAACGTTTAAATCAGTACTTACTTTTTCAGCAGTTTCTATACTGGAATCATAAAATCCAATAAGTTCAAAAGCAGGTATTTCTTTAAGAAGCCGGAGGTGAATCTTGCCCAGATGGCCTGCGCCTATAACGCCTATTTTAAGCATAAAAAAATTTGTGCAAAAGTAGCAAATTCACACTGTTAAAAAGTATTGCAGCAGATGAATTTTCAGTTTTCTGAATCTTTTAATTTTGCTACTGATATGACTATTATTGATAATTTTAAACATCAGGGCCTCCGCAGAAAGTTAGTGGATGAGATTGCGGCAAAAGGTATCAATGATAAAGCAGTGCTGGCTGCTATTGGGAAAATTCCACGCCATGCGTTTATGGATAATGCATTTATTGAATTTGCTTATGCGGATAAGGCTTTTCCTATTGATGCAGGGCAAACTATTTCTCAACCTTATACAGTGGCTTTTCAGTCGCAATTGCTTGGAATTTCCAAAGGGGAGAAGGTACTCGAAATTGGTACCGGCTCAGGGTATCAGACAGCTGTTTTGTGTGAGCTTGGAGCCAAGGTTTTTTCTATTGAAAGGCATAAGGTGTTGGCCGATAAGGCTCGTACATTGTTGCAAGGCATGGGCTATATGCCTAAAATACATTTTGGTGATGGATTTAAAGGGCTGCCTGTTTTTGCTCCATTTGACAAGGTAATAATTACCTGCGGTGCTCCCGAAATTCCTGTTTCACTATTCGAACAACTTAAGCCCGGTGGGCTTATGGTGATACCGGTAGGAGAAAATGTGCAGGTGATGAAAACAGTATTGAAAAATGCAAATAACGAAATGGAAATAACCGATTTTAATACCTTCCGTTTTGTGCCTATGCTGGGAGATAAAGTACGATAGGCTTCTCTTAATAATGCTTCATAAAAACAATGAGTCAGAGTGAGAAGGAAAGCTATTTTTTTCTCCTATTGAGCTCATCACGCATTTTTGAAGCGGCTTCATAGTCTTCATGATCTATGGCATTTTTTAGTGCTTCATTCAACTCTTCGTTAGAGAGATGAGAGTAATCGCTGGTGGAAAGATTGGCAGTTTTCTTTTTTTCCTGCGGAGGTGGTGGCTTAGGGATATCGTCTTTCGGATTTTCATCATCTTCATTATCTACGTCACTCTCCTCTTCAATTTCTACACCTGCCTGTTCCAGAATAAAATCATACGTATAAATAGGGCAATTGAAACGAACAGCCAATGCAACGGCATCACTGGTTCTGGAGTCAATCTCCACTTCTTTGTCTAAGTTATTGCATATCAGTTTTGCATAAAAAATACCTTCTTTGAGATTGTAAATCACTACTTCATTGAGGTGAATATCAAAAGAGGTTGCAAAACTTTTAAAAAGATCATGCGTGAGAGGACGGTTAGGAGTAAGGTTTTCCATCTCTACGGCAATGGCTTGGGCTTCATAGTTCCCAATGATTATGGGTAATCTGCGTGAGCCCTCATGTTCATTTAAAACAAGGGTATAAACACCACTTTGTATTGAACTCGGTTCAAGCCGCGTAATAAAAAGCCTGATTTTTTTCATCAAGGTTTAAAAATACGGAATAGTTGAATACAATCAGGAATTTGCTGCCTTAAATTTTTTAACCTCTTCTATAAGTTTTGGAACAACTTCAAATGCATCGCCAACTATACCGTAATCGGCAGCTTTGAAAAATGGTGCTTCCGGATCTTTGTTAATAACCACAATAGTTTTTGATGAACTTACTCCGGCCAAATGCTGTATAGCTCCTGAAATTCCAATGGCGATATAGAGATTTGGACTTATAGCGAGTCCTGTTTGTCCAACGTGCTCACTGTGTGGACGCCAGTTGGCATCACTCACCGGCTTGGAGCATGCGGTGGCAGCACCCAGCAACCCTGCAAGCTCTTCTACCATTCCCCAATTTTCAGGTCCTTTAAGTCCTCTTCCTCCCGATACTACAATTTCAGCCTCAGGTAATGAAATTTTATCTGATGCTTTTACAACTTCTTTTACCGTAACAGCAAAATCACTATCGCTAATCTGTGGGTTAAAAACTTCAACCGCTCCGGTAGCAGCATTTTCAGCTACTTTAAACGAATTAGGTACTAGTGTCACAATTTTTACTTTTGAAGTAAGCTCAACATCAGCAAATGCTTTTCCTGAAAAAGCTGTCTTTTTAATTTTAAAGCCACCGGCAGTATCAGGTAATGCTACTGCACCATCAGCAATGCCGGCCTGTAATTTTATAGCTAAACGAGGAGCCATAGCTTTTCCTGAAAATGAATTGGAAAGAATTACGACATCTGCCTGCGTAGTTTTTGCAGCCTCGGCAACTACTGATGCGTAAGCCTGACTTACGAATTGCTTCAGTTTGTCATTGTTGGCATGCAACACTTTGGCAGCACCATAACGACCTGCTTTGGCAAGCTCGTCAGCCTGCACATCACCTAAGGCAATGGCTGTAACCTGTCCACCTGTTTGCGATGCTATTGCGGCACTGTAACTGATTATTTCAAGTGCTGATTTTTTAAGTTTTCCATCAGCGGTTTCTATATATGCTAATACGTTCATTATTTACGGGAGTATTTAATTTAAAAAAAATGATCAGATAACTTTTGCTTCGTTGTGTAATGCATCTACCAATGCTGCTACATTGGCAGGGTCAATAAGTTTTACCTGTGTGCGTGGCAGTGGTTTGTCGTACGACACAATTTGTTGCATACTTTCAGCAGCCACAGGCTCAGCTACGCTGAGAGGCTTGGTGCGTGCACTCATAATTCCGCGCATATTGGGAATACGAGGCTCTGCCATTCCTTCGGTGGCGCTAACCACACATGGCAGTGCGCAGGATACTACTTCTTTTCCGCCTTCAATTTCACGGTCGAGGGTTGCAATATTACCTTCGATGGTAAGTGCTTTTACACTGTTAACTGATGGCAGCGACAACAATTCGGCAACCATGGACGAAACCAGCGAACCATTATAGTCAATAGACTCACGGCCTGTAAGAATCAGGTCGAAACTGTTTTTCTTTGCGTAATCGGCAATTTGTGTTGCCACAAAAAACGCATCTCTTGGAACTGCATTTACACGCACTGCATCCGTGGCTCCAATGGCCAAGGCTTTACGAATAGTAGGCTCTGTAGTATTATCACCTACATTGATTACGGTTACGGTTCCACCATCTTTTTCAGTAAGCTCTAATGCTCGTGCAAGTGCAATCTCATCGGATGGATTTATAATATACTGGATACCCTGAGTAACAAATGATTTCTTATCATCTGAAAAATTAATTTTCGAAGTAGTATCGGGTACGTGACTGATGCAAACTAATATTTTCATAATAAAATGAATAGTTAAGTTATTTATTCGGGCTGCAAAAATAGATAATATTGCTTTTTATTAAAAACAGGTTTGTGTAAAAATGTCAACATCGCGTCTTAATCAGTTATATGCACTTCTTGAAGAGTCTTCCGAAGATACTTTTTTATTGTATGCCATTGCACTTGAACATCTTGCAACCGGTGAGCGTGCTGATGCCGAGAAATATTTTCTTAAAGTTTTGGATGCAGATGACTGTTATCTTCCTGTTTATTATCAATTAGCATTGTTTTATCAGCCTGAAAACAAACACCGTGCAATAGACTTTTGCAGTAAGGGAATAGCATTGGCACAGAAAAGCGGAAAAACCAAAACTCAGATGGAACTTCAAGCTTTACTTAATCAGTTGGAGGATGAATAAAATCACCTGAAAAATGACAGTATTCATCAATAGTTAAGTGATGTGCAAACAACAATTGATTACTTTTGTTGTAGTATCGTTTTAAAACAGAATATTATGGCAAATGGAGGAAAAATTTTAGGGGCATTGCTCCTTGGAGCAGCAGCAGGTGCTGTGTTAGGTATTTTATTTGCTCCTGATAAAGGAAATGAAACCCGTAAAAAGATTAAGCAAAAAGGGGAGGACCTGCTTGATGACATCAAACGTAAAATTGATGAAGCCAAGGAAGATATGGATAATTTATCCCGTCAGATGACAGATGAGCAATAAATACAATCTCCTCCTAAAGAAATCTTTTTATAATGTCTGAAACCAAAAATCCTTTCGAAACACTTAAAGATAATATCCTTGAATATGCAGAAGTCAGGGTAAAACTGATAGTGCTTACCGTTCAGGAAAGACTTACAGAAATAATTGCTTCAATAGCGCTTTTTCTGATAGTTGGATTACTAGCCACGCTGGTGTTTGTATTTGGAAGCTTTGGCTTAGCAATTCTTATTGGTAAATGGCTGGGAAGTTATTTTGCAGGATTTTTTGTTATGGCAGCTTTTAATGCAATACTGCTGCTATTAGTATGGTTTAAAGCCGCTAAATGGATAAAAATTCCGATCATAAATTTCTTACTGAAAAAAATAAACAACTCCGGAAAACGCGAATCAAAATGAAAATGCCGCAAGTAGATAGTTTGGAAGATTTGATGTTACAAAAGGAACAACTTATCAAAAGGCGTGACCAACTGGAAGAAGAAATGGAGGTGAGTTTTAATGAAGCAAAGGAGCAACTTTCTCCAGGAAATCTGGTAAAGGCAGCTTGGAAATCCATTGCATCGAAAAATAATTTAACCTCGATTAATTCTTTAAATAGTCTGATGGCTATAGGGTCAGAGTTTCTTTATCGTAAGATAGCCAAAGGCAAGTCAGCAACTCCACTATACTCGGCAGGATTTTTAGCTGCCAAATATGCATTGCGCTATGCCATGAAAAATAAACGACATATTTACGCAGCATTTTCAGGCGTTGCCAAAACATTTTCGACTGACAAAAAAAAGGGAAACGCTACTTTTGATCAATCAACGGCAGGTGACGGATATTACTTCTGAAAGAAAAGCATTAAAAAGGCTGTATCAAATAAGCGATTTTTTTGCAAAGCTGAAAAATGTATTGTTGACAGAAAAAGTCACAAATTACAGCTTTTCTTTTTCTATGGTAACTTTATATTCTTCAGTTTTCTTTTTGTTGGTTAAAAACAACAATCCGATAAAGCTAGTCACTTTATAAAGTGTAATTCCTGTTAATGCTATAATCTTATCAGCCCAGTTGGAAATAAAAAACAAAAAATTCTCCTTCATATCTAGCGTGCAAATTAAACAGTTGCAAACCCTTCTAACGCAATTTATATAAAAAGGTTTCACACAATAAGGTGTTATTATCCTAAAAGATGAATAATAACATAGATTAATGTTTTGAAAACTGTAAGATTAAGGCAAATGATCTCTGTTTTATGGCCTTAATGCCGTATATTTGCCGCACAAAAAAATAATAATTAAACTTAAATAAAATATGCAAAATTCATCGGTTACGGATGTAAATTATGAACAGGATTTACATGAATGGATAAAAGCAGAAAAAGCGGCCATCGAGTTGATTCATATCATAGGTACGCTATGGTTCGACAAATCAGTTGAACTGGTAATTTTCAGAAATCAGACGGTTGACCGAAGTGCCAGCCAGATTCTTAATCTGATTCAGTATGCCAAAGAAATTGTTAAAAAACCTATCAACATTTTTGATGCGCTGGCTATCGCCAAAGAATTAAATTCTGTTGATCTTGCTCCTTCACGCCTTGATTTAGGCCGATTGGCGCATGAATGGCTCAATGAAAAAGATAAGTATGAAACGGTTTCTAAATTTATTGGTGCTACCTTGAAAGATTTTATCGGAAAAGGTAAAAGAAATTTAGTGCCTAAGGATATTGTTCTTTATGGTTTCGGACGTATTGGACGTATCCTTGCCCGCGAATTAATTATTCAGGCCGGAAAAGGAGAGCAACTTCGTTTGCGAGCTATAGTAACTCGCGATAAGAGTGATGAAGATATTATCAAACGTGCAGATTTGCTGCGTACCGACAGTGTACACGGACCTTTCCCCGGAACAATTATTGAAGACCTTGCCAATAAAGCATTAATCATCAACGGACATACCGTACACATGATATCAGCAAAAAATGCTGAGGATATTGACTATACCAAATATGGAATAAACAATGCATTAGTAATTGACAATACCGGAGTAGCACGCGACCGTGAAGGTCTTAGCAAACACCTGCTTGCAAAAGGAGTGGATAAAGTGTTGCTGACTGCTCCAGGAAAAGGTGATATTCCAAATGTGGTTTATGGAATCAATCAGGCACAGCACAATAAAGATGAGAAAATTTTCTCTGCAGCCTCCTGCACCACCAATGCTATAGTTCCCGTACTTGCTGTTATTAATAACACACTGGGCATTGAACGTGGTCACTTAGAAACCATACATTCCTACACCAACGATCAGAACCTTCTTGATAACTATCATAAGAAATACCGCAGAGGTCGTTCGGCAGCTTTGAACATGGTAATTACTGAAACAGGCGCTGATAAGGCAGTTTCAAAAGCTCTTCCTGAATTGTCCGGAAAAATCACAGGTAATGCAGTTCGTGTTCCTACTCCTGATGTGTCACTTGCAATTTTAAATCTTACTCTGAGCAAGCCTACCGATAAAGATGCTGTAAATGAAATTCTGAAAGATGCTGCTATGAAGGGTAATCTCGTTGAACAGATTCAATATTCCTATAGCAATGAGCTTGTAAGTACTGATTTGGTAGGTAATTCCTGTGCCAGCATTGTTGATAGTCCTGCAACTATTGTCAGCAAAGACGGTAAAACTGCGGTTCTCTATGTTTGGTACGACAATGAATATGGTTATAGCCGTCAGGTAATGCGTTTTGCAAAATATCTGGCTGATGTAATTCGTCTTACATACTATTAATTAAAATATATTTTGTTGAAAAGGCTGTCCTGTCAGGGCAGCCTTTTTTGTTTCATGCATATTTTTTTTTGTTAATCTTATTGAAGAGGAGAATAGAGAACTTTGTTTATGCAACTGTATAAAATACGAAAGGGGATTCGTGATGAATCCCCAAGTCGTAACCTAAACTAACCCTATGAAAAATATCTGTTATAATCCGAATCCGTAATATGCTTTCATGCCATTGGGGTAAATACCTTCAATCAGTATTCCTCCGCTTTTATTCTGAAACACCGAAGCAATATCATCAGCAGTATTAATTTTTTTATTGTCAATAGCTGTGATAATAAATCCGTCTCTGATACCTGCACTGCGTAATTTACCACTTTGCAGATTGGTTATTTTTACGCCATTGCTGATGCCTAACTGTTTCTTTTCTTTTTCTGAAACTTCTCCGAACTCAGCACCCATCAGATTCAGTGTTTTATTTTCACGTACAATGCTTTCACTTCCTGAATTATCACGTAATGTAATCTGATAATTTTTTTCAGAGCCATTACGGTCAACAGTAAGATTTACTTTGTCACCGGGGCCGAAACGACCAATCTGTTCTTGTAATTCACTTGCTGAATTTACGGTTACTTCGCCAACACGTGTTACAACATCACCTGGTTTAATACCTGCAGATTGACCTGCGCCACCGTTAACCACTCCGTCAACATATACTCCTTGAAGTGATTTCAGATTTTTATCTTTAGCCAAGTTCTGGTCAATATCTCTTAGTGTAATTCCGACAAAACCTCTTTGCACTTTTCCATATTCGAGCAAATCTTTGGTAACTTTTCTTACAATGTTTGCAGGAATTGCAAAAGAATAACCGGTGTATGAACCTGTGTTTGATGCAATGGCAGCATTAATGCCTACTAAATCACCATTCAGATTTACAAGTGCTCCGCCACTGTTGCCCGGATTTACTGCTGCATCAGTCTGTATGAATGATTCTATCGGAAATTGCTGATCATTCAGGATATGTATATTTCGTCCTTTAGCTGATACTATACCTGCTGTTGCAGTGGAGTTCAGGTTAAATGGATTGCCAACTGCAAGCACCCACTGACCAACTTTTAAGTCGTCAGAGTTGCTGAATTTAGTATAAGGCAAATTGGTTTCATTAATTTTCAAAAGAGCTAAATCAGTGGAAGGGTCTTTGCCGATTAGCTTGGCAGTAAATGTTCGTTTATCATCCAATGCCACTTCAATTTTTTCAGCATTATCAACCACGTGATTGTTGGTTACAATGTAGCCGTCATCGGATATAATAACTCCCGAACCTGAAGCCTGTTGTTCTTGCTGTGGCATACCATAACCGGGATTGCCCCAGAAATTGAAAGGGTTAAACATAAAGTTGTTTGTAGGTTGTGCGGTATAACTGGTCTTTACGTGCACTACAGTGGGTATGGTTCTTTCTGCAGCAACTGTAAAATCTGCAATAGCAGTTCCTTCTGTTAAGCTTACTTTTTGTGTGGGTGCTATTGTCTGAAATGTTGTAGCACTTTTTTTCTCAGTTGACTTATAAATCATCAGAGAAGTCATTCCGCCAATTCCGGCAATTACCATTATGCCGAGTGATTTTTTAATTTGTGTCATCATAGTTTTATTTTTTTTACTATCTGTTTTAATTATATCAGCAAAGTTATTGTTGCACCTGTGAAACCTCTGTGAAGGAATGCATTAACAGTCTTTAACATTTTTTTTGCTGTTATCAGCATCAACAACGTAGATTTGTAGATTAATGTTTTATCCAATATTAAAATGCAGATAAAATTCAGCAAATATCATGGAGCAGGAAATGATTTTATCGTTCTTGATAACAGAGATAACAAATATAAAAAACTTAATTCCTCACAGATAGAGCTACTTTGCAACAGGCATTTTGGTATAGGCGCGGATGGGCTGATAAAAATCAATAAAGCAAAACATGTTGATTTTGAGATGGAGTATTTTAATGCTGATGGGCATATAGGAAGTATGTGCGGCAACGGAGCAAGATGTGCAGTGCTTTTCTTTTATCAATCCGTTGCAAAAAAGAAGCAATTTATTTTTAAGGCTTACGATGGTATTCACCAAGCTACCGTACATTCAGCAGCAGGTAATAAAGGTATTGTTGCTGTTGAAATGGCTGATGTGAGTCAGATTAAACAGGTAAAGAATGCTTTTGTGCTGAACACAGGGTCACCACACTACATTAGTTTCGTAAAAAAAATAGAGTCTATTGATGTGGTAGCAGAAGGTCGGAAAATCAGATATAGTAAACCTTACAAACGCGAAGGAATCAATGTGAATTTTGCAGAGGTGCGAAAAGATGTATTGCACATCCGTACTTACGAGCGTGGAGTGGAAGACCTCACGCTGGCATGTGGTACAGGTATTACCGCAGCCGCCATTGCTGCTTTTTATTCAGGTAAAATAAAAAAAACGCCCGTGAAAGTTGTTGCAGATGGTGGTAAGCTTTCGGTAAACTTTAATGCAAACAATCATTACACGAATGTGATTCTAAAAGGTCCTGCCGCAAAAGTGTATTCAGGAGATTTTAAAATGTAAATCGAATATACCCTATGTAGTGCATCAGGGCTTGTGGATAATAGTAGGTTTCATCAATCGTTCTGCCGTCATACATGTACCCATATGTATATCCATTGTTTACATATTTTTTATTCAACAAGTTATATATCGTGATTCCGGAATTTACCGAAGCATAGTTTTTAATGTTGAAATTCACTTCAACAGCTGCATTGGTGTAATAAAAAGCATCAAGTTGCTTACTTGCCGATTGAGTGTTGTCCAAATACTGGCGACCTACATATTTTTCATTCAAGCCAATCTTCAGCCATGAAAGAGGTTTGTATGAAATACCTGCTGCTGCAACCATATTCGGTGAAAATGCAATATCGGTGTTGGAGTATGTTTGTAATACCTGACCGGTGTAATCAAATGCAGCATCATATTCATCTAAGTAGTAATCAAAATTTTTAATCTTGTTTTTGCTGATGGCTGCATTACCTGAAATAGAAATTTTAGTATTCAGATTATATTCTGCCTGCAACTCTATACCTGTCCGGTAACTGCTTTTTACATTTTGGCGCGTATAATTTCCTACATCATTCACCTTACCTGTAAGCAACAACTGATTGTCGTACATCATCGCATAATAATTAATGCCTGCTCTAAAGTTTTTCAACTTCCATGAATAGCCAGCCTCCAAATCAGTCATGTGTTCAGGTTTAGGACGCGAAAGGGGAGAGGAGTCTGTAAAGTCATCACGTGAGGGTTCCTTGTTCCCAATGGCAACTGAAAGATAAGCTTGTTCATTAGAATTACGCTTAAAGGTTATTCCTGCTTTAGGGTTGAAGAAATTATAATTTACTTTTTGCGGAACTGAATTTATGGAAGCATCAAATCCTTCAAATTTATAACTCACATAACGATGTTGCATATCAGCATAAACAATCCACTGCTGACCGATGCGGTATTGTGCACGTAGGCTATTGTTCCAATCCTGTTTGAATCCATTGTTAAAGTAATAGCGCTGATTGATATTTACTGCCGTATAACGTGTCCAGATGATATCTCCATAGTGGTCGCCATCATACTGATTATATCCTCCACTGAAACTGACCGATAAATTTTCTTTTTCATATTTCGCTCCATAAACTATTCCGTAGAAATAATTGTCGAGCCATTTTCTTCTGATTAAGTCAGTTTTAGAAATAATGGTGTCACCAATTATAACAGGAGCAATATCGTAGCTGCTCAATTTCTGATTTTTCTTATACTCTTCGTAATACCCGATTCCTCTTGTCAGGTGTAATGCTGCATTCATGGTTAGCACCGATGAAAACTGATGTGAAAAATGGAGCTGATAATTATCCTGACGGTATTTGTCAATCTGATTGGAATATAAATAATAATTGTAGGTGCGTCCTGAGTTCAGAAGATTCGCTGCATCTTCTTCGTCAAGTTCATTTCTGCTTATATAATCCAGCATACCTGAAACATCATTGTTGTATCGTGATTCGGGAGTGCCGTACCATGATTGATAAGTAGTTTCATTTCCTGAAAATACAATTGCTTTTACCAGTGTTTTATTCCCATAATATCCTCCGGATATATAGAAGGAATTCAGGTCAGATGAAGCACGGTCAATATATCCTGATGAAGTAATTTTTGACAACCTTGTTTCGAAAGCAAGTTTGTTCTTCAGCAACCCTGTTCCTGCTTTAAGGTTTACTTTTTTTGTGTTGAACGAACCGTATGAAATATTGCTTTCAGCATAAGGATTTTCTGAAAGTTGTTCTGTAGTCATATTTACACTTCCTCCAAAAGCACCTGCACCATTTACGGATGTTCCTATGCCCCGCTGCACCTGAATTTGTCCGGTAGAAGAAAGTATATCCGGAAGGTCAACCCAATATAAACCTTGCGATTCGGCATCATTAACAGGAATGCCATTGATGGTAACATTTACTCTTGTAGCATCACTTCCTCTTATACGCAGCCCTGTGTAACCAATTCCTGTACCCGCATCACTGGTAGTAACTACTCCGGGCAAAGCATCCATCAATGACGGAACATCTTTGCCTCTGTTGCTTTCTTCAATCTGCATTTTCGAAATCGTAGATTGTGTGACAGGAGTTTCAGAAGTTATTTTGGTGGCTGTTACCAGCACTTCATCGGTAAGATATGGTTTTTTAAAAAGTACAACATCATTGAAATAGCTGTCTGTTAGTTCCAGCGATTGTGTGAATTCGTAATATCCCAACAGCGATACTCTTAGATTATAAGTTCCGGGTTTTAGGTTGAAAAGAAAGTAACGCCCTTTACTGTCAGAGTAGGTGCGGTTTATAGTATTGTCTATTGAAATGATTGCACCTTCCAGCAATTGGCCATTTGAATTTTTTACAGTGCCGCTTAAATCAATCTGTGCCGAGGCATGATAATAGCTACATACTATTATGCAGAAAGTAATGAAGTGTTTAAACATTTTATATTTATTAAGGTTCAACATCTGAAAGCAAGGGGTTTGCAGTCAGTAAACTAGTTTTACCTTTTCCCTACGCAGGCATTACCCTGATCAGGTTATGGGTGTAATCTCAGCAATCCTGTTTATAGGATGCACCCCTTTGATGTTGCAAAAGTAAAAAATGTTTGGAGAAGGAAAGAAATTACAACTTTAAAAATTGTTGATATAGCTGTTGAACAAAACTTTTAGCTGTTACCGTATCTGGTATTGCCGAAGCAGGTCTTTTGTAAATAAACTTCTGTGGTTCATATTCATAAACAAAAGCGGAGGAATCTGTAACCCATCCGATAGCGTCATCCATACACAAATAAGCAAAATCATTGCGGTTTATATTGAGCAGGTTATTGCTCCACACAAATGGAGATGCATCAAGATTTAGCTGACGCAACAAAGTAGCGGCAAGGTCATGTTGTGAGCCGGTATTGTCCACCACAGTCCCTCTGTAAATGTCTTTGAGCGCACCACCCGTAATTACCAATGGAATATATCGGATCTGGTGACTATAATATGAACGTCCTCGAGGTTCACGCGAGCCATGGTCAGCCACAACAATGTAAAGCGTGTTGGCATACCAAGGTTGTTTTTTTGCTTCATTAAAATAATTTCCCAAACAACGGTCGGTGTACCATGCAGAAGCTTTGTATTTTTCATTCAGGCTGCTGCCATTGAAAGGAGTAGGTATTGGTACATCATAAGGCTCATGTGAGCTTAGTGTCATCAGCACAGAAAAAAATGGTTGCGACATGGTATTCAAATCTTTCAGTTGGCGACTGAGAACAAACTCATCGTGTGCACCCCATTTGGCGCTGAGTTGTGATTTATTAAAATCTGAACCGGAAATAATTTTCTGGAAGCCGCAGTTGTTAAGATAGGAGTTGAGATTCGAAAAATCGAGATCGCCACCATAATAAAAAGAAGTGAAGTATCCGTTTTTTTTCAGCTCATCACTCAGCGAAGGAAGATGTGCAGTTTTATCAGGATATCTCATGACTGATTTTTCCGGCTGTGCCGGGAAACCACTGAGCACTGATACAAAAGCCTGATCGGTGCGTGCACCGCTCGAAAAAATTCTTCTGAAAAGAAGACCATCATGAATCAGATTTTCAAAATTTGGAGCTACGCCTTTCTCGCCTCCTAAAGAAGCAATAATGTCGGCAGTATAACTTTCAATCATGATGATGACTACATTCGGGTGCCCGGGTTTAACTACTGTAATAAGATTTTCTGAAGTATCGTACAACACTTTTGTCCTTTTGTCTGCAAAGGCGTTATCGTAGAATAGATATAAATTCCCCTTCTCACTTCTTACCTGATTTAGGTTATGTCCCAAATGCCATACAGGATTTACAGCAATGTGATTTAACTGTTGATTACTGCTGAAAGCAGCCACACTTTCATTTACAGGTAACATTTGTAAGCCACCACGAATCATGATTATACATGATCCAAGCCATACGATTATTGAAAATGCAATAACAGGGGTTTGTATTCGGCAATTAATAAATGCAGGCATTATTATTTTTTCTGAAAGGCGGAAGAATAAAAAAACAATAATTATAAGAAGGCCAATACCTACAAACAATTCAATGTTACTGACAGATGCTGTAATTGCTGATGGGTCATTTAAAAAAGTAAGTGCACGGTAATTTATTAAGGTGCCCCATGAGCGATAAACAAATAAATTTGATGATAAAAGAATACTGCATATTGCTATCAACAGCAAATTATATATTCTGAATATTTGTTTGATTGCTGGTTTTGTAAAAAACTGGTATAGGCCGAAAAGCAACGCAGGGATGACCATAAGATACCCTGTCGCGGAGAAATCGAGCCGTAAACCATAGAGCAAAGTTGAAGGAAGGTCGGACCATGAATAATTGCCGGAGTCATTTAACAGAAAAAGAAAAAAAACAATTCTGAATAGAGTAAAAAATATCATCCAAAAAATAATAAACCGGAGTCCTGTTTTCAATATATGGAACATATCAGTCTGCTTGTATAAGTTTTCCCGAGCCATCTCCAAGTCGTTCAACTTCTCCGGGATGGCCGTAGTAATAAATATTACCAACATACGAAATCTTGGCACTTAAATAATTTTTAGCTTTCACATATTCGTAGTTGGCTCCTTTGTTTTCGGTGAAAGTAACATCTGTATTTAATTGCGATGCATCTAAACGACCATCGCCATTGTTATAAAGATAGTTTACGGCAACATAGCCATACATTTTAAAATCACCCGGTCCGGTGTGAATGTTGATATGTGCACTTGGCGTGTTGAACAAAAAGGTTACGGTTCCTGATGCCCCCCAGTTGTTATACGTAAAACCATCGTAACGAATGGTGTCGAGTAAGGTAATGTCACCGGAGCCATTGGCTGTAAGCTCGGTAAGTTGTGGCAACCATACTTTGGCGCTAAACTTGTTTTTGAAACTTCTTACCCAGTTGCATTTGTTTTCATTGCTGATGTAAAGCATACTGTCTTTTACGGTAGTAGTTATGCCGTCAATGAGATGACCACCTGCTGTAATTTCAATTTTGTATTCATGACCGGGGTAAATTTCTACGTCAACATTATTATTCGCAGTCACTCTCGTAAACCCCGTTTCGTAACGGCATTCGGTAACGTTATCGCCCGTGCCTTTAAAGCAATCGAAAAGGTGGTCTTTTTTGCAACTGCTAAAAATAATACTTGTGAGAAGAAGAAGTTTACGAATGTTTGGCATAAGCATGAATAATATCTTTTACCAGGCGATGCCTTACGACATCTGCTTCATCCAAAGTGATAAAGTCAATTCCTTTTATATTTCGTAACAATTTCACTGCTTGAACCAATCCTGAAGGTTGTTTTGCCGGAAGGTCTATCTGAGTAATATCTCCAGTGACAATAAATTTTGCAGCAGGTCCCATGCGTGTGAGAAACATTTTCAACTGACTTTCGGTAGCATTTTGTGCTTCATCTAAAATTACAAATGCGTGATCTAATGTGCGTCCACGCATGAAAGCGAGAGGTGCAACCTCAATCACTCCGTTATCAATAAACGATTGTAATTTTTCACCGGGAATCATATCGAAGAGAGCATCATAAAGTGGTCTGAGATAGGGGTCTATTTTCTCTTTGAGGTCACCGGGAAGGAATCCCAGATTTTCACCTGCTTCCACAGCAGGGCGGGTAAGAATGATGCGTTTTATTTCTTTATTCTTCAATGCGCTCACTGCCAACGCTACGGCAGTATAAGTTTTTCCTGTACCTGCAGGACCTATTGCAAAAACGATGTCGTTGCGTTTGCAGCTATTCACCATATTTTGCTGATTAGCCGTGCGTGCTCTCACAATTTTTCCATTCGGGCCATAAACAAGTATATCACTGCCTGCGCCATCTGCCTGTCGCGATATGTCAGGAATATTCTCATTGTCAAACAACTGTTCCATCGCTTCCTCATCAAGCCGTCCGTAATGATGAAAATAATCCAATGCGCCAATTATTTTTTTTGCCACATAATGCAATTGCTTTTCATCACCTAAAATTTTCAGCTCATTACCTCTGACAATGATTTTAAATGCAGGAAATTTTTTTCTTAATAGATCAAGATTGCTGTCATTGACTCCAAAAAATGCAACCGGATTTTCGAGGTCAACAGGAATGGTAATTTCGCTCAATGTTTTATGTTTATTATAACTGACAAACTTACTTTTTTTTGATGAAATTCAAATTCTAAGTGCCAAACGTTCACTAACACTTAATAGTTTATAAAATGTGTGTGAAAGTGGAATTACTCGCAACAAGCCTGATAATTTTGTATTTCATTCACTTTTGTTAAAATGCCGGTAATCACATTCACTTCTGATTGGGGAACGAACGACCATTATGTGGCTGCGCTTAAAGGCGAGATGGTAAGTTTGGTTCCTGATGTAACGTTGATTGATATTACTCACTCTATTAAAAGGCATGATGTTCAAAAGGCGGCATTTATTTTTAAAAATGCTTATTATTTTTTTCCTCCCGGAACTATTCATCTTGTAGCGGTGGCAAATAAAGATTCTCGAAATGAGGGAGCAGGGTGGCTTGTGATTGAAGACAGAGAAAATTTTCTGGTGTGTCGCAATGATGGTTTTTTTAATCTCGTTACCGACCGTCACCCCGAAAAAGCCATTTATATTTCAGGTTCGGAAAAGCTCAGTGTAAGCGATGAACGCAGTTTCCTGATCACCATTATTCACGATCTCTGCGAGGGAAAACCGGTAGAGTCCTTTGGTGATATTGTGTCAGAGATAAAGGTTCTTAGAGCATTGAAACCTTTGATTGATGGCAACATGATTAAAGGCTCCGTGATGCATATTGATGATTATGGCAATGCAATTACCAATATTGAAAAAGATTTTTTTGAACAAAATGTACAAAGTCGTGGGTTTGAAATTGAACTTCCCAGACGTGATGTGATTTTGAAAAAAATATGCCAACGCTATGATGATGTGGATAACGGTCAGTTACTTGCCTTATTCAATAGCTCCGGGCTTTTGGAGATAGCCCAAAACCAAGGCGATGCTTCAGGTCTTTACGGGATTTTTCTTAACACTCAGATAAGAATTAACATTTTATGATAACCCGAATAGTGTGGCTTCCGCTACAGGTAGAAAAGACCGTTGAGTTTGAACTTCTTTTCAGCAGTATTAAGAATAAAATTCTTGCATTTGAAGGATGCCTACATCTTGATTTGTTAAAGGACTCAGGCCTTTCGGGTGATTATTTCACCTATAGCATCTGGCGCAGCCAGCAAGACCTTGAGCGTTATATGTCCTCAGCCTTTTTTGCCGAAATATGGCCGCAGGCCAAAGCTTGTTTTCGCAATCGTGCAAAAGCTTGGTCACTTCATAAGGTTTGAATTTTTTTATTGCAGTTTATTGTTAATTTTGCGCCTTCAAATTTTAAGATTTTAAAATCATGCCATACTTATTTACTTCAGAGTCGGTTTCAGAGGGACATCCTGATAAAGTTTCCGATCAGATTTCAGACGCACTTATTGATAATTTTCTTGCATACGACCCATCATCAAAGGTGGCTTGTGAAACCCTTGTCACCACAGGGCAGGTAGTACTTGCCGGTGAGGTAAAATCTTCTGCATATCTTGATGTGCAGGACATAGCCAGAGATGTAATCCGAAAAATTGGTTATACCAAAAGTGAATACATGTTTGAAGCACATTCCTGCGGAGTGTTTTCAGCTATTCACGAGCAAAGCTCTGATATTAATCAGGGCGTAGAGCGTAAAAAGCCTGAGGAGCAGGGTGCCGGTGACCAGGGAATGATGTTTGGTTATGCCTGTCGCGAAACAGATACGTATATGCCGTTAGCCATTGAACTGGCACATCTTTTATTACGTGAGCTTGCAGCCATTCGTAGAGAAGGTAAGGTGATGAAATATCTCCGTCCTGATGCTAAATCGCAGGTAACTATTGAGTATAGTGATGATAACAAGCCTCAGCGTATTGATGCCATTGTTATTTCAACACAACACGATGATTTTGCAAAAGAAACTGTGATGCAAAAGCAAATCAAAAGTGATGTGATAAGCATTTTGATTCCTCGTATGCTGAAGAAACTTCCAAAACGTGTGCAGGTGTTATTTAACGATAAGATTAAATATCACATCAACCCGACAGGAAAGTTTGTGATTGGCGGCCCTCATGGCGATACAGGATTAACAGGACGAAAAATTATTGTTGACACCTACGGTGGTAAAGGTGCGCATGGTGGCGGTGCATTCAGCGGAAAAGATCCCAGCAAGGTTGACCGTTCGGCCGCTTATGCTACACGTCATATTGCAAAACATCTGGTAGCTGCAGGAGTTTGTGATGAAGTGCTTGTGCAGGTTGCTTATGCAATTGGAGTAGCTCAGCCTGTTGGTTTGTACGTGAATACTTATGGTACGGCCAATGTAGATATGACCGATGGACAAATAGCAGCTCGCATTCTGAAAATGAAAGAATTTGATATGCGTCCTTATTTTATTGAAAAACGTTTTAACCTTCGTTCACCTATTTATTTTGAAACTGCAGCTTATGGTCACATGGGGCGTGAGTGTAAAACTGTTGAGAAAGTTTTCAATAAAGGTAAGGTTAACGAAAAACGTGTAAAAGTGAAACTTTTCCCATGGGAAGAATTAAATTGCGTTGCTGAAACACAGAAAGCTTTCGGCATCTGATAAAATACATTTTTTACTTAAAAAAGGCTGCCTCTGTTGCGGCCTTTTTTATTGGATGAAGTTGTGATAAACAAACTTCTTCTGCAATAAATTGTCAAATTCATTACGGCTCGTGTTAGTTTGGTTATAAAACATTGAATATTTTTGTAAGATGCAGTTTAAGTTAGTATCGCCTTTTGTTCCTACCGGAGATCAGCCCGAAGCAATACGGCAACTGACAGAAGGATTAAAAAAACAGGAACGTTATCAAACATTGTTAGGTGTAACCGGCAGTGGCAAAACGTTTACCATTGCCAATGTAATTGAGCAAACACAACGCCCCACACTTATCCTCAGTCACAATAAAACTTTAGCTGCACAACTTTACGGAGAGTTCCGTCAATTTTTTCCGAATAATGCAGTAGAGTATTTTGTCTCTTACTACGATTATTATCAGCCCGAGGCATTCATACCCACCACCAATACCTATATTGAAAAGGACCTTGCCATCAATGATGAAATTGAAAAGTTACGGCTCAGTACCACATCATCATTATTATCCGGAAGAAAAGATGTAATAGTAGTAAGCAGTGTAAGTTGTATTTATGGTTTGGGTAATCCTGCTGATTTTTTAAATGGGATTATTCGTGTGGCTTTGCATGATAAAATCAGTCGCAATACTTTTTTGCATCAGCTGGTCACAGCTTTATATTCACGAACAGAAGCTGATTTCAAACGTGGCACCTTTCGTGTGCGAGGCGATACGGTAGATTTGTTTCTTGCTTATGCCGAAAGGGTATTGCGTTTTACTTTTTTCGGAGATGAAATTGAAGAGATTGAAACCATTGACCCTGTGAATGGGAAAAGTATGGAAACACATGAACATGTAGCCATTTATCCTGCTACCATTTTCGTTACCAATGCCAAAAATCAGTTGCAAGCCATCTGGAAAATTCAGGAAGATATGGTTAAGCAGGTTGACTTTTTCAAGGAGAATGGTAAACATCTTGAAGCAAAAAGACTTGAAGACAGAGTGATTCACGACCTGGAAATGATTCGTGAACTCGGATATTGTTCAGGCATTGAAAATTATTCACGTTATTTTGATGGCAGACTTCCCGGGGCGCGCCCATTTTGTTTGCTTGACTATTTCCCTGAAGACTACATGATGGTAATTGATGAAAGCCATGTTACGCTTCCGCAATTGCGCGCCATGTATGGTGGCGACCGTTCGCGAAAAGTTAATCTGGTGGAGTATGGATTCAGACTGCCTGCAGCTATGGACAACAGGCCTCTCACATTTGATGAATTCGAATCGTTACAGCAACAGGTAATTTATGTGAGTGCTACACCTGCCGATTACGAAATTGCTAAATGCGAAGGTGTAATTATTGAACAAGTAATTCGTCCAACAGGTTTGCTTGACCCTGTGATAGAAGTAAGACCCTGCGGAAATCAAGTTGATGACCTGCTTGATGAAATTGATACCGTTGTGAAACGAGGTGAGAGAATTCTGGTAACTACTCTTACTAAACGTATGGCCGAAGAATTAGCCAAGTATCTCACCAAATTAAGCATTAAATGTCGCTACATTCACAGTGAAGTGGAAACGCTTGATCGCGTGGAATTGCTTCGCGATTTCAGGCTTGGTGTGTTTGATGTGCTGATTGGCATCAACTTATTGCGCGAAGGTCTCGATCTTCCCGAAGTTTCGCTCGTTGCCATTATGGATGCAGACAAGGAAGGATTTTTAAGAAGTAACCGTTCACTCACACAAACCGCAGGACGTGCTGCACGCAACATTAACGGAAGGGTAATTATGTATGCCGATAAAATTACTGATAGCATGCGTAAAACTATTGACGAGACAAACCGTAGGCGCGAAAAACAAATTGCATATAATACGGAGCATAATCTGGTACCCATGCCACTGCATAAATCAAAAGAGATGATTATGCAGCAGACAGCTGTAAGCAATGTTCGCTCAGAGCAGGCTTATATAGAGAGTGATGACATTACCGTAGCTGCCGACCCTGTGGTGCAGTATATGACGGAAGAGCAGCTTAACAACGCCATAGCAGCCACTAAAAAACAAATGGAATTAGCAGCCAAGGAAATGGATTTTATGAGAGCAGCTCAACTGCGTGACGAAATGATAGATTTGCAGAAATTGCTGAATAGCAAAACTAACTGATATGAAATTAAATGGGAGCCTGTATATTTTCAATGAGGTATTAAAAAAATATTTCTTTAATATATATATTCCTATGTCGAATTTATTTTTTAAATTTGAATGGTCGTGTTGTTATGAATAAAAGATTTGAGCTTCCTGTTTTATTATATCACCGTATAGTAGAAAAAGGTATGCCCGTAGGACGTCATAAAATTTATGTTTGGAAACATAATTTTGAAAAACAAATGCGTTACCTGCATGATTCCGGAATTCAGACAATTACCTTTGAGGATATTCTTAAAAACAAACAACTGGACCTGACCAATAAAGTCATTCTTACTTTTGATGACGGATACACCGACAACTATCACCTCATGTATCCCGTGTTAAAAAAATATGGTTTCAAAGCTGTTATTTATCTTGTCACGGGTACTAATCATAATGCATGGGGAGTAAAAGAAAATGAACCCAGACTGGAATTGATGAATACCGATCAGTTGCAAGAACTTTGCAATTATGGAATTGAAATTGGAGGTCATACCCGACATCATCCTGATTTGTCAAGATGCAATAGAGAGCAATTGGAACAGGAAATAAATGGCTGTAAGAACGATATTGAAATGTTACTTAACAAACCTGCAATAAGTTTTGCATATCCTTTTGGAGGTATCAATGAACAGGTAAAGGCCGTTACCGCCCAAGCCGGTTTTCAATTTGCTGTTGCTACCAATACCGGCCCAACACAATTTGGGCAGGATATGTTTCAGATCAGAAGAATTGAGATTATGCCGCGAACCAGCCTGTCAGTTTTTAAAAAGAAAGTAAGTGGCTTTTATTTGCAGCCAAATTTTGTTCAATCACTTTTACGTAGAAAATAAGCACTCCATAACCATGTCTATGAAAGTTTCCGGTTTCTCTTTTATCAGAAATGCTCTGAAGTTCGACTATCCGATTATCGAAGCAATTAATTCTATTCTGCCAATATGTGATGAATTTGTGGTGGCTGTTGGCAATTCAGAAGATGACACTTTAAATTATATTAAATCCATTGCATCACCTAAAATTAAAATTATAGAAACCATTTGGGACGATTCTATGAGAGAGGGAGGAAGAGTGCTTGCCATGGAAACGGATAAGGCATTCAAGGCTATATCGCCTGACAGCGACTGGGCATTTTACATTCAGGGTGACGAAGTTATTCACGAAAAATATCTTCCTGAAATAAAGAAAGCTATGGAAGAATACAAGGACGATAAACGTGTGGAAGGCCTATTATTCAACCATCTGAATTTTTATGGTTCATACGATTTTATTGCAGACTCCAGACGATGGCAGAAGAAGGAAATAAGAATTGTCAGAAACAGAAAAGATATTTATTCTTACAAAGATGCAATGAGTTTCCGCAAAGGCAATAATCAGAAATTGAATGTCAAAAAGATTGATGCAACCATTTATCACTATGGTTGGGTAAAACCACCCTCTGTAATGCAGAAAAAACAAGAGGAGTTTCATAAGCTATGGCATGACGATGAATGGGTGAAAAAAAATATCCCTGTAGTAAATGAGTTCGACTACTCAGGAATTGACTCCGTTGTCAGATTCAACGGCACTCATCCTAATGTGATGAAGGAAAGGTTAGAAAGACTTAATTGGAAATTCTCTTTTGATCCTTCCAAATCGAAAAAAGTTTCTTTACGTCATTATCTGCTGAATCTAATTTTTCAGCGCACAGGATGGCATATTGGTGAGTTTAAAAATTATCGTTTATTGAAATAGAATAAACTTCAATATCTCACAAAAAATCATCAGATATCAGCAACCAGTTGTATAGTGTAAGTTCTGGGTGCTTCAATTTTCAGAGGGCGCAGGGAGTATTCGGTGTTAGCAGCGTTGTTTATGAGAAATGATGCTTTAAAGGTTTTATTAATTTTAACAGCAGCACGCAAATCATGAATGACATATCCATTATCATGTTTTTCGCGATAGGATTTTATTCCTGTAGGCAATAGATAAGGATAATCCAAATCGTAAAAAGTTTTGTCAATGTTTTTCATATAGCTGTAATAGCGTATGCTATAACCTATGGAAATAAATTTCCAGGTAATCTCAATATCTGCCTTGGCAAGATGCTGAAAACGGTATTTCAGAATATTGTCGGTTGTATCAGTGCTGGTATTGGAGTAGGATAGAGGTGTTGGAGTAAAATCTGTCGAAGGATTGTCAGTAGCAAAAACATAGTCAGGGTCGAGCGATTGTGGTAAAATATAAGTGTATCCTGCAATCACCATCACGTTGAGGTCGCGTATAGGTTTGCCCTCACCCATGAGTGAAAAATCCAGCCCTTTAACTCTGGTATTCCCTGTGTTTACAAATTTAAATCCGGCTGAGTCAGGACTCCAGATTGCATAGATATATTCTATCGTATTCTGGTATTGCTGTTGAAATAAACTCAAATCGGCAAAGCCCATGAAAGAACCAACCTTAAATCCTTGTTTAACTCCGACTTCAGCATTCCAACTGCTTTCAGGTCTCACTTCAGGATTTGAAAAAATGGTTATTCCACCGGCATTTGTTTTAATATACCTTTCGGCAATGGTAGGATAGCGGTAACCTTGTCCATATGAAGCACGAAGAAATGTACCTTCTGTAAGTTTATAATTTAATCCGGCACGCAGAATAGGTTTTACTGCCGATTCTCCATTGTTCATTTCAAAATATTCTTCTCTGAATCCGGCTGACATGGTCAGTCTCTTTATCAGTTTTTTTTCAAGTTGCACAAAGGCAGCATAATTTTCCAACGTGTTTTTGTCTTTGCCGCTACCTGAATATAATGTTGCAGTTGAGAAGGACTGATTGTAATAGGCTCCTGCTGTGACATTAAGCTTTCCAAAGTTTACAAACTCTTTATTTACGCGGTATTCCACTGTATAAACATTGGTTTTATTGGATTGATTGTTGCCATTATCATTGTCAGAGTAAAATGAACGTGCACGCAGATTATGTGATACTCCGCCTTTTGATAAATAGGTGATGAATGGGTCTAGATAAAATTGTTTGGAATCAGTTAGCGTCATGGTTTTTGGGAATGCACTGTATATGCCGGAGGTATCATTGCCCCATACCAATGAAAAATTACTGTGCGATTGCATGAAATTTCCATTCAGACCAATAGCAAGTCCTTCAATATTTTTAAATCGGTAGCGCATGTTAAAGTTCATCCGCCCCCAACGTGAAGCTACATCATTGGAGTTGATAGTAGTATCCTGAAAAGGTAATGATGGCACGTTAACAGGAGGGCCTATATATCCGTGATCATATAACCCGTTACCACCGATTACGAAATCGAAATTGTTTATTTTCTGACTATGTTGAAAATTTAATCCTGAAAAGTTAGCAGGTCCATTCCACCATTTGGCATCTTTGTTGGCAGGTGTGTCATACAAACCACCATAGGCTCGCACATAGGTATGATAGCGCTCTTTGGGATATGCAGTTCTGAAATTTATGGTGCCACTCAAGGCTGAAGAGCCAAACAGTACCGATGAAGCCCCTTTGATAACTTCTACTTGTTCAATATTTTCAATCGGGATAAATTGCCAATCGGTACGACCTGCATCACCTGTAAGTATCGGTAACCCGTCAATAAGTGTTGCTACACGGCTGCCTACGCCAAAACTAAAACCACTGCCACCTCTAATCTGAGGCTCCTGGTCCAGTATATTCACTCCTGGAGTTTGCTCTAAAACACTTGTAATATTTACGGTGTTGCGATCTTCAATCAGCGATGGTTTCAGCACTTCCATTGAAACAGTAATATCTTCGAGTCGTTGCTCATATTTTGAAGCCGAAACGACTACCACATCAAGATTTCTTGTGTCGGAAGCAAGATAAATATTGCGTGTAATAATTTCCCCGGCACGTACCGTAACCTTAAAAGTATCAGATTTCATTCCTGTAATGGCACAAATAATCATTTGCTCTCCAGCAGAAAGTTCCAGTTCATAATGTCCTGCAATATCGGTGGAGGTGCCATTGGATTTATCGGCCATAGAAAAAACACTGGCGCCAACAATAGATTCACCGTTCTTTTTGCTGCTTACCACACCGTTTAATATGCCTTTCTGTGCATTGGCAATATGGCAGGCGATTATAAAAATTACGAGGAGCGTATAATTTTTAATCATTTTTTTCAGAAGTAAAATTTCAGGAAACTTTTAGTTCTTTACAAGAACTTTTCCGGAGCTGATAAAATTATTGTGTAAATCAGTGATAATGTAAAAGTAAATTCCGTCAGCAACTGCGCCAATGCTCACTGCGTTATCAGTTCCGGTGTTTGTTTTTAACACTGTATTACCGGTCACGCTTTTCAGTTCTACCTGGTAGCTGTGATTGCCTCTGTTTCTGAAATACATTTTTTCAGATGCCGGATTGTTTATCAGATTTATTTCGTTTGAATTAGCAACCTGCTCTATACCTGATGGGTTAAACACCATTGCAATATCATCAATAATAATAGAACTGTTCACAACAGGGTTGACAGCTTTGCTTGAGGATAATACCCAGATGGAATTGGTTGGGTTGGCACTCGAATAGTAAGTCACCGGGGCTGAGAAATAAGTAAATGAACTTACAGTTGCATTAGGTGTTTCTACTTTTACAAAACCGATAGTATCAGTAATGGATGTACCTGTCAGCAACAACTCAATAAATCCCTGATCGGCATTTTGAGGTGTGTATTTATACCATCCTGAAATACTATCCGGACGACCGGTAAAAGGAATTCCACCGGAAACACCATAGGGAGGAGTGGTAATCAAAGTGCCTGTACTGGCAATTCCATTGGCAGTGACTCCAAAAACTGATTTGGTGGTTAGCTTAATTGCATAGTTGCCTGAATGGGCATCAGCGCCAGAAGCCCTGGTGCAGGTTACTGTTGCTAAAATAGCAGTGGTGGGATTAAGTGTATTCCAGTTGTCAGGATCAACTCGGTTACCAACCTGTGTCCAGTTTTCAAATCCCGGATTAGGAGTTGCATTCTGTGCATTCACTGTTAATGCTGTTGCAAGGAAAATTAAGGTTGTGTAGAGAATTTTCATTCTGTAAGTGGTTTAAAATTATACGAGGCAAATATAAGCGAATGGGTAATAACTTCTTATGGAATTTAAACAACTTACACACAATCGTTTTTTATAAGATATAATTGGTTTTGTTCTACCTTTATTTCTCGGCTTAAATTCAATCCTCCTAAATCTTTGTTATTCAATAATGATTTTGCTGCTTTCATGCTGGCATTAAATACAATTTCGCCCTGAGGTTGGGTTCTGTTTTTTAACAACCTGAAAAAATCAGAAGTAAAACAGAATTCCGGAACTTCATTGTCCGTAAACAAGTCAATTAATATCAGGTCATAGGATTTTTTTTGTACTTGCAGAAAATGAACGGCATCATCACAATAAATGTTTAATTGTTTGTTTTTTTTAATCCCAAAGTAGATATCGGCAATACGAATCACTTCTTCGTCCCATTCAACCGCATCAATAGCAGCATGATTGTTTTTCTGCAACAGATAACTGATAACACTCCCGGCACCCATACCAAGCATCAGGATATTTTTTTTCGCCTGTATGCGAATATTTAACGATTCAAGTGCTTTGATATACACCCGGTACAAACTGCCAAAACTGTAGTTGGCATTTGCAGAATTTAATACCGCTTTGCCATTTTCAAGAGTTACTTCAAGAACAGCATTTTTAGACGATGTGCTTTTGTATATTTTAACAGGAACTACGAAGCTCAGTAAGCGTTGCCATACAGAAAATTTTACTGCCATTTCACAAAGATAGTCTGAACTTCATTTGAGCGTATTATCTTTGCATTAAATCATTTAACGTTATGAGTCTTGAACAAAAAATTATGACGGAGCTAAAAGCAGCAATGCTTGCTAAAGATGAAGCTGCTCTGCGTGCATTACGTGCAGTTAAATCAGCAATATTGCTTGCAAAAACGAGCGGAACCAATGCGGAACTTACCGATGCTGATGAAATGAAATTGCTTCAGAAACTGGTGAAACAACGAAAAGAATCACTCGACATATACACCCAACAGAATCGTGCCGACCTTGCAAAAAGTGAGGCAGATGAAATTGCAGTAATCGAAAAATTTCTTCCGGCTATGATGAGTGAAGATGAAATCAAAGCGGAGATTCAAAATATTATTAAGTCCGTAGGGGCATCGCAACCTTCCGATATGGGTAAGGTAATGGGTGTTGCGTCCAAACAACTGGCGGGAAAAGCTGATAATAAATTAGTAAGTCAATTAGTAAAAACTTTGCTTGGCGGAGGTGCTTAATTATTTGCAAAGCACAATTTCTTCTTCACGAGTTTCAGGTTATGAATAAGCCAGAATGCAAATGATTTCTTGAAAAAGTTTAGAGCAAAGAAATTGTTGCTGTTGGTTGGTTAATCTAAAAATTCAGATGGCGTCACTCTGATGTGTATGCCATGCATTTTTTGTTATCTCATATACAAAATTCAGTTTCGATGGCTCACCATGATAAGCAATTTCCTCCTCTCCGGTTTTTTCTACACCTAATCGGCTGATAGCAATTTGTGAGCGGATATTTTTTGCTCCAATATGAAAGATTACCTTCGATACATAGTTGAATATGTAGTCAAGCATCAGCGTTTTGACAGTATGATTGAAACTTCTTCCCCAATAGGATTTGGCATAAAACGTATAGCCTATGTGTATGCTGTTTTCTGCTTCGTTGTAATCATAATATCGCGTGCTGCCAATAATTTTTCCGGTGGTTTTGTCTATTATTTTAAACGCACCTTTGCTTTTTATGGCACCTTCAAAAAAATTAAGAAAAACTTCTCTTTTGTAACGGTCTTTGTTAGGATGTTGTTCCCATATTTCAGGGTCGGAAGCGACCTGATATAGTTCTTCAAAGTCGTTTTCCTTCAAAGGCAATAGCTTGGTTTTGTCGTTTTCCAATTCAGGTTGAATGCTAAAGTCCATTGCAGTTGAATTAAATTTCAGTAGAACAAAAAAACAGGAATCATTCAGGATGCTTAACGTATGAGAGCAATGGTGCCGTTGTAGGAATGGTTTTGTCCTGTTTTATCAGTAAGCCTAACCGTATAAACATAAATTCCCTGTGGTAAATCATCACCTGAGTTCATTTTTTTTCCGTTCCAGCTAAATGGTAGTGCAGATGATTCAAACACTTTCATCCCCCAGCGGTTGAATACGGAAATACTTACCGAGCTGATGTTGGTGCCATAGGCTTCAAACAAATCATTTTTACCATCAGCATTAGGTGAAAATGAATTAGGAACATAGAATGAGTATTGCTCTGTTATTTCCAAAGTACGCAAGGTTGAATCTTCGCAGTAAGAGTTGGAAGCAATGAGCAACACTTCGTAAGTGCCAATCAGGTTGTAGCGATGCAAGGGGTTTTCTTCCTGTGAATTTCCTCCGTCACCAAAACTCCAGTTGTAAGTTGTTGCAAAGAGTGATTGATTTACGAAAGATACATAAGGATTAAGAATGGTAGGCTCTTCGGGGTCAAACTTAAAATCAGCCACCGGTAAGTCAAGAGCCTGAATGCCATCGTTCATTTTCTTTGTTGTCGTACAGTTTTCAGGAGCAGGAGTGGTAATGGTAAGTTCTGGATAATAAATTCCTGACTGTGTGTAGGTAATCTGAAAGTTTCCGCTTTGTTGCGGAGGATTTCCAGCACCGGTATTCCAATTGTAAACCGATCCTGCAACAGCCTGTGATGAATCAGTAAAGTTTACAGTTAGCGGAATACATCCAGCAGTGTTTTCAGCAGTGAATAAGATTATAGGATTTGGTACAACGTTTACAGGAATAGTTGCCGTTGCCGAATAGTTACAGCCATCGGTAACTGTTAAATTTACTACTGATGTTGTGTTGTAAGTATTTGTAAAGCTATTTGATGATGATGCTCCGTTGTTCCAGTTATAATTGTAAATATTGTTGCCACCACTTACGTTTGCCGTTAAACTTACCGTTGTGTTTTCGCATATCGAGTATGAATTAAAAGGTGCAATGTAGAGTTGAGGGTAAATATTAAGCGAAGTTGTAGCAGATGCTGTACATCCATGATCATCGGTTACAGTTAGCAGGTAATTGCTGTTTACGGTTGGATTTACAAGTAAGGAATCTTGTGTTGATCCGTCATTCCACAAATACTGATAGGGGAGTGTTCCTCCCGAAATTTGTGGTGCGATGGTAGTGTTTTGTGCGGAACAAATAGTTTGAGGTACCGGCAATGTCACTACAATCGGGTTGGGTTGTGTGATGGTAAAGGATGTTGTTTCCGTACATCCTGCCTGATCGGTAATGGTTACTACATAGTTTCCTGCATTAAGATTCTGAACCGATGCAGTGTTTTGTCCACCTGTCCATTGATACGTGTAAGGTGTGATTCCTCCTGCTGCTATTACAGATGCTGTACCGTCATTTCCTCCATTGCAGGTTACATTGCTCTGCGAAGTGTTTTGTATGGCCACTGCTGTCGATGGCTGAACGATGGCAGACTGTGTAAGTGAGCAGTTGTGAAAATCAGATACGGTAACGGTATATGTTCCTGATGTAAGATTGTTGATTTGTGCGGCATTGGAACCTGTTGACCACAGGTATTTATATGGAGTGGTTCCTCCTGCCGGTGTGGCAAGTGCTGTTCCGTTACTTAAGCCACATGAAGTGTTTCCTGACGTAATTACTGATGATAACGCTGCTGCCGGCTGACTAACATTGTAGGTTTGTTGTGCAGTACAATTGTTCTGATCGGTAATGGTAACCGAATAACTTCCGGCAGTGAGTGCACTTATAGAAGTGCCTGCGTTTCCATTCGACCATAAATAATTTAAAGTACCCGTACCTCCGCTTGCAGCTATCTGCAAAGCACCGGTTGCATTACCAAAGCAAAGCACATTCTGCTGACTTAAAAGTTGAATGGTGATGTTGGCGGGTGTAGTTACACTGTATGTTGCCGATGTGGTACAACCTGCCTGATCGGTGATGGTAACGGTATAGTTGCCGGCATTTAAGGAAGTTGCGCTGCCGGTTGTGCTAACATTGTTATTCCATTGGTAAGTGTAAGGTGATACACCTCCTGATACCTGCAAAGAAATACTGCCGTTTGCAGAACCTGAACAGGTTAAATTCTGTATGTTTACATTCGTAACTGATGGCGAAGTAGAAGGTGCAATCGTTGTACTTTGTGTGAGCACACATTGATTGGCGTCAGTTATGGTAAGGGTATAAGTTCCTGCTGCAAGTGCTGTAGGAGCATTGCTGGTAACACCATTCGACCATAAATAATTGTAAGGAGCCGTTCCTCCATTTACGGTTGCTGTTGAAGTTCCGTTATTCAGCCCGCAAGTTGTAGCTGTTGTATTAAACTGATTGCTCAGTGCAGCCGCAGGCTGATGAATCACCACACTGCTGCTTACGGTACAAGAGTTGGCATCAGTAAGAATTACCGTATAAGTACCTGCATATAAATTAGAAGCAGTTGTCCCTGTTCCGCCTGATGGCGACCACTGATAGGAGAGTGCACCTGTGCCTCCTGAACCAATATAGGTTGCACTGCCGTTGTTCTGCCCAAAACATTTAACATGTTGCACAGCTCCTGCTGTGAGCACCAATTGCGGTGCATTGTTGATAGTTACAATGGTTGATGTGGTACATCCGGCATTATCGATAACTGTAACAATATAATTTCCCGGTGACAAAGTAGAGTTTGATGCTCCTGTTCCCATTCCTCCTGACCATTGATAACTATAAGGTGCAGTTCCGCTGCTCACTGAAATGATTGCACTGCCATTGGCATCGTTATGACATAATACCGATTGGCGGATATAATTGACAGAAGCACTTGGGCTTGTTGATGCACCAACATTCACATTGCGCACTGCAGTGCATCCGTTGACATCAGTTACGGTAATTATATACATGCCTGATGCTAACGAAGCCGATGAAGTGCCTGAACCTGATGGTGACCACTGATAAGTGAGTGAACCTGTGCCACCTGATGCAGTCACTGCAATAGAGCCGTTGTTTAATCCGCATGTAGTTGCATTAGCAGTTGTGGAAACTGAAATGGCATTAGCAGGTTCTGTTATAAGCAAGTTAGGAATCACTGTCTGACAAAGACCATCTGTAACCGTAACAGTATATACTCCTGCCGGAACATTAGATAAGTCTTTTGTTGTTGAGCCATTAGACCATAAATAAGTTGCTCCTGCCGAAAGTCCATTGGCATTAAGTATGATTCCGCCATCACTGCCGTTCTTGCATTTCACATTGTTTATGGTGTTTACAGTAACAGCGATATTATTTTTATTGTAAACGGTAAATGTCTGACTGAAATCACAACCATTTGCATCGGTAACATCAAGCGTATAATTGCCGGGTACAAGATTACTTGCAGTAGCCGAATTACCTCCACTTGGTGTCCACTGATATTGATATGGTGTTGTACCACCTGTCATTACTACGGCAATTGAGCCGCTTGCTGAGCCGCATAATGCTGAGTCAACATGCTGGCTTTGAATAGCCAATGCAGTTGGTTCTGTAATATTTATTGTTGCTAAAGCATTGCATGCTCCGTTAGAAGGTGTTACAGTAATGGTATAAGTTCCTGCAGGTAGGTTATTTGCCGTATTTCCTGTGCTCACATTGGGCGACCATTGATAAGTGAAAGGGCCTGCACCTCCGGGTGTAAGCGTGATAGTACCGTCCGAATCACCAAAACAATTATTGTTGGTATGTTGTGCAGAAACGGTTGCTCCATTTATTAATATGGCTTTATTGGTAGGAACAGCAATATTGTTTCCGCACAAGTCCTGTACCGGACTAACAATAGCAAAATTAAAGGCGCCTGAAACTGAAATTGCAGGCGAAAAGGTTACAGTATAAACCTTACTGTAATCGGCTCCGCTTGCGCACCCTGCTGAAGTAACAGAAGTAATTGTATAAGGTCCTCCCGGTCCTGTAAGAACAAAATCTGTTGGCTGCACTGAATTGCAGGTAACATTTTCGTTGAAGGTGAGTGTAATGGAAGTAGAGCCGCAGGTGATAGGTGTGGTTGACAATAACATAGGAGGATAGACATCAAAAATACTTCCCGTAGAAGCACTAAAATCTATGGTATATCCTGATTGTGTTGCAGAATAATTACTCACATTAATCACATAAGTTTGCCCCGGTGTCACTGGAATGCTCGGGTTGTTTTGCCCGCCACACGGCCCGGAAGTATTGTTGTTTGGACCGGTCACACCACCACAACCCAGATTAGGTGCATAGTTGCAACTCACCTCTATGCCAGGATTTGTATATATGTCGGCACAGGTTGCAGTAGTTAGATTGTAAACAGCCCAGTCATAATCATCCAAAGGATTGTTAGGTGTAATGGTGAAGTTAAGGTTCCCGAAAAAAGGAGTCGTAAAGGTGTACCATACATCATTTCTTTCGCCACTTAGCAGACAGGAAGAACCACTGTTAATTTCATTAGGAATATTCCCCGTTCCGCTGTAAGATAATGTAGTGCTGTACACTAAATTACAGATGGGTATAGCATTGGGGCAATCCTGATTGGTAGGTGCCTGACCTGATAGTGAGGTACTAAAAAAAATACAGCATACACTGTAAAGTATAAATCTGGCAATGGGGTTCACAGCACAAATGTACGCTTTCACCAATAAAATCAAAATATTCGCCAATAAATTGTTGACATGATTTTTACAAAATTCAGCGTTCATTAGGATGATTTAAATATTTTTGCGTTTTGAAATTTGAAAAGTAAAAGGATAATAAAATGAAAGTAACTGTTGTAGGCGCTGGAAATGTAGGAGCAACATGCGCCAATGTTATTGCTCACAATGAAGTAGCTAATGAAGTAATATTACTCGACATTAAAGAAGGTGTTGCCGAAGGCAAATCGCTTGATATGTGGCAAACAGCCCCTATCAATCTTTATGACACCCGCATCAAAGGTTCAACCAATGATTATGCAGCAACAAAAGATTCAGAAGTAGTTGTAATTACTTCAGGATTGCCACGTAAGCCGGGCATGAGCCGCGATGATTTGATTGCTACCAATGCAGGCATTGTTCGTTCCGTAACTGAGAATATTGTAAAATATTCACCTAACACCATCATCATAGTGGTTTCTAATCCGCTTGATGTAATGACCTACTGCGCTTACCTGACATCAGGACTCGATTCCAAAAAAGTTTTCGGGATGGCAGGCATTCTTGACACTGCACGCTACCGTGCGTTCTTAGCTGAAGCGCTCAATTGCTCTCCCAAAGATATACAGGCAGTGCTGATGGGCGGACATGGCGATACCATGGTGCCGTTGCCACGTTACACTACTGTTTCTGGAATACCGGTAACTGAACTTATTGCAAAAGATAAATTAGATGCTATTATTCAACGTACCAAAGTAGGTGGCGGTGAATTGGTAAATCTCATGGGTACTTCTGCATGGTATGCTCCCGGAGCTGCTGCAGCTCAGATGGTAGAAGCCATTGTGCGCGATCAGAAACGCATTTTCCCTTGCTGCGCTTGGTTGCAAGGCGAATATGGAATGAAAGATATTTATCTTGGTGTTCCTGTGAAATTAGGTAAGAACGGTATAGAACAGATTATTGAACTTAATCTTAATAAAGAAGAAAAAGAACTTCTGGATGGCAGCGCCAAAGCTGTAAAAGAGGTTATGTCGGTGCTCGATAACATGCAGCAACCGGTGAAGTAATACTGCTTCTTTCGTTTAAAATTTTATTGCCACCTGATATCAGGTGGCAATTTTTTTCAACACCTTTACCCAAATTCATTTTCTAAAACTTACATTCGCAGAACATACTCATCTCTTTCAACAAGTAAAATACCATTACAAAACATGAATATCATCCTTGCTGATTATAACCGCACCAATCTGTTGCCGTTTACTTTTATGAGACCTGTGGCCGCCATACGCTGCGGAATTCTTACCATTGCCGAAAAGTGGGAAAAACTTTCAAATCAACCTTGTTCTTTTCTCACCGAAACATACCTGTCATCAAAATTTGCACTCAAAGTATCCTCAGAAAATATTGTTGCAAACGGAGCAGTACTTATCAACGAAAAACTTTTTTCAGAAATAATGACACTTGAGAAAGGTCAGGCTCTGGTAAAAGGTGATTTGGTAATAGCGGTGATGACATCTGCCGGCAACATCAAAAATTTCGGCCAACTTGATTATGATGAAACCATTGAAACCGATTTGGAAGTTGACGTGCTGAATTATCCATGGGATATTTTTAAACTTAACGACAAAGCTATTAGTGACGATTTCTCCCTCCTTACCCAAAACCGTAAAAGTGCATCAGCCGATGACAGCAATACACTTATAAACGCTTCTCAGATATTTATAGAAGAATCTGCAAAAGTTCAATGTGCAGTCATCAATGCTTCGGCAGGCCCTGTTTACATTGGTCCACATGCCGAAGTGATGGAAGGAGCATTAATAAGAGGTCCTTTTGCATTGTGCGAACATGCTACCTTAAAAATGGGTGCTAAAGTTTATGGCGCAACTACTATTGGTCCTCATTGCAAAGTGGGAGGAGAGGTGAGTAATTCCGTAATATTCGGATACTCCAACAAGGCTCATGATGGTTTCCTCGGTAATTCTGTGGTTGCAGAGTGGTGTAACCTGGGTGCCGACACCAATAATTCAAACCTGAAAAATAATTATGGTATAGTGAAGTGTTATAATTATGGAAAGAAGGATTATATCAGCACGGGTTTGCAGTTTTGCGGATTGATGATGGCCGATCACAGCAAAGCAGCTATCAATACCATGTTCAACACAGGCACGGTGGTAGGTGTAGCGGCCAATGTTTTTGGCGGAGGCTTTCCTCCAAAGTATATCCCATCATTTGCCTGGGGCGGTTTCAATGATGAACAGTTTCAACTCGACAAGGCTATTGAACTTGCACGTGAAGTGTATAAACGAAGAAACCTGGCGTTTGACAAAACAGAAGAATCCATACTTAACCATGTTAACGGTCTTGAATTAATTCTGCCATCGGAATGAATGGCACGACCATTGACTATATAGTATTTTTATAAATTTTGGCCATAAGGCTGACAACTTGACTTTAAAATATGTTTGAATTGGAAGATCATAAAAACCCCTTTTTAACCGGAATCAATGACGATGAACCTGAGTTAATCCCCTTACTTTCAGCAGAAGACGAAGAGCAACTCAATAAAGAAAGCATTCCGCAGGAACTGTCAATTTTGCCGCTTCGCAATACAGTGTTATTTCCCGGTGTGGTGATTCCCATAACGGTTGGGCGCGACAAATCTATTAAGCTCATTAAAGATGCTTACAAAGGCAATAAAACTATCGGTGTGGTTGCACAGAAAGACACCAATATTGAAGACCCTAGTTTTGAAGACCTTAATAAAATCGGAACGGTTGCCAATGTGATTAAAATGCTCAGACTTCCTGATGGCAACACTACTATTATCATTCAGGGGAAAAGACGTTTTTCTCTGGTGGAAATGGTACAGAGTGATCCTTATCTGAAAGCTAAAGTAGAACCGCTGAACGACTTAAACCATAGTGTTAAGGAAAAAGAATTTAATGCTACGGTTGATTCCTTGAAAGATATATCCCTGCAGATTGTGCAACATTCGCCTCATATACCAAGTGAAGCGGGTTTTGCCATCCGCAATATTGAAAGTCCTACGTTTCTCATCAATTTTATTTCAAGCAATATGCAACTGGAAGTTGCCAAGAAACAGGATTTGCTTGAAATGACAGATATCAAACAGCGTGCATTTAAGGTTCTCGAATATCTTACTCAGGAATTGCAATTACTTGAACTGAAATCACAAATTCAGAACAAAGTAAAAGTGGACCTCGACAAACAACAGCGCGAGTATTTCCTCAATCAGCAGTTAAAAACCATTCAGGAAGAGTTGGGCGGAAATACTCCTGATCAGGAGTTAGAAGAACTGCGCGAAAAAGCCAAAAAGAAAAAGTGGAGTAAAGAAGTAGCTGCAGTATTTAATAAAGAGATTGAACGTATGGGACGTATTAATCCGGCTGCTGCCGAATATTCAGTCACTCTCAATTATCTCGATTTATTACTCGAATTACCTTGGGGTGAATTTACCGAAGATAATTTCAATCTGAAACATGCGCAGAAAGTGTTAGACAAAGATCATTATGGTCTGGAAAAAGTAAAAACACGTATTCTGGAATACCTTGCCGTACTCAAGTTGAAAAAAGATATGAAGTCGCCAATCATGTGTTTGTTTGGCCCTCCGGGTGTTGGAAAAACTTCTTTAGGTAAATCGGTAGCCAAAGCTCTTGGCAGAAAGTATGTACGTGTTTCATTGGGCGGACTTAGAGATGAAGCCGAAATTCGCGGACACCGCAAAACCTATATCGGTGCCATGCCCGGACGTATTATTCAGAATCTTAAAAAAGCTAAATCGTCCAACCCTGTTTTCGTACTTGACGAAGTTGATAAACTCACCAATGATTTTCATGGCGACCCCAGCTCTGCACTGCTTGAAGTATTGGACCCGGAGCAGAATAATGCTTTCTATGATAATTATGTAGAGATAGATTACGATTTATCAAACGTATTGTTTATTGCCACTGCCAACAGCCTGAGCACTATTCAGCCGGCTTTGCGCGACCGTATGGAGATCATTGAGATAAACGGATACACCGTTGAAGAAAAAATACAGATAGCCATTAAACATCTTCTGCCAAAGCAACTGGAAGCTCACGGACTGAAAAAACATCACGTAAGTTTCAGCAATGCAATTATTGAATACATCATTGAGTATTATACCAGCGAAAGCGGAGTGCGTAATCTTGAAAGAAATCTAGCATCAGTAATCAGAAGTATTGCCAAGAAAGTTGCGCTGAACGAAAAGTACGAGAAAAAAATTGATAAAGAGGCTGTGGAAACAGCATTAGGAGCTCCCATCTTTTTGCGTGATAAATTTGCTGACAACAGTGTGGCTGGTGTAGTTACCGGTCTTGCTTGGACATCTGTCGGTGGCGACATTTTATTTATTGAATCGAGCCTCAGCAAAGGCAAAGGAAGCCTTTCGCTGACAGGAAACCTGGGTGATGTGATGAAAGAATCAGCGCAGATAGCACTTGCATATCTCAAAGCACATGCTGAAGACTTTGGAATTGACAATCGCGTTTTTGACAAATGGGACATCCATATTCACGTGCCTGAAGGAGCAACACCAAAGGACGGCCCTTCAGCAGGTATTACCATGCTCACTTCGCTGGCATCAGCATTCACACAACGCAAAGTGAAACTGAAATTAGCTATGACAGGTGAGATTACACTTCGCGGAAAAGTATTACCCGTGGGCGGCATTAAAGAAAAAATTCTTGCAGCAAAGCGTGCAGGTATTACCGATATAGTTCTTTGTGTAGATAATGAGAAAGACATTAAAGACATCAAGCGTGAATACCTCAAGGGCTTGCGATTCCATTATGTATCACAAATGTCGGAAGTGATAGACATTGCTTTGATGAAGGAGAAGGTAAAGAAACCAATTGATTTCACCATTAAGCAGATTGAGAAAAAGGAAGTAGCCTGATTTTCGCTAACACATATTAATTTTACTCCTTACGGATAATCAATTTTCCGGTGCGGGTATTTCCTGCAATATCCGTTATTTTATAGAGGTAAAATCCGGCAGTCTGTTTGGTAAGGTCTATTGCTGAATAAAATGCATTTGGTTTGATGCTGTGAACCTTTGCACCCTTGGCATCGAAAATTTCTATTTCCGATATTAAAGCAGTTGAATTCATCATTAATTTTCCTGCAGTAGGATTTGGAAATAAAGTGGCTTCAAAATTTTTATCATGTTCAGCAACATTTGTCGTACCTCCCAGATGATAACCATACCATGTTCCTATATTGTAATTGCCATCTTTACTTACAAATAAATATCCATTAGCAACGGAAAGCGAAATTCCATTATTGCCGGAGTCAAGTACCATCGTCTGAATAAACGAACCGCTTAAATCATACTTGTAAACGGTTTGATTTGTAGCGTTCCATGTGTAAATATGTGTGGAATCCACAGCTACTGCGGCTTCTCCACCATAATTACCGGTACCTGACGATAATCCTACAATGGTATTCAGTATTCCACCGGTTGTCATATCTCTTACATATAACGTGCCTGCAAAGAAATCATAAAATTTACTTCCATCTGTTGAAAGCGCAAATGATGCCTGATTATCCTGCATAATACCGGAAAAAACAGTTGTAAAAGTTCCGGCATTCAGGTTAGTGATTTTAACAATATCACCCATATAAGTTGAAACATATAAAAAGCTGTCAGCAGGATTATAGGATAATCCTCGACCATCTAGCGTTATCGGAAAGGTTTGAAGTAAATTACCGTTAAGGTCAAATTTATTTACTTGTCCGGAATTTGCACTGCCGCCATTAATGGTGTAATAATATTCACCATCGGAAGTAATATGCATATTGTGGTTTACAGGAGACTCATTAAATGAAATATCCGGTTGCAGACTCATGATTTTTGATGCCTGATAGTTTCCGGTTAACGTAGTTTCGTTAACAGTGTGTTGTTTAAGCTGTATTTGTGATAGTGTCTGTGATGACAAAGCAATCATCATTGCTGCGAGTAAGTATAAATTTTTCATTGTATATGGGTTTTGATAATTATTCTTTAAAAAAAACACTAATTGAAAAAGAACATATTTATTTAGAATACGAAGATAAACAATTTACAGTTTATTGTTAAAAGAAAAACAGCATAAGCGCATTATATCCATCTTCGTACTTGTTGTTTGTATTTAAGATATTCTGTTCCGAACTCCAATTCAAGATATTTTTCTTCTTTCCTGATGATATATTCCTGAATAAATAAAATCAGTAGAGGAAATAAAATAATATGCCACCAGTTGCCACCAAGGCATACAACAGCCAGATAAACCAATGCAAGCCCGAGATACATAGGATTTCTTGTTAGCCTATAAACACCTGAAGTTTGCAATGATGTAGCCCTCTTTATAAGAACAACCGTGTTTTTAGTTTTATAAAACAGAATCAGACTGCTAAAAATAAAGTAAGCTGCTGCTGCAAAAAAAAGAACAGCCGGAATTTTTATCAGTCTGAATTGAAACATGGAGTTATTAATGGGAAAATGTTTTTGTATGAAAACAGCTGTAAAATAAAACAACACGTAAAATAAGGGTGGAGGAATTATAACACCGGGGCCTTTGGATAATGATTTTTCATTTTTCATATATAGTTTATTTATCGAAGTAAAGTTATCTGTTTTTTATAATACGACAATTGGGTGAAAGAAAATTACATTGTAGATGATTCATTACACATATTGTTTATTTGAATACAATAAATTTTAAATTTACAGAAATGATTATTTAAATAAAATCTGAATGTGGCTATTGAGTGAAGAAGTAAATATATATTAATGAAAATCTGTATTATTCTGAGAAAATTTTATATTTGTAAATATTGATAAAAATGAGAGGTATGGCAAAGAGAAAAATAAAGATTGGATTGATTGGTTTCGGGAAAACAGGGAAAGCTGTAGCCGGTGTTTTGTTGCAGAATAAGGATTTTGAGTTGGATTGGATTTTGAGACGAAAAAAAACACTTAATATGCGCAATGCTTCGGAGTTTTTAGGGATAGATTCAGCAGATGCAGGCACCATTTATTCTTCGGAAGTAATACCCATAGATGAACTGCTGGATAAACATCCGGTTGACATTATTATAGATTTTTCTTCCGCAGTTGGCGTATATGCATACGGAAAAGCAGCAGCAGAAAGAGGGATAAAAATTATTTCAGCAATTTCGCATTATACTGATAAAGAAAAACGCTATCTGAAAATGCTGGCTAAACAAACCACGGTTTTCTGGTCACCGAATATTACATTGGGTGTAAATTACCTGATGTTTGCTTCACGCTATCTTAAAAAAATAGCTCCATGGGTGGATATTGAAATTGTAGAAGAGCACTTTAAAGGAAAGGAAGGCATATCGGGAACAGCTATGAAAATTGCAGGAGCATTGGAGCTGGACAATAATCAAATCAACTCTATTAGGGTAGGAGGAATTGTTGGTAAACACGAAGTGATTTTTGGATTCCCTCATCAGGTTGTTCGTATCAGTCACGAGAGTATTTCACGCGAAGCTTTTGGAAACGGTGTGGTGTTTGTGTCAAAAAATATATTGGATAAAGAAAATGGCTATTATAAATTTGAAGATATTCTTGCGCCTTTCTTTGCAAAATCAGCTTAAGCACATCAACCGTCAGAGATAAGCTTTTCGCAACTTTCAGAAATCAGATAATTTAATTTCGCACGGAAAATTTTCCTGAGGCATTTATTCCATCACCTGTAATTCTGAGAAAATAGAGTCCGTTTACGGCTCTGAAATTTTCAATTCTGAAAATTCCATTTTCATTGTTCAATTGCTTTCTCATGATTAAGGCGCCTTCCGTATTAAATATTTCAGCAGTGATGTTTTGAGTTTTATCACTCAACTGAAAAAATACATTGCCATTGGAGTAAGCAGCAATTAATTGCTGATGCAAGTTATTTCCTATATAAACTTTCCGTGTATTACTCCACTGATATTTTCCGTCAAAATCGGACTCTTTCAGTCTGTAAAATACAACACCCGGATTAATGTTTTTATCTGTTTCACGATAAAACAAAATACTGTTGCTGTAACCGGCAGCTTTGGTTCTGATGATGGAAGTAAAATCAAAACTATTTTCAGATTTTTCTACTTCAAAATAATCACTGTTATGTTCGCTGGCAGTTCGCCATGAGAGATTTACTGCCTTACCATCGTATTGTGCATCAAAGTCAAGCAATTCCACAGGAAGTGGGTTTTCAGTACTTGTGGACGACAATGTGTATGGGCCGAAAATATTATCAGGTGCTGCAGTGGTAATGGTACCGGCCGAAACATTTCCGGTGGTGCTTCCATTGCCTAAGTCGTTCCAGATGGTTCCTGCACTGCGCCAACGCGCAATCCGTAAGTCAGGCAGCAAGGTTACTCCGCAGCTGGTATTGTCCCATGACAAGGTAACGTTGCGTGATGAAGTGCCGGAATTGTGTTGTAATGTCCAGTATTCGCACTGGCTGATATGATTCAGTGTTGGGTCAGTGATGTTTCCGTAAATCGAGCGGGGATTAGCTCTGAAATATTCAGCTGTAAACACATCTGATGAAGCAACAGAAAGTGCAATGTCGTCCACGGCAAAAGAGGGGTCTGTGCCTACACCATCATCGTTGTTTTGCCATTTAAATCCTATTTGCACATTGGCATTATTATTTGCACTTGCGGGAAGTGTGATGGAGTAGGCAGTCCATTTTCCCTGACGGAATCCGTTACAGGTTCCACCACAACAGCTGGTCTTTGGCATATCTGCAATCTGCGTCCATGTACTTCCATCATAATACCAAAGAGTTGCATTGTCATTGGTGCCATCACCGTATTCAATATAGTTAAAACTTAGGGAAATATTTGATTTGCCTGAACAATTGATTACGGGTGATTGTGCCCTTCTGTTGGTCTCCGGACAATACAGAATTCCGCATAAGCCACCGGCATCATAGGCAGCACCTCCATTAGGATTAAACACACTGGTAACATGCAAAGTATTGTTGCCATTACCTGCAGTACTGCAACCCGGAGGAGTTACCCCTCCTTCATTATCGGATATGGTAAAAAAGTTGGGATCAGTACCTTCAGTACCCGTCACATTTGCAAGACTCCATCCGGCACCTGATGAAAAATTTTCGGACCAGAAGGTTGTGCCACCTGATGCAGCAGCGCCCATGCCTATCGGACGGTAACTGCTGTTTTTGCCAACAGGAAATGTAAATGCATCTGCTCCGTTTTTTTGAACAGGTCCGTTTACAAAACTTGTGTTGTTGGCTCCTGTAGCTGTTGCACCATTTTCAATAATCATCAGGTAGGCAGCAGACGAGTTAATAATGCCGTTAAGGAGATTGAGGTTGTTGTCAACTTTTACGGTTTTACTTAACGTCAGTATTCCGGAAGGTTTATTTATTTCCATATTATAAATCTGCTGCGATGCAAGTGGGGCACTTCCTGAAATGCTTTGAGCACCACTGCCACTGAAACTCATCATTCGTGCATTAGCAGTTCCATATTGAAGAACACCGTTAACAACCAGATCGCCTTTTATATCAAATCCGGTTCCGTAATTACGCAAAGTACATCCTCCTCTAATGGTCACATTTCCCAACACCTGAACAGGCAATGCATTTGTATTATCATTCAGAAAATTTACAGTCCCCAAAAGTGGAGCAATAGGGCCACCAATATCCAGATTACCTTTTATAATTGCAGTGCCTGTATTTCCGGTAAAAAAAGAGGGTAACACAGTAGTCCATGCACCACTTGTTGACATAATCGTAAGGTTAGGATAATACATGTTTAAGGTCGTAAGCGAAGGTGCTGTTGCCGAAGATCCTGCCTTATGTAATACCCAGTTGGCAGTAGCGGGGATGGTGCTTATACCTCCATCGTAATTGTTTTGCCAGTTGACAGCGTTGGTGTTTTCTGTTTTAGTGTAGGTGCCATTAGCTCCCAATGCCCATGTTGCACCGGGCATCCATGCAGCACTGGTGGCGCTTCCGTCAGTGAACGAACCGTTTACCTGCAAGTCAACTCCCGAGCCATTATTAATGGTGAGTAATTTGGAGTTATAATTTACATTCCCACCTGAATTAATGGTGGTCTCATCAATCCTTACGTCTTTAGTTATACTTACTGTATGAGGGCCTCTGATTGTAATCGTTTTCGAATAATAATTAGGGACAATTTGTGCATTTGTCCAGGTAATTAAATCAGGAGATTTTTCCCATGTGTTAATATTTGCCCAATCACCGGTAGTTTTACTTCTGTAGTGATTTTGTGAGTCATTAGCTTTTACGTTGATGTCATCAATCCGTGTAGCGAAGCCGGCATCTACAATGCTATTGTTAACACTTGTGTTTGACGACATAATCCATCGCAAATAAACAGATGGCTGATTTTCGCAAGCTGCAGGTAATGGAATATTGGTTAAAACAGCTACGGTAAAGTTATCAGCAACTGTAATTGCAGGAGCAGCAGGAACAGCAGTCCATGTTCCTGCTGCTCCTATTTTATACTCAAGTACAAAATCTCGTGGAGCTTTTACATGACTGCGTTGCCTTGATGACAATTCAAGGTTATAATATCCTGTAGTGTTGAATTCAATTTCCCACCATTTTGATCCGCTACCATTATCCCATCCCGTTGCCGAAGCGCTTTGGGTAGTATATCCTGCAACTGTATAGACAACTGCTCCTGTTCCCCCCACCGTGTAAATAGTTTTTGTTGCATTTAGAGGAATGCCGGCATCAGCAATAGCATCGTCAGGGTTATTTGGAAAATTCCATTCTACCAATGTTAGTTGTGCGGATACTTTCTGAAACAAAAGCAGAGATACCAAAAATAATACAGATACAACAATGCGTTTCATATATTAGGTTAAGTAGATGAAACCAAAGATAGAAAATAGTAATGGGAATCAGGAAGGATTTTAATTAATTTTTAACGGTTAATGTTTAATAAATATGGTAAAAAGTAATAGCACATTCGGGCTCAGGCAGGGTAGGTTTTTAAATATCAAAGGTCTTAATCCCGGGTTTTAATCTGGCTTTTTCAATCGCGTTATTCAGTTCAAATCCGATGAGCAGTTGGAGGCAGTTGAAGTTTAGATAAATCAAAATGATAATAAGTGTTCCTATGGAGCCGTAAATTTTATTATACTGCCCGAAATTCATGATAAAAAAGTTGAAGGCAAGAGATGTTATGGCAATAAGAAATGTAGCTAAAATACTTCCCGGAGAAAAGAATTGCCATTTTTTAGTTCCGCCTGATGGACCGAAATAATATAACGATGAAATAGCAACAAAACTCAGAAGCAATAAAACAACATATTTCCCTGCCAGCAATAAATATACAGAGCTTTGACTGAGATTAATTACATGGCTGTTGATGTAGTGTAAGGTTATTTCAGTAATTATAATGAGTACAATGGCAATGACCAAAAGAATTGCAATAAGTAAGGTAAGGTAGAGGGCAATAAGTCGTTGTTTGTAGCCTTTTCGTTTTTTATGTTCTACGGTTTTGTCAAATCCGCCAATCAATGCAAACACTCCATTGGTTGAAACCACCAATGCAAGTAGAAAGCCGAAAGACAACAGTCCGCGGTTTTGCCTGACTATTATGTCTTCTATAGTTTGATAAGCTGCGTCATAAGTATTATAGGGCAAAATGCTGCGAATGAGTTCCAATAGTTTGGTTTGAAACCCCTCTATAGGTACATAAGGTATAAGCGTAAATAAAAATATGATGGTAGGGAAGAGGGCTAAAAAAAACGAAAAGGCAATAGCACGGGCACGAATCTGTATATCACCTCTAAAAACTTCTTTGGTAAAAAATACTCCTACATCATAAATAGGAATTCCTTTAAATCCCGGAAGCGTAAAATGACGTGTGAAAGCAATGATTTTACGTAAAAAAGTAAAAAGAGTTTTTTTCATTAAAAGGCTTTTAAGCTAAGGTCCAGGCTTCGGACAGAATGCGTCAATGCTCCTATTGAAATGTAATCCACACCCGTTTCGGCATAGAGGGCAACATTGTCGAGAATGATACCTCCTGAAGCTTCTGTTTCAAACTGATGATTAATCAAACGAACAGCATCTTTCATCACTTCAGGTGTGAAGTTATCGAGCATTATTCGTTGAACTTTTCCGGTATGGAGCACTTCTTCCACTTCAGCAATACTGCGCGTTTCAATTTCTATGGGAATGTTGAGTTTTCGCTCTGCAAGAAAACGGTTAGCAGCAGTAATGGCAGCTTCAATGCCACCGGCATAATCAACATGGTTATCTTTTATCATTATCATGTCATACAACCCGAAGCGGTGATTATGACCACCTCCGATTCTAACTGCCCATTTTTCAATGTATCTGTTTAGTGGTGTGGTTTTGCGTGTATCCAGAATTCGGGCAGAGGTGTGTTTTATACGTTCCACATAGGCTGCAGTGGTTGTGGCAATACCACTCATACGCTGCATGCAGTTCAGCAATAATCGTTCAGCTTTCAGGATTGACAGTGCACGACCTTTGACCGTAAAAACGATATCTCCTTTTTTTACCTGTTTGCCATCAGTAATCAGAATCGTAATTTCAAGCGAAGGATCAATTTCATGCATGATCATAAGTGCCAATTCTACTCCGGCAATAATTCCATCATCCTTAACCAGCAATCGAGCTTTACTTATGGCACTCTCACTGATACAACTCATCGAACTGTAATCACCGGGTCCTACATCTTCTTTGATTGATTCACGTATGTATTCTGTTAATTCCATCTTTTAAAACTAAAATGCAAAAATCCGTTTTTTATCTTAAACCACCATTTTTATTATTTAGGAGGAGTAAAACAGTAAATAAACGAAAAAGAGCCGTAAAAATTACGACTCTGATTTTTTCTGTTTTTAAGTCACGCTATTCTCTTTCAAACCTCAACTCCTGAATGTAGGCACTGCCGCCTGACTCTTTAAAAAAGAAGTAAGTTCTGATATTCTGTCCTTGAGCAGTAGTTAAAGTTCCGATGGCATAACGCGCACCTTCTTTGGAAACACCCCTATGGATAATGGTGAAACTTTTTGGAGAATTTTTACTGAAAAAATCCTTCAGTACCATTTCAGCCTGAGCTTTACTGTAAACTTCTTCCTGATTAAAGATAGTGAGGTCAACATTGTTATTGAAGTAACGTGCTATTAATCGTGCATCTCCGGAACGTATGGCCGAGCCAATATCATCAAATATATCAATGGCCTTAGCCACTGAGAATACCATCATCAGAGATAACAAAAGCTGCAGTGGTTTTTTCATTCTATTATATGTAATTATGGTGGTTATTCGGCAAATATCAAGCCAACAAAATTTTAAAATGAAGCATCTGTGAACTAAAATTGGTATAAATCTTTCATTCGGTTTTGTACTTATTACCATTTTATCCGGAAACAATATTAGAGCTTCTGTATGGCTTTTCAAAACAATATTTCACATTTTTGCCCACTGTTATTAACGTCAAAATGCTGAAATGATTGTAAAATTGATAATGCTGGGCAAAAATAAGGATAGCTGTATAGATAGCGGAATAACTGATTATTTGAAAAGACTGACTTCTTTTAATGAAGTTGAAGTAAAAATACTCAAAGGTGCCAAAATGGGCGAAAACCTTACAGCAGCACTGAAAACTGAAGCCAGCCAGATATTAAATGAAATAGCCAAAACCGATTACCTGATTTTGTTGGATGAACGGGGTAAGGAATACAGTTCAACCGGGTTGGCGGCAAAAATTGAAAAATGGAGAGAAATGAACCTTAAATGTTTAGTGTTTTTATTGGGAGGCGCTTATGGCTTTGCTGACGAAATTTACAATAGGAGTAATGAAATAATAGCACTTTCAAAGATGACACTTACTCACCAGCATGCCCGGTTAATATTTTCAGAACAACTTTATAGGGCATTCACCATCATCCATAAACACCCCTATCATCACACATAAATATATTTTTCAAAAATATATTAAGTCAGTCCGATAAAATATAAATTTGCACCCAATCCCAACTGATCATTTTATATGTGTGGCATTGCCGGTTTAATCAGTTTTTCAAGTAAACCCGTTTCTTCAGAGCAATTAAATAAAATTTCAGAAATCATCAAGCACAGAGGTCCTGATGGTGAAGGTTTTTGGATTAATTCTCGTCAGAATGTGGGGCTTGCCCATCGCAGACTTGCTATTATTGACTTGTCGGAAGATGCGGCACAGCCCATGCATTATAATAATCGTTATACGATTGTTTTTAATGGCGAAATCTATAATTATATTGAGTTGAGGTCATCGCTGGAGAAAAATGGCTACCGTTTCAGAACCCAATCAGACACGGAGGTAATTCTTGCTGCTTATGATTACAAGGGAGAAAAGTGTTTGGCCGATTTTGATGGCATGTTTGCTTTTGCAATATGGGATAATAAAACCGAAAAATTATTTATTGCCCGCGATCGTTTTGGCGAAAAACCGTTGTTTTATTATTTCGATAAAGATCAGTTTGTATTTGCTTCAGAAATAAAAGCACTTACAAAATCAGGTTTTAAAACTGAGGTAAACAGGGAGAGTGTGAACTTGTACCTGAATGAAAACATGTCGAACTTTGAAACAGAAACATTTTTCAAAAACATACATAAGCTTCCAAGGTCGCATTATGCTACAATCAGCGATGGAAAACTAACTATCCACCGTTACTACGACTTAAACTATAATACCGTCATTCGATATAAGACTGATGACGAGTACTCGGAGCATTTCAAGGAATTGTTTGAGTTGTCAATTAAAAGGCGTTTGCGAAGTGATGTTCCGGTAGCTACATCTTTTTCAGGAGGACTTGACTCGTCAGGTATTGTTTGCATGTTGCATAAAATGTATCCCGAGTTAAATTATACTTTGTTTTCGGCACGCTTTGATGATAACGCCAAAGATGAGGGTAAGTGGATGAAACTGATTACGGATAATATTCATTTTAAGCAAGTAAATAAATGGATTGAGCCTGATGAGATAAAAGAGAAGATTGAAAAAATTGTTTATCACTGTGAGTTGCCAATAGGTTCAACGTCTGTATGTGCTCAGTATCTGTTGATGGAGCATATTAAAAACAGTGGAGTGAAAGTAATTCTTGACGGGCAGGGCGCTGATGAAATGTTAGCCGGATACGGACATTACCGTTATCATTATATGAATGAGTGGCTTTATAATTTTAAAATAAGAGAGTATTTTAAGGAGAAGGAAAGCTATAAGCAATTGTACGGTCAGAAATTACCTACCGGTGTTATACCCAAACTGAAACTATATCTGTCAAAAGTTATTTATCCGGGACAAGAAGAAACGCCATTGTATAAATCTTTTAAGGCGGTATTGCGTGATGATATGATCAATGATTTTCAGTTACTGCTGACTTTTTCTGACAGAAATTCTATGGCTCATGGCATTGAAGTACGTCTGCCATTTTTATATCATGAGTTGGTAGAGTATGTATTTTCATTGCCCAAGGAGCAGATTTACAGAAACAGTGTTACCAAGTATATTTATCGTAATGCCATGAAGTCCATCATACCTGACGAAGTGCGATTGCGAAAAGATAAGCTGGGCTTTGCACCTCCTCAGGATAAATGGATGCATAAGTTTACAGCACCTGCTAATGGAAGAATAAAGGAGCAAGGTTATTCACTTTCCGACAATCCGTGGCGCAATTATATTACCGAAGTGTTTTTAAAAGTTGCTGCAGAAAAATTCTGATTACTCAGTTTTGCGGAGCAGGTGAGAGGTGTTGGCCTGAGCAGTTGGAGTAACTATCAAATCATTAATGCACACATGTGCAGGGCGTGTAGCTACAAAATATACAATCTCTGCAATATCTTCCGCTACCAGCGGCTGAAAACCTTTGTAAACAGCTTTCGCTTTTTCCGCATCGCCTTTCAGTCGCACCAGTGAAAATTCTGTCTCGGCAGCACCCGGATCCACGGAACTTACTTTTATACCATGCTCAAGCAAATCAACACGCATACTCTTGGTAAGCGCATCAACTGCATGTTTGGTAGCACAGTAAACATTACCTTTTATGTAGGCTTCTTTACCTGCAATAGAACTCATGTTGATGATATGTCCTTTTTTTGCGGCAATCATTCCGGGTATAATGTTTTTGGTAACGTATAGCAACCCTTTTACATTGGTATCAATCATCGTATTCCAATCGTCAGTGTTGCCATCCTGAATGAGATTGGAGCCTGCAGCGAGGCCTGCATTGTTTATCAGCACATCTATTTTCTTCCATTCCTGAGGAAGATTTTCAATGGCATGATTTACTTCACTTTCATTCCGCACATCAAAGGGCAGGCTCAGTACTTTTGCTCCGTTGGCTTTCAACTCGTCTTCCAGTTGCATCAGTCGCTCTTTTCTTCTTCCTGTGATGATGATATCCCACTTCGACTTTGAAAATTTCTGTGCTATAGCTTTGCCGAATCCTGCCGTTGCACCGGTGATAAAAATTAAAGGCATTTGTTAATGTGTTTGTTTATTAAGTTTACTGTTTTTGTAGCTGTATAAAAAATATATAATCAAACCTATGACCAGCCATATCGAAAATCCTATCCAGTTGCTTACACCCAGTTCGCTCATCATGTAAAGGCAGCAAATGAGTCCTAAAAGCGGAATGAGTGAAAGGCTGTGTTTCCAGCTCAACATGAGCAGGTACAGGCAGGCAATAATAAATATCCATGTTGGTATTTTATGTTTAAATAGCCCGAAACCTGATTCATAAATTTCATTGTTGCTCATATTCAGTGATTCAAGTTTTGACTGATAAGCATCCGGTTCAAGACTGCTCAGATAAGCTTCCACATCATTATCATGTGCTGCAAGAGCTTCGCCATCGGTAGTCGTTAGTTGTTGTTTTAACTCTGCAACCCGCTTTTCGCCAAGATGAGGAATGAGGTCGGTTGCGGCATAAACCTGAGGAGTATTGTACATAAATGCTTCTACTCTTTCTTTATTAAACACAAAACTCAAAACGATTGTCAGCACCAACATAATCGGGAAAATATATTTGGAATTGATATACGGTGTCTTAAATTTTCCTTTGGGTGCATCAGGTGTTATCTGCAATTTAAGCACACCAGCGCACACCAATACAAATGCAAACAAA
>JAFDWZ010000001.1 GCA_018268195.1 Bacteroidota bacterium | reverse complement strand
ATAATTGCAAGAAATGTGCTGGCATGCAGAATGGCTTTGCAATTAAAAAAGCTATTGCGATTGAAAGTTTGTTTTGATGGTCGTGGAGCTATTGCTGCCGAATGGAATGAATACAAGGTGGTTCCCTTTCCCGAATGGAAGCAACTCATTCATGAATGGGAAAAACAATGTGTGCTTGATTCTGACTGGCGAATTGGAGTGTCCAACCAACTGGTTCAATACTGGAAGGAAAAATATGGGTTTAGCTCCGAAAATTTTACTGTTATTCCTTGCACACTTAATTCAGATTTTAAGGCAACAGTGCTTGACGAAAAAAATATTACGGATGCTCGTTCAAAAATGGGTTTCACAGAGCAGGATATTGTATTAGTGTATTCAGGTTCAACCGCAGGATGGCAATCATTTGACCTGTTACATGGTTTTTTACAGCGCGTACTCACCAATCAGCAGCAGGTTAAAGTATTATTCCTTTCCGAAAAAGATAAAAATGTGGATGCACTAAAAGACGAGTTCCCTCAAAGAATATTTCAGAAATTTGTGAAGCATCACGAGGTCACTTCAGTGCTCACATCGTGCGATTATGGAATTCTGCTGAGAGAGAAAAGTGTAACCAATAAGGTGGCCGCTCCAACCAAATTTGCAGAGTATCTTTCTGCGGGGTTGCCGGTGCTTATTTCAGAAGAAATAGGGGATTATTCTGAGTTTGTAAAAAAGCACCAATGCGGAATGGTTCTAAATAATGAGGATTCACTTATATTAAAACGTCAGTCTCCTGATGAGCGAAACCGATGTATTAACCTTGTTACTGAAAATTATACAAAGGAAGCCCAGCAACTTCAGTATAATAAATTAAAACAGATGATGAAATAAACTTTAACCTCATTTTTGCGTATAATCTAATCTTTGAAACAATACATTTGAAAATAAATTTTTAAACCACCAATTTTATATGAAACGAATTTTAGTTACAGGCGGAGCCGGATTTATCGGGTCAGCAGTTATTGCTCATTTGCAAAGAGCGGGACATGAGATTTTTGTAATTGACAACCTTTCTTTCGGAAACCGTCAGTTTATTCAAGTTGATGATCAGCACTTCTTCCATGCAGATATTCTGGATGAAAACCGAATGGATGAAATTATCGGAAAAATAAGACCTAATATCATCATTCATCTTGCAGCCATTCACTTTATACCTTATTGTAATCAACATCCTTACGAGAGCAGCAATATTAATATCCGTGGTACCATTCACATTCTGAAAGCTGCTAGAAAATATAAACCTGAAAAAGTATTCTTTGCCTCTACAGCAGCAGTTTATCCAATTTACGATAATGCCGTGAACGAAACCTTTGCTACAGGCCCAATGGATATTTACGGCTTGTCGAAACTTACAGGTGAGCATTTATGCAATGAATTTCATTTGCAAACTCAGATTCCTGTTGTTGTTTGCCGTTTCTTTAATGCCTTCGGACCGAATGAAACAAATCCTCACCTGATTCCGGAAATACAGAAACAAGTACTCGAAGGAAAACGAAAAATACAATTGGGTAACCTTACTCCAAAGCGTGATTTCATACATACCTTTGACATGGCTGCAGCAGTAGAAACATTACTTGCTAAAATTAATGAAGGTATTCACACTTTTAATCTGGGACGCGGAATAGAATATGCAGTTACCGAAATTGTAGATGCATTTTCCAAAGCTATTGGCGAAAAAATTGAAATAGAAGTGGACCCTGCACGTGTTCGGAAGGTTGAAAGAGAACATTTATTAGCCGATGTGAGCAAACTTAAATCTCTCGGATGGGAGCCAAAAATCGGTATTGAAGAAGGAATTAAAACGCTCGTGCAATGAGTAAACGCCTTCAGGTAGTTTTTTGTACTGATGGAGTTTATCCTCAGTTGGTAGGAGGTATTCAGAAGCATACACGCTTACTGGTAGAAGCACTTGCACAAATGAAGGAACTCGATATTGTGGTCATTCATCAGCATCATGAAGCAAATGTTTTTGACCCTTCACTGAATATTACCGAAATAGGAATAAAACGCAATAAGCAAAGCAGTAATTATCTGCTTAACGAATATTATTATTCATGTCAGGTTTATGAAGCTTTACAAAAATTTCCTGATGCACTGATTTATGCACAGGGATTATCTGTATGGCATAATATCGGTAAAATTGGACATCGTGTAATTCTCAATCCGCATGGGCTTGAGTTTTATCAGGCACTTTCAACAAAAGATAAACTGAAAGCGATACCGTATAAGTGGATTTTCGGATATTTATTTTCGAAAGCACACAAGGTAGTATCACTTGGTGGCAGACTTACAGGATTGCTGAAGGACCATATCAGAAATGGTGATTCAAAAATTGTGGTACTTCCTAATGCCATCAACTTGCCTGCTCAAAAGTTTGAACGTGTAAATTTCAGCAACACACCTATCAAAATATTATTTGTAGGCAGATTTGCAGCAAATAAAGGAATCAATATACTAATGGACACGGCTGTACAAATGAATAATGGGGGATATAAAGAGGAACTTGAGTTTCATCTGGTAGGTAAGGGACCGTTATTTGAACATTTTACATCTATGGTTAAAGAGCCAAATATTATATTTCATGGATTTGCCGATGATGATAAACTGAATCAACTGTATCGTGAATGTGATGTGTTTGTTTTGCCAACTTTATTTGAGGGAATGCCTACTGTAGTTCTGGAAGCCATGAGCTATTCTCTCCCTATTATTGTTACTGATACGGGTGCAACAACAGAAATGGTAGATCAGCAAAATGGATATATCATTGAGAAGTCAAGTGTGATATCTTTAAAAGATGCTATTTCGCAATATTTTGTACTGAATGAAAATATGCGCAAACGATTATCTGAAAAATCATATCAGCGGGTGCAGGAAAATTTCACATGGCCAGTGATTGCCCGAAAACATCTTGAGCTTTTCAGAAAATTAACTTCGCAAAACTCTTAAACCGTATTTTTGTAATCCGAAACCACCAACATGCTTACTTTTATCAGAAATAATTCACAATTTGTCATCATGTGCTTAGCATGGGTGTTTTGTGGTATTATTAATCAGTGGGTAGGTGTAGGAGCGGTAGTGCTAAGTGTGATTTTGCTTAAGCAGAAGGGGATGTACAAAGAACTTATCATGGGTTTGCTTTTTTTGCTTGTGATGAGTGATAGCAGGCAGGATGGAGCATTATATGCTGCCACAGCCAAAAACTTTTACATTGTATTATTATCTGTTTTTTATTTTTTCGACAGAAAAAACTTCAGAGGCCCCAATGATTATTTCAAGCCATTTATTTTCTTTTTTGCGTGGAGTGCATTTGTTTTGTCGCAAGCTCCAATGGTAAACTTTGCAAATTCAGCAATGAAGACTTTAAGTTATATGCTTTTGTTTACTGTAGTGCCGGCTTATTTCATAAAAGCCTTCAGAGAACATGGTGAAGAGTTTGTAAAAGATGTGGTGATGATGTTCTGTTGTATTTTACTTGTGGGGATTATTATGATTCCCTTATTTCCTAATGTTGTATTCCTTGTAGGTCGTTATTGTGGTGTTTACGGTAATCCCAATGGAGTTGGTATTGCTTGTACTTTATTGTTTATGCTTACTTATTTTGCCTCAAAAAAATTTCCGCAATTATTTAATCACACTGACCTGAGGTTGGTTTATGGGTTGATTATTTTATCTACACTGCTTGCCGTTTCGCGAAATACGATGATGTCCATATTGTTGTTTTTGTTTTTGGCTCGTTTCTATGAAATGGGTTATCTGGCAGGATTTGCAATTTTTATAGTTACAATAGTTGTATATGAGTTAATCAATCAAAATATAGTTGTCATAGTTGAAGCTTTAGGACTTGGTGAGTATCTGCGTGCCGAAGCCATCAATGATGCTTCCGGGCGTTTGATTGCATGGCGTACTGCATGGAAGGAAATTCAAGGGCAGTTTTTCTTAGGTCGCGGTTTTGCTTATGATGAGTGGTATTTTTATGAGAATAGGCATTGGCTAAGTCAGTTAGGTCATCAGGGCGGAGTACACAACTCCTGGCTGGCAATATGGATGAATACCGGCCTTATCGGTTTAATATTATTTGCTATTGGCTTCATCCGCACATTTGTAAAAGCACTTATACATTCAAGGTTGGCATTCCCATTATTGTTTTCAGTTTTATTCTCTGCTTCTTTCGAAGCTTGGATTATGGGTTCGCTTAATCCTTTTCATATAGTATTGATTTTAACTCTTACCTTAATAACAAAAGACGATCAGTTTAATGCAGAAAAAGAAGAAAGCCCTGTTCCTGTATCTTGAACCGGCAGGATATGTTGAAGCTTGCCTTAAAAAAACTGTGCAAATGTTTCCTGTGGAAGCACATGTAGTACGTTATCCGCTTGATCCCAATGCACCATTTAAATTTGAAGAAATTGAAAACGTAACTTATTACGACCGCACTAAATACGAAGGCTACAAACTGGATGAAATGGTTGCTGCATTACAACCTGATTTTATTTTCTGCAATGGCTGGATTGACAAAGGTTATGTAAATACCACAAAAAAATATGCAGGAAAAATACCTACCATTTTATCTTTCGATAATTTATGGGAAGGAAAATTAAAACAGCATATAGCCTCTGTTACAGCACCCTTTATTTTGCCTAAAATATTTTCGCATTGCTGGGTTCCAGGAAAACCTCAGGTTGTTTATGCTAAAAAACTTGGCTTCAGTGACGATAAAATTAAAACAGGAATGTACTCTGCAAATTTCGAGTTGTTTGATTCGATGTTTAAAAATACATGGCCTGCTAAGGAAAAAAAGTTCCCAAGACGTTTTGTGTTTGTAGGCCGATATATCGAAATCAAAGGTATTCGTGAATTGTGGCAAGCATTTATAAATGTGCAGACAACAACTCCTAATGAATGGGAGTTATGGTGTATAGGTAAAGGTCCGCTGGACGATGAATTTCCTGTGCATGATAAAATTAAGAATATCGGATTTGTGCAACCCAAAGAATTTGAGTCTTATGTTGAGCAAACCGGTGTGTTCATGTTGCCTACCTATGATGAACATTGGGGTGTAGTAGTACATGAATTTGCCATAGCAGGATATCCGCTGGTGTTAAGTACCAAAGCCCCCGCAGGTACTGCATTTCTGCAAGAAGGAGTGAATGGTTTTTATCATAACCCGAAAGATGTTAAATCCATCGAAGATGTTTTGAAGAAAATCATGCAGCTATCGGATACAGAGTTAGTGAAAATGGGATTGCACAGTCATGAGTTATCTAAATGCATGACTCCGGATACTTGGGCAACAACAGTTTGGAAATTTTTAAATAACGAATAAAATATGTGTGGAATAACAGGAATTTACGGATTGAAGGAAGACCATTCTGCACAGGTTATTCGTGCCATGAATAAGTGCATTGCACATCGTGGCCCTGATGATGAAGGTTACTACACTGATGCCGAGGTGGCTTTAGGCCATCGCAGACTTGCAATTATTGACTTATCGCCTGCAGGTCATCAACCTATGAAAAGTAATGACGGGCTTATTGAAATTATTTTTAATGGCGAAATTTATAACTTCCGTGAAGTAAAAAAAATGATTCCTGATTACAATTTTAAATCGGGAAGTGATACAGAAGTAATTATTGCTGCTTACCAGAAATGGGGAAAGCAGTGTGTAAATTACTTCAATGGGATGTTTGCATTTGCCGTTTGGGATAAGCAAAAGAAAGAACTGTTTATCGCTCGCGACAGAATGGGAATTAAGCCTGTTTATTATTACAAAAAAGACAATGTGTTTTTATTTGGCTCTGAAATTCGAGCATTACTCGAGTCAGGACTTGTCCCTCGCAAACTGAATCGCTCTGCTATACATGAGTTTTTTGTTTATCAGACAGTACATGCACCGCAAACGCTCATTAAAGATGTGTTGATGCTGATGCCGGGTCATTACGCTATTGTGAAAAACAACAACGTCACCATTGAAGAATATTGGAATGTTGCCAGAAATGCCGATTACAGCTCTGAAGGAAAGAGTTATAAAGAGGTATGTAAAAAAGTAGAACAACTGTTTGTGGAAGCAGTAGAAAGGCGATTGGTGAGTGATGTCCCTTTCGGAGCTTTTCTTTCGGGAGGTATTGACTCCAGTGCTGTGGTTGGTATCATGAGTCGCATACATTCACAACCGGTAAAAACCTTTAACATTGCTTTTGACGAATCAGAGTTCAGTGAAGCACGCTTTGCTTCTATGGTGGCTGATAAATTCAAAACAGACCATCATGAGTTTTTACTGAAACCTGAAGATTTCTTAGAGCAACTTCCTGAAGCTATGAATGCACTGGATCATCCCAGTGGTGACGGACCTAACTCCTACATAGTTTCTAAAATTACCAGAAAGGCAGGAATTACCATGGCCTTGTCAGGTTTGGGTGGCGATGAATTATTTGCAGGTTATCCTGTGTTTCGCTATGCACAGAAAATGCATCAGCAGAAATGGTTATGGACCATGCCCCAGCCATTGCGTTCTTTGCTGGCATCAGGAATTGTGATGGCAAAAAATAATCCACAGAGCGAGAAACTCGCTCAGTATATCAGGTCATCATCTTACCGTGTAAAGGATACGTTTGCTGTTTCGCGTCAGATAAGCAGCATTGCTCAACTCGAAAAATTTATTTCAGAAAAATATACAGGAAACGATAGAGTAAAGCAATTGGTGCAGGCATTATTGAAGGAAAATGAAAAACTTCCGTTGTTGAGTCAGGTAAGTGTGGCCGAGATTTCCACCTATATGCAAAATGTGTTACTTCGTGATACCGACCAGATGAGTATGGCAGTAGCGCTTGAAGTACGTGTACCATTTCTTGATCATAAGTTGGTAGAGTATGTGATGGGCATTAGCGATAGCGTAAAGAATCCTGAGTTTCCTAAAAAATTATTGGTAGAAAGTTTAGGTGATTTATTGCCAGACGAAGTGGTGCATCGCAAAAAAATGGGATTTGTTTTTCCATGGCAGCGTTGGCTCAAATCTGAATTGAAAGAATTTTGTGATAAGCATATTCAATCTCTGGCAGAAAAAGAGTTTGTGAATAAAGAAGGTTTACTCAATAGATGGAACCGATTCCTGAGCGGTGCACAGGATGTGCGCTGGCTGGATATGTGGTTATGCGTGGTGCTTGAGCATTGGCTCGAAAAAAACAAAATTGAAAACTAACAGGACGAAAACGTGGCAAAGAAAAAAATTTTAGTAGCAATTGATTGGTATTTGCCGGGTTATAAGGCAGGTGGGCCTATACGTTCATGCGCCAATATTATTTCGAATCTGAAAAATGATTTCGATTTTTCAGTAGTTACTTCCGATACCGATTTCAGTGATAACACTCCTTACCCTACAGTGAAATCAGATCAGTGGAATACCTTGCCTGATGGCACCAGAGTGTACTATTTTTCTTCAACAGTATTCTCTTATAAGGCAATGGAAAAACTTATTGATGATGAGAACCCTGATATTGTTTACATGAACAGTTTTTTCTCTCAACAATTTACGCTTACACCATTACGCGTAATCCGAAAAAAACAGCTTAAGTGTAAAGCTATTATTGCTCCGCGTGGTATGTTGGGCGCAGGTGCTCTTGCCATAAAGCCAATGAAGAAACTTGCTTTTATATCATTTTCAAAAATGATGGGCACTTATGATAAAGTGAGATGGCATGCAAGTACACCTCAGGAAGCTGATGAGATTAAAGCTATATTCGGCAAAAGGGCAGAGGTAGTGGTGGCATTAAATCTTTCATCGGCACAAACGGCTTCCATTGCTGATAAACAGAAGAAAGCAAAAGAGCTAAATTTACTTTTCTTCAGCCGCATTTCCCGTAAAAAAAACCTGCACCTGGTGTTGCAGTGGCTTCAACAAATAAATGCGGATACAAAAATCAATTTTAATATTTACGGTACACTCGAAGATGAATCCTATTGGAATGAATGTAAAAGTCTGATTGAAAAATTGCCGGCTCATGTTCGTGCTGCATACAAAGGAGTAGTATCTACAGAGCAAGCGCAACAGGTTTTTGCAGAAAATCATTTCTCCATATTGCCAACCATGCATGAAAATTATGGCCATGCAATTATTGAAAGCCTTGCTGCAGGAGTGCCTGTTATTGTCAGTAAAAACACGCCCTGGCATCAATTAGAAGAAGCCTGTGCCGGCTTTGACATTGAACTTGCTGATGATGAAAAATTCAAAGAAGCTATACTTGCCGCTGCTTCAATGGATAATGCAACTTTCAATCAGTGGCAGAGGGCTTCATCACAGTTTGCGGCTTCTGTTTTAAACAATCAGAATACGATAACTCAGAATAAAAAACTCTTTGCAGGTTAGTATGCAACTTATTTTTGTAAATAATGTAAAACAGTTAATCGAATCGAATTAATCATGAAAGTTTCTATTGTTACCATCACCTACAACAGTGCAGCTACAATTGAAGACACCTTAAAGTCAGTAGTCATGCAAGATTATCCGGATATGGAATATCTGGTGATAGATGGTAAATCCAAAGATCAAACGCTAAGTATTGTTGAACGCTATAAAAGTAAAATCACCAAAATAGTTTCCGAACGTGATGGCGGGCTGTATTTCGGTTTGAATAAAGGACTGAAAATGGCTACCGGTGATGTAATTGGTGCGTTGCATTCCGATGATATTTACGCACACCCTCAGGTGCTTTCGCATGTGATGGAACTCTTTAATAAAGATCCCGAATTGGAAGGTGTTTATGCCGACCTCAATTTTGTAAGCCGTGAGGACACCAATAAAGTGATGCGTGTATGGAAGGCCGGAGAGTATGAGCCTGATGCATTTAAAAAAGGATGGATGCCACCGCATCCGACATTTTTCGTGCGTAAATCAGTGTATGAGAAGTATGGTTATATCAATACCGACCTCAAGCTGTCTGCCGATTATGAGTTGATGCTTCGTCTCATTCATAAGAACCGTATAAAAATTGCTTATCTTCCTGAAACCATTGTAAAAATGCGAATGGGTGGTGTTAGTAATATCAGTTTCTTCGTTAAACTTAAAGCAAACATTGAGGATAAACTTGCCTGGAAACTAAATAATCTGAAACCAGGCTTGCTTACCACCTTACGTAAGCCATTGCGCAAAATCGGGCAATACTTTAAGAAAGCGTATAGCCTGTTCTTCTATTAATTTTCTACTGATTATCAGAATACTGTCATAATTGTTTAACTTTTTTGATAAAATAGTTAAACATTAACAGCATCTTCATAATCTGTATGTACATTTGTTGAGGTTTTAATCAATAAATGTTCAACAATATGGAAGCAGCAGAAGAAACAATGTTCAGAGAATTAGTTCAGAATCAATATCGTCCTCTTAAAGGTTTTGCATTAAAACTTACACAGGATATGGAGGATGCCAACGACTTGGTTCAGGAAACCATGCTAAAGGCATTTAAAAATGAAGATAAATTTGAAAAAGGTACCAATCTGAGCGGTTGGCTTTATACCATAATGCGTAATATTTTCATTAATAATTACCGTAGAATGGTTAAGAGCCAGACATTCTTGGACGATACTGAAAATCAGTTTTACATCAACAATGCAAAAAATGCCACACGCAACGGGGGAGAAGCCAATATGGTAATGAAGGAAATTAATCTGGCAATTGATGGTTTATCCGATAATCTGAAAGTGCCTTTTATGATGAGTTACCGCGGTTATAAATACGAGGAAATTGCACGTTATCTGGCAATACCCTTAGGTACAGTTAAAATAAGGATTCACACTGCACGTCAGAAACTGAAAGAGAAACTAAAAGTTTACGACACATTAACTTTTTAAAATATAAGACCGGTAAATGATGCCGGTCTTTTTTTTACATGTAAAAATAAAAAAACAGAATTATTTGCTTTCTGCTCAATCCCTGAGTTCTTCCTATTTGCTTTCCTGAACCATCATAAATTCTATTCCCATCAATGCGTCCAATTTGCCTACCTGAACTGTCGTATAATCTGTCGTCATTGGCACGTCCGATTTGAGCCCCCGAAGCGCTATAAATTCTATCACCATCTATTCTGCCAATTCTGCTTCCCGAACCATCATAAATACGGTCGCCATCCACTCGTCCAATCTGGCTGCCTGCTGAATCGTAGTACCGGTCGCCATTCACTCTTCCAATTTGCCTTCCTGAGCCATCATAAATCTGTTGCGCATACGCTGAATTAAACATCAGCAGCATCAGTAGTATAAAAATGTTTTTCAGAATATTCATAAGTATATTTTGTGATTGAATTCGTTTAGCAATGTAAAAAAATGTGTTTTAGTCAGTAATATATCCAAGCATTTCTTATGTTTTCTAAATATAATCAAATAGCTAAATTAATACACTCTGAGAATTATTTCATGAAATAATAGTGTCATTTATAAAACATATCAGCGTTATTCTCGTATGAACTATTTTCCGTGAAATTAAGATCTTAGTTTTTCATTATGTATGTGTGAGTAAACTGTCCGTTTCTATGACGAAAGATGCTGTTTAATTCCGTATCGTTGCATTAATCTTGGATTATGACAAACCGTATAACAAATCTTTTCTCCATAAAATTTCCCATCATACAGGCAGGTATGATTTGGTGCAGCGGGTGGGAACTTGCAAGTGCAGTAAGCAATGCCGGAGCACTTGGTATCATAGGTGCAGGCAGTATGTATCCTGATATTCTCAGGCAGCATATTCAGCGATGCAAACAAGCTACTTCACAGCCTTTCGCAGTAAATGTTCCTATGTTATATCCTGACATAGATCAACTGATGGATATCATCGTTGCCGAAAAAGTAAAAATAGTTTTCACTTCTGCAGGGAACCCTGCTACATGGACACCTGTGCTGAAAGCAGCAGGAATAACAGTAGTGCATGTTATCAGCAATGTAAAATTTGCACTCAAAGCACAACAGGCTGGTGTTGATGCAATAGTTGCTGAAGGTTTTGAAGCAGGAGGTCACAACGGCAGAGAGGAAACAACTACTTTATGTTTAATACCTGCCGTGCGTGAGGCTGTGGAGCTGCCATTAATAGCTGCCGGTGGAATATCGTCAGGCAAATCAATGCTTGCCGCATTTGCATTAGGAGCTGAGGGTGTACAAATGGGTTCACGTTTTGTTGCCAGTGCCGAATCATCTGCCCATGATAATTTCAAACAAAGAGTTATTCAGTGCAACGATGGAGATACCATGATATCACTCAAGCAACTGGCTCCGGTGAGGTTGATAAAGAACAAATTTTATCAGCAGGTTACTGAAGCTGAACAACGTTGTGCCACCAAAGAAGAATTGAAAACCTTACTTGGCAGAGCACGTGCTAAGAAAGGAATGTTTGAAGGTGACCTTGATGAAGGCGAACTTGAAATAGGTCAAGTATCGTCAGTGATAAAAGAAATTAAACCTGCTGCAGAAATTGTGCAAGAGGTTTGGAATGAATTTTTAAACGAAAAAAATAAATTAACACAACTTTTCTGATTGATGTTAAACTTTGAAAAACACACTTTACAAAACGGGCTAACTGTTATTGTAAACCATGATGCCACCACACCGCTGGTAGCTATGAACATTCTCTACAAGGTAGGTGCGCGCAATGAAGATGAAAACAAAACCGGTTTCGCACATTTATTCGAGCATCTCATGTTTGGAGGCTCTGTGAATATTCCTTCGTATGACGAGCCTTTGCAGCGCGCAGGAGGAGAGAACAATGCTTTTACCAATAACGATTTTACCAATTATTACCTCACACTTCCAGCGCAGAATATAGAAACAGCTTTCTGGCTCGAAAGCGACAGAATGCTGAGTCTTGCCTTCTCTGATAAAAGCCTTGAAGTGCAACGACATGTAGTGGTGGAAGAATTTAAACAGCGTTATCTCAATCAGCCTTATGGAGACGTATGGCTGCATCTTCGCCCTATGGCTTATAAAGTGCATCCATATCGCTGGGCAACCATAGGTAAAGAAATTTCGCACATCGAACAGGCAACTATGGACGATGTAAAAGATTTTTTTGCTACATGGTATCGTCCTGATAACGCTATTCTCACTCTGTCGGGCAACATACTGCCGGAGACGGCATTTGCGCTGTCGGAGAAATGGTTTGGAGAAATAAAAAGCCTTCCTGCAAAAAATCACACCATTCCACAAGAGCCGGTACAGACTGAAAAACGAACACTTGAACTTGAAAGAGATGTTCCTGCAAATACAATTTACAAAGCATATCACACATGTTCGAGGTTTGATAAAGATTTTATTGCCACTGAATTATTAGCGGATATTCTTACCGGAAGCAAATCAGCAAGACTTTATTATAAATTGGTAAAACAAGAAAAAATTTTCAATACACTGAGTACTTACTTCACAGGCGATTTGGATAAAGGACTTTTTATTGTGGACGGAAGGTTGCATGAAAATGTTTCTTTTGAAAGTGCTGAGAAAGCTTTGGATATTGAGATTGCGAATCTGACCACTGAGTTGATTACTGAAAAAGAATTAACCATTGTGCAACAGAAAACAGAATCGGCACTGGTATTTTCGGAGATGAATATTGCCAACCGCGCATTAAATCTTGCTTATTTTGAAATGATTGGAGATGCATCACTGTTGAATAAGCAGATTGAGCAATACCGGAATGTTACAAGAGAAGAAATCAGACAGGTGGCAAGAAAAATTTTCTTTACAGAAAACGAATCGGTGTTATACTATAAAATGAAAGAAGCAAAATGATGAATAGATTACAAGAGCCTGAATTAAAACTGCCTGATGAAATTGCCGTGCCCGAACCGGAAATTATTGAACTGAAAAACGGATTGAAGGTTTACTGTGTAAGGGCAGGTGAGCAGGAAATATTGAAACTTGAATTAATTTTTAAAGCGGGGGAGTGGTATGGCGAAAAAACAGCGCTGGCTACCATGGTAAATAAACTGATGGAGGTAGGTACGTCCACAAAAACAGCTTATGAGCTGTCGCAGGCATTTGACTACTATGGCGCCTATATTGAAACTGAATGCACCACAGACATTGCATCAGTACGACTTTTTACGCTGACCCGTTTTGCAAAAGAAACGTTCACGCTGCTTCTCGAAATGCTTACCGATGCTATTTATCCACAGGAAGAAATGGAATTATTTGCTTCGCAACATATTCAGCAACTTAGAATAAACAGAAAAAAAGTAGAATACCTGGCGCGTGTTAAATTTAATCAGTTGCTATTCCCTTGCGGTCATCCTTATGGTCGCATTCCTGAAGAAGAAAGTTACAGTCAGTTCACATCATCTGATTTGAAAAAATGGCATTCGGAAAAATACAATCCGCAGAATGGTTTCATTATTCTCAGCGGAAAGACAGATGAAAATACCATAAAATATCTGGAACAAACTTTTGGTGAGTGGACACATGATTCGGCAGAGTTTTCTTCAGAGCCGCATTTCCAAAGTGATTTTGTACCTGAAAAAATTTTCATTCCGGTAGAAAATGCCGTTCAGTCTGCTATCCGTATTGGATGTAGGATTCCGAACAAACTTCATGCTGATTTTTCATCATTAACAGTTTTTAATACCATACTTGGAGGATATTTTGGCTCGCGACTGATGTCGAATTTGCGCGAAGACAAAGGTTACACTTACGGCATTGGTTCAGCGACAGTTTCCTTATTGCAAAGCGGATATTTTTTCATCACCACACAGGTTGCTTCAAATGTGAAAGAGGATGCATTAAAACAGATTTATATTGAAATAAACCGATTAAGAGAAAGCCCGGTTAATGAGGATGAACTTCAGTTGGTGAAGAACTATATGATTGGTACCCTGCAACGAAGTATGGACGGCCCTTTAGCAATAGCCGATAGATTAAAATCTACATTAATATATGGGCTAAAAATGAACTTTTACACAGAATATCTGAATACGATTAAAAATATCACCACAGAACAACTTACAGAGGTAGCACAGAGGTATTTTGACACAAAAAAATTGGCTGAAGTTGTAGCAGGGTAGTTGCAGATTTTAATCCTGAAAATTCAGATGACTTTATGGTGTATAAATAAATCTATTTATGTGTTTTTTTTATGAATTATAATTTTTACATTTGTGATGAAAATATAATTTAATGAAAGCTATGAATCGAAAACTTTACTTACTAGTGATACTGTTGATGTTGTCAACGGTAGGCGCTAAGGCCTCTCATTTATTCGGAGGCGAAATCACATGGACATGTATTCAGTCAGGACCTGATGCGGGCAAGTTTCAGTTTACCATTAAGGCATACAGAGATTGTCAGGGAATTCCATTTTCCCCACCTTCCAGCTTGGCGGTGTATGGAAATCCTGGATTGACATCTATTCCCATTAATGCAGCCTTAACGCAAATTAATGACCTGAGTCCTCCCAATTGTGGATTTACCTGTGCAAGCCCAAGTGCCGGTGCAATACAGGAGTATGTTATGAAAACAAATCCGGTATTCCTGAACGGTACACCACCTGCTACGGGTTGGACTTTTGCCATTGACGATTGCTGCCGCAATTCATTAGTGAATTTAGGAGGTGGCGGTCAGGGATTCACCATCAGGGCAACAATGTATCCGTATCTGGGATTAAACATGAACCCGTGTTACGACTCCTCGCCTTATTTCAAAGAGCGCCCCAATACCTATATCTGCATTGGTTACCCATATACCTATAACCCAACAGCGGTTGACAGTGATTTGGATTCTCTTAGAAGTGAATGGGCCAATCCTATTGACCAGCCGACATCATCTCCACCTGCGGCTTTTAATGCCTCGGCAATTAATTTCTCAGCTCCTTACTCTGTAAATAATCAATTGCCCGGAAATGTTACCATGAATAATTTATCAGGTGAGGTTAACTTTTTTGTTACTACGGCTGCGGGCACAACAGGGAATTTTGCAACATGTATTAAAGTTACATCTTACAAATGTGGGGTTAAGGTTGCTGAAATATACAGAGATTACGGAGTTGTATTAACTACCAACTGTTTTGTTCAGAATCCACCCACTATAAATCTACCACCGGCAATCAATCTTCCTTTTGCAGGAGGAACTTCAAAGGATACTACAGTTTTTGCAGGAGATACGGTCCGATTCAGGATTGATGCTACAGATTTTCAAAAGAACATCGGCTCGGGAAGTTTTCAGAATATCAGAATTGAGGCCTACAGTGATCAGTTCGGTACTCCAATAAACACAGATGGTGGCTGTCAGTATCCCCCTTGTGCTTACCTGAATAAATTGTTGCCATCCGTTTCACCTATTGCCAATTTTATTCAGTTTACCTGGGTCACAAATTGTAATCACATACTTGCGCCTTCAGGTTGTATCAGAGGAAGGAATACGTATTACTTTATTGTCAAGGCACAGGACGATTATTGTCCTGCACCTGCAATTAATACAATAACTATTTCCATTACCGTTGAGCCACCAATAGCTCTGAAAGCGCCAGATGTCAGAGGTGCTACGGTACTTAATCCTGCAGGAGATGTGGGACTTTATTGGAATCCTCCTATGCCGATTGATACACATAATATTTTCAACGCATATTACATTTATGCTTCTACCAATCAGGGAGGACCATTTACACTCGTTGATAGTGTAAAAGGGAATCATTATCAGCAAAAGGGAGATACCATTCTTGGCTCCAGCCTTACAGCTTTAATAGGAGCAAATGCAGCGAATCAATCAATATATTTTTATGTGAAGACAAAATCAACTTGTGGAGTTGATTCTTTGTCAACCCAGTCTAATCTGATCAGAACAATGTATTTGAGTGGTGTTAACAATTGTGGAATACAACTTAGTTGGAATTCATTGTTTACCGGACCATATCCGCCATCGGCATCGGCAAATTATAATCTTTACCGATCGTACCCGTCCGGCTCTCCACCTGTATTGGTGACAACAATTCCACGAGCAGGACCAACAACATTTACAGATCCCTTTTCAACAACTATTTGTACCGGAAATATAGAATATTGGGTAAGCATAGGTGATGCATTACCTTGTACATCCAATTCCAACCATTTTTCTATTGCTGTTAATAATAGTTTCACTGCAAACATCAGCGCAAGTGGACCAACCAATGTATGTCAGGGGCAATGTGTTCCTTTGACTGCTTCCCCGTCACCCAATAATCCATGTTTTACATACAATTATTCATGGAATACAGGAGCAACAACTTCAACTATCAACGCCTGCGCAACAGGTGCTTATAATGCTACTATTACACAATCACCAAGTGGTTGTACGAGCACTACATCAACGATTAATGTAACTGTTACGCAAGCACCTACTGCTACAATTGCAGTATCAGGTTCTTCAAGTGCTTGTTTGGGCGATAGTATAAATCTTCAGTTTTCTTTTACAGGAGCACCACCATGGAATTTCAGTTATAATGTTCCAGGTCCGGGATGTGTTGGAAATACAGTAGTTAATGCTGTTGCGAATAGTACTCCTTTTGTTGTCCGCGTTCCTGTTAACTGCAATTATGGTTATACGCTAACAACTGTTACAGCAGGTTGTCCGGGAATTGTTTCAGGTACTGCAAATGTTACCGTTGCTCCAAAACCTACTGCAGTCATCGGTATAACTTCCAACGATACCATATGTACAGGAGGAAGTTCTACACTTACCATAAATTTCACAGGCACAGGTCCGTGGAGTTATGTTATAAGTAGTTCTACAGGTCCTAATATCTCAGGAACTACACCTTCTAATCCATTGTTATTAAATGTAACGCCTGCCTCAACCACCACCTATGCCTTGGTGAGTGTTGCAGATGCATGTACAGGCACGGTTTCTGGAAGCAGAAAAATTGTTGTTAACCCAGTTCCAACAGCAACTATGTCAATAACAGGTAACGATACTATTTGTGTAGGCTCATCTGCAACCATTCGTGTTAATTTTACAGGTACACCACCTTATGTTGGTAACATTCGTGATAATACTACTAACACTCTTACTCCTGTAAATACCAATGCAGCATTTACTACTCTCAATGTTTCACCTACCACAACCACTACATATACATTTGTGAACTTTACCAGTTCGGCAAAGGCGTGTCCGGGTTCAGTAGCCAATTCAGTTACAGTTACAGTTCGAGTTATTCCTAATGCCAATATCAGTGCTGTTACCAACCCGGTAATTTGTTTGAACGACAGTGTGAGGATGCAGGTAAGTTTCACGGGCAATGGTGCTCCTTATACTTATGGTTTAGTGACTAATTCAGGAGGTGTTGTAAATACCAATGCAGCTACCAACCCATATTACTTCTACGTTCATCCTTTGGCAAGTACCAATTATATTGTAACCACTGTATCGGATAAGTACTGTTCGCGTTCAGGTATTAATGATACGGTTAGAGTAACGGTGAATCCGCTGCCTACAGCAGTTCTTTCAGGTACAAATACTATTTGTGCAGGTCAATCTTCAACTTTGACTATTAATTTCACAGGTACCGGACCTTTCATTGGAAGCTATGTTGCAACTCCCGGTAGTACTATCAACTTTAATACTTCATTAAATCCATATACGGTTAATGTAACTCCGGGTGCAACTACAACTTATAGCCTTGGCACAACCATCAGCGATGCAAAATGTGCCAATACAACTAATCCTGCAACAGCAGTGGTTACAGTAAGCACCTTACCTCAAGCCGTTATCAGTGGTAATAAAACTATTTGTACAGGAGCTCAAGACACGTTATTGGTAAATTTCAATGCCGGTGCTGCACCTTGGACTTTCTTTTATAAAGACGGTTTAGGAAATACTTATGGACCGGTAACTACATCAAACAATCCTTATAAATTGGTGCTAAGTCCCACTTCAACTACAACCTTCCAGCTCGACTCTGTATTTAGTGGAGTATGTAAAGGTAGTGTGAGTGGGTTGGGAGCTATAACTGTGCGTCCATTGCCCACAGCTGTTATCAGCACTGCTTCTGATTCAATTTGCAGCGGAGGCTCCACCAATCTGAGTATTCAATTTACAGGTACTGCTCCTTTCAGCTATCAACTGGCAGGACAGGGAGTGCAAACGGCAGCTTCCAATCCACAGGTAATTCCTGTTTCACCGGCTTCTACAATTAATTATACATTGATAAAGGTGAGCGACCAGTTGTGTACAAGCAACATGAACCAAGGAGTAAAAGTTACAGTGCTGCCATTACCTTCAGCAGTAATTTCCACTACTACACCAAAACTTTGTATAGGACAGAGTGGAAGCATTACAATAAACTTTACAGGTGTAGGACCATTTACTACTACATATTCTAATGGATCCATATCCAATGGAGTTAACAGCAGTACTAATTCAACAACCATATCTGTTACTCCGCCTACCGGTACAACAACCTATTCACTTACCGGAAATGTTACCGGATTATTAGGTTGTAGTGCGCCAGTAAATCCTGTAACAACACAGATAGTTGTAAATCCATTACCTACTATGGTATTGGGTGGAAACTCTACAGTTTGTGATGGTGTATCAGCTAACTTTAATATTTCATTTACAGGAACAGCACCATATAATTATACTTATTTTAACGGCACTGCAAATGTGAGTGGTACTACCAGCAACAATCCTTTGATAGTATCAGTTACTCCACCTGTTGGATTGACAACTTACACACCTGTTTCGATTTCAGATAATAATTGTACAGGTACAGCTATGACCGGTGCTGCATCGGTTAAAGTAAATGAAATACCAACAGCCATACTTACAGGAAATGATACAATATGTTTCGGCAGTTCTACTTCGTTGGCAATACAATTTACGGGAACACCTCCATTTGATTATACTTATCTTACCAATGGAGTTACTTCAGGTGCTTTGTCATCACCAAGTAATACAGCAACTATTCCGATATCACCTTCTGTAAATTCAACTTATGCTTTAGGGGTTAATGTAAGTGATGCAAACTGTACTAATAGTGCCGTTAATCAGTCTGTATATGTACGTGTGGTTCCAACTCCGGGAGCAACATTAACAGGCACTACAGCTATTTGTGCAGGAAGCTCAACTAACTTAACGATTAACTTTACAGGAGAAGCTCCTTATAGCTATAGTTATCTTGCAGGAGGAAATTCCAATGGTCCGTTTACTACAAATTCGCCATCTGTAACCATTCCAGTTTCGCCTGCTTCAACAACGATTTATACCTTGCCTGCAACGATTACTGGCAATGGATGTGCAGGCCCTTCTTCAGGAAGTGCGGTTGTAAGTGTAAATGCAATTCCTCAGGCAGTAATAACAACAGGTAGTGACACACTCTGTAAAGGCGACAGCACACAATTATCAATACATTTTACAGGTGTTGCTCCCTATACTTTCCAAATGCAGGGCGGAAGCACAGTGAATACATCAAACAGTAACTATTCGTTTTATGTTGCACCTCAAAGTACCACCAACTATACTCTGGCTACTATAAACGATGCCAATTGTCCTGCCACCATTAATCAGAATGTAGCAATCACCGTACTTGATAATCCTACTGTAGCTATTACTACTGCAACACCATCATTGTGTAATGGAAATTCAGGGTCTATTACTCTAAACTTTACTGCAAATGGTCCTTATGCAGTAACTTATTCAGATGGTACTACTAATTATCCTGTAGCTTCAAACACACCTTCAGTAACTATTCCTGTCACACCTGCTACCACTACTACTTACAGTCTTTCAGGAGTGGTAACCGGTTTGTATGGCTGTAAAACCAATGCTACTGGAAGTACTACTGTAGCTGTACATGACTTACCACAGGCTGTGATTTCTGGATCACCGGTTATTTGTCTTAACGAGACTGCGCAAATACAGTTGCAGTTTACCGGTGAGGCTCCGTTTACTTATACTTATTTAGATAATGTTACAGGTCAGTCAACCACAGCAACTACTTCTCAGAATCCATTGTTACTTGGTTTAAGTCCAACAACGACTTCCACTTATTCACTTACTTCTATCAATGATAAAAACTGTCCCGGAACCCAGATGAGTGGTATGGCAACTATAACCGTTAATCCATTGCCACAACCGGTGATTACAGGTGTAAGTGCCGTGTGCGAAGGTGCAAATTCTGTATTGTCAACCACGTTGCCATATACATCTTATCTCTGGTCTAATAACAGTTCTGCAAGTACACTTACAGTGAATCAAACAGGCAACTATACCGTAGAAGTAACGGATGCCAACGGATGTAAAAAGACATCACCTGCATTTGCATTTATAGCACATCCATACCCGGTAGTTAGTTTTACAAACGATACCAGCAGGACATGCGAAATTACCAATATTCATTTCTTTAGTCAGACTATCTCTCAGCCAGGTGCTACATTCCAGTGGAGCGTGGGCGATAGCGTATTCTCCAATATGGTAAATCCTTCATTGGTGTTCTCTGTTCCCGGAACATACCCCATTAAGTTAGTTGTTGCAAATCCTTTTGGGTGTACAGATTCATTAATCAAGAATGTTCCGGTGTTTTTCTATCCGCTACCAGTTGCTAAGTTCAAGGCCGATCCAATGATGACTAATATCTACAGTGGCCCGGTTCAGTTTACCGATGAATCTGATTATGCTGTGAACTGGAAATGGGTGTTCGGATTAGGTGACACACTTTTTGAACAAAATGTTTCACATTATTTTTCTGACATTGGAGAGTTTCCTGTTAAGCTGATTGTAGAGAATATTTCCGGATGTGTTGACTCAGCAGAGCAAACAATTGTAGTAAATCCATTCTGGTTGCCTAATGCATTTACTCCTAATAATGACGGGCGAAATGAAGTATTCTTTGATCCCGGATTTAATATGGATTATTCAGGATTCAAATTAAGAATCTTCAATCGTTGGGGTCAGATGTTGTATCAATCTGATTCGCCTTCAAGTCCATGGGATGGAAGTGATGGAAGAGGAGGGTTAGCACCTCAGGGAACCTATGTTTATTCATTGAGCGTAACAACTAAAGGTGGTAAGCGCCATGATTACAATGGCACTGTAACTCTGTTGCGTTAAGATAAAAATGTTATCATAAAAAAGAGGCTGCTCCTTATAAGAGCGGCCTCTTTTGTTCGATCAATATGGAGTTGATTTAGTAAAGAGAAAACATGTTGCGTAAGAATGAATTGATTTTTAAAATACAGAGTGTTTCCCAAAAATTAGTGTTATGGGTTTATGGTTAAAAATATATAGGCAATTAAGTTGACCAACAAAACTACTCCGTAAACAGCATTACTTCGTCCACCAATCAGTGAAAGCATTACTGTAAAAATCGAAATCCCTAACAGTATTATTGAAAGCGTGTCGATACCCAAAATCAGAGGGAAATCATAAAGGTAGCTGGCTAGTGAAACAGAAGGTATAGTTAAGCCAATACTCGCAATGGCTGAACCAAGTGCCAGATTTAAACTGGATTGTAATTTATTTTTACGTGCAGCACTCACGGCAGCTATCCCTTCAGGAAGTAAAATAACACCTGCAATAATTATACCTACCAAACTTTTAGGTAACCCGTAATTAACAATCACCAATTCTAAAGGATGAGACAAACTCTTTGCTAATAATACAACAATGGTCAGGCTGATTAAAAGAAAAACAATACTTATAGTGAATGCAAAAGCAGATATGGATTGTGTTTTAACTTGAATTGCTTCATCACCTTCTGAAATAAAATACTCTCGGTGCCTTATGGTTTGAGCAGAAATAAAAGCTGCATAAATGGTAAGACAGGCTATGAGCTCAAATAATAATTGCGATTCGGTGTAATATGGCCCCGGTTCGCCCTTAGTAAAAGTAGGGAGTATCATTGTAAAAGTAACAATTGATATCAATGATACGAGAGCAATTTTGATGGAATGAGGTGAAAATGTTTGTGTATGAAATTTCCTTCCACCAAGGAATAAACTTAGACCTACAACACCATTGAGTAACAACATCACTGCTGAATAAACTGTATCTCTCGCAAATGAAGCATATTGCTCACCTCCGGTAATCATAAGTGATACAATTATTGCAACTTCAATTACTGTAATGGAGACAGCTAAAATAATTGTCCCATAAGGTTCACCAACACGATGTGCAATAATCTCGGAATGATGAACTGCTGACATTACACAGATGATAAGTAATACCCCTGCAAAAATCTGAAGGAAAATATTATTGTCAAGATAGCCTGAAAAATAGAGCAAACAAGCTAGTATAGGAATAGAAGTTGTCCACTCGTAAAATTTTCTAATTCCTTTTATTTTCTTGTCTTTTGCCATAATTACTCTTAATTCTATATTTCATATTTCAACCTATTTCCAAGCTATTATTTTTTCACCTACAGAATAATGTGTTAAGTCAGGCTGATTTGTCAAAAATAAGTTTTGAATCTGATATTTTAAATTCAAATTTTTCAATTCTACATTTTTTAGCTCCCATTCAGTTTGATGTATATCGTGACGATATTTGTTACCTAATAATATCAGCAAATAAAAATCTTCTGCTCATAGTTGAACAGTATGCTTTAATTGATGCAAAATAATGGAGTTGAGTTTGTAAAACTATTCTTTAATAAACTCACTGTTACGCCATAAGCGGATTGAATAAAGTAAATTCCATTGGAATGACTACTTATATCAATCCTATTAGCACCTGTGTTTAAGTGGTTCGTGCTGATTGTTGCACCAAGAATATTTACAACTTTATCGGATGTGTTTTCTTTTACTATGAAATTTGAAAGTTGTATTTGCAGGGCTAGGGTAAATGCTTGTCATTACATTGTTATTTAATTGTAGTGCCCTGTGAATATTTGGCAATTAATATGTCCCTTCCTCCATTCGAAGTTAAATTAGCTGTTCCTGTTCCCTTATCATCTTCGGCTATTTCAAAATCATCACTACTGTTCCGGCAATAATTAAACCCGCACCAATGGCGGTTTTTAGAGTTAATGTTTCGCCTAAAAAGACTACGGCCAAAATTACAGTTAGCGCCACACTCAGTTTATCTATAGGAGCGACCTGAGATACATTTCCCATTTGCAATGCCTTAAAATAAAACATCCACGATAAGCCCGTGGCAATACCAGAAATCACTAAAAAGAAAAGATTCTGTTTGGAAATTGTTTCGATGCCTTTTGCTTCACCTCTTGCCAGGATTATGCACCAAAGCATGACCAATACAACAATTGTCCGGATGCCGGTAGCTAAATTTGAATTGATATTTTCTACTCCCATTTTTGCGAAAATGGCTGTAACCGAAGCAAAAAATGCTGATAGTATTGCATAGATCCACCACATAATTTTGATGTTTAGTTCATTTTTCTCACCTCCAAATTACAAAATCCCCTTTAGAAATCTATTCTGCCGATGTCTCAATTTTATTTTCTCTCAATTTGTTCAAAAAAGTAGGCAGCACAATCAACAACAAAGGCAGTGCGAAAATAAATCCACCAATTACGGCAATGGCCAACGGCTGGTGCATTTGTGCTCCGGTGCCAATTCCCAAAGCTAATGGCATCAACGCAATGATGGCACCAATGGCAGTCATCAACTTGGGACGAAGCCGAGTGCTGATGGCGTAGATAATGGCTTCTTCTCTTGTTTTCTCCTCCAGACTTTCATGGTATTGCAAGTAGGTAAAAATGGCATTTTCACCAATGATGCCCACCATCATAATCAGACCGGTATAGCTACCTACATTCAGTGGTGTACCGGTGAGATAGAGTGCGATAAATCCGCCAGAAACTCCCAGAACAGCCACCAACAGAATAATAGCTGCCACCCAAATATTCCGGAATAAAAAGAGAATAACCGTAAAAACCAATAAGCAGGATAACACAAGAATAATGCTCAGCTCATGAAATGATTTCTGCTGTTCGGCATACGCTCCACCATATTCCACGGAATACCCTGACGGCAATTTTATATTTTGATGAATGCGTTCCTGGATTTTTTTTATCGTTCCACCCAAGTCTTTATTTTCCAATCGGGCGGTAACAATGCCCATGGTTTGCAAATCTTCCCGGTTAACTTCCGCAGCGCCACTTACCAGATCTACAGTAGCAAATTCACTTAAAGGCTTCAGACTGCCATTGGGAAGGGCGATCATGCTGTTCTTTAGCTCCGCTACACTTTGGTTGCTTTTGGCATTATACAGCAAACGGATGGGCGTATATTGCACCTGATCAAAAATATTTCCCGCTACATTTCCATCGAGGTTGGCTTGGAGTTGCTTTTGAAAATCGGGCAATGAGATTTGATATTGAGCCAGCGCTCTCAGATTGGGAATAATGTTCATAGAGGGTCCGGCAATGACGATGCCATCAAATACATCTGCTGTCCCATTTACCTTGCTCACTTCATCGGCTACTTTTTTAGAATAGGCTTCAATGGTTTTTTGGTCGGTACCGAAAATTTTAATTTCAATGGGTTGTACACTGGTCATCAAATCGCCCAGCATATCGGTAATCACCTGACCAAAATCGACAATCAAAGGCAGCCCGGAAGCTTCTATTTTCTTACGGAGTTCTTCGGTGACCTGTTCGGTAGTCTGGGTTCTATTTTTTTTAAGTTGAATGAGATAATCGCCCCGATTAGGCTCTGTGATGAAAAATCCCATTTGCGTTCCGGTGCGTCTGCTGTAGGTTTCCACTTCCGGATTTTCGGTAATAATTTTATCTACAATCTGTAGTTCTCTATCGGTTTCTTCCAAAGAAGTTCCGGGAGGCGAACTGTAATCCAGCACAATGCTGCCTTCATCCATATCGGGAAGAAATCCCGTGCTTACTCTTGGGAAAATAAGTACCGTAAGCAAAATTAAAATTCCAATAAAAATATAACTGAACAGCGGTTTTCTGATAAAAAATCCAACCCATTTTCGCTCTTTTACATGATGATGTTGGAAGTTTTCGCTTGTCCCTTTTCCGGAAAGCAGCAAATACACGACCGGCAATAAAATCCATGTGGAGAAGAAAGAACATACCAGTGTTATGATCATCGTGTCGGTCATCACGCCAAAGTAAGCGCCTGCCACACCGGACATCAGCATAAAAGGAAGAAAAATAACGATGGTACTCAGTGAAGAGCCCACCATCGCTTTTAGCAAATAATTGATGGCTTTCTGAACCAATGTTTTTGAGGATTCTTCAGGATGTTCTTCGTGCGTTCGGTGAATTTGTTCTACCACCACTATGGCATCATCAATTATCAATCCGATGGCTGCTGCTATGGCGCCCAAGGTCATGATATTAAATGTTTGTCCCATAGCATAAAGGATCAGCATGGTGAGGCTGAGAGTAACCGGAATGGTGATTAAAATAACCGCACTGGCTTTCCATGAACGCAGAAAAATAACCGCTACAATCAGTGCCAACAACAATCCGATCCATAAAGCATCGGTCACACTTTTGATGGCATCATTTACAAAATCGGCCTGAACATAATAAGGTTTTACCTGCACATCTTTGGGAAGTAATTTTTCCAAATCCTTCATTTTGGCAGTCATGGCTCGGGTTACATCCACCACATTGGCATTGGGCTGCTGGATGACGGCAATCAGAATACTTTGCGCTCCGTTGGCGTTTATTTTGATGTATTGTTTGGCTTTATGAATATCAATTTGCGCTATGTCTTGCAGTTGAATTATTCGGTTACCATTATTACTGATAATCAGATTTTTTAATTGGTCCTCGTTCTTCAATTGAGCATCCGTAAGGGTAAGATAGAGATATCGATAATCCACCGAATATCCATTGGACTTAATAAAATTGGTATTGTTGATGGCGGTTTCCACCTGAGTAGGCGTAAGTCCAAGTCTTGCCATTTTTTGCTGATCCATAACCACCCAAAACTCTTTGTCCTGACCGCCAATTATCCGAATGTCGCTGACCCCGGGCACCTGAGATAGAAAAGGTTTGATGGTGTACAAAGCCAATTGTTTCAGTGCAATAGGATCGGTATTTCTGGAGTGCAGTGCGTAACCCATCACCGGCAAAATGGCGGGATTCATTTTCTCCACCGTGATGTTTATATCCGGTGGAAGTTGATTTCTCACTTGGTTGATGCGGGATTCTATGCGCTGTTGCGATAAATCGATATCCGAATTCCACGACATGTAAGCAGAAATTTCGCAGCTTCCTCTGCTGGTGGTACTTCGTAGCAGTTCCAAATCGGGGACTTGTTTTACGGCATTTTCCAAAACCCGTGTAACGCCCACCGTCATCTGGCTCACCGGTTGCTGTCCGGCATCGGCAATGATTTTTATTTTGGGAAAAGTAATCTGCGGAAATAATGCCGAATGAATTTTGGTATAGGAAAACACCCCGCCAAACAAAATCAGCAGCAGGATAATCAGCAAAGGATTTTTATAGGTAAGAAAGAATGATTTTTTCAAGTGTCTATTTTTTATTGTTCTTAATGGTCACATGGAATTCGTCAATGACTCATTTCATAATCTTTATTTTTCAATCTGTACCTGAATGGTGTCACCGGCTCCAAAGTTTCCGGAAGTGATTACTTTATCCTTGGCTTTGATGTTGCCTGATTTTATCTGCACCCAACGGTCGGTTTCTACGCCTTTCTCCACCGGAACTTTGATGGCCGTATGATGGTCAATTAACTTCATCACCCAAAAAGCCGATTGAGTTTCGTCCGTAACCATAGCCGATTTGGGAACGGCCAATCCCAAAACTCCCTCTTTAGAAAAACTGATAGTACCAATGAGATTTTCCGGAATAGGTTCTGATGAAGAAACTTTCACCAATACTTTCACCGTTTGAGAAATAGGATCTGCCGAAGGCATTATCTTGGCAATCTGCCCCGGAATTGTTCTGCCATCGGAGAGTGTAACCGGAATACTTTTTTGAGATTTAAAAATCTGAAGATATTCAAACGGCACATCGGTTACAAATCCAAAACTGGAAGCATCGCTAATGGTTGCCAACACTTCACCTTCCTGCACATAATCTCCGGGTTGATGATTGACCATCGCCACAAAGCCGGTTGCCGGGCTTGTTACTGTGGTTGACCCGTGAAATCGGAACGAAGGATCCAACTGATTGATGGTATTGCCAATGGCTCTGGCTTCTTTGGTTTGCAATCCAAACAAAACCTGTCCTCTTCTTACTGCATCGCCTAACTTGATGGACATTTTCGTAATATATCCTGTGGTATTGGCTTTAACATCTGTTTTTAGCAAATAACTTGCAGTTGCATTTAGGGTGATGGCATTGGAAAGCCGAAGGGTGTCTATCGCTTCACCTACCGTTACCGGAGTTTCGGGTTTTGGAGTTGCGGTTTCTGCAGGAGCGGTAGCGGAAGAATCCCCATTTTTACAAGAGACCACACCGAAACTCAGTATTCCAAAAGCAAGCAGATATAATACAAATCGAATCATGGCAAAACAATATTTTGAAGTTGGTTTTCTAAATTGAGGAGCATGGTATCATATTGAACCACCATGCTTTTTAAGGTTAGCAGATTATTGACCGAAAGAATAAAATCCACCGTTCGTACATCTCCGGTGGGTAGTTGTTTGGCATTGGCTTCGGTTAGCGTTTCTGCGTATTTCATATCATGAAGTGCCGTTTCTTTCAGTTGTGAATATTGTTTCATTTGATTCTGAATTTGAAGCACCTGCTGTTGGTATTGTTTTTTTGCAAATGCTGCATATTGGGTTCTGCTGTCCAATTGAATTTTATTTTGATCCAAAAGCATTTTCTTTTTGTGCCCGTCATAAATCGGGATAGAAAGTGAAATTCCGGTGCTTAATCCAAAATTTTTATAAGGCGTTAAAACAAATGATGACTGATAACCCCCATCAGCATAAGCCGAAATTTTTGGTTTGTAATCATAACCGATGAGTTGACCATCATTGGCTATTTTGGCTGAGTCAGCCTGAAAGGAATGGGCATACACCGATTCGTCAAAAGGCAATGCGTCCATTTGTGAGAAAATAGGTTCCTGAAGATTCTCCACACGATCATCTACAATTCCGCACAAATAGTTGAGTAGAGCATAGTTCGCCTCCATCTCCACTTTTTTTTGTTCGTAGGCCAATTGATTTTGTTGTTGGCTAACTTTAAAATTGAGATAATCGGTTTGTTTGAAAACCGCTACCTGCGTTAGTTTTTTCAGCACCAGATCTTCCTGTTCCAGTAAATGAAGCACCTCTTTGGTGATGGCCAATTGTTTTTGACTGGAATAAGTCGTGATGTATTGATCGGTAATCTGTTTTTTTAATGCCTGTTGGCTGATGTTTTTTTGAGCCAAAATTTGAGCGATGCCTAAATTGTAATTTTTCAATCGGGTATTCAGATTATTACGACTTAGAAATTCGCGCATCACTCGAACGCCTGCAAACAGGGTGTGACTGTTGGAAAGGGCATTGTCATATCCCCAACCTTTTGCTGACGGAGCATAGGTGGCATTTCCTTCTCCTGAAAAAATGAATCCATAATTCGCTCGCAGTTTTAGGCTGTCAATTTTGGTAATCAGCACCTGGTTGTTGTAATCGTTCAGCAAGGGACTATTTTTTTCAGCAGCGGAAAGGAAGTAGGAGAGTTCATTTGGCGATTGAGCATTTGAAACATCAAACAGCAACACCAAAAAGAATCCTAAAACAAAACGGGTATAACGCAAAAAGAATAACATTGCTGTTAATTGTTTAAGATGAAGCAGGTTTGTATTACCTGCTTCATCTGATAATTTTAAATCAATCTTTATTTGCAACGATAAAATTGCCTTGTGCATCAAAGATCAAATCCATTCCATTTACTTCTGCTTCATAGGTAACCACTCCTTTGGCATCAGTAATTTTTGCTGCTTCTTTAATTTTACTTCCGGCATAATTTTTTGCCACGTACTCTTTTACTTTTAAAGGAAGTTCTTCTTTTTTGATTTCAATTTCAGTTTCAATTATTTTACCTGAAACATCCATCAGTAGGGAATACTCTGAATGGTTATGTTCAAAACCGGCCTCGTAATTTCCTTTTTCTTTTTCCCATTTAACTTCCCTGGCATCGGGGTAATTTTTTTGTAAGGTAGATTTTACCACTGCCGGAACTTCTTTGTCCGAAATTTTTTGTGCATTGACCAATGTTACTGCAAACATAGCCGCCATTAAAATTACTGTCTTTTTCATTTTTTTTATTTTTAAAATTATAAGTCAAAGATAGATGGCGATTTAGAAGAAATTTGGAATTGCAATAAACTGATTAAAACTATTGGATATTATTGTTATAATTTCTACTTTTTTTTCGTCCCCACTTATATTGATGTGTAAAGTAGGCAACCTTCATAGATAAAATACCAATACCGGCACCCACAAGTACATCGCTTATAAAATGTTTATTGTTGGCCATTCGTAATACACCAACACAAGATGCTACTCCATAGGATGCATAAGGCATCCATTTGAATTGGTCTTTGTATTCTTCAGATAAAAAAGTAGCGGCTGCAAAAGCCTGTGCAGTATGGCCGGAAGGAAAAGAAGAGTAACTGGACTGATCAGGCCTAAGGTTATGAGTAGTTCTTTTAAGCACCTGTGTTATTGCAAGCATACACAATTCGCCTTTCAGTAAGATGACGGTACGATTGGTTAAGTCAGTTTTCGATTTTATTCCGAAGGCATCAAGGCCATACGCTACAGCAATTGGGCTGTATTGCAAATAATCATCTACGTGAGTTTTGAAATAGGGCAGATATTTATTGCGTTCTTCCACGATTTCGTTTTTGATACTTTCGGGTCGGTTATCATTCAATATTAAGCCGGCAACAATAAGCGAAGTAGGAACATATATTTTTTTGTATGAAAATCTGCTTCTTGCCAAAACATTTTCCTTAACATAATCCTTTCCTGCAACCAAGAGGCTATCTGAATTTTGAGAATAACAAAATTGAAATGATAGTAACAACAGAAGTGACAATGCGTTTTTTCTCATTATTTATTTGCGACTAAGTTGTTTTTATATTTTGAAGAAAGATTATGGCGCGAAACTATCATTAATAGCAATTGAATAAATAAAATGCATATAACGCTCAGAATGTGACTTTAAAAGTGTGGATTTCATTTTCAAAGTTGTATTCGATCTTCCACTGATAACGATTGCAAATTTCTTTAACAATTGCCAATCCCAGACCACTATTTACCGTTTGAGAAGAAGATACTGTAAAACGTTTAAACAATTTTTCTTTATCTAAAGCAGTTTTACCTGTATTGCTTACAACTAATGTTTTTCCGGTAAGTGAAATTTGAATATTACCTTGTTCAATGTTGTGCACATTAGCATTAATCAATAAGTTGTTGATTAGGATTTCAAGTAAAGTTTTGTTGCAGGATATATAGATATTTTCTGAAAGATTTTTATCAACAGTAATTTTCTTTGAGGCAATGTAGTCCGTCAGCAACTCAAGAGTTTCATTTATCACTTCATTCAAGTTAAGGTTTTCTGCTTCAGCAAATTGTTTGTTTTCAATCTTTGCCAGCAGCAAAAGATTTTTATTTATTCTTGTCATTCTTGCCAACGGCAAATCTATTGCACTTAATAAAGCAGCTTGTTCACTCGTGATGTTTTTATTTTGAAGTAATAAATTCAGTTTGATTTTCAGAACAGCCAATGGTGTTTGCAGTTCGTGAGAAGCGTTTTCAATAAAAGCCTTTTGCTGACTGTAAACAGAGAGATTTTGATCGGTCAGTTTTTGCAAAGACAGGTTTAGTTCATTAAATTCTTTGATATTCACTTTTTCAAACGAAATTTTATTCCCCTGCGATAAATCAAAAGTTTTAATTTTTGCAAGTGTGTTTTGAAAGGGCTGCCAAATTCGTTTAGAATACAGCCGTGTTATTACCAATAGAATAATTAAGAGCAATGCAATTAAAACAACGAAAACAAAAGCAATACTTTTCATCAGGTCTTCGTTTTCAACCAAACTAATTCGTGCAGTAAATAAATAGGGTTTGTTTTCAATTACAATGGATGATTGCAACACTCTGTAGGGTTCGTTTTCGTTGCTTAATGTATCTAAGTAATTTTTATAATAAATTGTATCGGAAACAACATAGCCATTAAAAGGTTCTATTCTCATATCCCGGTTAAAGCGATTATAGCTTTCAATATCTGATTGTTTTAATACAGGTAAATCGTAGTACTTAAACTCTTTTTTGTATAAATCCAACGTTTCATCGGCATCTTCCATATACAATTGCTTCATTGTAAAATAAAATATTGGGGCTGCTACCACCAATACTGCAATACTGCTAAACAGATATACCCCAAAGGTTTTATCTAAAAGTTTCACGCTTCCCATTTATAGCCTGTTCCGTAGATTGTTTTGATATAATTGCCATAGTTTGCCTCCGTCAGTTTCTTTTTCAGGTTTTTAACGTGTGCATAGACGAAATCGTGATTGTCAAACATATCAGCAATGTCGCCTGAAAGGTGCTCTGCCAAAGCACTTTTTGAAATGACGCGGTTTTTATTGCCAATGAAAAACAGCAACAAATCCAACTCTTTTTTTGTCAAAGAAATTTCAATCTCATTTACTTTTACCGTTTTGCCTAACAAGTCAATTGTTATTTCATTTTGTTGGATAATGTTTGAGCTGTTGAATTGTTTTCTGCGAATAATGGAAAGTATTCTTGCCGAAAGCTCTGAAAGATGAAAAGGTTTTGCCAAATAATCATCTGCCCCAATTTCCAAACCTTTGACTTTGTCTTCTAATGAATTTTTTGCAGAAATTATAATAACTCCGTCTTGTTTGTTTTCCTTTTTAAGCAATTCAAGCAAAGCCAGCCCGCTACCATCCGGCAGCATAAGGTCCAACAAAATACAGTCGTATTGATAAATACCTATTTTTTCAGATGCCTGAATAAATGTTTTCGCTATTTCACACACATAGTTTTGCCCTGCAAGATATTTTGCAACGTCTTGCGCCAATTCCATTTCGTCTTCTATTATCAGGATTTTCATCTCACAAAATTATATTTGAATTTTGAAGAAATTTGGAATGTTGATTAATAAGGGATATATCTGCAAATTACGTATTTCAAATAATACATCAGAAAGAATATTGTCTTATGCCCGGTAAATACAATGGGTGTGCAATGATTTCGTTGCCAGAATAAGGTCTTATTTAGTAAAAAATACATGGTAAGCAATGAGAATAGTAGGAATAAAACTATTATCATTGTCATCACATATTGAGACCCGATAGTTATTTGGTGTAATTTGATCTTACTATTAGAGTCAAAAATAGAGTTGGGTAGCATGTTTTATTTTTATTACAGTGGTTACTTTAAATTTATGTTTTCGGTTTTTCAGGTTGAAATATCTAATGTAAGTGCATGTAAATTGAAAAGCCATTTTATTTTACATAAAAAATAGTTGGTAAAACTGAAAAACGACATAAATAATGAAAGCCTTTGTCATCCATCGTTATAGTAAGAAAGATACACTTCAGGAAGTGGATTTGCCTGAACCGAAAGTCAGCGGAAATGATGTGTTGGTACAGATACATGCAACTGCTATCAATCAGTTAGACATAAAACTAAAAAGCGGTGCTTATAAATTAGTATTGCCTTATAAACTTCCATTGGTATTAGGTCATGATGCGGCTGGTATTGTAACGCAGGTGGGTCCCAATGTGAGCCGTTTTAAAGTAGGTGATGAAGTGTATGCCCGCCCGTCTGATTTTCGCATTGGCACGTTTGCCGAATACATTGCTATCAATGAAAACGATGTGGCAATGAAACCGAAAAATATTTCAATGGAAGAAGCCGCTTCCTTACCCTTAGTGGCTTTAACAGTATGGCAGGCATTTGTAGAAAAAGCCCATCTGCAAAAAGGAAATAAAGTATTTATACAAGCCGGTTCGGGTGGAGTTGGCACCATAGCCATTCAGTTGGCAAAACACCTCGGTGCAAGTGTTGCTACCACTACAAGCGCTAAGAATTTTGATTTGGTAAAAGCCTTAGGAGCCGATGTAGTGATAGATTACAAAACCCTGGACTTTGAAACCCTGCTAAGCAACTATGATGTGGTATTGAACAGTCAGGATGAAATGACACTAGAAAAATCATTACGCATATTAAAACCGGGTGGTATAGTGCTATCTCTTACAGGTCCTCCCGATGTGGCTTATGCAAAAGAAATTGGTTTGCCGTGGTGGATGCGAACAATCATTGCTTTAATGAGCAGAAAAGTTACCAAGCATGCAAAACGATTAGGCGCGGTTTATTCGTTTTTGTTTATGCGTGCTAATGGTCAACAATTGGCAGAAATTACTTCTCTCGTAGAAGCTGGAAAAATTTATCCGGTTGTAGATAAAGTATTTTTATTGGATCAAATCAACGAAGCCATGGCCTATACAGCCAATGGACATGCCAAAGGGAAAGTAGTAGTGAAGGTGAGGTAGGATAAAGAGCGATTTAATTAACCTCTCAAAATTGAGAACTTTAGCAAAATTTAATTACCTCCCATCCACCGCCATCTTATACTGCTCATCACTCACCGGTTCCAGCCAGATGTTTTTATTAATTTGCGGATTGCAGATGATGGAAAGATGAGAAAACCAACTAGAGGGAGATGCCCCGTGCCAATGCTCTACATTCGGAGCGATTTCTACTATGTCACCGGTTACAATTTTTCTTGCAGGCTTGCCTCTTTCTTGGTAATATCCTTCACCACCCACTACAATCAGGACTTGCCCTCCCATGTGACTGTGCCAATTATTGCGGCAACCCGGTTCAAAGGTTACATTACTGATAGGCACATTCAAATCCTTGTTGTTAGTCAATGGTGCCAGCCATGATTTGCCTGTGAAATATTGTGCAAAGCCCGTGTTTTCTTCGCCTAATGGGAAGTTACTGATTTTTGAGATGTTTGATTCCATGTTTTTATCTTTTTTTAGATTATAATGCAAATTTAGGTAGTATAAACATAATAGTCTGAATATAAAAAACAGTAGTAATTATCTTTTTTACGGATGAAATTTTTCAAAATTATGAATGACTAATGCGTACATTTTTACTCATATACGTTTCCGGTGCTTACACCAATTCATCTGCAACACAGGCAATACCGCCAACCTCGATGATGATTACTTTTTTCATATTCTTTTATTTAAAAAATTGAAGTTTCAGATATTAATATTATCCAATTTTCATTTCGATTTTGGATTGTACATATCCTTTGATGTGCGATAGACTAAAGTTGGTGTCCAGCAACTTATTTAGATCATTGACATCTCGTACAATCATCAATTCAGTTAATGTGTCGGTTATCTCAATAACTTGTTGTTTTTTGTTATTCATTGTATTGTTTTTGATTGGGGCATATTCCCCTATGTTGTATGTCCGGAAGAGTTGCACAATAATTCTCGTTTTCAAAAGCTGAATAAAAAATAGGAAAGTATTAATGGTGATGAGAAAGAGTAGGTGATACCTGACAAAAATAAACCTGCTTATCTGGATATTCTGAAACATCAGAGGCAATGGTTGAAAGAGAAAAATAATCGGAAATGCATTTGGATGAAGATATCAATCGCAATTACCTTCATAAAATTGATGTTGAAGAAATGCGATTAAACTCGCTATTTAAAATAAAAGAGTGCAGGAGAGAGGTGTTGTTAAATTCCTTAATTGGTTTTGAAATATCTTGATTCCATTCAATGAATCAAATCAAAGCGCTATATCCAATTTGTTAAAAAAGCTTAAGAATGTTTTTTATTGAAAAGTGGACAAAATATTTTAAGACAATTCTTTTAGCAATGCACGATATCTTTTTAGAAAACGGTACCTGCTGACAAAACCAATATAGTTATGGTTGATATCAACTAAAGGAAGATACCAGGTGTCAGACTCTTCAAATTTTCTAACAACGCTTTGCATCCTGTCACCCTCAATTACCAAATCGTTTGGGTGTACCGATATTTCAGCTGCCGTTAATGATTTTGATTTTTCATCCCGAAATGGCAAATGATTCATTTGTTCCCTGTTAATCATTCCCCAGAAATGCCCGTCATCTCCTACAACTGCTATCACTGACTTATCGGAATTTCTGAATTTATTGATAATATCATCAAGTTTTGCATAATTGCTCACTTGAATAGTTTGCATATCCATACACTCCTGTAAGGTTATCTGTGTAATTGTATTTCTGTCCAGTTGTGATGTGAATATTTTTCCTTGGTCAGCAAGATGTTTCATATCCGGATTCACTGGCGAATAATATTTATTCATTAAAAAAGAAGTCACAGAAACGATCATCAGCGGAATAAATAAATCGTAGCCTGAACTTACTTCTGCAATTAGAAATATCGCAGTAAGCGGTGCATACATCACAGCAGAAAGCACACCTGCCATGCCTACAAGCATCAGATTGGTAACCGGGGCATGTTCAAATCCTATTAAGGTAAGTCCATAGCCGAAAGTATAACCCATTAAACCTCCTGCAATTAATGATGGTGCGAAATTTCCACCAACACCTCCGGAGTTTAAAGTAGCACTGGTGGCAACAGCTTTGGCCAAGGTGCTTAACAGAAGCATGACGAATATTGCAGCCTGTGGATTGCTAAAGAAGTTTATGACATTCTGATAAATCAAATAATATATGTTCCCCTGATCGAGCATTTTTATATTGATATATCCATCGCCATAAACAGCAGGGAACAGCACACATAAGGTACCCATAATCACACCACCGAGTAGTGCTCTCCGAATACTTCCATACTGAAAATTTTCCAGCAGCTTTTTTATTTTGTGTCCGATTAAAATATAGTATCGGGAATACAAACCTGATACAATACCCAGTACGACATAATAAAAAACATTTGTGTAATCGAAAGGCTCTCTTTTACCTAAACTAAATAATATGTCATTGTTTAACACAACAGTTGTAAGCAAACTGCCGCACATGGAAGCAATTACTAAGGGGATAAAGTCGGAAAAAACAATACCAACAAGCAATACTTCAAATGAAAACATGATACCGGCAATAGGAGCATTAAAGGCAGAGGCAATACCTGCAGATGCACCTCCGGCAAGCAACAATGTTTTTTCTTTGTACCCCAGTCGGTATCGCTTAGCGAAATTGGAACCTATTGCTGCACCAGTAATGGCCATAGGAGTCTCTAGCCCTGCGGAACCTCCAAGCCCAACAGTAATTGCGCTTTGCACCATCTGAGAGTGTGTTTCTTTCTTATTGATTACACTTTCATGCTGGGCAATATCAACCAATACCGTGCTGAGCTTTATATCTTCTCTGCTCTTATATAAATAACGGGCTACCAGTGTTGTTATTAAAATTCCTGCAATGGGCAGAATGCCATACGCAATCATCCTTTGTTCTTCTGATAAATTGCCTGTGGTATTTACCTGAATATAGTGCACAACTGTTTTTAAACAGATTCCTGCAGCACCACCCAATACTCCCACAATAACTCCTGACAATACTAAAAACTGAAATCGCGTAAGTTGTCTTTTTAACCAAATTATCAGTATCTCAAATAAATTGTACTTGCGAAAAGTATAGGTTTTAATTATTCTGCTGAAATACTTAAAGCTACTATAAAGTTTTTGAATGTTATCTCTAATCATAACGCTGACAAGATATGCGAAAAATACAAATGTAAAACACTTGTAGCAAGTAACTGCCGTAAATGAGCATTATTGTTACGCTGAATAAAGTGTCAGAATGGGTTTTGCTCTCCGGCTAATTTTTAAAATACGCTTGGTGAAATAGAATTTTCTGTGTCATATTGGGTCAGTTCCTTGATATTAAAATGAATTTTAAAGTCTAAGATTCTATTTACTCTTAGAAATAAAACGAATCATTACCGGTTTCTGTCAATTCTTATTTCAAAACAGGGAAGGGGGGCAAACAAAAAAAGCAAGTAGATAATTACTTGCTTTTTTATTTGCTTTATAGAAAATCAATTACAAATTAAGAGTTGTAAGTTTGGTAGTGACGTTAAATGTTTGACTTGAACCACCTGAATAGGTTGCTCCGTATATTTTCTGATAAACAGCAGGAACAGCTTGGTTGTCATCATTCGAAGAATTGTCGTCATCTTTTTTGCAAGCTGATAAAGATGCAAACGTCACAATGACCAACGCAAATTGAATTGTTTTCATTTTATACAGAGTTTACATTTTGACTATTTTTCGATTGCAGAGTTTAAATGGGATTTTCTTTTTTTTAATTGCATACCGGATATTTGGTACACAGTCTTTTTGGTTTTTCAAAGTTAAGGAAATAAGATAACTTATCAGGGTCATATTTTTCGACCTCTCTCAACCTTATTATCGGGGAGTTGATGCTTATGTGATAAATTATTTACTTTTGCGCATCTTTTAATCAAAATACAAGTCAATTTAGTTTAACATAGCATTTCATAATTTTTCGTTTATGAGCGTTTTAGTCAACAAAAATTCAAAAATTCTGGTACAGGGATTTACAGGAACAGAAGGTACTTTTCATGCTACTCAGATGATAGAATACGGAACCCACGTTGCAGGAGGTGTTACTCCCGGCAAAGGCGGCACCACGCACTTGGACAAGCCCGTGTTCAACACAGTAGCTGATGCAGTAGCACAAACAGGTGCTGATGTGTCTATCGTTTTTGTGCCACCCGCTTTTGCAGCTGATGCCATTATGGAGGCAGCACAAGCAGGAATTAAACTTATTGTTGCTATTACGGAGGGAATTCCTACCAAGGATATGATTTTGGTAAAGGAATATCTGAAAGATAAGTCGGCACGACTTATAGGCCCCAACTGCCCTGGAGTAATTACTGCCGGAGAGTGTAAGGTAGGCATCATGCCGGGATTTGTTTTTAAGCCAGGACGTATAGGTATTGTTTCAAAATCGGGTACTTTGACCTATGAAGCTGCCGATCAGGTGGTGAAAGCAGGTGGCGGTATTTCTACTGCTATTGGTATCGGTGGTGATCCAATTATAGGCACTACTACCAAAGAAGCAGTGGAACTTTTTATGAATGACCCCGAGACAGATGGCATTGTGATGATAGGTGAGATAGGCGGAAATCTTGAAGCTGAAGCAGCACGATGGATAAAGAATAATAGCAGAAAACCTGTTGTAGGTTTTATTGCAGGACAGACAGCGCCTCCGGGTCGCAGAATGGGACATGCCGGTGCTATTGTTGGCGGGGCTGAAGATACGGCTGCCGCTAAAATGAAAATTATGGATGAATGCGGAATACATGTAGTGGCTTCGCCTGCTGATATTGGCGACACTATGATGCGTGTGCTTTCTAAAGTAAAAGCCTAAGCAGCTAAAAATTTCTTAGTAATACAAACTACATTTTTTTAACACTCAAATTATCGGCATACTTGGCAGTATCCCGTAATGGATTCAGTTAAGAAGTTTGTTGTAATAATTAATTACACGTTTTCCTATCTCATTGTTATCATAATGGTTTCTTGCCAGCTTTTGAGCATTCGTTGCAATTGTATTCAGGAGTTGTGGATTACCAAGACATGAAATTAATGCATCAGCAAAGGCTTCCGGGGTGTTGGCTATAATGATGTTTTCACCATTTTTATAAGCGATACCTTCTGCTCCTATGGAGGTAGATATAATGACCTTTCCGGCAGCAAGACCTTCAATAATTTTCACACGTATTCCTCCGCCACTCAATAGTGGAACTATCATGACCCTTTTGTCTGACATAAATTTTTTCGAGTCTTTAATTTCTCCTTCTACAATTACATTTTTGGTTTTGATATGGAAATATTCATCAGCCATATTCTTACCGGCAAGGTAGAGGTTTATCTTTTCGGTTTTGGCAATAACCTGTGGCCACACATTTTTCAGAAACCAGTTTACGGCTTCAATATTCGGTAACCAATCCATTGAACCGAGATGAAAGACTGAAATATCTTCAGCCTGATTTGAAATTCTTACATCCTCATACTTCATTGTGTTCAATCCAACGGGAGCAATTTCAATAGGAATTGTGCATCCTTCAGACAGAAGCAGTTTTTTATCTTCGGGAGTAAGTGCCAGTATTGCATCAAACTTATTGATGCTTTCTTTTTCGTATTTTCTCAGTCGCGATGCAAGAAAAGAAAGGTATTTCTTTTTCAGAGGTTGAGTAGAAGCATCAGAGAGTCGTTGCCAAATCATCCATTCTACGTTATGAGTACGCAAAATCATTTTTGCCTGACTGTATTTTCTTGCCGTTTCCAGATATGGACTCAGAAAAAGCCCTTCGAACTGAATGACGTCAAACGTTTCTGATTTCAGTATCTCTGTCAGTTTGCGATGAAAATTCTCCGTATCGAAACGTACGATGTTATACGATTCGTTTTTCTTGAACAGGTTCAAAAATGCATCCATAATTTTCACGGAGGCATCCAGATAAACAGTTTCAGGTTTGTATTTTTCTAATAACTCACCATCAATGGTATTAATATCTGTAAAATGTTTTTTCGTATTGAAAGAAAGCATTTTTACCTCTGCACCCGACATGGTGAGCGACTCGGCAAGGTTGTACATAGCAATAGTTGCTCCGTCATAAGGAGGCAATGGTACACGAAGGCAGAGTTGAAGTATTTTCAAAATTCAAAGTGGTTGTAAATCATTCAGCACTTGTATGCAAACTTAAGTAATTACCTTTTTGGTTTTCGTCAGGCTGTTTTCTTTCTGAAGAGTCTCCTGAAAAAAGATTTATATGCATCCATATCAAATAGGGCAGAGTCGTGAGTGGCTTTATACACCAAAAACAATCCAATAGGCAACAGTACAAGGGACGACTGCCACATTCCACGTTCAACGCTGATGACACCTTCCTTGGCAAATTTTTCGCCTGTAATTGAAATGATATGATAACATAGGAAAAATGCAATTGAAATAACAATTGGCAATCCAAGCCCACCTTTTCGGATGATGGCTCCAAGTGGTGCTCCAATGAGAAATAATAACAGACAGGCAATAGAAAGTGTAAACTTTCGATGCCATTCAATTTTATATTTCAGATAAGCACGGTTTCTTGAATTTAAATCATCCTTTGTTGATTCTATATAGGATTTTATAACTCGCGCTTGCGATGTGGCTGTTTCAAAAAGTAAGGAAGATGTTTTTACGTCAGATTTTTTAATAGGCCATTTTGCAATTGTGGCAGCAGAGGCAGCACCCATTAAGCTACTGTCTTTTAAAAAATGAAAGTAAGGAACCAAGTCTTTCTTAAAACGGTAAATACGAAGGGCTGATTGTAGCCTGAAAGTATCCTGCATGGCATTAAGTTGAAAAACATTCAGCATCTGATAGTTGTCTTTGAATAAATCTTCGTTGGTGCGACTTAGCTGAAATGAAGATAAATCAAAACGTATGACTTCAGAGTCAAAAGTAGTTCTCAGCAAAGGACTCGTATCATAATTGCGTTTTCGGTTTTGCTGATCTTCGTAGGAGTGCCCTCTGAATAATGTTACTATCAGATATCTTTTGTCGTCCGTCATTACCATACTTCCACTATCGGCAACAACCACTTTACGATTGCCCATATTATTTGTATGGTCATAAATCATGATGTTACGAATGGATTTTCCGTCACTGAGTTTTTTCCCGATTTTAATACTGTATCCGTCAATTCCGTTATAAAAAACTCCTTCTTTGATAAACAGTGCGGGCTTTTGCTGTCGCACATCATACAGCAGCGAACCCATTTTCAAATTGCTGTAAGGCAATACATAATTTGAAAAGAAAAAAGCACCTACTGAAATCATTATAGCCACTATTACTAATGGACGCATTAGTCGCTGTAATGAAATGCCGGCTGATTTTGCAGCAACAATTTCGTAGTGCTCGGCCAGATTTCCAAACGTCATAATAGAAGATAAAAGGATGGCCAACGGCAAAGCCATAGGCACCAGAGTAGTGGAGGTATATGCCAACAATTTGGTAATTGTCCACCAATCCAAACCTTTGCCTACAAGATCGTCAATATACTTCCACAGAAACTGCATCAGCAATACAAACAAGGCAATAAAAAACGTCATGATAAACGGTCCTATAAAAGACGATAATACCAGTGACGTAAGTTTCTTAACAGGAAGCTTCAAGAACTGCAATGTTTAATATTCTATTTTATCCGTTTTATCTTTCCATGCTTTAAAAATTTCCGCTGCAGCATCATCATGCAGATGAACCATTTTAAGTTTACGTGCTGATGGGTCAACGGGAATTTCTTCGTAAATAAAAGCATCATCAAACCCAATATCGGCAGCGTCTTTCCGTGTATTGGCAAAGTAAACCACATCAGGCCGTGCCCAGTAGATGGCACCCAGGCACATGGGGCATGGTTCGCACGAAGTATAAATTTCACAGCCTGTAAGCTGAAAAGTATCCAGGTTTTTACATGCTTCGCGAATGGCTACCACTTCAGCATGTGCTGTAGGGTCGTTGGAAGAAGTAACTTTATTATTGCCACGAGCAATTATTTTTCCATCTTTAACCACTACGCATCCAAATGGACCGCCTTCATTTTGTTCGATAGCTTTTCTGGAAAGTTCTACCGCTTCGGTCATAAATTCTTTTTGTTTGCTCATATCAGAAATGCAGCGTTATAGTTTGTTTTAAATCGGGATGCAGACTTAATGCCACAGGGCAGGTATGCGCAATATGATCAATGATTTTCTTTTCCTTGTCGGAATAATTTTGTTTTGGAAAATAAAGTTCAATTTTTATTTCGGCAATGCGTCTTGGTTCAGATGCCATAATTTTGGTTACTTCAGCTTTGGTGCCGTCAATATTAAACTGATGTGTTCGTGCTGCAATGCCCATGATGGTGAGCATGCAGTTGGCTAATGAAGTTGCCAACAAATCGGTAGGAGAGAAGTAAGCAGCCTGCCCCTGGTTGTCCAGTGGAGCATCCGTGAAAATGCTGTTTCCTGAAAACAAATGTGTGGATTTGCATCTTAAATCACCGGAGTAAATAACTTCTGATGTAGCCATAATCTGATTTTAATTGAGTAATAAATCTTTGGCATTTTCAATACTTGCTTCGGTAATGCCTTCACCGCTTAACATTTTAGCAATTTCTTTTATCCGTTCGTCTTTTGAAAGTAGTTTAACCCGAGTTTCTGTACTGCTTCCAATGGTTTGCTTATACACGAAGTAATGCATTTGTCCTTTACTCGCCATCTGTGGGAGGTGAGTGATGGCAATCACCTGACGTTTTTTTGCCAATGCCTGCACCAGGTTTCCTGTCTTAAAAGCAGTTTCTCCGGATATACCGGTATCTATTTCATCAAAAATAATGGTAGGCATAGAGGTGACTTCTGCAAGAATAACTTTCAGACATAACATCAGCCTCGACATTTCGCCACCAGAAGCCACTTTGGAAAGTTCCTGTAATGGAACACCTTTATTGGCCGAAAACAGAAATCGTATGGCATCCATACCTGAATTGCCGAATTGATTCAGTGCCGACATCTCAACTTCAAACCGTGCATCCGGAAGTACAACCTCATTTAATAATTTGAGTATTCTTTTAGAAAGTTTTTTCGCTGCTTCCTTACGGTTTGCTGTTAGCAAAGTTGCTGCTTCACGGAGTTTTACTTCTAAAGCAGAAATTTCATTTTTAATGCGGTTAATATCGTCAGCCACCGAACTATATTCGTTAATTTTTCTTTCAAGGGAGTCCTTTAATTCAATCAGAAGTTTTACATCATTCAAACGATGCTTTTGTTCTAATCGGTTAATAACTGAAAGTCGTTCATTGATAATTTCTATTCGCTCCGGACTAAAATGAATACTATCCTTTACCGTGTCCATTTCAGAGGTAATATCCTTCAGCTCAATGTTGCAGGATATCATTCGTTTAAGAATATTTTCAGTTTCGGGATGATATTTTGCTGCCAGTTGAAGTTGTAGAATACTCTGATTCATCAACTGGACTATATTCTGTTCGTCTTCAGAAAGCAAATGGCTTGCAGTTTCTATTGATTTAAGAATTGTTTCAGCATGGGTGAGTACTTCCAGTTCTTTCTCCAGCGTTTCCTGTTCTCCGTCTTTTAAGTCAGCATTATTCAGTTCATCATACTGAAATTGTATAAAATCATATTCAGCTGATGATTGTTGTTCTCTTTCTTCAAGTGTGCTGAGTGTTTTTTGCAATTGCTGGTATTGATTGTAAAGCTCCTTGTAAGTATGAAGTAACTCATTGTGATCAGCCAGGGCATCGGTAACGTTCAACTGAAAGGATGAATTGCCAACCGTCAGGGTCTGATGTTGGGAATGAACATCAACCAGGGTGCTGCTCAGCGTTTTTAAAAGGGTAAGGTTAACGGGAGTATCGTTTATGAATGCTCTTGATTTTCCTTCGGCATTTATTTCTCGTCTGATGATGGTTCGCTCTTCGTAATCTATTTCATTTTCATTGAAAAATTTCTGAAGATGATATTCGCTGATATCAAATTCCGCTTCGATAATACATTTTTTATTTCTATCAGAAAGAGTTTTAGCATCTGCACGTTCGCCTAATACCAAACCGAGTGCTCCGAGCAGTATGGATTTTCCTGCACCGGTTTCACCGGTAATTATACTCAAGCCATTTGTAAAATCCACGTCCAGTTCTTTAATAAGAACATAGTTGGAGATGTGTAATTTTTTCAGCATTCAGATGAGCGTATTCAGGATGAAAAAATGATGGTTTATAAAATCTTTAGCAGGTTACTTAATGTGCTGTGTAATCAGATGCCCCATTTTATCTCTCTTGGTCTGCAGGTAAAGTCTGTTGTGTTCGTTCGAAGCAATTTCCATAGGAACTACTTCAACAATCTCCAGCCCGTAGCCTATGAGTCCGGCACGTTTGGTTGGGTTGTTGGTCATTAGTTTGATTTTTGAAACACCGAGGTCGCGCAAAATCTGAGCGCCAACACCATAATCGCGTTCATCAGGTTTAAATCCAAGCTCCTGATTGGCTTCTACGGTATCTTTACCTGATTCCTGCAGTTTATAGGCTTTCAGTTTGTTCAGCAAACCTATTCCTCTTCCTTCCTGATTCATATATACAATAACACCTTTTCCAACTTCTTCAATCATTTCCATTGCTTTGTGTAACTGTGGGCCGCAATCGCAGCGGCACGAACCAAAAATATCGCCAGTAAGACATGATGAATGCACACGTACCAATATTGGTTCGTCTTTATCCCATTTACCTTTTATGAGTGCTAAGTGCTCTTGTCCGGTAGTTATCTGACGATAAGCAATCAAATCAAAATTTCCGTGCTCGGTAGGAAGTTTCACTTCTACTTCCTTTTTTATCAGACTTTCAGTTTTCAGTCGGTAAGAAATCAAATCTTCAATAGAAATAATTTTCAGGTTGAAACGCTGTGCTATTTTCATTAAATCAGGCAACCTTGCCATGGTACCGTCTTCATTCATTATCTCAACCAATACCCCCGCAGGTTCAAATCCTGCCAGGCGAGCCAGGTCAACACCTGCTTCTGTATGTCCGGCTCTGCGCAATACACCACCATTTTTACTTTTCAGTGGGAAAATATGTCCGGGACGACCAAGGTCTTCAGGTTTGGTTGCTGGGTTTATTAATGCTTTAATTGTTTTTGACCTGTCGGATGCTGAAATTCCTGTGGTACATCCATTGCCCAATAAGTCAACAGAAACCGTGAATGGAGTTTCATGAGAAGAAGTATTGGTGGTTACCATCATCTCCAGATTAAGCTCATTACAACGCTGCTCGGTAAGTGTAGCACAGATGAGCCCTCGTCCGTGACTGGCCATAAAGTTTATCATTTCGGGAGTAGCATTGCGAGCGGCAGTAATAAAATCACCTTCGTTCTCCCTGTCGGTATCATCTACAACTATTACAGCTCTGCCTGCACGTATTTCTTCAATAGCCTCATCAATACTGTTCAGTTGTATGTTATTGTCAGAATTCATTGTTATAACGATGTTTTTGCAAATTTACAACATGAAGTGTTATGTTTTGTTTATTTCTTACACCTCTAAAAAGCAATTTTCAGTGGGCATTACACCTGATTAAGAATGAATGAACCGGTAATATAGCATATAATCTTACAACGGTATTGTACGTTTATAATCATGTAACCATTGGCTGAAAACACACGTTAAATTAGCCATATTGTTCTTAAAGATATTAAAGATAGTTTGGTTTTAGGTTAGTTTTTAGAAACTGATTCAGGAATAAGCCCTGTAAGGCTTACAACTGAATCGCCTGAACCGCAGAAGAAACAGTTTAAGGTTGGTTTCAGGTGGGGGCTGCCCCGTAAGGCAGCCCGGCATCTGTTCAATTTGAAAAAGAGATTTGGTTTTAGGGTTATACTTTTAGAAATCACCGCCAACGTGGCGGTGATTTTCTTTTTTATGCCATTAACAAATTTTCGTTAAAAACTTTAAATTTTTACTTTCATACTCTATTCATTTTGTCTATATTTGCACCCAATAACAAATTAAATAAAAATTCATAATGAAAAAATTCAATTTATCAAAAACACTCTTAACAGGTGCAGTATTAGCACTTATGACTGTTGGTTTTACTGCTTGTAAAAAAGACAGCGATCCTGATCGTAAAAAATTCTTAGGTAACTATACTGTAACTACCGGTGTAATTACTTGTGGAGTAACAGTAAATGGTACTATTGCAGCAGGTACTGCAGTTGTGATTTCAGAAAATTCCGCTGGAGATGAGAAAGTTAGTGTAAATATTGGTGGTCAGTTATCACTTGTAGCTACTGCTTCCGGAAGTACAATCACCGTAGATAATCAGACTTTAAATGGTTTAACATACACAGGAACAGGAACATTAAGCAGCAACACATTGAGTCTTACAGTTAATGAGTATGATGCAAGTGTGCCAGAAAATTGTGTTTATACTATCACTGCTAACAAGTAATCAAAAGTTAGCTTAAATAAAAAAGGCTGTCTGATAAAAGACAGCCTTTTTTTTATTTCAGCTTATATAAATAAGATTGTTTGTCGCGTCATTAAGAACGATTAATGATAATAATCAAAAGTATAAGACAAAAAAAAATGCCTGATTTGTTTCAGGCATTTTTTTTATAAATTTAAGACAGATTATTTTAATTTATCTTTCAACTTTTGAGGCTTATTAGGGTCTGCCTGAGTTCCACTTTGATTTTGTGATTCAGCACCAATTTTATCCTTCAAAGATCCGGGAGCTTTCTTCGGCTCTTCTTTCTTAGGAGCTTCTACCACTTTTTTAGGAGCAGGTTTTCCACCTTTTTTGTTCTTCGCAGCTTCTTCTAATGCAGCAATAGAATCTTGCTTAGCTTTTTCGGCAGCAGCCATTTGTTCCTGAACCAGCGCAATAGAGTCTTGTGTTGCTTTCGCAGCAGCGGCAGCAGCAGCATTGGCTGCATCAATAGAGTCTTGTACGCGTTTTGCCTCAGCAGCTTTCTCTTCTGCACTGGGGCCACATGCGCTCACCAGGAATAATCCTGCAACAGAGAGAGCAATCAATGATTTTTTCATATTTATTTTACTTGTAATTGATTTATGGGGCAAAGGTAATATAATATTATCCAGTTTCAACATGTCTGCTTAGTAATAGATATTAACAATCGGAGGTTAACTCCTGATTGGCCAAACTCAATCACCATCATTCAGGGCTTAAGTAAATTCTATATTTGCAGCTACGTATGAAAAGCAACCTTCAGGCAACGTTTAGGCTATTGGTTTTATCTGTCAGTAATTACTTTTTGTTAAGACTGATTTTTATTATTGCTAACTTTAAATTGCTGAATTTCCATTCTGCAGTAGATTTTTCTACGGTATTCCTTTCAGGTTTACGTTTCGATTTAGCTGCTATCGCATTTACAAATGGTATTTTTTTTCTGATATTTAATCTGCCGCTTAACTTTAGATCAGTTTTGCTAACTAATTTAATTACAACATTATATGTTGTTATAAATTCAATGTTTTTTTTGTTTAATTTCATTGATACTGGTTATTACCCCTTCACTCAAAAACGCATTACTGCCGATTTTTTTAAAATGGCTGCAATGGGTGACGATTTTGTTAATATGATACCGTCACTAATTCGTGACTATTGGATATTGTTGATTCTATTCATTATTTTGATATGGTTCAATTATCGCTTATTCAAAAAAATATGGTCACATTTGAATCAAATCCGCGGATGGAAAATATCGGTAATCGGTTCCATAATTACGATTTTGTTGCTGGTACTTACAGCAAGAGGAGGGTTGCAATTTAAACCAATAAGCATATTATCAGCAGCACAATATACTTCAACAAGCAATGTGGGGGCGGTATTAAACTCCTCTTTTACGGTGATTAGAACTTTAGGTAAGGATGATTTGCACGAGATTAATATAACTTCTGTTAAGGATCCCGGAAAATATTTTAATCCCTTAAAAAATTTTACAAGCGATTCGGCAGCATTCCATCAGATGAATGTGGTTATCATTATCATGGAAAGCTTCGGCAAGGAATATATCGGTTACTTTAATGAAGGAAATGGATATACTCCGTTTTTAGATTCGTTGATAAGAAAAGGCCTCATATGTACCGATGCCTATGCCAATGGTAAAAAGTCTATTGAAGGTATTCCTGCCGTTATATCAGGTTTGCCGGCATTGATGACATCACCCTACATTTCAAGTTCCTATAATGGCAATAAAATCCAAAGCATTGCTTCGCTATTAAAAATACAAGGCTATAATTCGTCATTCTTCCACGGTGGAAACAATGGCACCATGGGTTTTGATAATTTCACTAAAATGGCCGGCTATGATGAATATGTGGGAAGAAAAGAGTATGGTGAAAAAGATTATGATGGTACATGGGGAATTTATGACCAACCATTCTTCAAATTTTTCTGTAATCAGATAAATGGAATGCAACAGCCATTTGTAACCACCTTCTTTTCTTTGTCATCACATCATCCTTACAGTGTTCCCGATTCACTTAGCCGTATCCTAAAAGGGGGCAGTCAGCCGGTGTATAAGGCTGTGGAATATGCCGATTATTCACTTAAGGGATTTTTTAATTATGCTAAACAACAACCTTGGTATATGAATACCATCTTTGTAATAACAGCAGATCACACCGGGCCTTCTTTTAATGCAACCTATCAAAGCCGCCAGGGTATTTATGAAATTCCAATTCTATATTTTGTGCCGTCCGACAGTACTGTTAAAGGTGTTTATTCATACACCACGCAGCAAACAGATATTGTTCCTTCAATTCTGGATTATCTGCATTATCCTCGTAAATTCAAATTTTATGGCAATAGTATTTTCAGAAATTCAGAGGGGAAATGGGCTGTCAATTATTTAGATGGTTTATATCAACTCATAACGCCCGAGGCTATCATAAAATCAGATTTGGTGAATGATACTGAGTTTAAATCACGCAATTCCGAAGTTCAGGACACCGCATCGTTCATGAACCAGCTCAAAGTAATTGTGAGCGATTATAACTCGGACATGATTAAAAATAAACTTACGGATATTGAATAAACGCAAGAAAATAGTCATCATTCTTAATCCCAAAGCAGGGCATGGTGATGCCATTCGCTTTGTGGAGGAAGTTGAACGTTGGTTTGATAAATCTCTTTTTGATATTCAGTTTGAACAAACTCAATATGCTGGTCATGCAAAATCAATAGCTAAAAATGCAGTTGATGGGTCGGTAGAATTTGTGATGTGTGTGGGGGGTGACGGCACTGTAAATGAAGTTGCTTCAACTCTGAAAAATACGGAAACTTGTTTAGCAATTATTCCAGCAGGATCGGGTAATGGTCTTGCGCGCCATCTTAAAATACCTATGAATGCTAAGCAAGCGCTTTCACTTTTAACGAATGGGAAAACCGTAAGTATTGATTCTTTTACAGTGAATGGTTTATTTGCTGCTAACATTGCCGGGGTTGGTTTTGATGCATTGGTAGCACATCGTTTTGCTGAAGGAAAAAACAGAGGGCTTAAAAATTATATCAAAACAATTTTAAGAGAGTATGCAAAGTCAAAATCGTTTGAAGCACAAATAGAAGGGCACAAACATGAGGCATGGCTGATTTCAATAGCCAATTCAGGGCAGTTTGGAAACAATGCATGGATTGCACCTGTAGCATCGTGTAGTGATGGTGTGCTTGATGTGGTGGTGTGCAAGAAACTGAAAGGATTAAAACTGATTGCTTTTGCTGTTAACCTGTTTTCAAAAAAACTGATGCCATCTTCTGATTACACCTATTTGCGCTATAGTAAAATTTCTATGAAACTATCTTCTGAACAACCGCTACACATTGATGGTGAGCCGGCAGGCTTCACCAGCGAATTGAATATTATTTGCCATCCGGCATCCTTAAAAGTTATAGTTCCGCAACATGTCGAATAAGAATAAAAACCGTTCGGGGATTGTGTACTCTACCAATCCTGATTTTAAACCACAACAAGAAGAAGAGCATATTCCAGCACTATCACCTAATCAGCAGGATTTGCGTGTGTTACGCGACTCAAAACAAAGAGGTGGGAAAACAGTCACACTGGTTCTCGGATTTCGAGGAAGCGAAGCTGATCTGGAAAAACTGACCAAGCTTTTGAAAACAAAGTGCGGAACAGGAGGTAGCGCCAAGGATGGTGAAATAATTATTCAGGGCGATAAGCGCGATCAGGTGATGGAAATACTTCTAAAGGAAGGTTATAAAGCAAAAAAGGCAGGAGGCTGAAAAAGAAAAAACCGCCTTGTGTAAGACGGTTTCTTTTCTGTTTGAGGTCGAGAGTAGATTCGAACTACTGTAAAAAGTCTTGCGGACTTTTGCCTCTTCTCTCGGCCACTCGACCTTTTGAACTTGTATAACGAGAACAAATTAAATAGGTTTCATTTATTTGACAAAATTGTTTTTGGCGAATGACTTTTTTATTTGGGTGAAAGTTTTCAACATAAATTACAGTAATGTTATTATCTTTTCAGAAAGCCCGGAAGAATATCATTTGATGCTGCAGCCATCTCAGATTGCATCAGTTTTTCTGACGATTCCAGAGCACGGTTAACAGCTATTGAAATCAATTCTTCAACTTCTTCACGCTGACCTGTTTTAAATAAGGAATCATTGATTTGAATTGATTTTACTCTGTTATTTCCCGTAGCCTCTACTATTATTTTCCCTCCTTCTGATTCTCCGGTAACGGTGATGTTATCGAGCCGTTTCTTAATCTCTTCAATTTTTTTCTGGGCTTCTGCTAACTTTCCAAACATGATATGATTATTAAAATTATTACCCGAAGATATAAAATTTTTTGCCTCAATAAGCTAACAAAAGTGATGTAAGATTTTCGGAAAATTATTGAATAATTAAAACACATTTTGCGTAAACCATTCTGAATTTTAAAAATGGGAATATGCGATTTTTTTCAGTTTTACTCTTTTTGTTTTTACTAACCTCGACAAGCACATTTGCTCAGCGTGACCTGATTGAATGGAATGATACTTTGCAACTTTCTGTTGAAGATTATAAGGGGGGCATTACCTCAGCTGACACCAGTAACCATATTTCATCCAGTTGCGGGCTGTATTGCATACCGCAAATTACTGGCGATACAGCGTCCATTACCATCATTGCTTACTTCGACAGAAATAAATCCTGGGCTAGACGAAAGAGAGTAACGCCATTGTTGTTGCAACATGAAAAGGGACATTTTGATCTGACAGAGATTTTTGCACGCAAACTGAAGAAACGTATTCTGGCAATGAAAACCAATAAAAGTACTTTTGTGAAGGACGTACAGAAGGTTTATGATAAAACATGGGAAGACCTGCAAAAGCAACATCAAGCTTATGACCGTGCTACCGAATTTTCAAACGTGGAATTTGCTCAGCGAACCTGGCAGAATTTTATCAAAGAAAATTTGGTACACTATCACTTATACTCATCGCAAACCATACGTTTCCCAATACGCGACTAAGTAACCGCTGAGTTTTCTACTTTTGCGCAAATGGAACAACGCCTTAAGACCGATTTATCCAAATTTAACCCCGGTGAATTTGACAGAGGAGTTTCTTCTCTTAAATTTTTCATCTGGCATTGGGTGAACGTAATTTTTTTCATCAGCCCGTTTTGTCCTTCAAGTGCAGTGCGTTGTTTTCTTTTAAGGCTTTTTGGAGCCAAGGTGGGAAAGGGCGTTGTCATCAGCAAACCGGGAGTGAACATCAAATTTCCGTGGCGACTAATTATTGGTGACCATGTGTGGATAGGTGAGGGAGCATGGATTTATAACCTGGATAAAGTAGTTATAGGCAATCACGTAAATATCGCTCAGGGTGCTATGATTCTAACCGGTAATCACAATTATAAAAGTGTTCGTTTCGAAACCATTTTCGGACCTGTAACTATTGAGGACGGAGTGTTTATTGGTGCAAAATCTATTGTCTGTCCTAATGTAATTTGCCGCTCGCATAGCGTACTTGCAGCTGGTTCAGTAGCAACTTCATCGCTTAAGGAGTACGGAATTTATCAGGGTAATCCTGCAGAGTATAAGAAGGAAAGAGTGATTTATTGATAAGAAATAAGTCGGTTTAACAACCTGAATTCCAATACAAAATATGTAATCACTTTAACTGGCGCGATAAACGTTCAATGCCTTCTTGTGCGGGCGGATAATTGTTGTGTCGCAGTTGAAGAGCTTTGTTGTAATCATCTTTAGCAGCAGGCACATTACCCAGATACTCATAACACATTCCTCTGTTGTAATAAGCCTGTGAATAATTGGGATCTACGTCAATAGCTTTTGAATAGTACTTAATAGCTTCGTGATATACTTTCAGATATTCATGATGTATATAACCCAGATTGAAATAGGCATCTTTGTTTTTGGGGTTGATTTGCAGAATATCGGTATATAACTGAATCGCTTTGTTATAATCGCTATGGTCCTGATACCACAGTGCCAGGCCATACATGGCTTCTTCGCTGTTGGGTTTTATCTGGAGAGCATTGTTAAAGTATTCGGTGCAAAGTTTGTTTTTCTGAGCATACATAATCACACCTAATTGCATTTGTGCTTCGTAAAATTTAGGGTCAATGTTTATGGCATCACGAAATGCATTTACAGCAGCTGTTGTGTCATGTTTTTCTTTCAGGTTAAATCCTTTCATCAGCAACGCCTTGGTGTTTCGGGCGTCTTTCTGTAATACCGTATCGAGGTATTTCAATGACAAATCCTGGTTATTGGTATATAAAAATATTTCAGCAAGTTTAAAGGCCGCTTCATAGTTATTGGGATTGATTTCTCTGACCTTCAACAACACATCGCGTGAAGCTTTTACTTTATTCATTCTGAAACTAAGGTCAGAATAGAGCATCATATATTCGGGGTTCAGGCTGTCAATGGCCATTACTTTCGCCATGTCAAAATATGCCTTGTCGAACATAGATTTCTGATAATAAGCATTGGCACGGTCGAAATACAAACGGGGGTTTGTGCTGTCGGAAGCAATTTTATCTGAAAGCAGTGTTATCTTATCTTTTGATTCGGTAGTATTTTCGTTGTTCCCGGGTCCGCACGCAAAAATGAAAAGGGTAAGAACAGCGATGATGGAGAATGACTTCATTGTAATAATATTTTTCTGTTGTTGCTGATGCCTGAATAAAAATTATTGAAGCGGCAAAAGTCAGCAATTGTTTCTACAAAATGAAAGAAGCCACCGGAAAACCGGCAGCCCCTTTCTTTTACCAATAAACAAATAAGTGTTTTTATTATGCTTTACTGTGCATCGTTTCTTTAATTTTTTGTTCAATTTCATCTGCCAGTTCAGGGTTGTCGGCAAACAATTGTTTTACGGCATCGCGTCCCTGACCGAGTTTGGTATCGCCATAGCTGAACCATGATCCGCTTTTTTTAATGATATTGAGTTCTACACCCAGGTCAACCAATTCACCGGTTTTGGAAATTCCTTCACCGTACATGATGTCAAATTCTGCTTGTCTGAAAGGAGGAGCAACTTTGTTCTTTACAACTTTTACACGGGTGCGGTTTCCAATCACATGATCAGCATCTTTTATCTGTCCAATTCTGCGAATATCGAGGCGAACAGAAGAATAGTATTTTAAAGCATTACCTCCTGTTGTAGTTTCGGGATTTCCGAACATTACTCCGATTTTTTCGCGCAACTGGTTGATGAATATACAGCAACATTTTGTGCGGCTGATGCTGGCAGTAAGTTTACGAAGGGCCTGAGACATTAAGCGTGCTTGCAGTCCCATTTTTGAATCGCCCATTTCTCCTTCAATTTCACTTTTAGGAGTTAAGGCTGCTACCGAGTCAATAACAATAATATCTATTGCACCTGAGCGAATAAGATTGTCGGCAATTTCAAGAGCCTGCTCACCGTTATCGGGTTGCGAGATGAGGAGATTTTCAATATCCACACCAAGTTTCTGCGCATAGAAACGATCGAAGGCATGTTCAGCATCAATATATGCAGCGATGCCTCCGTTTTTTTGTACGTTGGCAATAGCATGAATGGCAAGTGTTGTTTTACCTGATGATTCAGGTCCGTATATTTCAATAACTCGTCCTTTGGGAAGACCATTTATTCCGAGAGCAATGTCAAGAGTGATACTTCCTGTTTCAATAGCTTCTACCGGTTCAACAGCTTCTTCGCCCATACGCATGATGGTTCCTTTGCCGTATGTTTTGTCAATACGCTCAATGGCTGCTTGTAATACTTTCAATTTCTCTTTGTCGGGTGCTTGTGTGCTCATTGCTATTGAATATTATCTGTTTTGATGACACAAAGTAATGCTTTTAGGCTGAGCAAAAGTTTGATTTTTTAAAATTTTGTTTTCAACAATGCCCAGACCGTTACTTTATGCTATGAAAATGTGTGATTTATAAAGATTTACAAAAAAAAATAAACAATTAAATGGATTGTATGGCAACCAATATGAATGGTGTTAATATGGTCATATCGGTGAAATATAATGTGGGAGGGTGGTTGAAGCGCACCTTCGGTTCTTACGGCATAAGGTAACCTTTCCATCTGCTTTAGTTTCTGTCATCTTCCTGCGGCACGCCCAGCAGGTCTTTTATTTTATTCATCTCATTCTGTATGCGTGCAACGGTATTGGAGAGCTTGGGATTATTTGTCACCGGCTCGGGAAACTCATTGCTGATGTAATTCACAAATCTCCAAATTTCTTTTACTTCATTAATGTTTACTTCGTAAGGTTTGTAAACCGGATTCAGTGATTTGAGCAATAGTTTTTTCATATTGCTGATGTGGTTATATACTACCTTAAATACGATGCCGTCATCCTGAGTGAGGATGATGTAAGCATTACCATCTTTTATCTCCATCCAATTCTCAACAAACTCAGCCGTCACATACGATTTGTCAGGTATGGGCAGCATGCTGTCGCCACTGATTTGGAATGTTCTGAATTTTTTATCAGGTGAAAGAAAAGGCAGCTGGAAAGTTGGGAGGCTACGTATAAACTCTGTGTCGTTATATCCTGCCGTATATCCTGCTTTGGCTTTGGCAGGTACCAGTTCAATGTTTTCGCGATTCTTACTGTCAACTGTTGTAGCCAGCACACGCAGTTTGGTGCCTCGCACATAAGAGTCATAGCCCAACTCCAGTTCGCGCAGTTGCAACTCCGAAAGTTTGCTCATATCCACGCGTAGCAGTGTGTCAATTGATATTTTGAAATAATTCGAAAAATTAATCAGTGCTTCCACTGTAGGGTTGGTGATGGCTCCGTTCTCATAACTGTTAAGTGTGGAGCGCGAAAATCCTAATGCCAGTGCAGCCACTTCCTGAGTGCGTTTTTTGCGTTTACGCAGTAATCTGATGTTGGAACTGAAATACATGTCTTTTGCTTTTTTGAGGGTAACAAATATAGCGTATGGTTGTAATTTAACCATACGAATGATTGCAATAGTGCCAAAAAAATAACTAAGTCTGTCATTAACAGTTCACTATTTTTGCATCCGTTAATCCAGTTTTTATTATGGTCAGGCACATAGCCATTTTTGCTTCAGGCTCGGGAACCAATGCCGAGAATATCATTGCTTATTTCAAAGACAGAGAAGATGTGCGGGTGCAGGTGGTGCTCACCAACTATGCACAGGCAGGCGTCATAGCACGTGCACACCGCTATCATGTGCCATGTGAAGTATTCACTTCAGAAGATCTTGCACGGCCGGGGAAAATACTTTCGCTGTTGCAGAAACACAGAACAGATTTTGTGGTGCTTGCCGGATTTTTAAAACTGATGCCTGCCGATGTGGTGGCGCATTACTCCAAACGTATTGTGAATATTCATCCTGCCTTGCTGCCGTCATTCGGGGGTAAGGGAATGTACGGTGAGCGGGTTCACAAAGCGGTGCTGGCATCGGGAGCCGCGGAGTCGGGTATAACCATACACTATGTAAATGAGAAATTTGACGAAGGTGAAATCATCTTTCAGGACAAGGTTCCTGTAACAATGGGCGATACAGCGGAAACACTTGCCGATAAAATTCATCAGCTGGAGTATCGGCATTATCCCCCGGTGATAGACAAGTTGATTCAAAATATGAAGGATAATTAACATCCGGTAACACATGCTGTTCAATTATTTTTTTTTCTTTGTCGGGCTCTTTAAAAAGATATGAATTATTGGTTAGTTAAGTCAGAGCCTTCTGTGTATTCGTGGGAGCAATTTGTTGCCGATGGAAAAACGTGTTGGGATGGAGTGCGCAATTATGCTGCGCGTTTGCATCTTCTTGCCATGAAGAAAGGCGACCATGTAATGTTTTATCACAGCAATGAAGGACTTGCCATAGTAGGTATAGCCAAAGTTGCAGCTACGGCATATCAGGATCCGACAACAGATGATGAACGCTGGGTGGCAGTAGATTTGGTTCCCCATAAAGCTTTGAAGAGACCGGTGCCGTTGGCACAGATAAAAGCGGAACCCGGGCTGAAGAATATTGCCTTGGTGCGCATAGGCAGATTATCGGTAATGCCGCTTACTAAAAATGAATATGATATTATAAATGATTTAAGCAGACAGAAATAGAATATGTGGATTAAAAAAAGTTTTCTCACCATGCTATCAGTAGCAGCAGTGTGTTTTGTTCAGGCGCAAAATGCCAGCATCAAAGGATTTGTTTACGATGCCGGTAATGGAGAGCCAATGCCTTTTGCAAGTGTGTTCATCAAAGGTACTACGCTTGCATCTTTCACCGACCTTAACGGATATTATTCCATCGTAAAAATCAAACCGGGAAAATATATTCTGGCTGCATCTACACTGGGTTATGACTCCACTTTTGTTGAAATTGAACTCAAGGAAGATGATGTCATCAATAAAAAGATTGTTCTAAAAAAGAAAAACGTAGAACTCACGCAGGTAGAAATTTCTGCCGAACGACAAACCAAGAAAACAGAAGTAAAAATTGCCGTTGAATCGGTGACCCCAAAGGAAATTCAATCGCTGCCAAGTGTTGGTGCCGAAGGTGATATTGTGCAGTACATGCAGGTTGTTCCGGGAGTGGTTTCCAGTGGCGACCAGGGCGGACAACTTTACATCCGTGGTGGTACACCTGTACAAAACAAAGTGTTGCTGGATGGTATGGTTATTTATAATCCTTTTCACAGCATTGGGCTTTTCAGTGTGTTTGATACTGATATTCTTAAAAACACCGATGTATATACAGCAGGTTTTGGTGCGCAATATGGAGGACGTATATCGTCTGTAATGGACATCACCACACGTGACGGTAACAAAAAACGATTTGGCGGAAAAGTTTCTGCCGGAACGTTCCTTTCAAAATTGTTACTGGAAGGTCCAATAAAAAAAGCCAAAGACGAAAATGACGGAACTGCATCTTTCATTTTTTCAGTAAAAAATTCATATCTCGATCAGACATCAAAATCACTTTACAAATATGCTTCGGATAATGGTTTGCCTTATTCATTCAATGACATTTATGGAAAAGTGGTGGTGAACAGTGCCAGCGGAAGTAAGGTAAGTTTTTTTGGATTTAATTTTACGGATAAAGTCAACTATAGCGGATTGGCACGTTATGATTGGAGCTCATCAGGAGGAGGAATGAACTTTGTATTGGTTCCCGGCACTTCCAAAGTATTGTTGAGAGGTAACCTCGCATTTTCAAGTTATAAAATTAGTTTGGACGAAGGCGATGATAAACCACGCAGCAGTTTGGTTAATGGTTTTAATCTTGGATTCAACTGGCTTTATTTTTTAAATAACGATGAGATTAATTACGGTATAGAAGTACAGGGATTTAAAACAGACTTTGATTTTTACAATTATGCCAACAGACATATATCACAAGCCGATAACACTACTGAGTTTGGATTATTTATCCGCTATAAGAAAATCATCAATAAATTAATTATAGATCCATCTTTCCGCGTACAGTATTATGCATCCATTTCGGAGTTTTCGCCTGAGCCAAGGTTAGGACTGAAATATAACATCAGCGACAAAGTAAGGTTGAAAGCGGCAGGAGGCTATTATGCACAAAATCTCATAGCTGCCAACAGTGACCGCGATGTGGTGAATTTCTTCTATGGATTTTTATCGGCACCTGATGACTTACCTACAACTTTTGACGGAAAAACCATCAAGAAGAAACTTCAGCTTGCACGACATGCTGTGGCAGGAGTGGAAGTTGACATCAACAAACATCTTGACCTGAATATTGAAGGTTACATCAAAGATTTTTATCAATTGTCAAATATCAACCGCGACAAAGTGTATGATGATGTTGCCAATAATTATGATAAGCCCGATTCAACTAAAAAGAGTTTCATTGTTGAGCAAGGTTTGTCAAGAGGTGTGGATGTGGTTCTTAAATATGAATACAGAAGATTTTATGCCTGGTTGGTTTATTCGTTGGGTTTCAATACACGCAACACCGGCAACTACACGTATGCTCCACACTTCGATCGCAGACATAACATTAACATTGTATCGAGTTACAAACTTGGTAAGAAGGTTGATTGGGAAGTAGATGTACGCTGGAATTTCGGAAGTGGATTTCCGTTTACTCAAACACAAGGTTTTTACCCCTATCTGAATTTCCAGGACGGACTGGCAACAGACTATCCACATGATAATGGACAAATGGGAATTATTTACGGACCGTATAACAACAAACGTTTACCAACTTACCATCGTCTTGATATATCTATCAAGAAACAATTTCAGGTAGCACGCAACAGCGAATTAGAAGTGGTAGCCAGCGTGGTGAATGTTTATAACCGTAAAAATGTTTTCTATATTGACCGTATGAGTTATAAGGTCATCAATCAGTTGCCTATCATGCCTTCTATTGGAGCTTCTTTAACTTTTTAAAAATCATGTTACGCATTCTGCTCACCGGAAGCAATGGTTTGTTAGGGCAAAAAATAATTTATGCTCTGATAAAGAGAAAAGATGTGGAACTTATAGCCACATCAAAAGGAGCAAACCGTACTGCTGAAAAGGAAGGTTACATTTATGTGCCTATGGATATTACCAACCACGAGGATGTAAGGTCTGTTGTGATGAAATACAAACCGCATTGTATCATCAACACCGCAGCAATGACCAATGTGGATGCATGTGAGCAACATCAACAAGAGTGTTTAAAAATGAATGTGGATGCTGTAAAAAATATGGTTCACATCTGCGAACAAGAGCATATACATTTGGTTCATTTAAGCACCGATTTTGTTTTTGACGGAACAGCAGGACCTTATAAAGAGGAAGACCAACCTAATCCTTTGAGTTATTATGCATGGAGCAAATTTGAGTCTGAAAAAATTGTTCTGCAGTCGGGAATTGACAGTGCCATATTACGTACCATCATCATTTATGGTGTGGTTGATGATAAACAACGAAGCAATGTAATTGTGTGGACGATTAATTCTTTGCGTCAGCAGAAGGCAATCAATGTTATCAGTGATCAGTTTCGCTCGCCCACACTGGCCGAAGACCTTGCAGATGCATGTGTTCAAGCAGCCTTAAAGAAAGCAAAGGGCATATATCATGTTTCAGGTGCTGAGACATTCAGCATACTAGAAATTGTAAACCGTACGGCTGATTTTTTTGGATTGGACAAAATGTTCATTCATCCGGTAACTACAGCAGAGTTAAATCAGGCTGCCAAACGACCGCTGGTGACAGGTTTCGTGATTGATAAAGCTATTCGTGATTTGGAGTTCAAACCCCATTCTCTACATGAGGGATTGGAGATTGTGAAACAGCAACTTGAAAAATAATTTTCAATACTTCCGTTTAAAACGGATCATCATCAGACATTTCATTCATTCGTGAGCCTCGTGTGTAACGTTGCTCAGAATCAACTTCAGGATTAGGCATTTTCACTGTGTGGCCTACTTCAGAAAACTCAAAATCTTCAAGGTCGGCAAACTTGGTGTATTGACCAATGAATTTAAGATTTACTGTTTTCAATGAACCATTTCTGTTCTTGGCAACAATAATTTCAGCTGTGTTCAGAGTGGAACCACCATTATCATCTTCTGTATATCCGTAATACTCCGGACGGTAAATAAACATTACCATATCAGCGTCCTGCTCAATAGCTCCTGACTCACGAAGGTCGCTTAACTGAGGTCTCTTTACATTACCACGCTTTTCAACTTCACGACTTAGCTGCGACAAACAAATGATAGGCACTTCCAGTTCTTTGGCAATTGCTTTGAGCGACCGTGAAATAGTACTGATTTCCTGTTCGCGATTTCCGGAGCGATTGTCGGTGCCTGCTACCATTAACTGTAGGTAGTCAATGATGATAAGTTGTACTTTCTTTTCGGCAACCAATCGTCTGCACTTGGCACGCAATTCAAAAATAGAAAGAGCAGGTGTGTCGTCAATATAGATAGGAGCTTTGGTTAAAGGTGCAATCTTATTGTTAAGTTGCTCCCACTGATAATCGGCAAGCTGACCTTTCTTAATATTTTCTGATGAAATTTCTGTTTGCGAAGAAATGAGCCTGTTCACCAATTGAATGTTCGACATTTCAAGAGAGAAGAAGGCCACTGGAATATCAAACTTTACAGCGGCATTGGCGGTGAGCGAAAGTACAAATGCTGTTTTTCCCATACCCGGACGAGCAGCAATGATGATGAGGTCAGATTTCTGCCATCCTGCAGTAACTCTGTCGAGTTCAGTAAATCCACTTGGTACACCTGTGATACCTTGTGTTTGTTTGGAAGCAATTTCAATTTCCTTAATAGCTTTTGAAATTAATGAACTCATGCTTTCGTAGTTTCTTCTGATGTTTCCTTCTGCAATTGCAAATAAATTGCGTTCAGCATCATCCAACATTTTCAGTACATCAGAGGTATCTTCAAAAGCAGTTTTAATGGTTTCGCTGGAAATGCGTATCAGTTCACGCTGAATAAACTTTTGTAGAATAACTCTTGCATGAAATTCAATATTGGCAGCGGAGGCTACCCGATTTGTTAATTGAGTGAGATAAAATGCACCACCAACTATTTCAAGTTCTCCTGATTTTTTCAGCGCATGTGTTACAGTGAGTATATCAACCGGTTCGGCACTGTGAAACAACTGATGTATGACTTTGAAAATTTTCTGATGAGCTTCTTTATAAAAACTTTCAGGGTGAAGTATATCAATAACAGCTGTAAGTGCATTTTTCTCCAGCATAAGTGCACCAAGCACTGCTTCTTCCATATCTATAGCTTGTGGAGGGATTTTGCCTAATCCAATAGCTATTTGTTGATTTGTTAACGACTTGGGAGTGGTTTTTTTTCGATGACTCCTTCCTGCATCCACGTTTTCTTCCATGCTGCAAATTTAGCTTATTGAGCAGCCGGAATTTTGAAAATAAATTTAAATAATTTTCAACATGCTATTCACAATTATTTTTTGTATGTGGGACGTTTTAATGTACCTTCAAAATTGTGATTTCCGTTCTTCGATTTTTTGCTTTGCCTGATTCTGTTGTATTATCAGCAATCGGTTTGCTCTCACCATAACCCTTCCACGTCAGGTGTATGGCTTCTATGCCTGATTTAAGTAAGTAATCGTAAACTGCTTTGGCACGGTTCTCTGAGAGTGTCTGATTGGATTTGTCATCGCCAACATTGTCGGTGTGGCCACCAACTTCAATTTTGGCAAGTGCATTACTTTTAATGAAAGCAACAAGTTTATCCAACTCGGTTTTTGATTCCGGTTTAAGCGTAGCAGAGTTGGTATCGAAGAAAATATTATTCAGATTCATGGTGCTGCCGTCTTTCACAGGTTGAAGTTTTACGTTAAGAGCAACAGGATGCTGCACATCAGCAGTTTCTGTCATTGAAAAATGGTCAGAATAAAAAAGATATTTTCTTTTAGACACATTCAGTGCATAATTCTTTCCGGCAGGTAAGGTAAGCAGAAATTCGCCCTTGCTTTTGTCTGAATAAGACTCAACGACAGTTTGCCCGCTCTCTAAGTCTATCACTTCAAATTTTGCATCAATAGGTTGATTGGTTTCTGCATCAGTTACAAGTCCTTTGGCATAACTTACAGGTACCGGTTTTACTTTGTCATAAAGGTTGAATGAATAAATATCGAGTCCACCAAAACCGCCATCACGATTGCTGCTGAAATAAGCAGTGTTTCCGTCAGGGCTTACTATCAATCCGGTTTCGTTAGCGAAAGTATTAATGGGGTAACCCAGATTGATGGCATCGCCCCAGCTGCCGTCAGGCTGCCTTCTGCTCATATAAATATCAGTGCCTCCCATGCCGGGCCAACCATCCGAAACGAAATACAATGTTTGGTTATCAGGATGAATAAACACTGCTTCTTCTTTACCGGGTGAGTTAATTTTATCACTTAGTTTAACGGGAGTGCTCCAACCTTTTTCACTCACCTGAGTCATGTAAATATCCTGGTCTTTTTCGTCACGCATGCCACTTCCTCTTACAAAGTATAAAGTCTTGCCATCACTTGAAAAGGAAGGTTGCGATTCCCAAGCACCGGTATTTACTGGCGAGCCGAGATTTATGGGACGTCCCCAGGTATCTCCAAATTTTCGAGAGTAATAAATATCACATGAGCCTTTTCCTTCAGGGCGATCGCACGCTGTGAAAAATATCAATTGCCCGTCAGCACTGAAAGAGGGAGCTCCTTCGTTGAGTTCGGTATTCACCGGTGAGCCAACATTTTTAGCTTTCATCCATTTTCCGTTGTTGTCGCTATTGCTTATATAAAAATCTTCCTGCCACCCAAATTGGTCACTTTTTATCTTTCGTGTAAAAAGCATTTGTTTGGAATCAACAGTAATAGAAGGAAAGTATTCATCGAAAACGGAATTCACTCCGTCACCCAAATTTTCAGGGGCAAAAGGTACAGGATGCTTTAATGCTTCGCGTGCAAAATCACAAGAGGCAAGAAGCATTTTTGCTTGTTCTTTTTTTTCAGGTTGTGCATTCGGCAATTTCATGAATGCATTGAGGTGCTCGGTAACATCATCGTAGCGTCCCAATTCCATCTCGTATCGGGCAAGGGCATAATATGTGTTCGGGAAAAAGCCCGCGTTGATGCCAATTGCTTTTTTGTAAGCATCTATTGCTGCCGGCAGATTATTATTGTCTGCCTGCAAATCACCAAGCAACATCCATGCTTCAATAAAATTAGGATCTGTTCGGGTTGCATTTTCAGCTTCACTTATTGCTTTGTTAGTTTGTCGTGAGTCATAATATTTCATGGCACTTTCTAAGCTTTTTATAGCTTTTGAAGATGTGCTTGAGTAAGTTCTTTTTTGTGCAGTGGCGGTTCCTGCCAAAAGGATAGAGATTAAACAAAGTGCTGCAAAGCGAATCATATTGAAAATTATTTCAGGCAAAATTAAAATAAACTCATCACCATTCTTAAAAAGTGTTCGTGGATATAACGTCTGTTTTTTAAGAGGAAGTTTAAGGCTTAACGTTAAAAATTACACTAATGAACCATAAACTGACGTAAGTTTTTAAACTTGTGCCAGTGTATGTGATTCATTTTCTTTAAAAATAGGTTGAAACGAATCAGAAATATCCCGATAGTTGTCGGGATGTGATAGAAAGAGTAGAAAACATTGTAAAATTCGAAACAATAATTGTAGTAAACAATGAAAAAATATTAAAAATATTTGATTATTGAAAAAAGCAGCTTACTTTTACCGTGAGGAATTTTTTACCGCATTAAATGTTGAACTATAAAAATATTAATACAATTTAGATGATATAAAGAAAAGATAATTAGCGTTTCGCTTTAAGAATTCCTGTATCAGAAAAGTCGAAAAATTCAAGCACACGGGAAAGTTAGAGTGGAAACGCCTGCATAAAACGCGGGCGTTCCTCTTTGCTTCGTGTGCTGGGCTTCGACTCCCACTGATACGGGCATTGGGAATTAGCCCGCGTTTCTGCTTTTTATACAACCCGTTCCGAAAGAGATGCAATCACTATAATTTAGTCAAACCATAACACCAAAGAAAAATGAAAAGTATGATTGACCAATTCCAACCGGCTAAGATTCATGCAAGCATGAGTAAAAGAGTACAATTAATAATACTTGTGCTCATCACAAGCCTCACTTATGGCAAGGCTCAAACGGTAAGCATTACTGTAACGCCACCTTCTACAGTGGGAGCTTGTCTGGAAAATCTTTACACGATTAGTTTTTCGGGAGTAACAGTAGGAACGGAGATAACAATAACACCTTCATTTGACGGTATTACTATCAATGGCTGCAACAGTACTCAAAGTCAGAGTGTGTATTTTGATTTTGTTTCAGCATCACCAAATAATGCCATCGGCAACATCACAGGAGGAACCACACTGCATTTTACGGTGAATAACAATTCGAATATTACCTTAAGCTATCATGCATATATAGGTTGCCATATTTCCGGCAACCAGAATGTGAATTTTTATCAAACCTTTACAGGTACTAACGGCATAATCTTCAATACAGGCAATGGCACAGACATTTTCAAAACAAGCGGTATCACCAAACCGGAACTTGTTTTACAGGACTCAATTACAACATTTAATATAGCCAACAAAACGCAAACATTTTTGAAGTTTGTATATAAAAATAATATTGACAGAGGAAATTTGAGGTTTCGCTTTCTAACGGATAGCACTTATTGTAACGGAATAACAACCGACAGCATCTTTTTTCAGAAGGGAGTGAACGATATATTACGAAACTATACCGACTCGCCATCGGACACGCTAACACTTGCCAACAACGACACGCTGATACTGCTCCAGCGTGTTAGTTCCAGCACGTGTTTGAGTAGTATATTATGCAGCAATGCAACGGCAAGGTTAATATGGAGTTGCAACTATCCGCAGGCTGTGGCTTCCGTTTTGTGTAATGATTGCAAGCCAAAGAATACCTGCCATTTCAAACTCTTCAACAACGACTTGCTTCAAGCCGATGTAGTACGCATAAGCCCTGCCGATGCGGTGCGTGAGTTCAGTTGTTTCAATGATACTGCAAACTCGACTCTGTGGAGCTATCGGATCATCAACAAAGGCAGAGGTGCTATGGACAGCCTGAACTTCGATCTCGTGCAAGATGCCACCATTTATAATTATGGCGACCCCACTTTTCTGATGCTGATCAATAAAAACTCACTTGCAATAAGTAAAAGTGCCAACAGCATCTGCACTATAGACACCTCCATAGCACTTCGCAGCAACTGGTTGTGCAAAAATTTGGTGGACACGGCATTGCAACATTGCTATGTTCGTATAAAAAATTTCGGAGAAAAAGACACCGTATTTTTCAGTTTTACAACATTAAGATGCTCAGAAGAAAACGATGCCGCACTGCTGAACCACTACAAAAAATACAATCAATGGGCTTTAGAGAATTTTTATGCTAAAAATATCTGTGGCGGCAAAGTAGATCAAACAGGTACGGGATTAATCAGTGGAAAAAACATTTCAGGGCAGCAGGCAGGAGGAGCAGGCTACGATTTTTATCTGAAGAACAACTTCTTCCCTACCGTGAGCAACCTGAGCGTTACTAATGCAGGAACGGGCGACTCAGCAACTTTTAGTATAGACTTTAAAGGTATTGTAAAGCAAGGAGCAACCAATGTATATCAACTGTTAGGATGTAACCAGCCACAAAATTTATGCACTACTCTTAACGGGTGGCTGCGAGCAACGGTGTTTTGCGACACCAATCTTCGCATCACCAGACCCTGGCAGGATGTTTATTTTATAAAAACCGATGCTCTTGGCGATACAACTTATTATCAGCCTGAATATTATTACACATCAGACACCATTGGATTAGCAATATGCAGAAAGACATTATATTATTTTTATTTTAACCTATTGGTGAACGATATGAAAAATGTACTTGACAGTGGGCAATTTATTTTCAAACTGCAAGCCTGCTGTGGCAGCGATATGTCCACTACACCATATTCTGCTACGTTTCATCTGTTACCTAATACCGACAACTGTTTTTCATTAAACTACACAGGAGGAGCCTTTGGAACACACCTTATTCCTCCCGCCATTAACAACCTCAATGGCAACATACAATGGCTGCCGTTGAACGACAGAGGAAAACGTATTGCAGTCATGTGCCCGGGTTGCAAAAGCCCGGGGCTGATAGCACAACGATATTATATGCAGCGCGAAAACTTCGGTCTTGCCGATAGTGATGATGACGGACGGGCAGATGATCCACTTGTACAGATTACAGCAGGTAGTCAGCTATTCCCGAAAATAAAAAAGAATTATATAAGTTATGGCGACCGGGCAGCAGACTATATGCGAGCCAATTTTGTGGATGGGGACAGAAATAACGGAGGTTATGACTATGCTCAACTGCAACAGCAGGGATTGCGTTTTAACGTATTGCAGCTAAGCCGTTTTATCCCTATGGGGCTAGACACCATGAAACTTTATCCGGACAGCATCTATTTTTATATGGACGATGCCACACCCTCGGTGAATGGATGTTTGGACTGCGAGCCTTACTCCATGGGAGCAAACGACTATACCACCATTCGCAAATATGCCATTGGCGGCAATCTGCTGTCACAGTTTTTGATTGACACCACCACCACTGCCAACGAATACCGATTTGTATTTACCACCTACCACGATACTGTCAGTAACACCTATTCGGGCAATCTGCACGACTATCCTCAACTGATTACGCACAGCGTTGGTTCATTCACGGGGTTCATGCCCGGGCAACACTACCGGATAAAAGTAATTTATAACGTTTGCGGAAATTATATGCCTGCCTCCCTGAACTCGGTTGACGATGTAATAAAAGAAAGCAATGTTTTCAACCGGATGTTTTTCAGTGGGGAAATACAAAATAAGGTGAGCGACCTGGTTCCGCAACAACCCAACACCACAGCGAAACTTGATAGCCTCGGATGGACAGTTGACCCAAACGATGTGAGCAACAATTTGGTTGACACGGCCTTCATAAACAGTTACGCTTTTTTCTGCGAAGCCACCGGAAGCATTCACTATTTTGTGAGTCAGATGGCTTCAAACAATACCAGCATCAGCAACAAGCAAGGCTGCGAAAAAGAAATGATAGTTGAATCAAGAAGCACCATTGCCGGAGGCAAAGGCCTCATAGATATTTACCCCTATGAGTATAAACCGCCCGTGTTGCAGCCTTCGTTCTTCAACCTGCAAATTCCGCAGGGCTATCATGTAAAAAATGCCGTTGCCAAAAATGGTGTACGTGTAAACGGAGTTTATATGGAAAGCGACACGGTGGGATTGTCGTTTCTTGAAAATGCTTCGGGCAATGTAACTTTCAGTGCCACAGCGCTACCTGCTATGAATTGTTTTTTCCAAAACAACAGTGCGGGCAATTCGACCACATTTTATATCGGGGATCAGGAAAACCGGTGTTTCATATCGCTGAAGTTGTTTCCCGACAGTTGCATGGTGCTACCTGTAACGCCATCCGCATCCACAGCGGCACAAATAACCTTCCATCCGCAATGGCCTGCCTGCCTGACGGGTAGTGGATGCAGCACCATGAATGACCCTGTGCTGAACCCTTCGGGCAACAGCCTTAATACACTGAGCATAAACCCTCATCTGCAACTCACCTCCATAGACAACAGCAATGCTTCCCTGCGCAGCGATACAATATGCTGGAACAACCTGACCGTGCAAAACACCAACACAGGCAACTCCGGCCAAACCGCTGCCGACAATGTGTTTATTGCCATCGTGGGCAGCACTCCCCATCTTAGCAACTGGCATTTCAAAACAGGAGGACAGACTTACGCAGCCGCAGGCAACATCATTCCCGTAACCCCATCGCTGGCAAAAGGGGCAAGCGTGAGCGGCAACCTGTGCGCCACGCCTGTGTCGTGCCCAATAGACAGCTCGAAAGAATTTTTCAACATACACATCGGATGGAACTGTGGCAACTATCCTGCTGCACCTTATGACAGCACCAAAATATGCAGTTATATACTTACTCAGTTGAGTTATAATAAAGACACGGCAGCTTTTGACGTTACTCAGAAATATTACGAAACGCCCTACACCCTTTGCGACACGGTGAGTGTGTGGGCGCCCTTCAACAGCAAATATCTCGGCTACCTCTATCCCGACACGGTGGTGCTCACCAACCTCAAGCCCAACCTGCAGGTGGTGGGAGCCTATATGTTTTATGGCAACAACCACCTCACATCAGCATCGGCACAACTCACGCCAACAGCAACCAATACGGTTTGGATAACGGATGCAGACAGCATAAAAAAGATTGGTTATGCCAATGGAGGCTACAACAATGGCCGGATAATGACCATTAGGTTTGACCTGCTGCCCACCTGCACCTTTGCGGGCGACACCACACTGCCGGATATTGTTATATTTGCTCATGATTTCTGTAATGAGTTAGTATCTGCAAATGCAAATAAAACAATGATGAACAGCACTTTCAGGATGAGTAGCGTGCAGAGTGCCTGTGCCGACTGCTGGCAGATAACCAAGACAGCAGACAGAGATACGGCAGCAGCAGTGACAGACCTGGTAACTTACACCATCACGGTGTGCAACAACAGCGCAAACACGCAAACCGGAGTGTTGGCCGATGCGCTGCCAAGCGGTTTTGTTCAAACCAACTCCACACTGCCGGGCAGTGTAACGCTTAACTCCATGCAGTGTGATACGTTTACGGTAGCGGGCTACTTTGGCAATGCTGCCACAGGATGTTTGTTTAACACAGTAAGCGTTACCTCACCTGCTAATACAATATGGAAGGATAGTGTTTGTGTTACCGTTATAAACCCATGTACTACTACAGATACAACTTTTGCAGACAACACTTATTCGGGGAACGTTACACTAAGTAATTTAAGTGTATTTATTGCAGGAACATATTATGTGAACGGCACACTTACACTGAACAACTGCATGGTGTATGTGAATGCAGGCGGGCAGATAATTGTTCAAAGCAACGGAGTGCTAAACCTGAACAACACCACCATGCAAAGCTGCGACACGATGTGGAGAGGGATAAATGTGCTTTCAAAGGGGAAAATAAAACTAAACGGAAGCATACTCCGCAATGCTGATGTTGGAATTTATGCTTTAGACCAATCGCAGGTTGAAATTCTGCAAAGTGAAATTTACGATTGTGTAACAGGGCTGAAGATACCGGTACACCCGGGTGGTGGTTATAATTCCATAGCGTTGAAAGTGGACGGAAGTAAATTTAAAATGCAAAGCCCAAACTTTAAACCTGACTATGCAGGACAAACACCACATGGCACACTGCCCAAAGCAGGAATAGACATGACCAATATGATAACTACTATTGGTGATGCAAACCTAAATGAGTTTGAGAAACTGAATACCGGTATTGTAGCTATAAGCAGTATTGTTACAGTGAAAAGAAGTAAGTTCAGCAACATTGGTTACGATACGTTTTATAACGAACCCTACAGAGGAACAGCAATAGTAAGTGTTGGAATGCCTGTTGGCGACATACACACGGGCGACCTTACCGTGCTGCCCGAAGCATTGAACTATAACACAGTTGAGAATTGCTACAGGGGAATTTATACTAACAAGAGTAAATTGACAGCAAGTTTTATACATATATTGAATGTAAGAACCGGAGTTGAAGAAACAAGTGCACCTGTGTTAAGTACAAACACCGTGAGCAACTGTACCATTACAGCCACTCACATAGGAATAAAAATGGCGACCAATCCTTTTGCGCGGTTTATGTATGCAACCAACAATACGATTACCATCAATGGAGCTAATGGCACAGGTTTAAGTCTGGCTAACTATGGCTTATGGATGAGTGAGTTTAATCAGGTAACTCCTGTGCGATATATGGCAAGCAACAACGTATTGACTTTAACCAATGCCTCACACGCTATATATGCAGGAGCATTGAACACGGCTAAAATAAAATACAATGTTGTTAAACTGCATGGCAACGGCAACGGCATTTTAGTTGCAGCAAATCAAAATTCAGCCGTAAGTTGCAACAACATTACTGGGAATTATGCAACAGGCATTACAGGCAACTCAAACGGAATAAGTGCGGGCAACATGAATAATAAAGTAACCATGTATTGCAACACGGTGGACAGCACTTACAGAGGTTTCAGCTTTGGCGGAGCTAATCCTAATACTGTTTTTAGGGGTAATGAAATGAATACGCATTACGTTGGCTTATATCTGAACACAGGAAGCCCCACTAATCCTACTTACATGGGCATACAGCCGCATAATGGCAATAAATGGAATGTGCCAACCGTAAGTGGTTTTGGTGGAATGAATTTAGCAAGTAATCCCTTTGTTCCACTTTCACGTTTTGATGTGGATTCTTTATTGGGTTCAGTTTATAATCCAGTAGTAACACCAAGCTCATGGTTTAATCCAACTAAAGGAGGCAGCACATTTTATTGTTCCAACTCTATTGTATGTTCAAGTCAACCACCTGCAATGGCTGACACCACCATTCGCGAATTAATTGCTTCAGGCATTTTTGATTCGGAAGAAATATCTAAAGAATCAAAAGCCATTGCTGCTGAGTACCTCTACAAAGAGCTGGCACAGGATTCGACCTTATGGTTTAGTGATTCCATTTACATCCAGTTTATGCTTGTACATAAAAGTGATAATACCGGAAATTTGTATGCTGCTGATGAATATAAAAAGGCTGCATACACGTATGATTCCACGATGATGGTATTGATTGAAAACACCTACTCACAAATGAAATTATTTGCCGACAGCATGAATAATATTGAAACGTGGAAGGTAAATCACCCAACGCAGGATGCTGACAGCATTTACAATCATTGGAAATTGACGGTTGAGTTTTTAAACCAAACGGTTAACAATATTAAGGTGCAGAGAGAGGCTATATTACAGAACCGTTTAGACAGTGCACAGTACAAGAATGACCTTGTTGTTAATGGTGAGTTGCCTGAATTAAACAATAAAATCATTAATGAAATAGAAATAGGATATTTGGAACGAGACGAGGATGTTGAGATTGTCCGAAATAATTACATCGAACTATATTCAATAGCTACGCAATGTCCTTACACAGGAGGAGCGGCAGTTGAACGGGCACGTACACTTATTGCACTAATTAATGATTCAATTGATTATGATGATGCAAATGTATGTTTGCAAAGTGGCGTTTACAGGCTGGCAAATAATACAACTGAAAAATCAGAAGAAAATGGAATAAAAATTATTCCTAACCCTGCAAGTGATAAAGTAAAAGTTGAATTAACGGGACAAGAAGATGGAATATGCAAGATTCAAATCAGGAATGTGTTGAATGAGACGGTATATGAATCAGAATTTAATTGCAGTGAAAAAACACATCTGATTCATTTAAATAATTTATCTGGCGGTATTTATTCAATTACAGTAAATGCAGCCAATAAAAAATCATTAACAAGTAAATTGATACTAGTAAAATGAGAAAGGGTAAAAAAATAAACGCCCCACTAATTCTGATTCTTTTATTACTTTTTTTAGTAATAAAAGAATCAGCAGTTGCGCAAGGTAAAAATCATGTTTGGCTGTTAGGACACCATTATAGTTCTACGTCAGCAGAAGGTAGAATTAATTTTACTCAAAATTCATATAGTGTATTGAGTGAACAAAGAGTAATTCCTTTCATGGACACCCAAGCAAACATTGCTGATGAAAACGGAAATATATTAATCAGCAGCAATGGTTATTTTATAGCTAATGCAACAGGTGATACCATGCAAAATGGCAGTGGATTAAACCCTAATCAATGCACTTATGATTATGGACATCAATATGGATTGCCTATTCCTTACGGTACTATTATTTTACCTATGCCTGATGATTCAAATAAATATGTATTATTTCATCAAACGTGCAATTACAATAGTCCAATTCTGATAGATAGTAATTTTTATTATAGTATTATAGATGTTACTCATGATAATGGATTAGGAGAAGTAATCAGTAAAAATAATGTTGCTCATACAGATGTATTCGGGTGGGGTATTGCTGCTTGTAAACACGCTAATGGTAGAGATTGGTGGGTAGTGGTATTATCTTTCGATGCAACTCATGCCCATACTTTTTTAGTAACACCCGATACAATTCAATATTTTGGAAATCAGAACCTGCAAATTGCAGGCTTTCCATTTGGGTTTGCAGGACAACCAACATTTTCACCTGACGGTGAAAAATTTGCTTTTTCATGTAGTAATGTTGTTGGCATGAGTTATCAATCAAAAGTTCAGTTATTTGATTTTGACAGGTGTTCAGGTGTTTTTTCATTAGATACAGTTATTGATTTTACGGACGGGAACATTTCTTATGCAACAGCTTTTTCTTCTAATTCAAAATATTTATATTTTGCTACAACTGAACACATTCATCAAATTAATACTGATACATCAAATATTGGAGCTACTTATCAGTTAGTTGCCACCAATGACACATTCCTTTCCGCTCCTCCGGTATTTTACACCAATTTTTATTTAATGTACCTTGCTGCAAACGGTAAGATTTATATTACATCAACAAGTGGTGTTTTAGATTTGCATGAAATGGATTATCCTGACAGTGCAGGCATAGACTGTACAGTTAACTTACACAACATTCACTTACCTTGTTTTAATGTTGGTACGGTTCCTAACCACCCCAACTACTACTTAGGTCGTTTGGTGGGTAGCCCATGCGATACGCTTACGAGTGTGAAAGATTTAACAGAACATGATTTTAAGTTTTCCGTTTCACCAAATCCCAACAATGGCAATTTCAGAATCATGTATTTATTGCCGCAGAACAAATCAGGTAAGTTGGAGATTTTTGATATAAACGGCAGAGTAGTTTATTCGCAAAATCTCCCTCCGTGGAGTACATTGCAAAGTGTTTCATTGTCACGTGTTGCAAATGGGGTTTATAATTGTAGTATTACAAGTAATGGTGAGCGTGTGCATAAAAAATTAGTTGTTTTTAATGAATGAGTTTTATGAGATTTGTTCAAACCAACTCCACCCTGCCGGGCAGTGTAACGCTTCACTCTATGCAGTGTGCTACGTTTACAGTGAGCGGATATTTTACACAATCGGGAAGTTGTTTTTACAATGTTGCCTCTGTTACCTCACCTGCTAATACTACTTGGAAAGATAGTGTTTGTGTTACCGTTATAAACCCCTGCACCACCACCGATACAACTTTTGCAGACAGTACTTATTCAGGAAACCTTACCCTGAGTAATTTAAGTGTATTTATTGCAGGAACGTATTATGTGAACGGCACACTTACGCTTAACAACTGCATGGTGTATGTTGGTGTAGGCGGGCAAATTGTTGTTCAAAGCAACGGTAATTTGATTTTGAATAATACAATCGTTCAAAGTTGCGATACGATGTGGAGAGGGATAAGTGTGCTTTCAAAGGGGAAAATTTATTTAACCAATAATTCTGAATTAAACGATGCAAATATTGGAATTGAAGCGCATGATGGATCATCTGTGAATATAGATAACGGAAGTAAAATATTGAACTGTGTTACAGGTTTATACATTCCTCCTAAATCGTCAGGATTAAACAATGTGATAGTAAGTATTAGTAATACCACTTTTGCAATGACATCTGCTGTATTTAAACCAGACTATATTGGACAATCATTACATGGAAAATTACCCAAAGTTGGAATTGAGATTTACAGTGTGGCAGGATTTATTTTAGGAGGTAATATAAGTTCTATTAATACTTTTAATAAGTTGAATACAGGTATGGTGGCTCATAACAGCACTGTTACCATTAAAAACACAAAATTCACAAACATTGTAACAGATTCGGTTTACACGGAAGCATACAGAGGAACAGCAATGGTAAGTGTTTATCACGAAAATATACCGGCAATAAGTAATCCTAAACTTACTGTTTTGCCTGAAAACGGAACATTCAAAACCGTTAATAATTGTTGGCGTGGAATATATACAGATGGCTCTGTCTTAGCGGCAAGTTTTATAAATTTGCTTAACGTGAATCAAGGTGTTTATGGCACACGAACTCCCTGGCTGCAAACAAGCATGGTGAATAACTGTAAAATTACGACACAGGCAACAGGTATATTCTGGACAAATAATGCTTATGCAAAAAACATGATGGCAATAAATGACAGTATAGTTGTAAATGCTCCTCCATTAACGGGAAATAACAAAGCTAAAGGTTTTAGCAGAGGTGCTATTTATATGAGTGAAATATCCAATTTAAAAAATGTTTTATACTCGGCAACAAACAATACGATAATGCTTAATAACTCATTTTATGGAATTGTACAAAATCACACAAAAAATGGTGCTGTTAAGTTTAATACTATAAAAATAAATGCAACATCACCGATAAGTACAACAGGAATTGCATTAAATGGCACACAGCGCGTGAATGCAAGTTGCAATAGCATCACAGGCTCGTATCCTGCTACGGGCTTGACTTATAACACCTCTGCCATAACTGCAAGCCTTGCTGAGCGGAGTTACATTGGTTGTAACACTACGGACAGCACTGTTACGGGGATTTATTTCGGAGGATTTAACCCTGTTACGCGCCTTCGTGGTAACAATATGAATTATCACTTTGACGGATTGTATCTTAACAAAGTGGCTGTTATTGACAGCCAGCCGCATGGCGGTAATCTTTGGGTTGGGCCGTTTAATAATTACGGTGCACTGAATTTAGCACCGTTTCCATTGGTGTCTAAATCAATTTTCTTAATTGACCC
>JAFDWZ010000019.1 GCA_018268195.1 Bacteroidota bacterium | reverse complement strand
CTCTGAAGTTGATGAGAAAGCAAAGTGTGAACGAGGTCGTGAGTTGCGAGGCGGAGCTCGCAATAATGAGCAAAGCCTCATTATTCAATTCTCATCAACGGCTCTGAAGTACCAAAGATGATAAATATTGGATGAAGCAGAAAAGAAAAATGACACTAAATCAGAAACGAGTATAACAAAAGATGACAATTTTAATTTACATTATATCTCACAAATCAATTATTTAAGTAACCTGTTTATTTAATATTCAAAATGGCTAAAGAAAAATTTGATCGTTCCAAACCACACGTAAACATTGGAACCATCGGTCACGTTGACCACGGAAAAACAACCTTAACTGCTGCTATCACCAGCGTGTTGGCAGATAAAGGTTTTGCTGAACAACGTTCATTCGACTCAATCGACAACGCTCCTGAAGAAAAAGAGCGTGGTATTACGATTAACACATCGCACGTTGAGTATCAAACTGAAAAAAGACACTATGCACACGTTGACTGTCCGGGTCACGCTGACTATGTAAAAAACATGGTAACAGGTGCTGCGCAGATGGACGGTGCTATTCTGGTAGTTGCGGCTACTGATGGTCCTATGCCACAAACTCGTGAGCACATCCTGTTGGCACGTCAGGTAGGCGTTCCTAAAATCGTTGTGTTCATGAACAAAGTGGACATGGTTGACGATCCTGAATTACTTGACCTTGTAGAAATGGAAATCCGCGAACTTTTAAGTTTCTATGAGTTCGATGGTAACAATACCCCAATCATCCGCGGTTCAGCATTAGGTGGATTAAATAAAGATCCAAAATGGGTTGATTCAATCCTTCAGTTGATGAACGCTGTTGATGAGTATATTCCAATTCCTCCTCGTCAGGTTGACCTTCCATTCCTTATGCCGGTAGAAGACGTGTTTTCTATCACCGGTCGTGGTACTGTGGCAACAGGTCGTATCGAAAGAGGTGTTATCAACTCTAACGACAACGTTGAAATCATCGGTATGCAGGAGAAAAAACTTACTTCAACTGTTACAGGTGTGGAAATGTTCCGCAAAATCCTTGACCGTGGTGAAGCAGGTGACAACGTAGGTCTGTTATTACGTGGTATTGAAAAAACCGATATCCGCAGAGGTATGGTTGTTGCAAAACCAGGTTCTATCACTCCACATACTGAATTCAAAGCTGAAATTTATGTTTTGAAAAAAGAAGAAGGTGGACGTCATACTCCATTCCATAACAAATACCGTCCTCAGTTTTATTTACGTACAACTGACGTAACCGGAGAAATTTCATTACCGGAAGGACGTGAAATGGTTATGCCTGGTGATAACGTAACTATTACCGTAAAATTAATTGTTCCTGTTGCTATGGACAAAGGTCTTCGTTTCGCTATCCGCGAAGGTGGACGTACCGTTGGTGCAGGTCAGGTTATTGATATAATTAAATAATTGTGAGGGTTTGAAGTCAGTCCCGAGTTCGCCTCGGGGCTGATTTGAAGCCTGAATAATTTAAGGTAAAAGATATAGAGTTCAAACCTGCCGGAGACCGGAATTAAGTAACGAGTGTAGTTCAAGGGTAGAAAAGATTCGCAGAAATGCGGTATTGATGGGGGTTCGGAAAGAAGTATCTACCATACACGAGTGTAGTTCAAGGGTAGAATAGCGGTCTCCAAAACCGTTGATGGGAGTTCGAATCTCTCCACTCGTGCAGAAGGAGAATAATAGGTTAAAACCAAAAGTCAAAGTTAATATTGGCGATAATTAGTAAGAGAAATGAAAAAAATCAGAGCATATGTTCGCGAATCTTACCTTGAGCTCACAACCAAGGTAACCTGGCCAACTTGGCCTGAACTGCAAAGCAGTGCAATTGTGGTATTGGTAGCGTCATTAATCACAGGGTTGATTATTTTTTTCATGGACTTCCTTGCACAAGGTTTGATGAATACGCTGTATAAATTGTTTTAAGAAGAAAGCAAATGGCAGATACGGAGAAAAAATGGTATGTAATACGTGCCATCAGCGGTAAGGAAAAGAAGGTGAAGGAATATATTGATTTTGAAATAAGACGCCTTGGTCTTGAGAACGATGTTGCACAGGTTCTGATTCCAACGGAAAAGTATTATAAAATTAAAGACGGAAAGAAAGTAAGTAAAGACAGAAGTTATCTGCCGGGTTATGTTCTTATTGAAGCCAACCTGGTAGGTGAAATTCCGCATATTATTGAAAACGTTACCGGAGTGATAAGCTTCTTAGGCCCTAAAGGCGAAGCCCCAACACCATTGAGACAATCAGAGGTAAACCGTATTTTAGGTAAGGTTGATGAATTGGCAGACTCAGAAGAAGTGTTGAACATTCCGTTTGTAGTGGGCGAATCAGTAAAAGTAACTGACGGGCCGTTTAACAGTTTCTCGGGCATTATTGAAGAGGTGTACGAAGACAAAAAGAAACTGAAAGTGATGGTTAAAATCTTCGGGCGTAAAACACCGCTTGAACTTAGCTATCTTCAGGTAGAAAAAGAATAATAAAAATATAAACGAAGTAATACTGACTTTAAAAGCAACAGGCTTCCACTGTAGAAAATTTTAAAAACACAGTCACTTCACAAGTTGATTTAAACAAAAAAATAAAATGGCAAAAGAGGTAGGAGCACTTATAAAGTTACAGGTTAAAGGCGGAGCAGCAAATCCCGCACCTCCGATTGGACCCGCATTGGGAGCCAAGGGTGTGAATATTATGGAGTTCTGCAAGCAGTTCAATGCCCGTACACAGGATCAGGCCGGAAAAGTACTTCCCGTAATCATTACCGTATATACAGATAAATCGTTTGAATTTATTATCAAACGTCCACCTGTATCCGTACAGTTACTGGAAGCTGCTAAAATCAAAAGCGGATCTGCAGAATCGAATCGTAAAAAAGCCGGTTCGGTAAAATGGGATCAGGTAAAAGCAATAGCTCAGGATAAAATGCCTGACTTAAATTGTTTTACCATTGAAGCTGCAATGAGCATGGTTGCAGGTACGGCACGCAGCCTGGGTATTGCTATTGAAGGAGAAAAACCTTTTTAAGAGCATTAAAAAATTTAAGTATTAACAGAAGGAGTTTCGCCAAACGAAACGTTTGCACTTCAAAAAATTTATAAAATGGCAAAACTTACGAAGAACCAGAAAATGGTTACAGGGAAGTACGACAGCGAAAAAATGTACACGCTGCAAGATGCTTCCAAAATTGTAAAAGACATCACGTTTACCAAATTTGACGCATCTGTTGATGTGAGCGTGAGATTGGGTGTTGACCCCCGCAAAGCAAACCAAATGGTACGAGGAATTGTTACCTTACCTCACGGAACAGGTAAAACCGTAAAAGTACTGGTGCTGTGCACTCCCGACAAAGAAGCTGAGGCAAAAGCTGCCGGAGCTGATTATGTAGGTCTGGATGAATACATCACCAAAATAGAACAAGGTTGGGTAGATATGGATGTGGTAATTACCATGCCTGCAGTAATGGCAAAAGTAGGAAAGTTGGGACGCGTGCTTGGTCCACGTAACCTGATGCCTAATCCTAAAACAGGAACTGTAACCAATGATGTTGGAAAAGCAGTAACTGAGGTTAAAGGCGGTAAGATTGATTTCAAAGTTGACAAAACAGGAATTATTCATGCATCAGTAGGAAAAGTATCTTTCGATGCAAAGAAAATTTATGAAAATGCGAATGAACTCATTCAAACCATTATTAAACTGAAGCCATCATCTGCCAAAGGAGCTTATCTGAAAAGTGTAGCTATGAGCAGCACCATGAGCCCCGGAATTAAAGTGGATACCAAATCCATAGCAGGTTAATAGTAATAACCAATAAAACATTTGTAAAATGACAAGAGAAGAAAAAAATATAGAAATAGAAAGTCTTGCACAGCAGTTCAGCCAGTTTCCAAATTTTTACATCGCAAGTGTAGAAAGCCTGAACAGCGAAAAGACTTCCAAATTGCGCAGACTTTGCTTCAATAGGAATGTGAAATTGCGTGTAGCAAAGAATAATCTCATCAAGAAGGCACTTCAGAAACTGGATGCAACAGCTTATGATTCACTGATTCCTACACTGAAAGGAACTTCAGCAATCATGTTCAGCGAAGTATCTAATGTTCCTGCAAAGCTGATTAAGGAATTCCGTGCCAAGGATACCATTCCTGCAATCAAAGCTGCCTGGATAGACTCATCGGTATTCATTGGCGACAATCAATTGGAAACACTGGCAAATCTGAAATCGAAAAATGAACTGATTGCAGATGTTATTGCCTTGTTACAATCACCGGCTAAGAATGTTGTTTCACAGCTTCAGTCAAGCGGAAGCAAACTTGCCGGCATACTAAAGACGTTAGAAGAAAAGGGTTCATAAAGCTTCCACCTTTCGAATCTTACACTATAACTATAATTTCAAAAATAAAACAAATTAAAAATTAATAAAATGGCAGATTTAAATGCATTCGCAGAACAGTTAGTTAACCTGACTGTAAAAGAAGTTCAGGAACTTTCAACTATTCTAAAAGACAAGTACGGTATTGAGCCTGCTGCTGCTGCTCCGGTAATGGTAGCCGGTGGTGGAGCTGCTGCCGGTGGCGCAGCTGCTGAAGAAAAAACATCTTTTGATGTGATTCTGAAATCAGGTGGTAACGCAAAACTTGCAGTGGTGAAATTAGTGAAGGAGTTAAGCGGATTAGGCCTGAAAGAAGCTAAAGATCTTGTAGATGGCGCACCGAAACCGGTTAAAGAAGGAGTTTCTAAAGAAGAAGCAAATTCTATCAAGCAACAACTTGAAGAGGCCGGAGCTGAAGTTGAAATTAAATAATATTTCAACAATAAAACAATCATAGGCCTTTCCGTTTTCGGGGAGGCCTATACCCCTTTTCGTACCATCAGTTTGAGGATGGCTATAATTAAAAATTCTGATTGAAATCAATTTAAAATCATAATCACTTGGCTGCAATCACTACAACGTCTGACAAAGGCGGATCAAAAAGAATAAACTTCTCTAAGAATAAAAACCTTATAGACTATCCCGATTTCCTGGATATACAATTAAAGTCATTTCAGGATTTCTTTCAGATAGAAACAACTTCTGACAACCGTCAGAACGAAGGACTCTACAAAGTATTTGCTGAAAATTTTCCAATCACCGACTCACGAAACAACTTCGTACTCGAGTTTTTGGATTATTTTATCGACCCTCCAAGATATTCCATACGTGAATGTTTGGAACGCGGACTTACACACAGTGTTCCGTTAAAGGCAAAACTGAAACTGTACTGTACCGACCCTGAGCATGAGGACTTCCAAACCATCGTTCAGGATGTATATTTGGGAACAATCCCTTATATGACACCCAAAGGCACCTTTGTTATCAATGGTGCTGAACGTGTAATTGTATCGCAGTTGCACCGCTCACCCGGAGTATTCTTCGGACAAAGCCGACATGCCAACGGAACCAAATTGTACTCTGCCCGTGTAATTCCTTTCAAAGGTTCATGGATAGAGTTTGCTACTGACATCAACAATGTCATGTATGCTTACATTGACCGTAAAAAGAAATTCCCTGTGACCACCTTGTTGCGTGCCATAGGTTTTGAAGGTGATAAACAAATTCTTGAAATCTTCGGCCTTGCTGACGAAGTTAAAGTAAGCAAGTCGGGTTTGAAATCGCATGTTGGCCGTAAACTGGCAGCAAGGGTTCTCAAATCATGGGTTGAAGATTTTGTGGATGAAGATACCGGTGAGGTAGTTTCCATTGAGCGTAATGAAATTATTCTTGAGCGTGAAATTATTCTGGAAGATCATCATATTGACCAGATTATTGATGCCGGAGTGAAATCCATTATCCTGCACAAAGAAGATGGTAATTCAGCGGATTATGCCATCATTTATAACACCCTTCAGAAAGATACTTCCAACTCTGAAAAAGAAGCGGTTGAACATATCTACCGTCAGTTGCGTAATGCGGAGCCACCGGATTATGAAACTGCACGTGGTATCATCGAAAAATTATTCTTCTCTGATAAGCGTTATGATTTAGGTGAAGTAGGACGTTACAGAATCAATAAAAAACTCAATCTTCACACTCCTGAAGATGTGAAGGTACTTACAAAAGAAGATATTATCCTTATCATCAAGTATCTTATTCAGTTGATAAATTCAAAAGCTGATGTGGATGATATTGACCACTTAAGTAACAGACGTGTGCGTACCGTGGGTGAGCAGTTGTATTCGCAGTTTGGCGTAGGCCTGTCACGTATGGCACGTACCATCCGCGAGCGTATGAATGTTCGCGACAACGAATTGTTTACACCGGCAGATCTTATCAATGCAAAAACACTGTCATCGGTAATCAACTCATTTTTCGGTACCAATCAGTTATCACAGTTTATGGATCAAACCAATCCATTGGCTGAGATTACTCACAAGCGCAGGTTATCGGCACTCGGACCCGGAGGTCTCTCACGCGAGCGTGCAGGCTTCGAGGTTCGTGACGTTCACTATACGCATTACGGACGTTTGTGTACTATTGAAACACCTGAAGGGCCAAACATCGGTTTGATTTCTTCACTGTGTGTATTCGCAAAAATTAATAATCTCGGCTTCATCGAAACTCCTTACCGTGTAATTGAAAACGGTAAAGTAGATTTGGAACGCCCTCCTGTATATCTTACTGCCGAAGAAGAAGACAATAAAGTAATTGCACAGGCAAATGCTCATATTGATACTTCCGGAAACTTTAAAGATGCACGTGTGAAAGCACGCTACGAAGGTGATTTCCCAGAAGTGGAACCAGAACATCTGCACCTGATGGACGTTGCGCCCAATCAGATTGCATCTATTGCAGCTTCGCTGATTCCTTTCCTTGAACATGACGATGCCAACCGTGCGCTGATGGGTTCAAACATGCAACGCCAGGCAGTGCCATTGATGCGTCCTGAAGCACCGGTAGTAGGTACAGGTCTTGAAGGACAGGTGGTGCGTGACTCACGCGTGTTGGTGAATGCTGAATATGATGGAGTAGTGGAGTATGTGGATGCAAACGAAATTCATGTGAGAAGTATCCGCAACGATGACGAAAAACTGTTGTCGTTTGAAGATGATGTAAAAGTTTATTACCTTACTAAATTCCAAAAAACCAATCAAAGTACCTGTATCAACCTGAAGCCTATTGTTAGAAAAGGGGAGAAGGTAAAAGCAGGACAGGTATTATCTGAAGGATATGCCACCAAAGACGGAGAACTTGCCTTAGGTCGAAACCTGATGGTAGCATTCATGCCTTGGAAAGGAAATAACTTTGAGGATGCGATTGTGATTTCAGAGAAAGTGGTAAGAGATGACATCTTCACATCTATACACGTTGATGAATATACCCTTGAAGTACGTGATACTAAACGAGGATTGGAAGAACTTACTGCCGATATTCCTAACGTAAGTGAAGAAGCTACACGCGATCTGGATGAAAACGGATTGATTCGTGTAGGTGCTGAAGTGAAAGAAGGAGATATCATCATCGGAAAAATTACTCCTAAAGGAGAAACAGATCCATCACCGGAAGAAAAACTGTTGCGTGCCATCTTTGGTGACAAAGCAGGTGATGTAAAAGATGCATCACTGAAACTTCCTCCTTCAGTAAAAGGTGTGGTGATTGATAAAAAACTTTTCTCTAGAGCAGTAAAAGATAAAAATTCTAAAACGGATGACAAGACAGTCATCAGCAAGTTTGATGATGAGCAGGCAAAAGACCTGGCGGCACTGAAATCAAAACTGGTAGAGAAACTGTTTGTACTTGTTAACGGCAAAACATCACAGGGTGTGATGGACATCTTTAAGGAATTTGTAATTCCTAAAGGAAGCAAATTTACCCTGAAGATGTTGCAGGATCTGGATTTTAATAATATCAACCCGAATAAGTGGACTACCGATAAAGACCGCAACGATCAGATTAAAGAATTGCTGCATAACTATAATATCCGCATGAATGATATTATAGGGTCATATAAACGTAAGAAGTTTGCAATTCAGGTGGGTGACGAATTACCTGCAGGAATCATGCAACTTGCAAAAGTTTATATCGCTAAGAAACGTAAACTTACTGTAGGTGATAAGATGGCCGGCCGACATGGAAATAAAGGTATCGTTGCAAAAATTGTGCGCGAAGAAGAAATGCCATTCCTTGCTGACGGAACACCCGTGGACATTGTGCTCAATCCACTTGGGGTACCTTCACGTATGAACCTTGGTCAGATTTATGAAACCGTTCTTGGCTGGGCAGGAAAAAAGTTGGGAGTGAAATTTGCTACTCCAATTTTTGATGGTGCCAATCAGGAAGAGATTGAATCCTACATCGAGAAAGCAGAACTTCCTAAGTTTGGTTCAACTTACCTGACTGACGGAGGTACTGGTGAGCGTTTCGATCAGCCTGCAACTGTAGGTATCATCTACATGCTCAAACTTGGTCACATGGTTGATGATAAAATGCACGCACGTTCAATCGGACCATACTCACTCATCACACAGCAACCACTTGGCGGTAAAGCACAGTTTGGTGGTCAGCGTTTCGGTGAGATGGAGGTGTGGGCACTGGAAGCATTCGGAGCATCCAACATACTTCAGGAATTACTTACTGTGAAGTCGGATGACGTAATGGGTCGCGCAAAAGCTTATGAAGCTATTGTGAAAGGCGACAACATGCCTACTCCGGGAATTCCCGAATCATTCAATGTATTGTTACATGAATTGCGTGGATTAGGTTTAAAAATTACACTCGATTAAATAATTTGCAGATGAGGTAAATAAACTCATCTGCAAGTTTTAAAAACAGTAGTTAAAAAAAATAAAAAAAACAAAATGGCAGTAAAACGCGATACAAAAGTAAAAAGCAACTTCTCCAAGATTATCATCAGTCTTGCTTCTCCGGAACACATACTGGAGCAGTCAAGCGGAGAAGTGCTGAAGCCTGAAACCATTAACTACAGAACTTACAAGCCTGAGCGTGACGGATTATTCTGTGAGCGTATTTTCGGACCTGTAAAAGACTGGGAATGTCATTGCGGAAAATATAAACGTATTCGTTATAAAGGAATTGTTTGCGACCGCTGTGGTGTAGAAGTAACAGAGAAAAAAGTGAGAAGAGAGCGTATGGGACACATCCAATTGGTGGTTCCTGTAGCTCATATCTGGTATTTCCGTTCGTTACCTAATAAAATAGGTTATCTGCTTGGATTACCAACCAAAAAACTTGACCTGATTATTTATTATGAACGCTATGTCGTTATTCAGGCCGGAATAAAAGCTCAGGATGGAATTAACTATCTTGATTTCTTGACAGAAGAAGAATATCTGAATATACTGGATGAACTTCCAAAAGAAAATCAACATCTCGATGATACAGACCCTAATAAGTTTGTAGCTAAAATGGGAGCTGAGGCATTGTATGAATTGTTGTCTCGACTAAACCTTGATGAGTTGTCGTACAAGTTGCGCCATCAGGCAAGTAATGAGACTTCGCAGCAACGTAAAAACGAAGCTTTGAAACGACTGAATGTTGTTGAAGCGTTTCGTAATGCAAATCAGAATATTGAAAACCGTCCTGAGTGGATGATAGTGAAAGTAGTTCCGGTGATACCACCTGAGCTGCGTCCTTTAGTTCCTTTGGATGGAGGTCGTTTTGCAACTTCCGACCTGAACGATTTATATCGCAGGGTTATTATCAGAAACAACCGTTTAAAGCGACTGCTTGAAATTAAAGCACCTGATGTAATCTTACGTAATGAAAAACGTATGCTTCAGGAAGCAGTAGATTCTTTATTTGACAACTCACGTAAAGTGAATGCTGTTAAAACAGAATCGAACCGTGCGCTGAAATCTCTTTCTGATTCATTGAAAGGTAAACAAGGACGTTTCCGTCAGAACCTGCTCGGAAAACGTGTGGATTATTCAGCACGTTCGGTAATTGTTGTAGGACCTGAGTTGAAACTTCACGAATGCGGTTTGCCAAAAGATATGGCTGCCGAATTATTCAAGCCGTTTATCATACGTAAACTGATTGAAAGAGGAATCGTAAAGACGGTGAAGTCAGCAAAGAAAATTGTTGACAGAAAAGATTCCATCGTGTGGGATATTCTTGAAAACGTATTGAAAGGACATCCGGTGTTACTCAACCGTGCTCCTACACTGCACAGATTAGGTATTCAGGCATTCCAGCCTAAGTTGATAGAAGGTAAAGCTATTCAGTTGCACCCGTTGGTTTGTACAGCTTTCAACGCTGACTTTGACGGTGACCAGATGGCAGTGCACGTACCATTAGGTAACGCAGCCATTTTGGAAGCACAAATGTTGATGCTTGCATCGCATAACATTCTGAACCCTGCCAATGGAGCTCCTATTACCGTTCCTTCACAGGACATGGTTTTGGGTCTGTACTACATGACCAAAGGCAAAAAGACTACGGAAAGTGAAAAAGTAAAAGGAGAAGGCTCCGTATTCTATTCACCTGAAGAAGTTACCATTGCTTTCAACGAAGGAAGAGTTGACTTGCATGCTTACATCAAAGTAAAAACTTTCGTAAAAGAAGATGACGCTATCGTTAAACGTGTGATAGAAACTACTGTTGGTAGAGTGTTGTTTAACGAAGTAGTGCCCCGTGAAGCAGGATATATCAATGAAGTATTGACTAAAAAAGCTTTACGTGATATTATCAGCCGCGTATTAAAAATTTGTGGAATAGCACAAACGGCACGCTTCCTTGACGATATTAAAGAACTTGGATTTAAAATGGCATTTAAGGGAGGATTATCCTTCAACCTTAATGACGTATTAATTCCATCAGCAAAAAATGAATTAGTTGCAAAAGCGCAGGCAGAAGTTGAAGAGGTGAGAAGCAACTACAACATGGGTTTCATCACCAACAACGAGCGTTACAATCAGATTATTGATATCTGGACACGTACCAATACACGTATCACAGAAACACTGATGAAACAACTGATTTCAGATAAACAAGGATTCAATGCAGTGTATATGATGCTTGACTCCGGAGCTCGTGGTTCCAAAGAACAGATTCGTCAGTTAGGTGGAATGAGGGGATTGATGGCGAAGCCACAAAAATCAGGAGCATCAGGAGGAGAGATTATCGAGAACCCGATTCTTTCCAACTTTAAAGAAGGATTGTCAATTCTTGAATACTTTATCTCTACACACGGTGCACGTAAAGGTCTTGCCGATACAGCGTTGAAAACTGCTGATGCCGGTTATCTTACAAGAAGGCTTGTGGACGTTGCGCAGGATGTTATCATCACCGATGAAGACTGTGGTACATTGAGAGGACTTTCAGAAACTGCATTGAAAAATCAGGAAGAGGTGGTAGAATCACTTCACGACCGTATTCTGGGACGTGTATCTTGCCACGATATTTATCATCCACTTACAGGTGAACTTATTGTACATGCCGGTGAAGAAATTATTGAAAGCATAGCTGATAAAATTGAAGAGTCACCATTAGAATCTGTTGAAATCCGATCTGTACTTACCTGCGAATCTAAGCAGGGCGTTTGTGCAAAATGTTACGGACGAAATCTTGCAACAGGCAGAATGGTTCAGAAGGGTGAAGCCGTAGGAGTTATTGCAGCGCAATCCATCGGTGAACCGGGAACACAGCTTACACTGCGTACCTTCCACGTGGGTGGTGTTGCTTCTAAAGGAGCATCTGAATCACGACACGAAGCAAAATTCGGTGGAGTTATTGAACTGGAAGAAATGCGTACCATACCGTTTAAAGACGGAGAAAAGAAAGTGGAAGTAGTGGTTGGTCGTTCAGGTGAGTTTAAAATCATTGATCCGAACACTAAAGCTATTCTTGCTACCAACAATATTCCTTATGGAGCACACCTGTATGTGAGTAGCGGAGCTACACTGAAAAAAGGAGATATTATTTGCGAATGGGATCCATATAACGCGGTAATTGTCTGCGAAGCGGAAGGTAAAATCGCTTATGAACATCTTGAGGAAGGAATCACTTTCCGTGAGGAATCTGACGAGCAGACAGGCTACAAGGAGAAAGTGGTAATTGACAGCCGTGATAAGACTAAGAATCCGGTTATTAAGATTGTGAATGAGAAGAAGGAAGTTGTTAAAGCTTACAACATTCCGGTAGGAGCACATATTGCTGTTAACGAAGGACAAAAAATTAAAGCCGGAGAAGTGCTTGTGAAAATTACTCGTGCAAGCGGTAAGTCTGGCGACATCACCGGTGGTCTGCCTCGCGTGACAGAATTGTTCGAAGCACGTAATCCTTCCAATCCTGCTGTAGTGAGTGAGATTGACGGAGTAGTAGCATATGGTGGAATAAAACGCGGTAACCGCGAAATCATTATCACATCAAAAGAAGGTGATGTGAAGAAATATCTGGTACCATTGTCTAAACATATTTTGGTACAGGATAATGACTTCATTCGTGCAGGAGCACCATTGTCTGACGGAGCTATCAGTCCTTCCGATATTCTTGCCATCAAAGGACCCTCACAGGTTCAGGAATATCTGGTAAACGAAGTACAGGAAGTATATCGTTTGCAGGGTGTGAAAATCAACGATAAACATTTTGAAGTTATCGTAAGACAGATGATGCGTAAAGTGATTATTGAAGATGCCGGAGATACCCGATTCCTTGAGAAAGAATCTGTAAACAAAATAGAGTTTATGGAAGAAAACGACTGGATTATGGATAAAATGGTAGTAACCGATCCCGGTGATTCTGAATATCGCCCTGGGCAGATTGTTACACTCCGCAAATTACGTGATGACAACTCAATCCTTAAACGTAAGGATATGAAAGAGATTGAAGCACGTAATGCAATTCCTGCAACATCGGCTCCTTTACTTCAGGGAATCACACAGGCCTCATTACATACCAAGAGCTGGATTTCAGCAGCATCCTTCCAGGAAACAACCAAGGTGCTCAATGAAGCCTCTATCAATGGTAAGATTGACTACCTCACAGGATTAAAAGAAAATGTGATTGTAGGACATCTGATACCTGCCGGAACCGGATTAAGAGAGTACGAAAGACTGATTGTAGGTTCACAGGAAGAATACGATTTGCTGATGGCATCAAAAGCTGCAAGCAACGAAGAAACCGTTGAACCCTGAATAGAATAATAATTACTAAGCGACAAACACTGTGTAAACTACAGTGTTTGTCGCTTATTTTTAAGTAAAATATAATATTTTAACACTGGGAATCAGATATATAGTCAGTATAAATAGCCATCGGCATTTTAACGCTATATATTTGCGCCCTTCAAAAAAAATAATCCTGTAAGATTACAGTTATGAAGTTATCACAATTTAAGTTTGGTTTAAACGAAAACCTTTTAGCCACACACCCAACTACCAATCGCGATGAAAGCAGGTTAATGGTAATTGACCGCAAGACTGGTAAAATAGAACATAAAGTTTTTAAAGATGTCATCAATTATTTTGATGAAGGCGATGTGCTGGTGATGAACAATACCAGAGTGTTTCCTGCACGACTTTATGGCAACAAAGAAAAGACAGGCGCAAAAATCGAAGTATTCTTGCTACGTGAACTAAATCCTGAAAGCAAATTATGGGATGTACTTGTTGACCCTGCCCGTAAAATACGTATCGGTAACAAACTTTACTTTGGCGATGATGATATGCTCGTAGCCGAAGTGATAGACAATACTACCTCCAGAGGACGTACATTGCGTTTTCTTTTTGATGGAACCAGTGCCGATTTTCGTGAAGTAATAGAGAAACTCGGAAATACTCCTTTGCCGAAATACATTAAGCGAAAAGCTGAACCTGAAGATAAAGAACGCTATCAGACGGTTTATGCAAAAAATGAAGGCGCTGTTGCAGCACCTACAGCGGGATTGCATTTCAGCAAACAGCTGCTCAAGCGTTTTGAGATAAAAGGTATCAATCTTGCTGAATTAACACTGCATGTTGGACTGGGAACATTCAGACCGGTGGAAGTAGAGGATCTCACCAAACATAAAATGGACTCTGAATGGTTCAAAATTCCTCAAGACTGTGTGGACATAGTAAACAAAGCCAAGGCCGGAAAAAAACGCATCTGTGCCGTAGGAACTACCTCCATGCGTGCAATGGAGTCATCGGTTTCCACATTGGGTGAATTAAAACCTTATGAAGGATGGACGAATAAATTTATTTTCCCTCCTTATGATTTCAGTGTAGCCAATTGCATGATTACAAATTTTCACATGCCTGAATCTACGCTGCTCATGATGGTTTCAGCTTTTGCCGGATATGAACTCACCATGCATGCTTACAAAGTAGCAATGAAGGAAAAATATCGTTTCTACAGCTATGGCGATGCCATGCTCATTATCTGATAATTGCCAAGGACTATGCCTGCTCGCGAAAGAATAGCAGTTATAGTTGCCGGAGGCAGTGGACAAAGAATGAATGCCGGCTTACCTAAGCAGTTTATGCTGCTAAAAGGTAAGCCGGTAATTTTTTATTCCATCGAAAAATTTCATCAGTGTGGTGCTTCAGTCATTGTGGTATTACCCCAAAGTGCAATGCAGGAATGGAAACTATTGACAAAGCAGTACAAGATGGACATTCCTCATCGAGTAGCCGTTGGTGGAAGTACCAGAAGCCACTCTGTGTACAGCGGGCTGAAACTGATTGGCAACGGTAATGCACTTGTCGCAGTTCATGATGCGGCAAGACCATTGATTACAGCTGCACTTATTGAAGAACTTTACCTCAAAGCATCTGAAACAGGGAATGCGGTTCCCGTTGTGCCGGTGAAGGATTCATTAAGAAAAATAACCGCTGATGAAAATAAATCCGTTGACAGAGGTGAATATTTTATCGTTCAAACGCCACAGGTTTTTGGTGCAACATCACTCCTGAAAGCCTTTGAAAAAGGGGACTTTTCAACCTTTACAGATGAAGCTTCACTGATGGAAAAATACGATGAAAAAATCACCGTGATAAAAGGGGAGAGCGCCAATATTAAAATTACTTTTCCGGAAGATATTATATTTGCAGAAGCGGTACTTGCAGACCAATAACCATCAATTAGCATTTTGCAAGAAAATATCATATATTTATGATTTTATCTCTGCAGATATCTTAATTTTCAGGTTTAAAATTAAAGGTGGCAAATAGCGTTACGGTATAATTACTCATGCCTGTTAATTAACAAAGGTGTGTGAAAAAGGGTATCACTACATGACAGAAATGGTAAAAAATAAAACATTAAACTTGCATAACATGAATGTCTTGTTTAACAGTAAGTTTAAATCATTAATGCGAGATATGTTTCTGAACATACTTTTTTTACTATTAGCTACTCAGGTTTTTGCAATAGGTAGCAGTGATACTATTCACTCTAAAATAGATACCAATAAAAGTGTCGTTAATCTGCAAAAGGACTTTAACACCGACATTCAGCCGGGGCTGTTGAGCGAGAACAGTGCTTCTCAGATAAGAGCAGGATTGATATACGATTGTACTACTAATACAATTGTGTGGGAGAAGGATTTAAAGTATGCATACCCCATTGCATCACTCACTAAAATGATGGTGGCTTTGATAGCCATAGAAGAAATAAAAAAAGGGAATGTTGATTGGCAGGATAAAGTACAAGTAGAAAGAAGTTATCGTGCAAGCAAAAAATCTAAAAAAGTAACCACCGTAAAGGAAACTTATACATTGGAAGGTCTTTTAAAAATGGCCATGATTCCTTCTAATAACGAAGCCTGCGGAATGATAGGAAAATATCTGCATGGGTCATTGGATGCATTTGTTAAAAGAATGAATGAGAGAGCTGCAGAGCTGGGAATGACACAAACATTTTACTCTAATCCATCAGGATTGCCGGCCGGTTATGGCAGTTTGGATAATAGTTCATCTCCAATGGATTTATTACATCTTGCCAACGAACTGATAAAATACCCTGAAATACTTGCTATCACCAATATTGCTTTTGCAGAGGTTGAAAACGGGCGCGGTTCGGTAGTTTATCGAAATCATAACCATCTGGTAATGGACTATCCTGGCGAAGTAGATGGTTTGAAAACAGGGTACACAAAGAATGCTCGCTTTTGTCTTGTTGCTACTGCGCAGAAGAATAGTCACAGATTAGTAGCCATAGCTTTGGGTGCATCAAACCCATGGTTGCGCAATCAGATAGTAAGCGAAATGCTGAATAATTATTATATGCAGTTGGGCATTGGAGCGATGGGAAATTCTAAAATTGACCCGTTGATAGCCAAAGCAGATTCTAAAACTACAAATGCAATTGCTTCCAGTAATACACCGGTAATGAGTCAGGAGATTGTTTATAAAACAGTGACTTCTATTAACAAGAAAACGCATGTGGTGAAAAGTGGGCAGACATTAGGCGACATTGCCTCAAAATATAATTGCTCTATCAACGAACTGAAAAAATGGAATGGCCTCCGTACCTCTAAGATTTATGCCAATCAGAAATTGGCTGTTCACATACACGTAAGAAAGCAAGTGCCTGTGATGGTAAATGTAATTCAGAATTTTGATGCTTGTGAAGATGATGCCGAGGATTGCAGCCAGCCGGTAGCAAATGATGTAAAGACCAAAACAGAAACAGTTAAAAAATCAGCAGCAAAGAATGAGCAGGTAGCTTTAGATAAATTTATTTACTATCAAGTGCAGCCCGGTGATACACTTTGGAAAATATCACAACAATATCCGGGAACTTCTGTTGAAGAGATTAAGCGATTGAATAATATTCAAAATGCCAGAGACCTTAAAACAGGAAGCAAAATAAAAGTTGCTGTTGACGGTTAATCTGAGATACAATTCATAAAATGAGAAATTTTAATTCTTTTATCGTTGCATTGACAATGTTGTTGATGTCACAAACTGTTTTAGCACAAAAGTCATATCCGGTGGATGAGGCCACAAAGCTGATTACCTACTCTAAAGTTGTTGAATTATCCGGTGTTAGTAAGGCAGATATCTATACAAGATCATTGGCATGGGCAAATACGTACTATAAAAATCCCGCAGATGTAATTCGCGAAAAGAATGCTGATGATGGTAAGGTGGTTTGTAAAGGACGATTCAAACTCATGAGCGAGCCCGATAAAAAGGGATTTCAGAAGGATGAAGGCAATATTCAATATACACTGACGGTTGAAGCCAAGGATGGTAAATACCGTTACAAACTGACAGAAATAAACTGGAAGCAGGTATCCTATTATCCTGCCGAAAAATGGATGGATACCCAAAATCAGTACTATAACAAATCATGGGATTGGAATCTGAAATATTGTGATGAGCAAATAACACAAATTATTGCAGAACTAAATAAATACATGACCAATGCTCCCAAAGCAAAGAAGGACGATTGGTAACTGTTTAAAGGTGTCTCAACAGCCCTTAAAGGGCATACAACTTGTTGGAATCTCCTCTTGTAACCGTTTTTTTAATCAAAAGCCAACCAAGTAAACTCATTGCCACAAATACTGGTTGACTCAATGAGGGTTACATGATTATTGCTAACAGACGGAAGTATTCAGAGGTAGGGTAAACTTAATAATTCAATTATAATATCTGATAACAGCATGGAATTCTATCGTATTTTTGCACTGTGAAAAAGCAGAATATCAGAGCTGTATCAAAAGAAGAAATCGAAGATTTTTTTGTAACCATCAACCAAAAACCTTTTCGTGCCAAGCAGGTTTACGAATGGTTGTGGAAGAAAAGTGCGCGCTCATTTGAAGAGATGACAAATTTGTCGAAGGAGTTACGCACACAATTAGCTGACAAATTCGATTTTACTCCCATTCAAATAGATAATGAACAACGAAGCAAGGACAAAACCATCAAGTATGGATTCAAATTGTTTGATGGCAATGTAGTGGAAGGAGTGCTGATACCAACAACCTCACGAATGACGGCATGCGTATCATCGCAGGTAGGATGTAGCCTTGCATGTCAGTTTTGTGCAACCGGAAAATTAGGCCGTGTGCGCAACCTCACTTATGATGAAATTTACGACCAGGTTGCTATTATCAGAGAGCAAAGCGAATTGAATTATGCCACTCCGCTGAGTAACATAGTGTACATGGGAATGGGAGAGCCTTTGCTCAATTATCAGAATGTACTTAAATCTATTGAACATATTACATCACCCGAAGGGTTGAATATGTCGCCACAAAGAATCACGGTGTCAACAGCAGGAATAGCAAAAATGATTAAAAAACTTGGCGATGATCAGGTGAAGTTTAATCTGGCGCTTTCATTGCATGCAGCCAATGATGTGAAACGTGATAAAATTATGCCTATTAACGAGCATAATAATCTGGAAGTGCTGAAGGAAGCATTGCAGTATTTTTATGATAAAACAGGAACACGTGTGACCTATGAGTTCATCGTGTTTAACAACTTTAATGATTCGCTGGCAGATGCCCGCGATTTGGCACAATTTGCTAAGACTGTGCCATGTAAAATAAACCTGATAGAATACAATGCCATAGGAGACGGAGTATTTGAAAAAGCTAAAACAGATAGACTGGAAACATTCAAAAATTATCTTGAATCGAAGAATCTGGTAGTAAACGTAAGGCGAAGCAGGGGCAAGGACATTGATGCGGCTTGTGGACAGTTGGCAAACAAGAATAAGTGATAAACGAACAAGTAATAAGGAGTTGTTGAAATAGAAATTTGTTGAATCGGGGATTTGGAAAAGGAAAAACTACCTACGGGTGGTGCCATGCACATGATTCCGCAGCATTGCCGGAAGGTACCAAACCAAAGATTTATTGCTTGCGCTCCTGAAAAATAGAGGCCTTTATTATTTTTATTCAGGCTCTAAATCCCAAACTGCAAAAAGCGTAATTTGGCAACCCCAATTATGTTATCGTTAGAAGGAATAAAAGAACCAATAGCATTTGAAATGGAGAACTTTGAAAAAAAGTTCCGCGATGCTATGCGCAGCAAGGTGTCACTGGTAGATAAAATCATGCATTATATCGTGAGGCGCAAAGGGAAGCAGATGCGCCCGATGTTTGTGTTTCTCTCAGCCGGAGTTTGTGGGTCGGTAACGGAATCTACTTATACTGCAGCATCACTGATTGAACTATTGCATACAGCTACTTTGGTGCACGATGATGTGGTGGATGACTCGCTGATGCGAAGAGGTTTTTTTTCCATCAATGCAATATGGAAAAATAAAATTGCAGTATTGGTAGGAGATTATCTGCTATCAAGAGGTTTGTTGATTGCAGTGAGAAATAAGGAGTATCGTTTGCTTGATATTGTAAGCAATGCAGTGAAAGAAATGAGTGAAGGGGAGTTGTTGCAAATGGAAAAAGCAAGAAAACTGGATATTACCGAAGAAGTATATTTTACTATCATCAGGCAGAAAACAGCCTCACTTATAGCATCATGTTGCAGCTGTGGTGCTGCTTCGGCCAATGCTTCTGATGAACAGATTAGCAAAATGCTGAAACTCGGTGAAACCATTGGGCTGGCATTTCAGATAAAAGATGATTTGTTTGATTTCGAAAAAAGTATTGCAACAGGAAAACCATCAGGGATTGACATCAAAGAACGTAAACTTACATTGCCGGTTATTTACGCATTAAGTAAAGCAACTGCTTCAGAAAAAAGGCAAATCATCAACCTGATAAAAAACGAAAATGAAAACCCTGTTAAAGTGAATGAGGTATTGAAGTTTGTTGACGAGAAAAAAGGAATTGATTATGCCAGAGGTAAAATGTTCGAATTACGAGATCAGGCATTTTCTATTTTGAATGAATTTGCCGACAGTACCTACCGTACATCCATGAAAAATTTAATAACTTTTACAACCGACCGTAGTTATTAATTTCAATATGTGGAAGCAAATTGCAACACTTTGTCTGGTATTAACCGGAGGAATTTTAGTTCTGATTTACTTTACTTCCTTGTTTAGTATAAGTGAGCTGGTTTACCCTAAAAGGATTACTGCACAGTCGCTGGCAGACGAAGAAGATGAAGCACCAAAAGTTTTCAGAAAGAATGTATTGGTTAAAAAAAATCAGTATGTTACACCTTCGCAACTCAATTTGGAATACCGTGATTTCATAGTAAATGCAGGAGGCTCTTTCCATCTCAACGGATGGTATGTTCAACAACCTGATAATTTTTCGGCCCCTACCGTTTTACTTCTTCACGATTGGAATCAAAGTAAAATAAGCATGCTCAGTATGGCGGAGGCTTTATTTCAACTGGGGTTTCATGTTTGCCTGATAGATATGCCTGCACACGGAGAGAGTAGTGGGGACAAATTCTTACTCAATAATTCCCTTAACGACAAGCTGAAGGTGGTAGTGGACAGTTTGTATTGCTTGTATGAAACCAATACCGTTAGCGTAATATGTTCAGGGCTGAGTGCAATTCCCGGAACTGAACTTGCTGCGAATGATGCAAGAGTTCAGATACTGATACTGCAAAACCCCATTCCAACGGTCTCAGAGATTATCAATCAGCAGGTAACCGATAAATGGAACGGAATTTCTTTTTTAATAAAACCGCTGGCTTATCTAAAATACGAACAAACGACAGGGATGTCAGCGGATTCATTAAATTTGTATGTGAGTCTTAAAAAAATTACTAAACCATTGCTGATAGCATTAACTGATAGCACTTCTGATCGTGATGTATGGAATGCAATTTCTGTTTATGACAGTGTTGCAACTTCCAAAAAGAAAATATGGACAAAAAATGCACGAACATTTATTAGGAGTGATGAGGATGCAGAAAAAAATATTTATCGTGCAATGGCAGCATTTATCAATGCCAATATTCCCAAAGAATCACCTGTTATAAAGAGCCGAAAACGAATAGCATTAAAATGATACCAAAGGAAACGGTTGAACTGATTTTAGAGACAGCCCGGATAGAAGAGGTGGTGGGAGAATTTGTGTCATTAAAAAAGCGCGGTGCAAATTTGTTGGGATTGTGCCCTTTCCACTCTGAAAAAACACCTTCGTTTACGGTATCACCTGCAAAGGGAATTTATAAATGTTTTGGCTGCGGCAAAGCGGGTGATTCGGTACGGTTTATCATGGAGCATGAAAGTTTTTCTTATCCCGAGGCATTAAAATATCTCGCAGAAAAATACCGAATTGAAATAGAGGAGGAGAAACCTACTCCGGAACAAATACAAAAACAAGACGAAAAAGAAAGCCTTTTTGTACTCTATTCTTTTGCACAAAGGTTCTTTTCAGATAATCTTTTTACCACAGAAGAAGGTCAGGCAGTGGGATTAAGCTACTTCAACGAACGTGGTTTTAATGAGTCCATCATTAAAAAATTTCAGTTGGGTTATGCGCCACAAAGTTGGGATGCATTAACTCAGGCCGTTTATGCAAACAGTTTTAACAAACAGATATATGAGAAGAGCGGCCTTGCAATTGTAAAAGAAGCACAAGGAGAAGAAAGTGCACCACATGTGTATGACCGTTTCAGGGCGAGAGTAATTTTTCCTATTCATAATCTTACCGGAAGAGTAATTGCATTTGGGGCAAGGCAATTGAACAGTGACCCTAAAAGTCCAAAATATATCAACTCTCCGGAGACGGATATTTATTACAAAAGCAAATCACTTTACGGAATTTATTTTGCACGAAAAGCTATTATTCAAAATGATGAATGTTATTTGGTTGAAGGCTACACCGATGTAATTTCTCTGCATCAGGCAGGAGTTGAAAATGTAGTTGCATCATCAGGAACCTCATTGACACATGATCAGATAAGACTGATAGCGCGGTTTACAAAAAATATTACCATACTTTATGATGGAGATACGGCCGGAATAAAGGCTTCGCTTCGTGGAATAGATTTGATTCTCGAAGAAGGATTGAATGTGCGAATAGTTTTGTTTCCGGAAGGTGATGACCCTGATTCGTTTGCTCGAAAAACCGGAACACTGCAATTAAAAGAATACATTAAAAATAATGCACGTGATTTTATTGCATTCAAAACAGGATTGCTGCTGAAAGAAGTTGCCAACGACCCAATACGCAAGGCGGGATTGATAAAGGATATTGTTGAAAGCATTTCGAAAATACCTGATGGAATATTGCGCAGCATGTATGTGAAGCAATGTGCCGAACAAATGGAGGTGACAGAACAGGTGTTGATGTTTGAGTTAAACAAACTCAGACGAAATCAATATCAGAAATCGCATGATGAAGAATCAGGCGAGCTTGCAGCGAAACTACTGGAAATGCAGCATGTTCCTGAACAACCGGAATCTTCAGAAATGAATGCATGGCATCAGGAAAAGGAAATTATCCGGTTACTCCTCAACTATGGCGACAGGGTGCTTCATTTGCCCGGTGAAGATCAGGAGTCACTTACCATAAGAGAATTTATTTATAATGAGCTTGCACCTGATGGTTATGGTTTTGATGATGAAATTTTTGCAGGAATATATTCTCATTTTGTTACGCAAAGTGCTGCAGAGTTTGTAAACATGCTTAAAGCCGACACTTCTGCTGAGCTCGAAAAATTAAGAGGTATAGCAATGGAAATGCTGATTAATAAATACGAGCTGAATGACTGGGAATCAAAAGGCATACATGTAAGAACAGAAGAGGGCAATATGAATGAAGCAGTCATCAATCCGATTTATCATTTAAAACTCAGACGTGCAGTAATGCTTCGGCAAAAAAACAGCCAAAGACTTAAGGACAGTTCTTCCCTCACAGATGAAGAGTTGGAAGATATTCTGACGATTCAGAAAGGCTATACTGCATTTATTTTTAATATCTCAAAATTTCTTGGTATAGTAACTTTAAAATAAATTAAGAATTGCCCAATCGGGGGAATAAATACATTTGCACGATAACAGATTTCATATATGAAAATTGAAACTAAAAAACTGATACCACATGGCATTGCTATAGCGGTGTTTCTGATTATTACAGTACTTTATTTTTTTCCACTGTTTCAGGGAAAAGGGCTTGAGCAGCACGACATAGCTCAATGGACAGGAATGAGTAAGGAACTTACTGATTTCAGAAATAAATATCATACCGAGCCTTTATGGACCAATGCAATGTTCAGCGGTATGCCGGCTTATCAGATTTCTACATTATATCCTGCCAATCTTATGCAGTATGTGAATGATGTGTTGTTTTTCTTTCTTCCCTCACCGGCTTCCTATATATTTCTTGCCTTGCTGAGTTTTTATTTGCTGATGCTTGTGCTCCGATTTGATTATAGGATGGGCATAGCAGGTGCTGTTGCTTATGCATTTTCGAGCTATAACTTTGTTATCATCTCTGCCGGTCATAATTCCAAGGCGCATGCCATAGCACTCATACCGCTTGTTTTTGCAGGCATTATTATGACGTATCGAGGGCGGTGGTTATTTGGCGGAGCACTGACGGCAATTGCACTTGCATTGGAATTATACGCCAATCACCTGCAGATTACATATTATCTGATGATTACTATCATGGTAATGGTGATTGCCTATCTGATTGATGCTATTGTCAATAAAACAATTGTAGAATTTGTTAAACGGTCACTGGTTCTTGCAGTGGCTGCCCTGCTCGGTATTTTACCGAATTATACAAGTCTTGCAGCAACTTATGAATACGGAAAATATTCCACGCGCGGCCCCAGTGAACTTACATCTAAAGGAGAGTCATCAGGGTTGGATAAAGATTATGCCTTCAGCTACAGCTATGGAATCAGCGAAACATTTACACTCATCATTCCTCGCTTTCATGGTGGCGCATCGGTTGAGCCACTAAGTGAAAATTCAGCCACGTATCAGGCACTCATTTCTAATGGAGTGCCTATGCAGCAGGCAAAAAGTTTTATTCAGAATGTTCCGCTTTATTTCGGTGACATGCTCTCCACATCAGGCCCGCCTTATGCAGGAGCAATTATATGTTTTCTGTTTGTTGCAGGAATATTTTTGATAAAAGGCAAAGAAAAATGGTGGCTGATTGCTGCTACGGTATTGTCCTTTATGCTGGCTTGGGGAAGTAACTTTCTTTCGTTCAACGAATTTTTCTTTTATCATTTTCCGGGTTACAACAAGTTCAGAGCGGTAAGCATGATTCTTACCATTGCACAATTTACCATGCCTTTGCTTGCATTGCTTGCGTTAAAACAAATATTCGACAGCAAGAATGCCAAACAAGAAATACTGAAATCGCTTAAACTTTCTTTCTATATCACCGGAGGATTTTGTCTCTTGTTCGCACTTCTTCCCGGATTGTTTAATGATTTCACTTCAAATGCCGATGAACAACTGAAACAATATGGATGGCTTATTGATGCAATCAAATCCGACCGTGAATCGGCTTTGCGCATGGACGCTTTGCGAAGTCTGATATTTATTGCACTTTCTTTCGGAGTTATTTGGTTTATGCTGAAAGAAAAACTCAAAGCTCCTTTGGCAATGGCAATTATTGCCGTGTTGGTGCTAGTTGATTTATGGACGGTGGATAAACGTTATCTGAATGATCAAAATTTTACATCCAAAAGCAAAACGGTAAATCCGTTTGAACCATCACAAGCCGACTTACAGATTATGCAGGATAAAACTTTAGGTTTTAGGGTGATGAACACTACAGTAAGTGCATTTAATGATGCTTCAACTTCTTACTTCCATAGGAGTATTGGCGGATATCATGGTGCTAAGCTCAAACGTTATCAGGAGTTGATTGAGAACTGTATTGCTAAAAACAATATGAGCGTACTCGATATGCTCAATACCAAATACATTATAGTGAGCAACAATGAACATCAACCTGTTGCACAACTTAACCCCGGAGCGTTGGGAGCAGCATGGTTTGTTGACTCTCTTAAAATAGTGGCAAATGCCGATGAGGAAATACAGTCATTGGACTCCTTCAATCCGAGAACCACAGCTGTTGTGGATAAGCGTTTTGAGCCTGTTATAAAAGGGTTTACTCCTTCGCATGATTCAACGGCTTCGGTAAAACTTACATCTATTGTCAGCAATGACCTTATTTATGAAACGCAGACGGCATTGCCGCAGTTCTGTGTGTTTTCTGAAATTTATTATGACAAAGGCTGGAATGCCTATGTAGATGGGAAAAAGGCAGATTATGTACGTGCAAATTATGTGTTGCGAGCTATGGTAGTTCCGGCAGGAAAACATACGGTTGAGTTTAAGTTCGAGCCTGAAGTGTATGCTACCGGAGAGAAAGTTTCTCTTGCAGGATCAGTGCTTGTGTTGCTCCTATTTGCAGCAGGTACATTTATGGAATTCCGAAAGTCAAAAGACTGAATATAATTTTGCAGTTGAAAAAGATCTTAGTCATTACATATTACTGGCCGCCCAGCGGTGGAGCAGGAGTGCAGCGATGGCTGAAGTTTGTAAAATACCTCCGTCAGTATGGATGGGAACCGATTGTGTTTACGGTAGCAAATGGCGAATTCCCCGAGCAGGATACTACTTTGCTAAAAGATATTCCGGAAAATATACAAGTCATACATGAACCTATTAAAGAGCCTTATCTTCTATACAAGTTGTTTACAGGACGAAAGAAACAAGATAAGATTCATGCAGGCTTCCTTTCTGAAAAAAAGAATGACGGCATCATGCAGCAGCTGGCCGTATGGATACGTGGCAATGTGTTTATTCCTGATGCACGTATGTTATGGATTAAACCTTCGATACGCACATTGCTGAAATGGCTTTCTCAAAATAAAGTAGATGCTATTGCAAGTACAGGCCCTCCACACAGTTGTCATCTGATAGCATTAAAAATTAAGGAGAAAACAAATTTGCCATGGCTTGCTGATTTTCGTGATCCCTGGACCAATATTGACTATTATAAAGATTTGAAACTCACCAAACGTGCTGACAGAATACATCATCAGCTGGAGCGTAAGGTGATAACAAAGGCAGATGCAGTTGTAGCCATAGGTAAAACCATGCAGCAGGAGTTTGGGTCACTCTTCAGCCGAAAAGTTGAATGTATTACCAATGGGTATGATGAAGAAGATATTACACCGAACGATATAAGAGATAAGGAATTCAGCATTGCACATGTTGGTACAATGGTGAAAACAAGAAACCCTGTTGCACTGTGGCAAGCTCTAAGCGAACTTTTGACTGAGGAACCTGAACTTAAAAAATATTTGCAACTGAAACTTGTAGGTAAGGTAGATGCAGTAGTGCATGAGTCGTTGAAGAAATTTGGACTGGAAGCATTCCTGAATCGAATAGATTACCTGAATCATGATGAAGTGGTAAAAGTGCAGCAACAGTCGCAGGTGCTATTGCTCATAATTAACCGTACGCCCAATGCCAAAGGTGTGCTCACCGGCAAATTGTTTGAGTATATTGCAGCGCAAAGACCGGTGTTGTGCATAGGCCCGAAAGATGGAGATGCGGCTGAAATTATCAGAGAGATACAATGTGGTGATGCAGTTGATTATGATGACGTGACAACACTGAAAGCGGTTGTGAAGGAGTATTTCAGAAAGTATATGAATGGAGCTTTAAATTGTGCATCGGTGCAATCAGAAAAATACAGCCGGAGGAAACTGACAGAGAAACTATCATTGGTACTCAATCAGATTTCAATTTAAAACTTATGGAGACCAACTATTGTAAGTTTTAAAAAAAAGACATTCGGTTAGTACTATATGAAGTTATGAGTAAAAAAGTAATTTTGCCTGTCAGATAAATTGTTTGTGATAAAAATAGTAACGATCATAGGTGCACGTCCGCAGATTATAAAAGCTGCTGCAATCAGCAGAGCCATTCGTAATTCCTTTTCAAAAAAAATAAAGGAGGTGATAGTGCATACCGGGCAGCATTACGACCATAAAATGTCAGCAATTTTTTTTGATGAATTGCAGATTCCCAAAGAAGATTACAACCTGAATACCGGTTCAGCAAGTCATGCCGTGCAAACGGCCGAAATTATGCGGTTACTTGAACCTGTTCTGGAGGGTGAGCAGCCCAATGCAGTGCTGGTTTATGGCGATACCAACTCAACTTTGGCAGCAGCATTAACCGCTGCAAAAATGCATATACCCGTTGTTCATGTAGAAGCAGGTATGCGCTCATTCAATAAAACAATGCCTGAAGAGGTTAACCGCATTTGTTGTGATCATGTTTCAACCATGTTGTTTTCGCCAACAATTACCGGAGCTGAAAATCTTTATCGTGAAGGATTTAAATCAAATGCAAAACCACCATATTCCATCAATAATCCTCTGGTAGTGCATTGCGGTGATGTTATGTACGACAATTCAATTTACTTCGCAACGGAAGCTAAAAATAAATCAACTGTGCTTAACGATTCAAATGTTGAAGCCGGAGAGTTTATTTTATGTACCATTCATCGCGACAGCAATACGGATGATGCCATAAATCTGAATTCGATATTTAATGCGTTGAATCAGATTGCGGATAAGAGTAATCAAAAAATTATTCTGCCATTGCACCCGCGTACTGCAAAAGTTTTATCACAAAGGTTGCAACCTGAACTTTATAGCAAGGTGCAAAGCAATGCCAACCTTCAAATTATTGAACCCGTTTCGTTTTTAGATATGATCGCTCTTGAATCAGATTGCAATATGATTATTACCGACTCAGGCGGAGTGCAGAAGGAATCTTATTTTTTCAGAAAGCCATGTGTGATATTACGAAATGAAACCGAGTGGGTAGAGTTAGTAGCGCAGGGAACTGCTATCATGGCAGGACCCGATACAGAGAAAATTGTTTCAGCTTACAACCACCTGAAAGCAGAGAAATTGAATTTCCCTCCCGTCTTTGGTGATGGGCATGCAGCAGAATTTATCTGCGAAAGAATTTATTCCGGTTTGAATTGATTATCTTTACAGTAAATCTTTTACTGTTGAAATACGTTTTATCAAAATCCAGTTACATACGCAGTCTTCAATGTCTTAAGTCGTTATACTTTTATAAGTTTAACTACAAAGACAGTGACCCTATAAGCCCTGAACAACAGAAGAAATTTGACAAAGGGAATGCCATTGGAATGTTGGCGCGCCAACTTTTTCCTGATGGCATTGATGTAGCACCTGCCACTCCGTTTGAGTATGCTGCTTCAGCAGAAAAAACACATTCACTTTTGATGAAACAGCAACCGGTAATCTATGAAGCTTCTTTCATATCCAATGAAGTTGTGGTGGCATTGGATATTTTGGTTCGCAGAGGTGGAATGTTGCATGCTTTTGAAGTGAAAAGCTCAACGAAAATCAACAATACCATCATGAATGATGCGGCTTTACAATATTATGTTATTACGGAGGCCGGATTTGAACTGGAAGATTTTTCCATCATCCACCTGAAACCTGATTTTAAAGAGTTGCCTGATGAGAACATTGAGGCATTGTTTAACAATGTTAGTGTAAAAGAATGGTGTGAGTCACAAAAAAGTTTTGTAAAAACACATATTGAAGCAGCTAAAGAAGTTATCCGCAAAAAGCAAATGCCCTCCGTTGAACAGGGAGAGCATTGCAATAATCCTTATCCGTGCGACTTCAAAAATATTTGCAATAGGAGCAATACGTTTGAAGCAGGAAGTTTATTCGGTTAGGCTAACGTACTATCGTAAGTCGTTTGGTAAGCGCCTGCCCCGTGCCTACAACTCTAACCTGGTAGATACCATTTGCAAGTCCGGCAACTGACAATGTGTTTTTTTCTCCATAAACCATTTGTTGTGTTACAACACTTCCTTCCGTATTATATATCTGAACTTCTGCATGAAGCATATTTTTAGGAAGTATCAAGGTGAAGTTATCAGAAGTCGGGTTAGGAAATATTGTAATCGTTTCTTTTTCTGTTACCATATCCTTCACTGAAACAAATGGCGAAGGGCCAAGGTTTAGCCATTCATTGGTATTGGTAAGTGTGTTGTTTCCGATGTAACCGCTTGCAATGGCCATATAAATGCTGTCATTGTAAATGACACTTGTAAAATTACTGATGTTGCTGCATGGTGTTGGTTTGTGAGGCCCAATAAGCCATTCATTGTTGACGAAGTCATAAGCCCAAACTTCATCTGTAACTTCAACGCCCAGACCGGTAGGGTCGCCAGCGGTGAATAGTACATAAGGTAGTGCATTAGCGTAAACGCTTCCGCCTGCAAAACGTGTCATAGTACCACCGGGGTAAGGTGGTAATGCCTGCCATGAAATATTGGTAGCATCACTTGCATCAATAATGCCTAACCAAGTTTCGTCCAATGCACTTTGCATGGTCTGACTATATCCTGCTGTTACAATAATCATGTTGTTGTAGATTCCGCCACGCAAACCGGATGCAGCATTCCCTGGTTTAGGTGTACCATTGAGCCAACTGTCATTCGCAGGGTTGTAAATCTGAACAGAATTCAGGTCCGCACTTCCATTATATCCACCTATATAATAGATAAGTGAGTCAGCATAAACTCCGCTGGCATAGTCGCCCACCGGTTGTGGCATTGCCGTAATGGTAGTCCATGTATCGGTTTGATAATCGTATGCAAAATTATTGAGGGAAGGTGAAAAGTATCCGCTATATCCTCCTGCTGCATATAACTTGTTTTTTACATTCTGCAATGAATACTGATAAATGCCCATTGATAATGGGGAGCTGTAAATCCAACTTCCTGTGTTGACATTAAAACGTTCATTTTTATTTTGCATACTCATTAAGTCACTGCCACCTGAAGCAAAGAAGTAACCGGTATCAGCAGGAGAAGCGGGTATTCGGATATATCCTGTAGCGAGTCCGAAAGTGGGAGTGGAAAGAGGTTGCCTGTTTACCCATCCATAGTTTGGTAATTCATGATATGTTGTAGTGGATGATTGCAGGGTGTCATTGGATAAATCACTGTCGGTAGCAAGTTGTGTATAAACGGTTATAGAATATAATCCTGTAGTAGCAGGTGTCCATGGGTCAAAATTTATTTGTTGCGACTGATTGTAGGAAAGTGCACTTACCGATTTAGTGGAAGTATAGCCTCCGGATATCTCCATGGTGATATTGAAAGTCTGAGAAGTTAATCCGTTATTGATTACCGTAGCTTTTGGAATCTGCAGGCCTGTACCCGTAGAGTTTCTTACATCAATACTTTTCATGGCTACATCATTGGCGGCAATAGTCATGGGGCCTGTCCATTTATAAATAGGAGAGCCAATTTCGCCACCGCCACTCCAACCGGTAGTAGCATTTACGAAGTCGCAATCGGAATGAATCAAGGTGTCTGTTCGCTTCCAGTTGGTGCCATTGTCCACGCTGAATGCTGATCCATAAATAGTATAGGGAGAAGTAATGACGAAGGTGCTGTCTGTTCCCGGTACAAACCGTATGGCTTGTTTGAGAGTGAGCCCACCTGCCTGTGTGGGTAGTAAACTCCATGTGGTTCCACCATCGTTGGTATAGATAAGATTGGTAGATGTTGTAAGGTTATCGGCTTCGCATGCCAGTCCGAAGTTGGCATCGCGGAAAGCAATTGCTCCCAGATAACCTGTAAAAGGCGTGCTGCTTACTGTCCAGTTGTTACCTCTGTTAGTTGACTTATATATTCTTCCCTGATTGGTACCGAAGAAAATGGTGCTGTCGCCATAAGTCGTATAAACATCGGTAATGCCATATTCAGCAGTTTGATTTGCCGGAATGTTGGCTTGTGGCACCCTTATCCAGTTGTTTCCACCGTCAGATGTTACATAAAATTCAAAATACCCACCATTGGGATCTCCCATACAAAAGCCATCATTGGCATTAAAGAAATGAACGACATTTGGAAATCCGTTAGGTGCTGAGAAGGTTGCAGTTGCCTGATGTGTCCATGTAATTCCACCATCGTTTGTACGCAGAATTTTTCCGCCCCCACCACTGGTATTAAACATAGCTACCCAAGCAGTATCGGCATTTAAAGCCATGATGCATGACGGGCCATGATTGGCAGCATTGCTGATGGTGCCGGCAGTCCAGGTGTTGCCACCATCAATAGTTCTTGTAAACTCCTGCACAGGATTGAGCTGTGAGTTTCTGTCTGATGCTAAACCCCAAACAACATTGGTGTCAACAGCATCAATAAACTGCACGTAGTTGTTGGGGTTTATGTTGGAAGATTGCGCTATCCATTGTTGTGCAAACATGCTTAGTGGAGCCCAAAGTAACAGCGTAAATGCGAGAAACGATGTAGATTTTTTCATTCTATAATGTTTTAGTGGTTAAACTAATGAAATTTGGCTGTAACAAATATAAGTATAAAACACACTAAAGTTAAAATTATAGCATGATAAAAAAAGGCTGCATATCATGCAGCCTTTTTAAGTGAATAAAATGCTTTTCAGGAATTCATGATAGACTCTATCTCATCAATTTCTATCGGCATGGTATCCATTAAATCTATTGGTGCGCCATTGGTTATAAGAATATTGTTTTCAATACGGATTCCTAAATTTTCTTCAGGAATATAAATTCCGGGTTCGCAGGTGAACACCATTCCAGGTTCCATCGCCATATATTTATTTCCTACATCATGCACGTCAATTCCAAGGAAGTGCGATGTGCCATGCATGAAATATTTTTTGTAGGCAGGCCATTCGGGGTCCTGATTCTTTATATCATCAGGTGTTATTAATTTTAGTTTTATCAATTCCTCTTCCATCAGTTTTCCCACTTCTGCATGATATTTTTCAATAAAATTACCTGCTACAAGCATCTGAGTTGCTGCACGCATTACTCTCAACACTGCATTATATACTTCTTTCTGTCGTGGTGAAAATTTTCCGTTTGCAGGAATAGTACGAGTAAGATCTGCAGCATAGTTGGCATATTCTGCTCCAAAATCCATCAACACAAGGTCTCCGTCTTTACATGGTTTATTGTTCTCGTTATAGTGCAATACGCAAGCAGCATAACCCGAAGCAATGATGGGGTTGTAAGCATGGCCGTTGCAACGGTTGCGGATAAACTCATGTATAATTTCAGCTTCTATCTCGTATTCCATCACGCCAGGTTTCATAAATTTCATCACCCGTCTAAGTGCACTTTCAGTATGTTTAATCGCCTCTTTGATTAACTTTATTTCAATCTCATGTTTATGCGAACGTAATTTCGCCATAATCTGTCCTAAACGTTCAACCGTATGTCCCGGAAAACGTTTTTTCCACTCTCTTGCAAAACGCATGTCGCGATAAGGCACTTCTGTTGAATGACGGTCATTTTCGTTGATGTTGAGATACACATAATCCGCATGATGCATAAGCATAGGTACAATATTGTTAAACTCCTCCGTCCAGTAAACTGACTGAATTCCTGAAGTGGCGCGAGCTTCTTCTTTGGTGTATTTATGCCCTTCCCACACAGCTATCCGCTCATTGGTTTTACGTACAAACAAAATTTCCTTGTACTGTGGCAGCGGAGCATCGGGAAAAATTACGAGTATGCTTTCTTCCTGATCTATTCCGCTCAGATAAAATAAATCAGCATTTTGTCTGAAAGGAAAATTCAAATCACCACTGCGTGGCATTTCATCATTGGAATTGAAAATGGCAATAGATTTTGCTTTTAATTGTGCTTTGAATTTCTGGCGATTGTCAATAAAAAGCTTATTGTCAATAGGAGTGTATTTAATATTCATAACTATTTATACTTTTATCTGTTCAAAGGTAAAATATTTTTATTGAAAATCTGATTTTAGCCGCAAGGAATTTAACATCACATTAAAACTTCATATTGAAAAAGAAAAAATTAAAGTGCACACGCCCTGTTAAGAGCACCTTATTCGATTTTAAAATTTATAAAACAATTAAGGACGTCTCTCAGGATGTCTGGAAGACGATTACCGGGGAAAGTGTATTTCTCGACAAAGCATATTTGCACGCGCTGGAGCAAAGTGAAATTTCGGGGTTGGGAATGCGATATGTAGTAGTAGAGCGAAACAGCGAACCGGTAGCATCGTTGCAATATCAGTTGCTCAATGTTGCAGATAAAGATTTGAATGGTGTTGTTAACCTGAAAGATAAAGGGTGGTTGTTGAATAATCTGCATGAGCCATTGAATCAGCTCATGTTCAAATGCGGTTCAGAAAAGCCCAATTATCTGATTTGTTGCGGAAGTTTGTTGGTAAGTGGTGAATATGGTATCAAAACAAAATCTAAAGAAATACTTACTGAAGTTGCAGAACATCTGCCGCTGATTATTGAAGCGATAAAGGAGTCATATCCCGGTGCATCATTTTGCGGATGTATGATTAAAGATTTTTATGATATAGCTCCATTGGATATGGTGGTAAGTCGTCATGGATATTTTGCAATGCCCATGGATCCTGAAATGATATTTTATGTGCATGATGATTGGAAAAACTTTCAGGGATACCTTGGAGCACTTTCAGCCAAATACCGTTTGAAAGCAAATAACTCACTGTCCAAAATAGCACATCTTGAAAAACGATTTCTGTCACTGAATGAAATAATAAAGTACAAGGAGCAACTGATGCAGTTATATTATAATGTACAGCAGCGGGCAACTATTCAGTTGATACGAATTTCAGAAACTTATTTTTCGAAACTGAAGGAGCAGATGCCTGAACAGTTTTATGTGAAAGCATTTTTTGAAGGCGAAAAAATGGTTGCATTCACCAGTGGATTTCATATTGAAGGTGTTCATCACGAAGCACATTTTATAGGTATTGATTATCACGCCAACGCTTCGCTGCAACTTTATCAGAATATTCTGTATAGTTATATTGACGATGCCATAGCTATGAAGTCTAAGCATGTGTATTTCGGGCGAACGGCTATGGAAATGAAAACATCAGTGGGAGCAAAGGCCTTTCCTCTTTACTGTTATTTCCGTTTGGAGAATAAAATTATGAATAAGATGGTAAAAACCATCCTTAATCATTGGCCTGAGCAAAAATGGACTCCACGGAATCCATTCAAAGAGTAAATCCCATATTCATTAAAAAGAGCTGACCAAGAGAATTTAAATTTTCACCCAAAAAATTGGTGGTTTTGCATAAAACAATCCCTGCCTGCATGGGGGTAGTTATAGTTTGCAGCCATAATAATTGAACCACCAATGATTAAGACAATTCAAAACACCACAAAAGCCATCATCGTACTACTGATGATTAACTACATCGGACAGCCTAAGGAGCTTTATGCTGCCACAAATCAGATAAAGCTTTCCTACAAGGCTAAAAATGTTTCATGCTATGGTGCTGCTGATGGCAGTATTCAAATGGAAATTAAAGGAGGAAAGGCTCCCTACCAGATTCAATGGTCGGATGGAGTTTCGCAACAGAACCTGCTCAACATTAAAGCAGGAAATTATGTAGTGAGTGTTACTGACAAGAATGGCAATACCGCTACCCAAACCATAAATATCACTGAGCCCTATCCACTGAACATTCATTCACAGACATCACCGGAGAGTTGTTTTTCAAAAAATGGCTCGGCAAACATTATAGTTACCGGTGGCACACAGCCCTATACCTATACATGGTCGGACAATATCCATGACCAGAATTTGGAAAAGGTTTCTGCCGGCAGTTACGAAGTAAGAGTAGTGGATGTAAATGGATGTAATAAAATTGCCAACATTATGGTTGAGCGTTCTAAAGTATTGGATGTTGTGGTTGCCAAGTATAATCCGGTTTGCTTTGGTGATGATAACGGACTTATAGACCTTGAAGTAAGAGGAGGAAAAGCACCTTACACGTATACATGGTCAAACGGAGCTGTTACAGAAGATGTGAGTGGATTGAAAGCAGGAAGCTATCATGCAGTGGTGAAAGATAATAATGGTTGTACTTCGGATATTGATGTAAAATTAGTGAATCCTGAGCCTATTAAAATACATGCTGTTGTAACGGATGCTGAAATAAATAAAAGCAATGGCACCATAGCACTTCAGGTTACAGGAGGCAATGGAAGATATTCTTATCTGTGGTCTAACATGGAAGAGTCGGCAACGCTGAATAATGTGGAAGAGGGGGTTTATGCAGTTCGTGTTACAGACGGAAATCAATGTATGGGAGCTGACTATTTTACGGTGAATGAGAAATCACCAATTCAGGTAACCTATCAAGTAAAACATGTAGTGTGCAACGGTGCAACTTCGGGTTCGGTAAAACTGAATGTAAGCGGAGGCACAAAGCCATATACTTATGAATGGTCAGACGGTAGCACAGGCTCAGCGATAAACAACAAAGCTGCCGGAGAATATAAAGTGGTGATACTTGATGCTGCAGGAAAAAAATACAGCAACACTTTTAATATCAAACAGCCTGAAGTGATGAGTGTACTGGCAACAGTAAAAGATGAAACCATTCAAGGAGCTGCTGATGGACAAATTGCATTGCAGATTCTTGGAGGTATGCCGCCTTATGCTTATATCTGGAGTGATGGTGTAAACAGTAAGGAGCGCATGCAACTTCCGCAGGGCATTTACGCAGTAGTAATAAAAGACGGAAATGGTTGTCTGATGAATCATCAGGTAATGATTTCAACAGGAGATCAGATGCAGACACCAATTGCCATGCGTAAGGCTGACGATAATATCCAGAATGGCAACATGATGGTTTTCCCTAATCCTTTTCTTAACACTTTCAGCATTCGCATGAATGAACCTGCAGGTGAAATACAATCTATCAAATTGTATAGTGTAGAGGGAAAACTCATACAAAGCATAGACCTGAACCTAACAACCACTGAAGCCAATGAAATAACAGTAAACACTAAAGAAATTCTACCGGGTAATTATCTCATAAAGGTAAGCACCATTAATAATACTTATACCAGGCTCATAACCCGAAGCAGGTAAAAATACTTTTCATGGTTGGTTGTTTTTCACAGGCGCAGTTGGTGGTTCTCTGCGCCTGTAACCGTTTTATGAGGTCGCATAATTTTTTCCCGGAATCATTCATGTGCAATAATGTAATTAACTTAGCCTCATGAATTTTTTGGCACATTTATATCTTTCGGGCGATAATGAGATGGTAATGGTTGGAAATTTTATTGCTGATCACCTGAGAGGGCATGGGTGGAAACAGTTTCCTGATGGAGTTCAACTTGGAGTAAGGATGCACCGGTTTATTGATGAGTTTACGGATTCACATCCTGTGGTTGAAAAAAGTAAAGCATTGCTACGACCCGGATTTAAAAAATATTCTCCTGTAATTTGTGATATCATTTACGACCACTTTCTTGCAGCTGAGTGGAGTAGTTATTCAGATATTGTTATTGATGATTACAGCAATTATATCTATAATATGTTGCATCGCAATGAGCAATATTTGCCTGAACGTACCAAAGCTATGATGGTGTTTATGGAACGTGATAACTGGCTAAAGAATTATGCATCCTTGCAAGGAATTGATATGGCATTGAAAGGAATGAGTCGCAGAGCAAGTTTCGACAATAATATGAATAACGCTGCTGAATTTTTAGAAAATAACTACCTGGAGTTTAAATCGCACTTTGATTTGTTTTTTCCTGAGTTGATGAATTCAGTGAATGGAAAATTTATTGAATTAAGCAGATAAATTTATCAAGAAGGCTCCTATTTTTTTTAGCCTGTTGGGAATGACACCTATTGGCTATATACCATCATTTAATTGGAGTGGTAACATTTAATCAGTGTCAGGTATTTGATTGCGAATATAGATTGTCAGGGAAAAATCATTATTTTCGTTTCATAATTGCCCTGAACTATGTGTTTTACTACTTCTAATCCTCTTTTGAAAAATGGACTTACTTTTTGTATCTGAGGAGAGTAAACTTTTTGGATTAACAATCTTCATATCCATTGTTGGGTTTCAGATGTGTTATGTATTTGTGCAATGGCTTTTAAATAAAAGAGTGGACCACCTCTATTACATTGCATATATGTTCACAACCATATTATATGGCATTAGTTTATACAAAGCGCAGTTAGATTTTTACCCTTTTAGTCTTATTGATGAAAAAATATTCTTTTCTGTGAGCATTACATTACCTCCGTTTTCAATATTTCTATACTATAGTTTCTCTCGTTCATTTCTATCGTTACAGAAGGTACGGCCTGAGTTATGCAAATGGGTAAAAAAATTGGAGATGTTTCTTTTGACATATGTATTCTTGTCAATGGTTTTGTCAATCATGAATTATGACAACGAAGTGCGATTCCTGTTGTTCAAGTCAATGGCAGTACTTACAATTATAGCATCAGCTTTTATCATTAAGGAGTTTTTAAGAAAGAGCATTCCTTTGGAGCGATTTGCAATGTTGGGAGCATCATTCATTTTGGTAGGCTCTGTATTTGATATCCTTTTATATGAATTGGAAGCGAATTATAATATATTCTATTGTGATCGGCATTTGCCTTTACTTATTTGTGTTATAGCTGAATTGCTCACTTACACAACAGGCCTTGGTTACAAAACAAGACTTATCGAGAAGCAAAAATCTGATTATGAAAGAAGTTTGCTTAAAGAAATAGCAAAAAGACAAAAGCTTGAAATTTCGTTTCTTCAATTTCGAGATAATATATCACGCGAGTTACATGATGATTTGGGGTCACAGCTGTCAGCAGCTCAAAATCTGCTGTATCACTTTAATAAATTTGAAAGCCACAAATCTGATAATAAAACTATTGCTACTGTATTGAAGATTTTACATGATACAGTTGTTAAATTCAGATATATTTTGAGTGACATGCAACAAAACACGCTTGTTGAAAATGGCTATATAGCAGCAGTTGAAGAGTTGGTAAACAAGATAATCCCTATAAATACAATTTCATTTGCATTAAATCATCACGGGATGGAAGAGAGGTTGAGTAAACAAACAGAGCATCATCTATTTCGTATTACTCAGGAATTGATTAATAATACTATTAAATATGCTTCAGCGAATAAAATTACTATTGACATTACACGTGAAAGGGATAGAGTTGTGTTTATGTATGCTGATGATGGGATCGGTTTTGATATGGGAAGTATAAGGAACGGTAATGGACTTGAAAACATTAAACAACGTACAGTGCTGTTAAAAGGCGAAATAGAAATTAACTCACAAAAAATGAAGGGAACGGATGTGAATATATACCTAACGTTAGAATGAAAATTTATGGAAAATAAGAATTCAAAAGTCTTAATAGTTGACGATCATAAACTTTTTACGGAAGGATTGAAACTTATTTTACAAAGCGAATTAAACCTGAAAACATTTTTTACAGCTACTACCGGTAAAGAGGCTGTTGAATTAGCATTAAAGGAAAAGTTCGAATGGATTTTGATGGACGTAAATCTGCCTTTAATGGATGGTATATATGCCTGTGGGGAAATTAAAAGACACTGCTCTAACTCTAAAATATTATTTGTATCTATGTTTGCTGACATTGCTACTATTGGCAATGCATTAAAAGCAGGAGCTAATGCATATATTTTAAAAGGTAATGGTCCCGATGATATTATTGAAGCTATAAAGGAAGTGAAAAGCGGAAAAATATTTTTGAGTGAGCAATTACGCGCTTTTTTCATAAGTAGCAACCCGAATGAAAAACAAAATGCTGAAAACTACATCACCTTTTCTAAACATTTAATTACCGAGCGTGAGCAAAATGTTTTAAAACTCATTTGTGAAGGATTGACCAATGAAAAAATTGCAGAGGTTCTTGCTATATCCGTTCGCACCGTGGACACACATCGAACGAATATGCTTACCAAACTTAAATTGCCCAATACGGCCTCATTGGTAAGGTTTGCCATTGAAAATAAATTTATTTAGTCTTAGTCTTTAGGAGTTAATGATTAAGTTAATACGTCTTTTTACGTATTGTAAGCCTTGAATATCTACTATTCATTTGAGGGAAATTAACCCAAATGAAGACGGATTCAATAATCTTATTTTTCATAGGCAGTCTGCTTTGTTTGTTGTTGGTTGGATCATGTAATTCAGGTAGTACTATACAACCCACAGACAATAACGCAATAGTATTCGATAAGAAATATTTTAAAAACCTGGATATATCTATGGCTTATCCTGTAGGCTTTCAGGAATCTGAAAGTCAAAACAGTTGCATGTTTGTTAGCCTGACAGATGAAACACCATACTTAGTCGCTGTGCATATTAATCAAACAACGGAACAAGTAAAGCAATTATTAGAAAGTAGCATTAAGCAAAATGGATATGTTTTTTCGGTTACTTCTTCTTTCAATAATAATAATTTCGGACTAATGTCTGCTATGGCAAAGATGGAATTTCAAGGAAAAACTTATGCAGGACAGATTGTGCTTCGGGAAATGCCTTTGCACAATACTTATTTGTTTTTTGGTTGCGTGCCTAATAAAAATGCAATGCAGTTGTTAGAGGTTAACTTAAATCAAATGGCTTTGTCACTTGAAATTGAAACACCTTCGCAAGGTAATAGAAATTATGACAGTAAACAACACACTTTACCTAAGCCAAAAACAGCACAGGAGTATCAAAAATTTCTAAAGGATAAAGTATTGATTAATTACAAGCATAAACGTGATCTTATCAGCATGAATGATAATCGTTATTTTTATGGTAAGGGGGTGCAGTTAGAAAATGCGGATAAAAAACGTAGGTTTACTTTGTGTGGATTTGGTTTTGGTTCTTTCAGATTTATAACAACAGGTAATCAGATAACCGGTGATTATGGAACTTTTGAGTTATATAAATTTTCCGGTTATTGGCGAATTATATCCGAAAACGGTAGAATATATATTTCTATGGATGATGAAATAGACGGAAGAAAACGACAATGGGAAATAAATGACATTTCTGATAATATCATCTTCATAGAAAACCGACCTTATGAGATTTTTACTCAGGAACAATCAGGAAATGAATGTGTACAGCGAGACGCAATGTTAGTTGATTACAATTAGAAGCAAGGGTATGACACGTTAAATCAAAAAAAGAAAAGGCTAAACATTTCCTTTAATCATTCTGGCGAATAGGTTTTTAGATGAAATGCAACCTTAAGGATGAACGCCTAAAAGAAATGGGTGCAAACACTCCTTCGAAAACGTGATGTTGGGCGGGAGGAAAGCAAAAAAATATAGATTTAATGTTATGTCTTTAATCGTATTTCGGATTATTAGAATAGAATATTAATTTGTTCAATAATTTTATACTTATTAAATCAGCAGAGAATATGCAAGACATTGCCAATCGTGAGATGGAAGTATTACAACTGCTATGCAAAGGATTAACCGATAAGGTAATTGCACGAAAGTTGAATATTAGTACGAATACCGTGCGTACACATCGCCAAAATCTTCGCGAAAAATTTAAATCTTCGAACACAATAACTATGATTAAAAAAGCCTACGCTATGAAATTGATAAATGCTAAGTATTAATATACGTCTTTTCACGTATATACAATTAAAGGCGACAAAAGCATCTTTGTAATAAATTTACAACTAAATTGTAATAGAGGAAAGTTAACAATTGTTTGCATCTGTGTGATACTTGATATTGTAGAATATGATCAGAAAATTAAAGAGTAAAAATGTCAGATACCGGTAATTGAGGTTACAATTCTATTCGCATTAGCTGAATTATTAATGATAGCAATGTAACTTGGTGCAGATGGAGCGATGGGTTCTTGTATATAAAATCAAAAGACCATTGCCATGCAGGAGTTGATTTCAATGACTATAAGGCAACAATGAAGTATTTCGGTTTTCCGTTGGATTAAAGAATCTTATAACTATCCCCAAAAGGTGTCTGCTCTTAGCAGGCACTTTTTTTATTTACACAAACTTGATTTTTCTTGCTGCAAATCCACACATTCGCAGTAAAATCAATCCATGTTTGAAACGTGAAATGTTTGTACTGCCATACGTGCGTTCACGATAGCGAATTGGCAACTCTTGAATTTTAAGATTAAGCTTATATGCACCGAAAATTAAGTCAAAATCACCAAAGGGATCAAACTCGCCAAAGAACTTACGATTGCTTACTAAACGGTAGTAATCTTCTCTGAAAATTACTTTTGTTCCGCATAAGGTATCTTTAAAAGGTTGTTCCAGCAGCCAGGTAAAAGCGTAGCTGAAAAATTTATTTCCAAGCATATTCAGAAAGCGCATAGCTTCTTTTTCCATTGGATAAACAAGACGACAACCGTTGATAAAATCACCTTTTCCTGAAGCGATAGCTTTATAAAACTTAGGCAAATCTTCTGGTGGTACCGTAAGGTCAGCATCCAATATCATCAGTATATCTCCTTCAGCTATGCTGAAGCCTTTTCTTACTGCATCATTTTTCCCTTTCCCTTCTTGTTTCGCAGTCTTAATCCGATGAGTAGAGGCATATTTTTTTTCTGTTGCCTTAATCTGTTCCCATGTATCATCAGTGCTGTTGCCTTCCACAAAAATTATTTCTTGCCACTTACCGAATTTTGGCAAACGCTCTATAGCATTTTCAATGTTGCCGCTTTCATTTCGCGCAGGTATCACTATGCTTACCGAATATTTCCGGTCAGTATCTTCAGCATCTTGTGCTTCGGGTTTTGCAAATGAGTAAGTGTTGATACACAGTAAACGCAGTAATGGGAGTTTTGCAAAAAATTTATTGAAGATAGGGGATAGCAGTGGGATGTTTACCGGCAGCAGCATTCTTCGTGTTTCGCGGTAGCAGTCAAAGCCTGCCAGCGAAAGTAAGTTGCGCACATCCATGCGTGTAAGCCAGTTGAGCTGTGGTGTTTTGGTTTTTAAACCAAGCTTTTCTGCCAGGCGTAATGCCGGTTCCCAAATGTGGTTGTGATAGCTGACAATAATTTTAGTTCTTTCATGACATACTTTTTTAAGTTGCTCAAAAACCAATTGTACATCTTCCACATAACCTATGAGATTGGAAAGTATAATCAAATCATATTTCTCATTCAACGTGATGTTTTCGGCATTCATGAGATGAAATGAAATTTCCGGAAAGCGGTTTTTGGCTATTTCAATAGTGGAAGAGCTGAAATCTATTCCCGTTTTTTTGTCAGCACGAATTTCGTTCAGCAATTCACCGGTACCACATCCTACTTCGAGAACAGAAATAGTTTCATGCGAAAAATAATTACAGTAATAAGTAATATCGTTCCAGTAATACGCATGGCTTTTGCGTTTACTTACTCTTGTAGGAGCAATTTTTTCAAAGTGTTCAAGGTATCGCACTGAGGTCAGTCTATTTTCATTTCAGGAATATTGCCTTCGGCAATCAATCGTCCTGCAGTGGCATTTTTTACTTGTTCAACTGAAACGCCAGGAGCAAGTTCAAGCAGTTTAAATCCTTGTGGTGTAACATCAAGTACCGCCATTTCAGTAACAATACGTTTAATGCATTTAACACCGGTTAATGGCAATGTGCACTTAGAAAGTAGTTTTGATTCACCGGCTTTGTTTACATGTTGCATGGCAACAATAATATTTTTTGCTGATGCCACAAGGTCCATTGCACCACCCATACCTTTTACCATTTTGCCCGGAATTTTCCAACTGGCAATGTCACCTTGCTCACTCACTTCCATAGCACCCAATATGGTGAGATCCACTTTTTGTGCACGAATCATTCCAAAACTTGTTGCCGAGTCAAAAATGGAAGAACCCGGAAGCAGTGTCACGGTTTGTTTACCTGCATTTATAAAATCAGCATCTTCTTCGCCTTCAAAAGGAAATGGCCCCATACCCAGAATTCCGTTTTCTGATTGTAAGGTTACATGAATACCTTCGGGAATATAATTTGCTACCAGAGTAGGAATTCCTATTCCAAGATTCACATACATTCCGTCTTTTACTTCTCGTGCAATACGTTTTGCAATTCCGTTTTTGTCAAGCATCTCTTTGGTATTTAAATTTTATTGTAAATGCTAATAAGGTTTTCATGGATTAAAAAATATGTTCAGAAGGTTTAATGTGTCATCAACAAGTATGCATTTTTATAGCATTATTTTTTTCTGACTGTTCTTTGTTCTATTCGTTTTTCAAATTTCTCTCCTTGAAATATTCTGTGTACATAAATTCCCGGAGTATGAATATGATCGGGGTCGAGTTCACCGGGTTGTACAAGATGTTCAACTTCGGCAATGGTTATTTTTCCTGCCATAGCCATTACCGGATTAAAATTGCGTGCAGTGGCACGATAAATCAGGTTTCCTTCGGTGTCACCTTTCCATGCTTTTACGATAGCAAAATCAGCATCAAAGGCATATTCCATCAGATACTCTTTTTCTACTCCGTTGAAAGTAAATTTCCTTACTTCTTTTCCCTGAGCCACTTCGGTACCTACACCTGCAGGAGTAAAAATAGCAGGCATTCCGTAGCCTGCAGCCATGCAACGCGTAGCCAAGGTTCCCTGAGGCACCAGTTCCACTTCCATTTCGCCACTCAGCATCTGCCTTTCAAATTCAGCATTCTCACCTACATAGGAAGCAATCATTTTTTTAATCTGATGTTTTTGTAGCAATAGTCCCAGTCCGAAATTGTCAACACCTGCATTATTTGAAATACAGGTTAATCCTTTTACGCCTTTACGAACTAATGCAGCAATACTGTTTTCGGGAATACCGCAAAGACCAAATCCACCAAACATAATGGTTGCTCCGTCATTCACATCTCTTATTGCTTCTTCTACATTTTTTACTATCTTACTCATGTTATCGGTTTTTTATATAATTAAACTAATAAATGGTTTCCTGTTCTCGTTTATCTTTTTACACCGCGTTCTTTCGCCATCTTTTCAAGACGCTCCTGAAATTTAGATTTCTTAACCTGTTTCTTTTTATTTTCCTGTATGCGTGCATGAATGGCTTTTTCGTCAACAAATAATTTAAAGAAATAGGTTTGCCCAAAAGTAATCATGTTAGCCAGAAAATAATAATAGCTTAATCCGGCAGAATAATTATTGAAAATACCGAGGAACATAATCGGCATCAGATACATCACATATTTCATGGATGGGTTGGTGGCAGCCGTCATTTGTTGATTGAGTCGAGTGTAAATGATTGTTGACACGGTCATCAATATGGTAAACAAACTTACGTGGTCGCCATAAAATGGAATATTAAACGGAAGGTCGAGGATGGAATCATAAGTGCTCAGGTCATGTGCCCAAAGAAATCCTTTTTGTCTTAATTCAATGGACGCAGGGAAGAACCTGAACATGGCAATGAGGATAGGCATTTGCAACAACATAGGTAAACATCCTCCGAGCGGATTGACACCGGCCTTTCGGTAGAGGGTCATCATTTCCTGCTGAAGTTTCATAGGCTCTTCTTTGAATTTTCCTTGCAACTCTGCAATTTCAGGTTGAAGTACTTTCATTTTTGCCGTACTCATATAGGATTTATATGTAAGTGGCAATAAAGCTAGTTTGATGACTAAGGTAAGTATCAGAATAATGATACCGTAGTTGATATTGAAACTGTTGAGGAAATTAAAAATTGGAATTACAGCATAGCGGTTTACCCAGCCAAATATTCCCCATCCCAAAGGGACCAATTTCTCCATTCCGATATGATATTTTTTAAGCGTCTGATAATGGTTTGGGCCGAAGTAAAATGAAAGATCAGTAGATTCCATACTGCTATGGTTGTATGGAATAGTAAAATTAGCAGCCATATAACGCACAGCACCTTGGTCGGCCATTATCTTACTTGAAATTTTTGTAGGGCTTTCAAAAGATTTTTCAGCAATCAGTACACTTGAAAAATATTGTTGTTTAAACCCAACCCACTGTACCTTGGTTTTTAGTTCACTTGCATCGTCCTTGGTTTCGCTCAGGTGATCCACTTCTTCGTCAGTAAATCGATAATACGCAGTAGAAACAGCACTTTCATTCTTATGACTTTTTTCCTGCTGCAAAAGCTTTTGAGTCCAGTCAAGTTCCATATAACCGGCATTGGCGGCAACCAAGTTGTTAAGGTTTACAAAATTTACTTTCAGCCCTACACGGTAGTCATTTCCTTTGAGTGAATAAACATATTCGATGTAGCGGCCTTCACCGGCTTCAAGTTTTACAGAAACCGATCCTGAATCTTTCTCGCTTACCTTAATGCCGTTAGCGGGCAGTGTCCAGAATAAATCATTCGTACGAACGACCCTGTTATCGGAAAAGAAGTTGAAACTAAACACAGAGCTATCGCCATTATTCAAAACCAGAGGTTTGCCATCCCATGTTTTATAGTCCTTTAATTCTACATACGAAATTTTACCACCTTTACTGCTTATGTGCAGTTTCAGGAGGTTATTTTCAAGTGTAATACTTTTGTCTTCGCCTTTGGCAGCTGAGGCAAAATCGCCATAAAGCTGTTTGAAGTTGTTTTCTTTCAGGCTGTCAGTTAAACTGTCGGTACTAATTGTAGTGTCGGCCTGAACAAACCGGGCGGAATCTGTTTTTATTTTTACAAGTTCCTGCGTTCTTTTTTCTGCCAGTGCAATGGAGTCCTGCCTGTGTTTGGCTGCACGAATTTCTTCTTCTGAAGGTTGATTGAAAAATGCAAATCCTATCAGCACGACTATTATCAGAACAACTCCTGTTATTGAATTTCTATCCATAAAATATTTACAAACGTGCAAAGATAGAAATTAGAAAATTGCTCATTCATGTGTGCAGAAGATTCTGTCGTTTTACATGCCGTATCCAACTTATTTAGTTGTTGTTTCAGGAGTTATTACCAAAAAATATTTATATGAAAACAGAATATGGTCGTGGGTAAATATTGGCATAGATTGCAGAAACACTTACAAGTGTAAGTGCTTGAATTTTAGTGTGGGAGCAACAGGATTCGAACC
>JAFDWZ010000018.1:83199-88813 GCA_018268195.1 Bacteroidota bacterium | reverse complement strand
CACTTCTTTGCTCACACGAACCACTACGGCTTTGCTTACGGCACCCTTCTTGATGTTGCCGGAAGGCAATGCATGCTTTACCGCAACTACAATTTTGTCGCCCAGAGATGCGTAGCGTTTGCGAGTTCCGCCAAGAACGCGGATACATAATACTTCTTTTGCCCCGCTGTTATCTGCTACTATTAATCTTGATTCAGACTGTATCATTTTATCTGTTTGTTATTGTGCTGTTGCCAAAACACAACAGCCATTTTCTTATTTTGCTTTTTCTAATATTTCTACTAATCTCCAACGTTTGGTTTTACTCAACGGACGAGTTTCCATAATCAACACACGGTCACCATTGCCACATGAATTATTTTCGTCATGCACATGAAACTTTTTGGTTTTCTTGATAAACTTTCCGTACATCGGATGTTTAATTTTATATTCTTCAGAAACCACAATAGTTTTCTGCATTTTTATACTGGTAACTATACCTGTTCTTGTTTTACGTAATGATCTTTCAGTGCTCATTGTGTCAAATTATTTTGATGCCTGTGACATGCGTTTGTTCAACTCCGTTTTCAAGCGTGCAATAAGCTTGCGTGTAGTACGGATTTTAATCGGATTATCCATTGGAGATACCGCATGCTGCATTTTAAATTTCTGCAGATTTCCGGCTTCTTCCTTAATCCTTGCTTTTACTTCTTCAGTTGTTAAATCGTTTACGACAGACTGTTTCATTTTCAATTTTATTTTTTATGCAGCGGAATAATCTCTGCGAACAATAAATTTTGTGGTTACGGGTAATTTTTGAGCTGCAAGACGCATAGCTTCTTTAGCAATTTCAAGTGATACTCCGTCAGCTTCGAACAATATGGTACCAGGTTTTACCTGAGCAATCCAATATTCAGGAGCTCCTTTTCCTTTACCCATACGTACCTCTGCAGGTTTGCGTGTTATAGGCTTATCAGGAAATACGCGAATCCACGACTGACCTTCACGTTTCATAAAACGAGTAAGCGCTACACGTGCAGCTTCAATCTGGCGGGCAGTTAACTGTGCTCTCTCTAATGATTTGATACCGAAAGATCCAAAGGCAATTTCTGCACCACGACTGGCATTGCCACGATTGCGCATTTTTTGCTGCTTTCTGTATTTTGTCTTTTTGGGCTGTAACATTTTACAATTATTTTCTTTACCTTTTTAAACTAATTATTTTCTATCTCCTCTTCTACCGCCTCGTCTTCCTCCACGGTCACCTCTGTCACGATCTCCTCTGTCACGCTCTTGTCTGCGTTCTCCTCCTGCTGAAGGTTTTTGATTTGAAGTCATTCCGATATTAGGAGATAAATCTCTTTTTCCGAAAACTTCACCTTTACAAATCCATACTTTCACACCGATTTTTCCATACGATGTTTGTGCTTCAGCTATGGCAAAGTCAATATCGGCACGGAATGTATGCAATGGAATACGTCCTTCTTTGTATTGCTCGGTGCGAGCCATTTCAGCACCACCGATACGTCCGGCACACATAACTTTGATACCTTCAGCTCCCATACGCATGGTTGATGCGATGGCAGTTTTGATTGCTCTACGGTAAGAAATACGTGCTTCAATTTGTTTAGCAACACCTTCAGCTACCAATTGTGCATCGAGTTCAGGACGTTTTATTTCAAATATATTTATCTGAACTTCTTTACGGGTAATTTTCTTTAGCTCTTCTTTGAGTTTATCTACTTCAGAACCACCTTTACCAATCACAATACCCGGACGGGCAGTATGAATTGTTGCAGTGATGAGTTTTAGTGTACGCTCAATAACCACACGTGCAACTCCTCCTTTTGATAAGCGGGCGCTCAGATAATTGCGGATTTTTTCGTCCTCAACTAGTCTGTCTGCGTAATTTTTTCCACCATACCAGTTAGATTCCCATCCACGGATAATTCCTAATCTGTTTCCTATCGGGTGTGCTTTTTGTCCCATTATGCTTCCGTATTTTCAATTACTTGTTCTGAATTCTTTTTATTGATGGTATCAACAAACAGGGTCACGTGATTAGACCTCTTGCGGATACGATTGCCACGGCCTTGTGGTGCCGGACGTAAACGCTTTAGTTGGCGTGCGCTGTCAACGAATACTTGAGTTACTACAAGTGTTTCATCTTCTATACGTACTCCTTCGTTTTTTGCTTGCCAGTTATTAATTGCTGATAACAATAATTTATGCATGTTACCGGCAGCTTCTTTCTTACTGAATTTTAATATTCCTAATGCCTGGTCAACTTTTTTGCCGCGAATCAAATCGGCAACTAATCGCATTTTACGGGGCGAAGTAGGACAATTGTTTAACTTGGCAACGTAAGTTGATTTCATTAATTCTTTGCGGGTATCTGCCGCTTTTTTCTTTCTTGCTCCCATTATTTCTTGTCTTTATTTCCTGCATGACCTCTGAAAGTACGGGTAGGAGCGAATTCGCCAAGTTTGTGACCTACCATATTTTCTGTTACATAAACAGGGATAAACTTATTTCCATTATGAACTGCAAATGTGTGTCCTACGAATTCAGGTGCTATAACCGAGCGTCTGCTCCAGGTTTTTATCACTGATTTCTTTTTACCATCATTCATCGCCACCACTTTGTTTTCAAGTGTGGGATCGATAAACGGACCTTTTTTTAGTGAACGACTCATTTCTTCTTTTGTGTTTTTTTAATTCAGATGGTTGTCGTGAATGATTATTTCTTTCTTCTTTCTATAATATGCTTATTGCTCTGATTCTTTGGCTTACGGGTCTTTTTACCTTTTGCCAATAATCCTTTGCGCGAACGTGGATGGCCTCCTGAAGCACGACCTTCGCCACCACCCATCGGGTGATCTACCGGGTTCATTGCAACACCACGTACACGTGGGCGAATACCTCTCCAGCGATTGCGTCCTGCTTTACCTAAAGTTTCTTTATTGTGTTCAGCATTTGAAACACTTCCTATTGTAGCAATACAGGTAGATAAAACCATTCTTGTTTCGCCAGAAGGCATTTTCAGAATAGCATATTTTCCATCGCGAGCTGTTAATTGTGCATAAGAGCCGGCACTGCGAGCAAGTTTTCCGCCTTGACCCGGACGTAACTCAATGTTGTGAACAATAGTACCCATTGGCATGTCTTTCAACATCATAGCATTACCTACTTCAGGTGCAGCTTTATCTCCGGAAAGGATAGTTTGTCCTACTTTTATGCCTGCAGGGGCAAGAATATATCGTTTGTCGCCATCAGCATAATTTACAAGTGCAATAAATGCTGTACGGTTTGGATCGTATTCAACGGTTGCAATTTTTCCGGGAACACCGTCTTTATTGCGTTTAAAATCTATGATACGATATATTTTACGATGACCACCTCCAATATAACGCATGGTCATTTTTCCCGTATTATTTCGTCCACCTGTACGGCTGATTCGCTCAGTAAGCGATTTTTCAGGTCTGTCTGTCGTTATCTCTGCATAATCAGTTGCATTGAGAAAACGCTGACCCGGTGTAGTAGGATTGAATTTCTTAATTGCCATTGTTTAATTTTTAAATGCTTGCGTAAAAATCAATTATTTCACCTTTTGCTACTGTTACGTAAGCTTTCTTTTGTCCGCCCTTTTTACCTTCCTGAATTCCGGTTTTGGTAAAGCGGGATTTAGTTTTTACAGCGTTCACTACAGTGTTTACACGCACAACATTTACGTTGTACATTTTTTCCACTGCTTGTTTGATTTCAATCTTGTTGGCTTTTTTATCAACAATAAATGCATATTGCCCAAGTTTTTCGGACTTCTGCGTCATTTTTTCGGTGATAACCGGCTTTTTTAAGATGCTCATTTGTTTAAAATATTTTCAATTACCGGCAAAGCGCCTTCTGTTAATACCAAATTTTGCGCATTCAATATGTCGTAAGTGTTTATATCAGAGGCACTTACCACTTTGCTGTGCTGCAAATTTCGGGATGACAAAAATAAATTTTTATTTGTATCTTCAGTTACTAATAAAACTTTTTTATTAGTAAGTTCTAGATTTTTAAGTAAGCTTATTACTTCTTTTGTTTTTGGTGCCGCAAAGTTTACGTTTTCCAATATAGTAATATTGTTATCTTGTGCTTTGTAGCTAAGTGCTGAAACACGAGCCAAACGTTTTACTTTCTTATTCAGTTTGAAAGAATAATCGCGTGGCTGAGGCCCGAAAACACGTCCACCACCTACAAAAACAGGTGATTTCATGCTTCCAGCTCTGGCGCCACCGGTACCCTTTTGACGTTTCAGTTTTTTAGTAGTTCCTGAAACCTCATTACGTTGTTTCGATTTGTGAGTACCTTGACGTTGGTTAGCCTGAATACTTTTTACATCGAGCCAAATGGCATGATCGTTTGGCTGAACACCGAAAATTTCTTTATTCAGAGTTACCTTACGACCGGACGATTGTCCGTTTATCTGTTTAACTTCTAATTCCATTTCTCTTAAAATTCTACTTTAATGTAAGACCCTTTTGCACCTGGAACTGCGCCCTTTAAGATAAGAAGGTTTTGCTCAGGCATTACTTTTAAAATTTGCAGATTTGCAATTTTAACCTGTTCACTTCCCATGTGACCTGTCATACGTTTGCCAGGTAATACACGTGATGGGAATGATGATGCTCCCATGGAACCTGTAGCTCTCATTCGGTTATGCTGACCGTGAGTTGCTCCACCTACACCGGCAAAGTTATGACGCTTAACTACACCCTGAAAGCCTTTACCTTTCGAGGTGCCTATAACATCACAAAATTCTCCTTCGGGGCAGATATCCACTTTAACTACATCACCGGGTTTTACTTCGGCAGTGAAGTCTCTGAACTCTACAACTTTACGTTTGAACGGGCTATTTACTTTAGCAAAGTGGCCTTGCATTGCTTTTGTTGTATGTTTCTCTTTTTTATCGTCAAATGCCAACTGAACAGCGTTATAGCCGTCAGTTTCAACAGATTTGACCTGAGTAACCACACAGGGGCCGGCTTCAATTACTGTGCAGGCAATGTTTTTGCCTTCAGCATTGAACATGCTGGTCATTCCTATTTTCTTTCCAATTATTCCGGACATTTTCTTCTAAACTTTATACGTTTAACTATACTTTTATTTCAACCTCTACTCCACTGGGCAACTCAAGTTTCATGAGTGCGTCTACCGTTTTGGATGTAGAACTATATATATCCAACAATCTTTTATAAGAGCAGAGTTGGAATTGCTCACGTGCTTTCTTATTCACGTGTGGTGAACGCAGAACCGTATATATCTTCTTCTCTGTTGGAAGAGGAATAGGTCCGCTGATAACCGCTCCTGTAACTTTTACAGTTTTTACGATTTTCTCGGCTGATTTGTCAACCAGGTTAAAATCATAAGATTTGAGCTTTATTCTGATGCGCTGATTCATCTGTGTTATCTTAAAATGAAATTATTATTTATGCTTTTTCTAATTTACCTTTTACTTTGGCAATAACCTCTTCGGCAATTGCTTTAGGGCATTCTGTGTAATGTGAGAACTCCATGCTTGAAGATGCTCTTCCTGAAGTAATGGTACGCAGTGTTGTTACATATCCAAACATTTCGGATAATGGCACTTT